>CAZDGF010000020.1:0-49815 GCA_964505065.1 uncultured Chitinophaga sp.
GGTTGGTATTTTACTTTTATTGTATCGCTATCTACACATTTATTCTTGTCGGTAATAGTTAATACTACTGATGTTGAAGCTGTTGGTTTCAAGGTAAATTTAGGTAAAGTGTCTTTTGCTTTAAAAGTTCCTAATGGACTCTCCCATTTATATTGATAGGCAGGTACTCCATGCTTTATCATTGGATTTATAACCAAACTATCGCCAGCACATACAAAGGTATCTTTGCCAAAAGCTAACTCTACATCTAATACTGGAGGTATAATAATTGTATCTTGATAGATAGTAGGGCAATTATACCGAGGAAAATTTATTTCATGGGTTATGATATATTTTCCCCCATATCTAAATCTATATTTATCTTTAACAGAAAATGAAACTTTATATATTCTACCAGAGTTGGTGCTATCTCTAATTGTCCATTTGTAGGAATAACCAATTTTTGTAAAATCGGGGGCAGTTGTATCTTGAGCAAAACTTTCGAATTCCAAATTACCACATTTTAATATATTGTATTTTCTAAAAGATACAGCTTTAGGCAACACCTTAATACTAAATCCTTTAATTGACTGTGCATAAAAAGGGCAGTTATCATCTTTTGCTTTTACAGTAAAAGTGTAAGGTGTTGGGCGGTAATCTCCTCTTTTGGTAGTCCAACAGAATTCGGCTTGTTTTTCTCTTGCTGTGGGGTCTATTATTCTAAATGTAGCACCTGGAATAGTTTGACTCCAAGTTAGTGTTACAGTATCGCCTACTGTTTGGTTTGGTAAATATGGTTCGTCTTTACTATCTATGGTAAAACAAATTTTATTGCCTTCGCACACAGTATATTTATTTTGACCAATAACTTGTGGAGGATTATTGTCTGCACATTGAATAACTTGAAATACAACATCTCGCCTTATGTAGCCAATATTTACCCATTTAAAAGTTATTGTGTCTCTTCTGTATTCATTAATTTTAATTGCAATGGGTCCTGTTTCATTACAATCTGTTGGTGTAAATACGATATCGCCTGTTTGTTTATCAAAAAAGAAACCACGTGGGGGTTTTGCATTTGGTAAAGCTTTGCAATTAACAGTACCAGGATTTGGTGGGCAATATGGTGTTACTGGAAAATTTTTACTGAATGGAGTATTCCATGTTTTTGGTTGAAAAGTACCATTCAAAGGTTCGGCTAATTCATAAGCAAGCGAATCGCCATCAACATCAAAAGAGCCATTATTGAATACAAAAGGCTGATTGCAGCACAAAAATGCAATAGGTGTATGCTCAAAAACAGGCGTATTGTTATATTTAACTTTAGTTTTTTCAATATTGCATATATTTATCATTGCCTCGGCTCCGTATGTAGAATAACCAACGGTTGTAGATGTTATACCCCAAGGTTGATTCATACGAATTAAAACTTCGCAACATCCGTTATTTTGAAACTGATTGTATGGCGATGCATTGAAATCGATAGTATCTACGTGCGTATATTCTGCTAAACCATATCTACCATTATATTTTGGTCCTGCGGGGCACAATGTTGGTGCTCCATCGCATACTGGCGAAATTTCACGCCAACTTACTCTTTTGGCATCATGGTTTATTGTGGTAGTACCACATGTTATTGTGTATTTGGAATATGATGGATTTAATCCACAAATACATTGGTTATAAAATTTATAAGTTATTACATATTTCTTGCCAGAAATATGACGATACATAATATCTGAACCAATTATATTATCGCAAGCTTTTACTTCAATGAAATTTAATGTAAAAAAACTTAAGCAAATTAATATTAATAACTGTTTTTTCATATTGTATAGACACAAATATAAGTAAATATGTTGCTTCACCAAATAAAATAATTACTGAAAAAGTAAATAATTTGTAAATTTTTGAAATATTTTAATGTTAGTCTTATGTTTATAAATAAACTAATGTGCAATTTTTGCACATTAATTAATATTTAACTATTTGATAATTAAATTTTTAAAAAATACAAAAAATATTAATTTACTAAAAATAAATTACATTAAATTTACGAAAACTTTTTTTTGTAAATAATTTTTTTTAGCATAAAATGACTAATTTTAATTACTTTTTCTTGAAAAAGTGTATAATATTATAAAAGTAATAAAACCATTGATAATTAATAGTTCCACTCCAATTTTATAGCCATTAAATATTTTATCAGAATATGTAAGCAATTGCTGAACAAAATTTCCATTTAATTTTAATTTTTTAACAAACCAATCAGCATTGCTTAAAATATCTATAAAAAATACCAATATAGGCGATAAAATACAAATATAAGGAACACGTTTATCGTCTATATTTCTTTTTGTATAAATGCCATAAATAAATAAACCCAACAAAGGGCCATAGGTATAACCTGCTATTTTCAATAATATATCTATAATTGCTTTATCATCTATCCATTTAAAGACCATTACACAAGCAAAAAATAATACGGCAAATCCCAAATGCACAATTCTTCGTTTCTGTTTTTGCTGATTTTCGCTCAAATTAGCTTTCGTTTTTAAGTTCAATATATCAATACAAAAGGCGGATGTTAGGGCTGTTAGCGCGCCATCGGCACTTGGAAATAGGGCTGAAATAAGCCCAATAATAAAAAGTATTGAAACGGCTACACTTAAAGTGCCGCCAAGGGCTATAGCAGGAAATAAATCATCGCCAGTTTGGGTTATACCATTTTGAGAAGCAAATAAATACAAACAACCTCCTAACATTAAGAACAAAAAATTGATAAAGACCAACAATGTGCTATAAGTTATCATGTTTTTTTGCGCATTTTTAAGGTTAGATACACTAATGTTTTTCTGCATCATTTCTTGGTCGAGCCCTGTCATGGCAATAGTAATAAAAGCACCGCCAATTATTTGTTTTAAAAAATAACCTTTGGCTTTAAAATCCATATTGAATATTCGGGTATAACCTGCTTCTTGCATTTGGCTGTAAGATTCGCTAAAATTTATATTTAACTTGCTAAGCATTGCTAAAATACACACTACTAAGCCAAGCAGCATAAACGTAGTTTGCAAGGTATCAGTATATACTATGGTTTTAACTCCACCTTCTACTGTGTATAAAAGTATCAATAACAGAATTACCAAAGTTGTAAGCCAAAAAGGAATACCCATATTGTTTAAAATAAAGGATTGCAAAATATTTACCACCAAATATAAGCGTGCAGTAGCGCCCAAGGTGCGAGAAACAATAAAAAACATTGAGCCTGTTCTATAAGCTTTTTGCCCAATGCGTTGATGTAAATAAGTATAAATACTGGATAAATTGAGCTTGTAATACAATGGCAATAAAACATAAGCTACTACCAAATAACCTAAAAAATAACCTATTACAATTTGAAAATATTCAAATGCCCCACTACCCACTGTGCCTGGCACACTTACAAAAGTAACACCACTAAGCGAAGTGCCTATCATGCCAAAAGCCACCAATAGCCAATTGCTGTTTCTATTGCCTATGTAAAAAGAATCGTTGTTGCTTTTTTTAGAGGTAAAATAAGCCACTATAAGCAATATGGCAAAATAGCCTAATACAAAGGAAAGAAGCAGCGTGGCACTCATATTTTATTTGGTTTCCAATGCTTTTTTACACAATAAAATAATATAATTTCTGTGTTCTTTGGTATCGCCTGTTGCTGTAAGTATGGCTGCTTGCATTTGTTTTTGAATACCTTGTATTTGTGCAGTAGCTTTGGCTTTGCTTATATTATCATAAAAAGGATTTGAAATAATTACGCTTAAATAATTGGTGTATTCTATTTGTAAATTTTGACGATAAGTATTTACAGCTGTTGTAGCATCGGCATTAAATATGGCTGCTGTAAGGTCTTTCATCATTTCGCTCAATTCATATTTATTGCCCAATGCTTTGCTATCTGTGATTCTTTCAAGGGTATTTGGGTGTAAAAGATGAGCTAATACTGAGCGTTGAATAGTGAGTGTTCTTTCGTGTAGTTTTGGGTCTTCTCCTCCTCCAAATAAATTAAAGCCTCTGCGTTGTTGTTGCATATAGTTGGCAAGTTCAGTAGGTACTTCTAAAGCATTTGGGGCAAATACCAATTCCGTAAGGGCTTTCATAGCAGCTTTTTGAGTTTCGTAAGGTACTGCTGCTAAAGGTTTTACTGCACTATTTTGGTTGGCAAAACTTCTATCTACATATACACCGCCAATATAACGAGAAATTACACCTGCTTGAACACCCCATTCGCCTGTAAGTACTAAATAATTGCTGCGCAACTCATGGTAGCTTTTATTTTCTTTGCCATATTCAGCCAATAAATTGGCTTGCAATGTTTTTATTAAAGCTATTCTGTCTTTGGCAAATGTAATGGCATCGCCACTCATATCGCCTATCATTACCCTTGGGTCGATAGCTTTACCAGGGCTGCGCATATCATCGGCATCATTACCAAAGGTTAGTTGGGCCTCTGTGCTACGTTGTAAAATATTTTGTCTTCTAACGCTATCATTTTTTTCTGTAGGTTCTTCATAGTAGCCAAATTCAATTGCCCACATATCGTAAGGACCAGGCTTATCGGTATAATATTGGGTTTTAATGCCTTTTTTATTGCTAAAATTGATAGCAGGATAATCCATTACACTACCTGTTAAACCTATGGCTTTGGTTTTATTTACATCGTATAAATCTATCATATTATGCAGTTGAGAGGCTTTCATGTTATGGTTTAAACCCAATGTATGCCCCACTTCGTGTAAAATTAAATAATACAAAGCTTCTTTTAAAAAATCGTTTATTTCTATAGCCGAAGCATTGTTCATGGCTAAAAGCTGTAAACCCAACATATTTTGAGAATGAAGATAATCTCCTGCGGTGCAACTTGCATGGTTATCTTCCGTATGTTGCTCTTCTAAAAGCCATTCTAAACCTGCTTTGTCAAATACCTTTTGCGATTTTAAACGGTTGGTAATAAATACCCATTCTAACATAATATCTGCCCCTAATATTTCGCCTGTAATAGGATTTACAAAACTTGGACCATAGCCTCCAAAAGGCGGTTCGGCACTACTTGTCCAACGCAATACATTATAACGAATATCGCCTGCCTCCCAAGTGGCAGAATCTGGCTGTTCAAATATTTGAACTGCATTTTTAAATCCAGCTTTTTCAAAAGCCATATTCCATTGTAGAATAGCTGCTTTAATTGTTGGGCGAAGCTCCATAGGTGTGGTTTTTTCTATCCACCAAGTTATAGGTTTTACAGGTTCTGAAAGGGCTGCATTTTTATCTTTTTTTTCCAAATGCCAACGGTGAATTAAATCTTTATAGTTAATGGCATTTTTAGTGGTCATATCGTTTACTTGGGTCATAAAATAGCCAACACGAGGGTCGTCTAAGCGGGGTTTAAAGCTGTTTTCAGGCAGGGCAATAAAACTATGTTGTAGTAATATTTCCATATATCTGCCATCTGTTATTGCTGCACTACCTGTTCCACGAGAACTTGGGTCGTCATACACATATTTTACAACTATGTCTGTATTTTCAGGATAGTTTTTTATTTGATGGTAGCGTGTTTTATTTTTGCTCAACATTCCTAAATTAAATTGCATACCGCCAAACATACCGCTACTTGGGGTTTTTAATTGGTAAAAAGTTTCATTCAATAAAATATTATCTGCTTCAATTAAGTATTCTCCTTTAGCTTCATCGGTAGCTACTATTTTTTCTGAAGCCATAAGGGCATTGCTAATATTGGCATCGGCAGCTTTACTAATGGCATTGGTACTATCAAAATAAAAATTGGTATTGATGTTTGTAAATTCTAATTGGTTGTAATATTTATTTATTTTAAATACTTTGTTTTCTCTAAATGTGCCTCGGTTATGTCCTGTTGTGGTGTTACCATTTTCAATGTAACTAAAATAAATATACGATTTATTTAATTGATTTTTTTTAATCAACATTAACAAACTGCCATTGGTTGTGTCTCTATAAAGCGTAAAAAGTCCATCAATTTTCTTGCATTTTTTTACTTTATCTGCAATAGTGGTAGGTGCAGGGGCGGCAGGTTTTGGCGCATCTGCTGGTTTATCGTTGTTTTTTTGGGCAGTTGCAAAAATGGTATTACTTATAATAGCTATAAATAATATTAATTTAGTTATTTTCATATAGAAATTTTTGGTTTTAAAATAGGGCTGCAAAATAGCATAAATTTTTTTATGTAGGTTTATTAAAATTCTGTAAGTTTGCGGAAATAAAAAAAACTTTATGACTGAAAAAAAATCAAAAGCAGGATATTGGGCATTATTTGGTGTTTCGTTGGTAATTATTACCTTATTAATGATATTTAGGCCAGAAGTATTTTGGCTTGCTTTACCAACCACAGTAGGTGGTTTTGCTATGGCTATGGATTGGATTTAAACATCTAATTATGTAGCTTGCCTCATATATGGCTCTTTAGGTTTAAATACTTAAAGGGCTTTTTTTTATGCATTATTTAATAAAAATTATTTTGGCGAGTTGAATTATTTATCCCAAATTAATCAATAGGAGATTTGAAAAATTGAACTATTTGATTTAGTTGGGATTAACCCCGATTTAAAAATTGCAATTATGTTTTGTAAAAACATGATTTACAATTTGTTATTCGATTCAGCAATTCTATTGCTGAATTTGGGTTTATAATAACATTGCAATAATTAAATAATACAATAGATGAAAAAATTAATTTTAACCTCTGCATTTTGCTTATCATTGTTAATGGTAAATGCACAAGCCTTTGAAATGGGTAAATCTAATGTCAGCGTTAGTTATGGATTTGGAAGTTTTACCCAAGCTTTAATAAAGAGTGCAGTTTCAGAAACTGATGCAAGCTTTAAATCTACTGGGCCCATTTATGCAAAATATGAATATGGACTAACAGAAAAAATAGGTATTGGTTTTAATTTTGCCTATTTTGATGCAACAATAAGTTCGAGAGACCAATATACAGATGTAAATAGCAATACTGTAAATTTTACCGAATCATTAAAGTATTCTACATGGAGTGGTTTGGCTCGTTTAAATTTTCATTTTGCAGACAATGATAGAATAGACCCTTACTTTGGCTTTGGATTAGGCTATAGGAGTGTAACCTATAAATAAACAAATTCAGATCCAAATGCACCCCAAAGTGATACAGAATTTGGTATTTTTCCTTTTGGCTTTGAAACTACTTTAGGTTGTAGATTTTTATTTACAGATAATATTGGATTATATACCTAAGTAGGATTTGCAAAATCAGTAGCCCAAATAGGCTTAACTGCAAAATTTTAAACTAAAATAAATCAATATTTAAAAGGGCTAAATAGTAAAATATTTAACCCTTTTTTTAGTTGTAAATAGCTTAACTTTGCAACACTTAAAAAATACATGAGTGATTCAATAAAACACGAATGCGGAGTAGCTTTTATAAGACTTCTAAAGCCATTAGAATATTTTACAGAAAAGTACGGCACCCCACTTTATGGTTTAAAAAAATTGCAATTGCTAATGGCAAAGCAAATAAACAGAGGGCAAGATGGCGCAGGTATTGGCATTATTAAACTCGACCCTCAATTTGGACAACGCTACATTGCCCGCAAACGCTCAAACTCTAAAAATGCTGTTGCAGATATTTTTGAAGATGTAAATAAAACTTTAAAAACATTAGATAAAGCAAATCTTAACAATGCGCTGTATTTAAAAGAACATTTTGCGTATGCAGGAGAGCTTATGCTTGGACACCTGCGCTACGGCACGCACGGAGGCAACAGTTTAGAAAATATACACCCCTTTCTTCGTCAAAATAATTGGATGTGTAGAAATTTGGTAATGGCAGGTAACTATAATCTTACCAATGTAGATGAGCTTTTTACCCAATTAATAGAACTTGGGCAACAACCAAAAGAAATAAGCGACAATGTAACCATGTTGGAAAAAATTGGTCATTTTTTAGATGAAGAAAATGAACGCTTATTTAAAATATACAAAGAACTAGGTTTAAGTAATTTTGATATTACCGAAAAGATAAAAGAAAATTTAAACATTGAAAATATATTAAAAAACGCCTTTAAACGTACAGATGGAGGCTATAATATGGTAGGTATGATAGGTCATGGCGATGCCTATATAATGAGAGACCCTAATGGTATTCGGCCATCTTTTTGGTATGCGAATGAAGAGATGTTGATAGTAGCCAGTGAGCGACCAGCCATAGCTACAACATTTAATATTCCTTACCAAAATATTAATGAACTAACGCCTGGTTGTGCTATGATTATTAAAAAAGATGGCACATACAAGGAAACAAGAATACTTGAACAAAAAGAAAAAAAATCATGTTCCTTTGAGCGTATATATTTTAGCAGAGGCAATGATGCGGATATATACAAAGAAAGAAAGAAATTAGGCAAACTACTTGCACCTACGGTAATTAAAAGTTTGAATAACGATATTGAAAATGCAGTTTTTTCTTATATTCCTAACACTGCAGCCACCAGTTTTTATGGCATGATAGATGGCGTAAACAGTTGGCTAAAAAACAGAAGAGCTGAACAGCTAATGGCAGAAAAAGATAACCTAACTGCAGAAAGAATTAAAGAGATACTAACCTATAGAATAAGACGTGAAAAAATATTGGTAAAAGATGCTAAAATGCGCACTTTTATTACTAATGATAACGATAGAGAAGACCTTGTGGGGCATGCCTACGATGTTACTTACGGCATTATAAAACCTGGAAAAGATACGCTTGTAATTATTGATGATAGTATTGTGCGGGGTACTACTTTAAAAACAAGTATCTTAAAAATATTGGGTAGATTAGAACCAAAGAAAATTATTGTAGTATCGAGCGCACCGCAAATACTTTACCCAGATTGCTATGGCATAGATATGAGCCGTTTGAAAGATTTTGTTTCTTTTAAAGCCTTAATAGCGCTTTTAGAAGAGCATAATTTAAACCATAAACTTGAAGAAACCTACAAGCTTTGCCAAGCAGAAATGCACAAACCTGTAGAGGAAATGGTAAACCAAGTAAATACATTATACAATTTATTTACCCAAGAACAAATAAGCAAAAAAGTAGCCGAAATAGTAACACCTGAAGGCTTTAAACCCGAAGTGGAAATTATATTTCAAACAGTAGAAAATTTGCACAAAGCTTGCCCAAACCATAATGGCGATTGGTATTTTACAGGCAATTTTCCTACGCAAGGCGGTGTAAAAATAGCCAACAGAGCTTTTATTTATTACATGGAAAAAAACAATGCTCGTGCTTATTAATTAAGAATTAAGAATGAATAATTAATAATTCAATATATGGTAAAAGAAAATATTATTCAAACAAAAAGTTATAATTTTGCCGTTGCAATAATTTTGTTTTGCTGTAAAATACAAGAATCCAAAAAAGAATATATAATTACCAAACAATTAATAAAATCTGGCACTTCAATTGGAGCAAATATTGAAGAGGCGCAAGGGGCAATTAGTAAAAAAGAATTTATTTCAAAAATTTATATCTCATATAAAGAAGCCAGAGAAACTAAATTTTGGCTTAGAATTTTAGGAGATACTTATTGCAAAAACGACAATGAGATAAATATTAAAATTAGTGAAATAGACGAGATTATAAAAATTTTAACCTCAATTTTAAAATCCAGTAAAGATAATTCTTAATTAGTCATTTTTAATTCATCATTTTTAATTACTGTGCTTTTATTGATTGATAACTACGATTCGTTTACTTACAACTTAAAAGATTACTTTGAGCAATTAGGAGAAAGAGTAATTGTAATAAAAAATGATGAAGTAAATGCAGAAAGTATTCATCATCTAAATTTTAATAAAATAGTATTATCGCCTGGTCCAAAAACACCCAAAGAAGCAGGCAATTTAATGGCAATTATAGAAACCTGTTATCAAAAATATCCTATTTTAGGTATTTGTTTAGGGCATCAGGCATTGGGTGAATTTTTTGGGGCAAAACTACAAAAAGCCAAAGTGCCAAAACACGGCAAAGTATCTGCTATTGAACATAATAATTTGGGTATTTATAACGCGTTGCCAAACCCTTTAAACGTATGCCGTTACCATAGTTTGATACTTGAAAATATAGAACATACACCATTACAAACTACCGCTACATCTATAGAAAACGAGTGTATGAGTTTTAAGCACCAAACATTACCAATTACAGGAATTCAATATCATCCAGAGGCTATATTAACAGAACACGGATTGGATATTTTACGCAATTGGCTTACCGAAATTAGAAGATAAATTCTTACTTTTGCCAATAGAAAGGTTGGCATATATTTGAAAAAATTAACATCATTTCAATAAACAGCTCAACCGCTATTTCAAAATCAGGTTTTTTTACCCCAGTGGGATTCTTAAACTTTAGGGACGTTAGAAGATTGCGATACAAGTGGAGGCTAAATCCTATTCATTTACGGATTTTTATCAAAAACCAACCTTTCTTTTTATAGATATTACTGAATTTAAAAAACTATTTTGCTTTGCAACAAGATTTTCCTTTGCTGCAAGTTTTATCATTCTTTTCGCTGCATACTTTTTCGCCACTGCAACCTTCGTGTTCGGCAGCAGCTTTATTTTTGCAACAGCTTTCGCCTTTGCTACATTCAGCTTGGTCTTTTTCGCATTTTTCTTCTTCGCCTTTGCAACAAGCATCCTCTCCACTACCAATAAATTTGCCTTCGGCATTGTACATGCTCATGCAATGCGCTTTTTCCTCTGCCGAACATTTAAGGCTATCGCACATAGCGGCACATTGCTCTTTAGTTAATGTTGCACATACTTTTATATCGCATTTGCTATTCATACAAGTTGTATCTTTAGCACAAGTCATTTCTGTTTGGTCTTTTATGCAACAATCGTCTTCGGCTGCATTTCCACCTGCATTTACGGCAATGTATGGTGCAATAACCAACGATACAATACTCATTAATTTGATAAGGATGTTCATTGATGGACCTGATGTATCTTTAAAAGGGTCGCCCACAGTATCGCCTGTTACAGAGGCTTTATGTGGCTCAGATTTTTTATAAAATGTTTCGCCATTAATAACTACACCTTTTTCAAAAGATTTTTTTGCATTATCCCAAGCACCACCAGCATTACTTTGAAAAATTCCCATTAATACACCACTAACGGTAACACCTGCCAATAAACCACCTAAAACTTCAGGTCCAAATATAAATCCTACAATTACAGGGGTAATTAATGCGATAGCGCCTGGCATCATCATTTCACGCAATGATGCTTTTGTAGAAATAGCCACACATTTTTCGTATTCTGGTTTAGCTTTATATTCCATTATACCTGGAATATCTCTAAATTGTCTGCGAACCTCTTGAACCATATCCATAGCTGCTTTACCCACCGCTTGAATACATAAGGCAGAAAAAATAAATGGTATCATACCGCCAATAAATAAACCAGCTAAAACTGGGGCTTTGTAAATATCTATAGCATCTATACCTGCAATACCAACAAAAGCGGCAAATAGAGCCAATGAGGTTAAAGCAGCAGAAGCAATAGCAAAACCTTTGCCAGTAGCAGCCGTTGTATTACCTACAGCATCTAAATTGTCCGTACGTTCTCTTACTTCTGGTGGTAGTTGGCTCATTTCTGCAATACCGCCTGCATTATCAGCAATAGGTCCAAAAGCATCAATAGCTAATTGCATAGCCGTTGTAGCCATCATACCTGCAGCTGCTATGGCTACACCATATAAACCAGCAAAATAATAGGAAGCCATAATACCTGCAGCCAATGTAATAATTGGAATAACTGTGCTTTTCATTCCCACAGAAAGACCTGCAATAATATTAGTAGCATGACCAGTGCTTGATTGTTGAATAATAGAATTAACAGGTTTTTTACCCATTGCTGTATAATATTCTGTAACTATACTCATAATAGCTCCTACAACAGAACCTACTACAATAGCCCAAAATACATTTATATTAGAAAACTCATAACCACGCAATACTAAAGTTTCTGGCAACATCCACATAACAATAAAATATGAGGCTATTACCGTTAATATCATTGAACTCCAATTGCCTAAATTTAGTGCATTTTGAACATTTGATTTATCATCTTTTATTGTTACAAACCATGTGCCTATTATTGAAAAAATAATACCTAATCCGCATATTACCATTGGCAATAAAATAGGCGACATTCCGCTAAAATTATCTACTACCAATATTTCTTGTCCTAATACCATTGTTGCCAATATAGTAGCCACATAGCTACCAAATAAATCGGCACCCATACCTGCCACATCACCTACATTATCGCCTACATTATCAGCAATTGTTGCAGGGTTTCTAACATCATCTTCAGGAATACCTGCTTCTACTTTTCCTACCAAATCAGCTCCCACATCGGCAGCTTTTGTATAAATACCGCCACCCACACGGGCAAATAATGCAATACTTTCTGCTCCTAAACTAAAACCTGTTAGCACCTCAATAGCTGTTTTCATATTTACAGCATTTGTGCCTTCGGCACCTATTACATTAAAATAATTTAAAAATACTATAAATAAACCACCTAAGCCCAATACAGCTAATCCTGCCACACCCAAGCCCATTACAGTACCACCAGTAAATGATACTTTTAACGCTTGTTTTAAACTTGTACGAGCAGCTTGTGTTGTACGCACATTGGCTTTGGTAGCCACTTTCATACCAATATAACCAGCTGTTGCAGAAAATACAGCACCTATAATAAAGGCAATAGAAATTATCCAACTTGAGTGTATTTCAACACCATTCACTTGATGTATAGTACCAGAATATGCCAATAAAGCAGCGGCAATAACCACAAAAATACTTAAAACACGCCATTCTGCTTTTAAAAAAGCCATTGCGCCATCGGCTATATAGCCTGCAAGCTCCTGCATATTTTTATCGCCTGCATCTTGTTTGCTTACCCAAGCACTTTTAATTGCCATTACCAATAGTCCTAATAAGCCTAAAGCTGGTACTAAATATAAAATTGAATTGTTCATATCTGTTTTATTTACAGTTTGTTAAATTTTTAAGGGCGCAAAAATAAGCATTTTAGTTTAAAATGAATAAATTTTATAAAAATTATAGCTTAAAACTCAATAATACTTACTTATTATTGTAAGTTGATTTTTCAAAACTATTTAATATAGTGAATTGTAATTGATATGAATGTTAATGTTAAAATTTTTTAAAACGCTATGGCAATTTAGCCGCCCACATACTATTATTGGCAGTATTGTAAGCCTAACTACGCTGTATGCTTTGGCTTGTAAAAATGAACAACTATGGTTAAATTTACCTTTGCTTTTTGTGGTTATTATTGCTGGCTTGGCTTGTAATATTTATATTGTAGGTATTAATCAAATAGAAGATATTGAGGTAGATAAAATAAACAAACCTTATTTGCCAATGGCAAGCGGCACACTTACAATTAAGCAAGCTAAAAACATTGTAAATGCTTGTATTGCAATATGCTTAATAGGCTCGTTTTATGTTTCCTTTTTCTTGTTTTTAGTATCAATAATTATTTTATTTATAGGCTGGGCATACTCTGTGCCGCCATTAAAATTAAGAAAACACCATTTGCCAGCAGCATTGTGTATTGTAGCTGTTAGAGGTATAATTGTAAATATTGGTTTGTATTTGGCTTTTAGTTTAAAAATAAATAACAGCTGGGCTATTCCTTTTGAAATATGGCTGCTTACAGGTTTTGTAATGGTGTTTAGCCTGGCAATAGCATGGTTTAAAGACCTGCCAGATACAACAGGCGATGCACAATTTAATATTAAAACATTGGGTATTTTATACAGCCCAAAATGGGTAATAAAAATTGGCAGTAGCCTTATAATTTTATCATATATAACAATATTAATAGTCGTTATTTTTCAATTACAAAAATTTAGTTTACATGAAATACTAAACGAAACTTTATTTACAGGACATTTAATTCTGCTTATTTTTTTTATATTTTTAATAGCCAATGTAAAAACCAATAATCAATCTTCAATCAAGCGTTTTTACCAGTATTTTTGGCTCTTCTTTTTTACAGAATATTTGGTATTTTTTGGTGCTAAAGTTTTGAGTTAATCCCTAATTTTCTCTAATTCAATTACTTCTTTATAAATAGAATTTCCTTGCGGAAAAACACCTTCTAAAGTTATTTTGCCATTTATATTGCTTTTTATAGTATAGGTTACATAATATATATTGCCTTTATTCGGCTCGCTAAAAAAAGATAGCGTTTCGCCATCGTTCCAGTCGCAATACCAGCCTACTGTGCCGCCTACACCATTCAAACCCCACGATACTGGCAATGATTTTAAATATAAATGGGCATCGTTGTAAAAATCGCTACCATTGTCCCACATTAAAATATCGCCAAGTGTATCTATATCATATACTTTTTCAGTAAAATTGCCATCAGCATCTTGCTTTATCCATTGGTAAAGGCTTACTTTTTTTGGTCCTGCATATTTATTGCGCAAGCGTCCTTCTTTTTCGCAAGCCGATAAAAACACAAAAAGCAAACTGAATAAAATTATTGTTTTAAAGTTTTTCATATTTAATCTTAATCGTTTGTAAATGTATATTGTATGCCCAAGTTTATTTGAAAAAATTTAATTTTCATGTGTTCTTCAATTGGGTATGCGTATAGATTTCCATTTGCTCTATAATTCAAATAATTATCCCAATTTGTAGGCAAAACACTACTACTATTGCCGGCAAGCGATTTACCATCGCCACCATCCATATACGAAGATGTGCTACTGCCTCCTCCAATACCAGCGCACAAATGTATTTTTTTGTATATAGGCATAGAATATTCTAATTTATAAAAAAATCCAACAGTGTTGTAAGAGCCATTCAAAGAGTTTTCTTTACCCATGGAGCGTGTACCATCTGCAAATATTATTTTACTTATTACACTGCTGTTTAACAAGCCAAATCTTCCATGTATGTAGTAATTTTCATCTAAGCCCACAGCTATACCAAAATCAAGTGGAGTGCGGTTTCTAATAATCATTTGTCGGCTTGTGTTGTCTTCAAATTCTGCTCTATATGCTATTCTTGAATTGGAATAATTGAGCGATAAGCCAAAATTATCCATTATCCAATATATAGCCCCAAATTGGTAAGAAACAGGTATTGCCGTTTGGTGCAATTTTTTCTTAAATTTTATAGCAGAGGAATTGTTGTAACTATTTTTAAATTTATTGAATTGAGAAGAGGTTTGAAAATTTAAACCACCACCACCAAAAAATGTAACTGTGCCCTCATCTTGTGCTTTGGCTATATTTAAAATATTTAAACATAAGAATAGAAATATAATTTTAATTTTTTTCATGGTTTTTATTTATTGCTTAAAACATAAGAAACAGAAAGATTTACACTATTGGCTTTGTATCTATAATTGGGTTGAATATTTACATCAATACCAAACCAATCTACATACCACGAAACACGGGTTTTAAATTTATCATGAAAAAAATAATCAAAATTTACGGTTGAACCAAAATCGGTATAAGATGACAAAAGCCCTTTGTTGGCAGCATATAAATCGTACCATTTATTTGGATTATCTGCTGCCGAGCTTTTACTTAGTATTTTCATTGTTGTAATATCTACAGGGGCAAGCGAAAAACCATATTTTTCATCGTGTAAATAGCCAATGCCAAACAAGGTAAAATGATTGTGCCTTACTTTTACTGCTATATCCAAATCTTCAGTAGGTTTTTTAGGATTTTTACCGCTTCCTTTAACAATAAGGTGCTTGTTGCTCCAGCCTGTATAAAAATATAGCTCATCATCTATAAATCCTAATTCAAAATTAAAACCCCTATTGATATTTGTAAGGTTAAATTTTTTATCAAAATTTTTGTAGGTAACAGTGTTCCATTCATATAGTTGATTGCGCAAATTGGGCAGCCCACTTGTAAATTTTCCAACAGAATAGCCAAGTGCCAAATAGGTATCTTGACAATATAATTTTAAAGAAAAGAATAAGAAAAGACTTAAGAAAGTTAGTTTGTTTTTCATTAGGTGGTTGCAAATAAAAGGCTATTGCGCCCAATAAAAAATAATACAAATGTATTAGGCTAAAAGCCACACATATAAAATTAAAAAAGCCTTTGCTTACCTTTGCCAAACCCTAAAAATGAAATATTATATAATAGCAGGCGAAGCCAGTGGCGATTTGCACGGAGCTAACCTCATAAAATACATTAAAACAATAGATACCAATGCCGAATTTAGATATTGGGGTGGCAATTTAATGGCAGCAGAGGATAGCGAAAAAAATAGAGTAAAACATTACAGGGAAACTGCCATAATGGGCATTTCGGAAATACTAAAAAACTTGAGGAAAATATTTTCATTTATAAAAGAATGTAAGCAAGATATATTGAACTATAAACCCGATGCTGTTATACTGATAGACTACCCAGGCTTTAATATACGCATTGCTAAATTTGCTAAACTGCATGGTTTTAAAACCCACTACTACATTAGCCCAAAAGTATGGGCTTGGAATACCAAAAGAGCTTATAAAATTAAAAAATATGTAGATTATTTATATACTATTTTACCTTTCGAAACCGAATTTTACAAACCCTATAAAGTAAAATTAGATTATGTAGGCAATCCAATTTGCGATGCCATAGCGCAATATCCATTCAATGAAAATTTTAAAGCAGAAAATAATATTTCTAAACCCATAATTGCCCTATTGCCTGGCAGCCGCATGGGCGAGTTGAAACATGTATTACCTGCAATGTTGAGCGTTGTTAAAAATTTTCCAGAATACGAATTTGTATTGGCAGGAGCGCAACATATTTCAGATGATATTTACAATCAATACATTGGCAATAGCCCTGTAAAATTAATAAAAGGAAAAACCTACGATGTAGTAGCCAATAGCCATGCTGCGCTTGTATGTAGCGGCACAGCAACATTAGAAACTGCATTGTTAAACTGCCCACAAGTGGTGTGTTATAAATTTAGTAATTTAAGTTATAAAATAGGCAAAATGGTAATTAAGGTAAAATACATATCGTTGGTAAATTTAATAATGGATAAACTATTGGTAAAAGAAATAATACAACACGAGCTAAATACTGAAAATATTAGCCAAGAACTGCATAAAATATTGAGTGGAGAATTGCGAAAAGAAATGCTAACGGGCTATGCCGCATTAAAAATAAAGGTGGGCAATGCAGGTGCAAGCCAAAGGGCAGCAAAACTTATTGTAGATAGAACTTTAAAATAACGAGAGTTCGGAATAAGGTTAAAGCCTTAACGAAGTTGTCATTCTGTCCCGCACCTGCGGGATGCTGTGAAAAAAGATTATTCCGCTACGCTCCATGATAAAGTTCAGAATCTCAATTTATTTCAGATTACTGCACTTCGTTTCGTGAAATTGTTCTGAATAATTTTGCGAAGCCAAAATTTTCAGAATGACTGTGTTTGTTCTTAATTCAGAAATCACGTTAAAATAATGCCTTTAAACAAATTGCTATAATTAGAAAAATTATATTACGTTTGAACCAACCAAAACATTGAAAGCTTTAAAACTTATTTTATGTATCATAATACCACTAACAGTAGGTAGTCTATCCAGTTTGTTTGTAATAGATGGCGTTAACGAATGGTATTTAACTATCAATAAGCCATTTTTTAACCCACCAAACCAATTGTTTGCCCCAGTATGGACTATCCTTTATATACTTATGGGCATATCGCTTTATTTAATTATTGAAACGCCAAAAAATAGCGAAAAGCAAAATGCCATTACTTTATTTATTATCCAATTGGCATTAAATTTTTTATGGTCATTGTTTTTCTTTTATTTCCACTCGCCAGCCATGGCAGCTATAGAAATTTTATTGCTTTTATTGGTTATTATCTTAATGCTAAAAAGCTTTAAAACCCTCAATACATTGGCTTATAAATTGCAAATACCCTATTTAATTTGGGTAAGTTTTGCTACGCTATTAAATTTAAGTATTTGGTGGTTGAATAGGTAAGATAAAATTAATTTCAAACTTTTGAAGCGAGTGTCATTCTGAACTTTTTTGCTCTGAAAAAAGATTCAGAATCTCTACTTATCTCAGATTACTACACTTCGTTTCGTGAAATTGTTCTGTATAATTTTGCGAAGCCAAAATTTACAGAATGACGGCACAATTGTTTATTCCGAACCCGTGTTACATTAAAACGCTATAGCCCCTTCCACTTTTTCCAAAATGGCATCTATTTCAGTATGGTTTTTTTGCAACAATGCTTTAGCTTCTATAGCCAATTCAGTAGCTTTGGTTTTTGTAGCCAAGCCTTTGGCATTTACTATAACATTAAAGTATGCCCCTCTAACAGCCGTTTTTATACACAATAAGCCTACCCCAGCATCGGTAATACTGTTAGGATTACCGTTTTCTACCATGTATTTTAAAGTTTCTATACATTGGTAAGCCACTTGCATGGTTTTTAAAGGAATTTCTGCAGCGTATATACTTGCTTTTTCTATGGCTTGGCTGCGCAATGTTTTTTCTTCGTCTGTATTTTTAGGCAATTGAAAAGCTTGCATAATGCCATTAAACGCATTGGTATCTTCATCAATTAAAAACAATAATTCTTCTTTTAATTGTTGTCCTTTTTGTGCCCAAGCAGAAAATTCTGCTGTTCTACTTTCCCAACCTCTTTTATCTGCACTTAAATTGGCTACCATAGCACCCAAGCTTATACCCAATGCTGCACTCAAAGCACTTACAGAACCGCCACCAGGGGCAGGGCTTTCGCTTGCTGTTTCGTTGGCAAATTGGGTAATGCTTAAATCTACTAATTTTTTGGTATTCCCTTTTGCCAATACATAGTCTATAATTCTTTCTTGTGGTTTAAATTCGCTCAATTGGTTTAAGCCCAATGTTTGAACAGCAATATCTATCAATTCCGAATCGCTAACACCCAAACTTCTGCCTTGTAGTTGTAAGTAATGTTTACCTGCATCTAACAGCGGTTGCAAAGGAACTAAACCCACCAATTCGCTACCTGTAATACGTACACCTCGTTCTAAACCTTTGGCACATACCTCGTCAAAAGCCCTATGAATACTGGTAATTTTATAATTGGTAAGGTTCATGCTAATTTGTGCCATACCATATTCTTCAATATACCAACCAATGGCTTTTACAGCTTTCAATGTACCAGGAATACGCACATCTTCTCCATTTTCATCTTTTAGTATTTTACCTGAAATAGGGTTGCCCTCACGTTTCACTCTGCCAGCCTCTCGCACATCAAAAGCTATACGATTGGCTATGCGTGTGCTTTTGGTATTGAGGTTAATATTGTAAGCAATTAAAAAATCTCTTGCACCTATAACAGTAGCACCATGTTTTAAAGGTAATGCCGAAGGACCAAAATCTGGCTGCCACTCGGGTAATTTTATTTTTTCTGCAAAACCCTCATATTCTCCTGCTCTAATTACAGAAAGATTGCTACGTTCTTTATTGGGTTGCGCATCTTCGTATAAATACACAGGAATTTTTAATTCATTGCCCACTTTTTCGGCTAATTTTATAGCCCATTGTGCACACTCTTCCATACTAATATTGCTAACAGGCACAAGCGGACAAACATCTGTAGCCCCCATACGCGGGTGTTCGCCTTTATGTTGGCGCATATCTATTAATTCTGCTGCTTTTTGTATGGCTAAAAATGCAGCTTCTACCACAGCTTGTGGCTCGCCTGCAAAGGTTACCACAGTTCTATTGGTAGCCTTGCCCATATCCACATGCAGCAGTTTTGCACCTTCTATGCTTTCTATAGCATTGGTTATTTGTTTGATAATATCTGCATTTACACCCTCGCTAAAATTGGGTACACATTCTATAATTTGCTTATTCATTGTTTAGGGGCAAAAATAAATGTAAATATGATTTTTTAACTATAAAATATTTCTTTTTAACGTAAAAATAGTGATTGAGTTTTTACGCCCATATAGGTATTATCGCCAATAACAGCAAATATATAAATTAATCTTATTGATATACAGAAATAAAATCTACTGTATCATTTTTGTAATAAACCCAAAATCAAATTTCCTTAAAACACTATTGCCCTTTTGGTCCTTTGGGTTGCAAGGGGCGTACTTCTAAATTTACCTGATGAAAATTATCAGGTGTTTTTAGGGCATACATCATCATATCGGCTACATCATTAGGCATTAGCATATAATCGTGTGGTTGTATATTAGGGCTATTTCTAAAAAAATCTGTTTTTACAGAGCCAGGGTAAACGCAAGTTACCTTAATTTTAAAATCTCTCAACTCTCGCCAAAGGCTTTCGCTAAAACCCTTCACCGCCCATTTTGTAGCACAATAGCCGCTCACCATAGGCATACCCTCCAGCCCAGCTGTACTGGCTATATTCATAATATGTCCTATGCCATTGGCTTTCATTTTAGGCACAGCTAAACGGGTACAATAAAACATGGCATCAAGGTTGGTTTGCATCATTTCGTGCCATTGTACCATTGGCAAATCTTCTACATTGCCAAAATAGCCAAGCCCTGCATTGTTTATCAAAATATCAATGGGTTTTGGAGTGGTAGTTTCTATTTGTAAAAATGCTTTTTCTACAGCTTCATTTTGTCTTACATCAGTAGGTATAAAAGTAAAATTGGGGTGCGAGTGTGGGTAAGGGTTTCTACCCAAGCCAAATACTATTGCACCCTCCGCTAAAAGCTGGGTACACAATGCCTCGCCTATGCCTTTGCTAACGCCTGTTATTACGGCTATTTTATTGTTTAAGTTCATATTATTTTAATTGAAAAATTTTGATAAAGTATTTTAAAAAAATAAGCGGTAAATTACTGTAGATATTTTGAGCTTTTAAGGCTTTTAAATCTTCTTTGTTCATTAACAACATACTTTTAAATCCGCTTGAGCTAATACCGCCATGCCGCATGTGTACGCTAACATAATTGGTATAAAACACATTCATTTTTTCAATTTTGATAGTGCGTAAAAGCCAATCAAAATCGCCACTAATTTTATACTGTGCATTAAATAAACCCACTTTTTGCAATACTTCTTTTTTAAAGAAAAAACTTGGGTGTGGCGGCTGCATACCCAATCTAAATTGCCATAGTTTAAAAGCAGTAGCTTTGTAGCGTCTATAAATTTTTGTAAAATTATTATTTTTATAGATATTTACCGAACTGCTTACGCAATCTATGGTTTTGTCTTTGTTAAATAATTGTTCAATATTAGCTAATACATCATTATTGGCATAAAAATCATCGGCATGTAGTATTCCAATAATATTGCCAGTTGCCAGTTTTAAGCCTTTGTTCAAGGCATCGTACAATCCCTTATCTGGTTCGGAAATAAGCGTAGAGATTTTAGATTTAAAAGGTTCAATGGCTTTTAATGTATTGTCTTTAGAGCCACCATCTATGATAATATATTCTAGATTGGGGTATGTTTGCTCTACAACAGATTTTACAGTATCGGCAATAGTTTTTTCTGCATTGTAGCAAATGGTTATAATAGAAATTTTAGGCTTATTCAAGGGTGCGCTCCTTTACTTTTACTGCAGGATTGCCTCTGTATATGCCATTTGCTTCTAATACACCTATACCAACACTTTGCACCATTAATATGCTATTGGTTTTGCAAATTGTACCACCACATACTATGCTTTTAGCACCTATCCATACGCCATTTTCTAATACAATAGGCTGGGTTATCAAATCAAATGTTTCAAGTTTATAATTATGATTTCCGCAAAGTAACAATGCCCCTTGAGAGATACAAACATTATTTCCAATAGTTACCATATCAAGATTATCTATCCATACTTGCTCGCCTATCCAAATATTATTTTCCAATATCAGTTTCCAAGGATATTTGATATTTACATGTGGTTTTATCAATACATTTTTTCCCACTTTAGCACCAAATAATCGCAATAAAAAAACCTTTAAACCATAATGCGGGCAGGCAGATTTAAAAAACAATACATTGCATATATACCAACATATTGTTTTAAATTTAGATGCACCAATTTGGTATTGGCTATTGTTGAACGCTGCTAAATTTACTGTGCTTGGCATTAGTATTATTTATTTGGGCAAAAATATAAATTAAATAGCAAACCCATGCGCTATTTTTACTTTTTTAGGCAAACTATTCATTACCAAATCATAGCTATGGTCTATCAGTTCATACACCAATTTATTGCTTAAAGTATTGGTAACAATGGTATTCCAATGGGCTTTACTCATGTGGTAACCTGCTGTTATTTCTGGATATTGTTCTCTTAAAATTATTGCTTTTTCGGGGTCGCATTTAAGGTTTACGCTTTCAAATTTTTGAATATCGCAAAGGGCAAACATTTTATCGGCAACTTTAAATACCAATACATCGGGTCCAAAAGGCGTACCCTCTGTAGTAGCAGTTTTACTTAAACAATAGGTTCTAAATTCTTCTATATTCATACCGTATTTTGGTTTATTTTTTTGGCAAATTTAATTCAATTGTTGTTCCTTTGTTTATCTCTGTAATTAAAGTATAAATTGCACCTACCTCTTGCGCCCTACTTTTGATATTTTGTAAGCCATAGTGTCCTTTTTGTTTTGCTTTTTCTTCATCAAAACCTATGCCATTGTCTTTAAGTTTAAAATTAAATACATTGGTTTTAGAATTGCTTATTTCTATTGTTAATTGTGTGGCTTGGGCATGTTTTATAGCATTGCTTAGGCTCTCTTGACATATTCTAAATAAATGAAGTGCTGTATTAGGTGCAATATGTTCATTTTGAGCAATATTTTCTTTCATTTCAATGGCTAAATGCTTCGAAAATTCCGTCATTTTTTGGGTATATGTTTTAAATTTATCTGAAAAAGATTCAATAGAAATATTTTCATTATTAAGTGCCCATACGGTTTCTCGCAGTGTAAGAATAGCATTTTTACTCATTTCTGTAATAGATGTTATTCTGTTTTTATCTATTTTGTTGTTTGATATTTCCTGGTTAGAAATTTCTAAATTGCTAACAACATAGCTTAGTTGTGCGCCTACATTATCGTGCAAATCATTGGATATTCGTAATCTTTGTTTGTATTCTGCTTCTTGTATTTTTAATTGTGTTTGAATAGCTGCCAATTGGCGTTTTCTGGCATAATATATAGCAATGCCTATTACAGTAATTAAAAGCAATACTGTGGTAAATATGTACAATAACTGTCTGTTTTTGGCTTGTTGTTTTTCTATTTCTACCGTTTGTTTCAATAGTTTATTTTCATTGTTTTTATTCTCTACCTCGTATTTGGTTTGCATTTCTGTAATTTGCAAATTGCGCTCGGCTGTAAAAAGACTGTCTTTCATTGCAGAGGCTTTAGAGAAATAGGAATATGCTTGTTTAAAATCGCCCATACTTTTGTAGGTTTCTGCCAAAGAAAAATATGCCCTATGTTGAATATCTGGAATACGAATATTGATAGCCAATTGAGCACATTCATTAAATGCTTTAAGGGCTTTGGTATAATCTCCTTTTTTTTGATATACTTCGCCTAAATAATTTAGACTATAAGCCATGGCTTGCTGTTGTTGTTTTTGCTTTCGCAAATTGTAGCTTTTTAAAATGTATTTTTCGCTTTCGGTATAGTTTTTTTGCAATAAATAAATACCGCCAATATTTTCTAAGCTATATGATTGCCCAATAGTATCATTTATATTGATATAGTATTTTAATGCTTGTGAATATTGACTTAAAGCTAAACTTAATTTGTTTTCAACTTCATAAACTATACCCAAATTATTGAGCGATTTTGCCATATTGCCTGTATCTTTTGCCCTTATTGCTAGCTGAAAAGCTTGTTTTAATATTTCACTTGCTTCGTTCAATCGTTTGTATTTACGGTACAATGTGCCTATTTCATTGTAGGTATCTATCAATCCTTTGTTGTCTTTTAATTTTTTAAAAACAGTTTCCGCATTAAGATAATATTTTAAAGCTTTATCATACTTTCCATCAAAATAATAAATAACGCCAGCCATTCTGTATAAATTTGCTAAAGTTTTATTGTCATTTATTTTTTTAGCTATGGCAATGGCTTTTTCTGCATACAATTCAATTTTCGGTGTTTTGCTAAAATAATGATTACTTATATAATCTGTTAATTGTTGTAAATTTATAGTATCATTGGCATTCTGCGGTCCAATTTCTTGGGTTTTTAAGCTTATATTAAATAAAAATACTATACCTATTAAAAGATTGATTTTCATACTTTGCGGTAAAAATACTACAAATGTGTTATAGTAAGGGCTTTTTATTTGCTCTTAGTTTGTACCCAACATTATAACAATATAAAAATATGAAAAAATTTAAACTAAGCGCAATGGTAATAGCTATAACAGCATTACTTGCTTCATGCAGCCAATCTATTAGATTGACAGAAACCGAATCGGTAGGAAAAAATGCAGTGGTAAACTCTGTATGCGAAAACGAAGACCTAAAAATTTCTTACGACATGTGGGCAGAAAACGGCATTATGTATTTTTCTGTTTTCAACAAAGCCGACAAACCTATGTACATTGACTGGAAACGCTCTGTATTTGTGTACAACGATTGGAAAAATAACTATTGGGTAGATAAAAGTACAACAGAGACCTATTTAGTACCAGTAGGCACAGGTAAAGATATTGCTTACGAAAGAAAAGTATCTACAGTAAATGCAGAAAGATACACCTTTATTCCACCGCATACCTACATTTCTGTACCTATGACTTATACTATTGCGGGCTCAATAATGACAACCAATACAGCAGCAACAGGCGAAGGAAAAGCTACTGTAACATATACAGACAATTTAAAGGCTGACAAATCTGCAAGCAAAGTAAAAATACCAAGTAGCACAGGCAAAGGCAATGTGCCAGCTTGGGAGAAAAACTTTACTGCTGAAAACTCTCCAAATAGATTTAGAAATTTTTTAACTTATTCTTTTGATGAGAAATTTGCAACTGAAAAATTTGTTGAAAACGAATGGTACACCAGCAAATATACTCAAATGAGTTCTAAAAACTTTTTTGGCAAAAAAACCAAAGTAAAAGTAAATGTTAAAATAGGTGGTAAAAAAACATCTGGTAAAGTAAAAGTTTACGATTCGCCATACAGAAAAGGCACAAGCTTTTACAAAACATTGATTATGTAATTCTTATAAACCCAAATTAATCAATTGGAGATTTGAAAAATCGAACTACTTGATTTAGTTGGGTTAACCCCGATTTAGAAATTGCAATTATGTTTTGTAAAAACATGATTTGCAATTTGTTATTCGATTCAGCAATTTTATTGCTGAATTTGGGATAAAAATATTTTCACAAACAGAAAAAGCTACAGGTTAAAACTTGTAGCTTTTTTAGTAAAAAATTATTTCAATACAAAATTTAATGCATCCTATCGCCTCTTAGTTCCATTGTTTTCATAATTTCTGCTTCGGCAACTATGTATTCCTGCCAACGGTTTAGTACATATTCCGCAGGTAATACTTTTTTAGCTAATTGAATAAAGGTATGGTAATGCCCTGCCTCGCTTTCCATAAATTCTCGGTAAAATTCTTTTAAAAAATCATCTTGAATATGCAAACTTAACAATCTAAAACGCTCGCAACTTCGGGCTTCTATCATAGCACTTATTAATAGTTTTTCTACCATAACTTGTTTGCTATCCATACCTTTTTGCTCTATGGCAAATAGTTTATTTACATAATCATCTTTGCGAGGTGCGCCCAATTTAAAACCTCTTTTTTCCAATTCTTTTTTTACCCTTCTAAAATGTCCCCATTCTTCGGCTACTACGGGTGTTACCTCATCTACCAACTCTGTAAAATGCGCATATTTTACAATCAAAGAAATACAAGTAGTAGCTGCTTTTTGTTCGCACCAAGCATGGTCGGTTAGTATATCTTCAATATTCATTTCAGCTATATTAACCCAACGTGGGTCGGTAGCCAATTGTAAGCCAAGTTTGGTTTTTGGAGCAGTCATAAATTTTCAATGCAAAAGTAAATAATAATGAAGAATTAATAATTAAGAATGAGCAATTCATTTCGATAAGCTCAATGAACGAACACTTCGACAAGCTCAGTGTCCGAATAAACAATTTAACAATGTAACTATTCAACAATTAAAATTACTCCTCAATGTAATCCAAGTCTTCGCTAAAGGTTTCTTTAGTTAGTACTGTTGCTAAAAAGGCAATAAACAAAGAAATAAAACCTACTATTAAAGCTGCTTGTTGTGTATTAACAAAATTAGTTTTAAGCGCAATAAAACCCGAAGTAATAGGCACTACTAAGCCACGCACAAAGTTGGGCGTAGTGTTGGTAACTGTACTGCGAATATTTGTACCAAAGCTCTCCGAAGCCACTTGTACAAACAATGCCCAATAGCCTGTACCTGCACCTAGCAGAAAACATTTTAACCTAAATTCATTCATTGTATTTGTAGTATCAAAAATATAAAACAGAATAATAACAACCGAAGATAGCAAGTAAAGATAAATTACTTTTTTACGGCTTTTTAGCCATTGGCTTAAAATACCACTCAGCAAATCGCCAACAGACAAGCCAATATATGCAAACATTACTGCTTGTCCTACCAATACTTTATTTTCAATGCCCTCAAGTTTTACAAAATTGGCAGAAAGGTTTATCAAAACCCCAATAATAAACCAAATAGGCACACCTATTAAAATACATTGAATATACTTTACTGCCCTATATTTATTTTGAAATAGAAAAAAGAAATTACCTCTATTTGTATTGCTGTTTTTGCTCAAATTTTTATACATGCCCGATTCTAAAGCACCTGCACGCAAAGCTATTAAGGCTAATCCCATGCCACCGCCTATAAAATATGCCATTTGCCAATTCATGTTTTTACCAATAAAACTTGCAGCCACAGCACCTAATGCCCCAAAAGAAACAATTATCATGGTGCCAATACCACGTTTTTCTTTGTGCATGGTTTCGCTAACAAGGGTAATACCTGCTCCCAGCTCGCCAGCCAAACCTATACCTGCTATAAAACGGCAAATAATATATTGATTCATATTTTGCACAAAACCATTGGCAATATTGGCTAAAGAGTACAATAAAATAGAGCCAAACAAAACAGAAATTCTACCTTTTTTATCGCCCAAAATACCCCAAAGCAAGCCACCAAGCATCATACCAAACATTTGCCAATTGAATAACACGTGTTCGCATTTTTTAAAAGCATCACCCACTATACCAATTGCTTTTAGGCTATCTTCTTTTATTACATTATAAAGTATTAAATCGTAAATATCTACAAAATAGCCTAAGGCAGCTATTGTTACTATCCAATACACATTTTTTTGCTGTTGCATACGTTTTTTAAAAGTTCAATTATACAAAAGTATTTTTAAGATTAAATTTTAAATTTTATTAAAGTTAAACAAAACGATTTTTTCAAGAAATTATTATAGAAAATCAAAAAAAATTTTGCAGAACCGAAATATTATACTAAATTGCATAAAATTTCGACCAAATAAAATCTAAAAAAGCCTATAAATAAACCCATACTAAACAAAAATTTATTAAGCGTATAAGTTAAAAAACTTACCAAAGGTAAATCAGCCTTTAATTAAAATTAAAATGGAGGTTTTTAGTATGAACAGGCATCACACAAAAGATGAAGACTTAATTACATTGTATCTTGCAGGCAATGCTGCATGTATGGATACATTAATTAACCGTCACAAAGAAAAAGTATTTACCGCTATTCAATTAGTGGTAAACGACCGCTACATTTCTGAAGACATTTTTCAGGAAGCTTTTTTACGCGTTATTCATACCCTGCAAAAGGGAAAATATGAAGAAAGCGGTAAATTTTTACCTTGGGTAATTCGTATAGCACGCAATTTAGCTATGGATTATTTTAGAATTACCAAGCGTATGCCTACTATCTCTTCGAGCGAGAGCGATGACATTTTTAGTAACATGAATTTTTCTGAAAGAAACATGGAAGACAAAGAAATTAAAAATGAAACACAAAAAGGCTTGAGAGATTTAATTAAACAACTACACCCCGACCAAAAAGAGGTATTACTTTTAAGACATTATGGCGATATGTCTTTTAAAGAAATAGCCGATATTATGGGCTGTAGTGTAAACACTTGCTTGGGGCGTATGCGCTATGCTTTAATGAATTTGAAAAAAATGATTGAGCAAAAAGCTACTTATCTTCAAAATTAAAAACACACACAAACACACATTTACACATAAAAAAAGGCACTTTATTGTGCCTTTTTTTATAGAAGTTATACAAAGCTAATTTTATAAACTAAAACCATTAAATTTGCCCTGCGTGCAATTAATATTATCTTCTCCTTGGTGGTTTATTGGTATTTGCCTATTGGCAGGGCTTGTGTATGCTTATGTTTTGTATCAACCAAAATGGGGCTTATTTTGGTCTAAAATATTAGCCATTACACGTTTTGCAGTTGTTAGTACTTTATGTTTTTTATTGTTATCTCCTGTATTGGTTAGGCAAGTTAGCAATATTCAAAAGCCTATAATTATTATGGCTATGGATAATTCGCAATCTATAAAAGCAGGTAAAGATTCCAATTTTTATAGTCAAAATTTTCCTGCCGAATGGCGCAAAGTAAAAGCTTTTTTTGGCAATGATTATGATGTACAATTTATTAATTTTGGCAACAATGTAACAACTGGCGGTAGCTTTTTTTACAATGAAAAAAGAACCAATATTGGCAATGTATATCAATATATAAACAATGCCTATGTAAAACAAAATATTGGGGCTGTTATATTGGCTACAGATGGTATTTACAATGTGGGCAGCAATCCGCTATATAAAAATTTAGAAAACAATGCGCTGCTATACACTATAGGATTGGGCGATAGCAGCATAAAAAAAGACGCCATTGTAAAAAATGCCAATGCAAATGCTATAGCCTATTTGGGCAACGATTTTCCGTTGGAAGTAAGCTTGGCAGCCTATACTTGCAAGGGCGCAAATGCTACCTTAACCATAAGCAGCAATGGAAAAACACTTTTTACAAAACCTATTAATTACCAAACCAACGATTATTTTGAAACCCACAATTTTAATATAACAGCAACAGAACCTGGCACAAAACATATTGTTGTTTCGCTTAGTACAATAGAGGGCGAGATAAGTAAAGTAAACAACAGAAAAGATGTATTTATAGATGTAATAGATGGCAGAGAAAAAATACTATTGGCATATTATGGCTCGCACCCAGATGTGGGCGCACTTAAAGAAGCTATACAAAGCAATATAAATTATGAAGTAATAGCCAAACAAATATCAGAAGTAAAAGCAGCAGATTTAATGAATTACAGCGTGGTAATTTTGCATCAATTGCCAACACGCAATTTTCCTATTACAGAAATAATAAATACGTGTAAAACTAAACAAATTCCGCTTTGGACTATTGTGGGCAGCCTTACCGCTATTGAATACTTACCCAATATTTCGCCTTTGGCAAGAATAGATAAAAACCAAGGCAGATTGAATGAAGCGCAAGCTACTTTAAATACAAATTTTAACCTTTTTACATTAGAAGACAATACAAAAACCACTATTAGCAGCCTGCCTCCTTTAAAAGTGCCTTATGGCAGCTATGCGGGTGTAAATGCAGATATTTTAACCTATCAAAAAATAGGCAATATCGATACCAAGCTACCGCTTTGGGCTTTTGCCAACCAAAACAACGAAAAAATGGCATTTACCTTTGGCGAAGGCTTTTGGCAATGGCGATTAATAGATTTTGTAAAGAATGAAAACCATTTGGCTACCAACGAGCTAATAAGCAAAACCATACAATACCTTGCTGTAAAAGAAGATAAGCAAAAATTTAGAGTTTATCCAATAAAAAATGTATATGAAGAAGATGAAGCAGTAAAATTTATAGCAGAACTTTACAATAGCAACTATGAATTAATCAATACTACAGATGTAAAACTTACATTAACTAATGCCAACAATAAAAACTTTGATTATACCTTTAGCCCAAATGGTAAAGCTTACCAATTAGACTTGGGCATACTTCCCGCAGGACTATACCAATACAAAGCCAAAGCACAAGGCATAACAGAAACCATAACAGGTAAATTGCTAATAACACCACTTCAAGCCGAATTGGTAAATACCACAGCCAATTTTGGTTTATTAAGACAAATGGCAGCCAAACACAATGGTAGTTTTTATGGGGTAAAAGATTTTGAAAAAGCCCTAAAAGCGGTAAAAGAAAACACCAACATTACCTCTATTTCTTATTCTGAAAAAAAGATAGAAGATTTAATAAACCTTAAATGGCTTTTCTTTATTGTCCTTTTATTTATTGCCTTTGAGTGGTTTGTAAGAAAATATGAAGGAGGGTATTGAATTTTATGATTTTTAAAATTTTAGATTTTGGATTTTATTTTAATACCGCTTTTGTCAGTTCGAGTATCCCGCATGTGCGGGAGTATCGAGAACTGGTTGGGTTTTTGGATTTTTGGATTTTTTCATTTCTCGATACATTTTGCTCAGAGCAACAAAATACTCGAAATGACGGTAGCTTAATATTTAACTTAAAACCAATACAATGAATTTTTTAAGAAACCATAATCTTTTAAAATTGAGGCATAAGCCTGTATTGTGCAATTATTATGTAACCTATCGCTGCAATGCCAAATGCAGTTTTTGCGATATTTGGGAAAAACCATCGCCCTATATTACCATTGAAAACGCTACTCAAAATTTTAAAGATTTAAAACGCTTGGGCGTAAATGTAATTGATTTTACTGGTGGCGAACCGCTTTTGCACCGTCAATTACCAGAACTATTGAGCCTTGCCAAACAATTGGGTTTTATAACAACAGTTACCACCAATACCCTGCTTTATCCTAAAATGGCAGAGAAACTTAAAGGTAAAATAGATATGTTACATTTTAGTTTAGATAGCCCAATAGAAGCCGAACACAACGAAAGCAGAGGGGTAAAACTATTTGATAAATTTGAAGGATCTATAACCATAGCCAAACAATTAGGCGAAAAACCAGATATACTATTTACCGTATTTAGCAGCAATATTCATCAAATAGAACAAGTGTATAATACGTATTGCTTGCCTAATAATTTAATGTTGATATTGAATCCTGTATTTGAATACAACGATGTAGGCAGCAACTTAAAAACAGAAGATTTGCTACTACTAAAACAATGGGCGCACAAACCAAATGTGTATCTTAATGAGGGCTTTATAACCTTGCGAGAAAATGGTGGAAACGATATTCATAATGCCGTATGCAATGCAGCAAGTACTACTATTGTTATATCGCCCGAAAATAAATTGGTATTGCCATGCTACCATTTGGGGCTTGAAAGCCTTGATATTAACAACAACCTTTACCAACTATGGTTAAGTCCTGCTGTGCAAAAATTGATAGCAATGGAGGGCAAATACCCGCAATGCCAAGGTTGTACGGTAAATTGCTATATGCAGCCAAGTTTTGCTACCGAGCTAAGTCCTTATTTTTTTAAAGCCTTGTATTCTACATTAAAGTACAATATAAACAAAGGCACTTGGAAAGAAATGGTATAAATTATTGCTGAAAATTTAGTTTAAAATATTATTTATTTGGCACTTACCAAAAATAATATACATTTGCCTAAACCTTTAAAAAAAATAAAAAATTATGAACATTTTAGCAATTTTAGTAGCAGCATTAGTTTCGCTACCCATTGGCTTTATTTGGTACAATCCAAAAGTATTTGGCAATGCATGGATGAAAACCATAGGCAAAACAGAAGAAGAACTTAAAAATGGCGCACCAAATATGATTTTGGTACTTGGTTTAAGTATCGTATTTGCATTTATGATAGCATTGGTAGTACAAATGAATGTTGTACATCAAAGTGGTTTATACTCGCTTTTAGCAGAAATAGAAGGCTCGGCAAATGGCAAAGTGGAGGTGTTATTAAATGGCACTTCTATAGATTATGCTAACCTGCACAGAAGCTTTGGTCATGGTGTATTGCATGGTGTTATTTTAAGTATATTTTTAGTATTGCCTATTATGGCTCAAACAGCAATGTACGAAAACAGAGGATTCAAATACATAGCCATAAATGTGGGTTATTGGATAGTAACTTTGGCAATTATGGGGGGCATTATTTGCGCTTGGCAATAAATTATAAACCTAAAAAAAAAATTTAAAAGAGATGCCTAAAAAACATCTCTTTTTTTATGTGTAAAATATAAAACCTAAATTTGCATTTTTGTATGAAAATAATAAGCCCCCAAGACTTAAAAAATAAAACAATAGTTGATGTTAGAGTACCCGATATATTTGAATTAGGCTTTGTGCCAAACTCAATAAATGTTGGCTTAAACGGCCCTTTTGAAGAACGCTTTCAGCAATTAATATTAGATAAAAATGCGGAAATTGTAATTATTGCAGATAGCAATGCAATAGCCCAAGAACGAATTGAAAAAATGGGTTATACTAATCTTTTATTTTTAGAAAATGGCTTTAAAACATATTTAGAAACTGGCTTGCCTACGGATATGGTAATAAGCATTACTACCGAAGAGTTTGAACTGGATTTAAACTTTAAACAAGAGTTTGTAATAGATGTTCGCCAAGCTGAAAAATACAACGAAGGACATGTGCAAGATGCCATCAATATTCCTGTAAATACTATTGCTGAAAGCCAAGCCCTGCCCGATAAAAATACTGCTATCTATGTATATTGCAATGGAGGCTACAGCAGTATGATAGCTTCGAGTATATTACATAAAAAAGGCTATAAAAATATTAAAAACATTTATGGTGGCATTACCAAAATAAAAGAAACCAAAGTGCCAATAATAGCCTCAAATACAGCTAAATAAACTATTTGAAAACCAAGCAATTCATAACATTTTGTAAGTTTATATGCGTATGGTTGCTTTTTCATTTTTTTATAGGGCATTTTAACAATATACGCAAAGCCCCAATGGGTGTTCACCAAGGGGCGCAATGCGATAGAGCAAGTATTGCACAAAATTACTATTACAATGGTTTTAGGTTTTTATACCCCGAGGTAAACGAAAATTTTTGTAGCGATGGCATAGTATCTGTAGAAATGCCTTTGCCAAGCTATTTGGCAGCTATCCTTTTCAAGTTATTTGGCTACCAAGAAATGTGGTTTAGGCTGCTAACGTTTTGTATGCTAAGCGCAGGTATGTTTGCCCTTTTTTTATGGCTAAAACTATATATAAAATCTATTGCTGCTATGCTTTTGGTTTTTATAGTAAATGCCTCTCCTATTTTGCTGTTTTATGCCACTAATTTTTTGCCCGATGCCTTTTCTTTAGGTTTGGTATTGGTGGCTTGGTATTGTTTTTTTAGGCAACATATTGCTCATGCCTACTTACCTGAAGAAAAAAAACGACTATTTCAACTACTTTTTATCCTTACATTAAGCCTTAGTATTGCTATAAAAACCACCTCTGCCATACAATGGTGTACAATGTTTGGCGTTTTTATATTGAGTTATATTTCTTTTTTAAAAATAGAATTATTGCAACGCAAAAAATTATTTATTTCTTTAATGTTGGCTACAGCCATACCTACAGCTTGGCAATTATGGAGCAACCATTTGGGCAAGCTACACCGCAGCGAGTATTTTTTAATGCAAATTCCAATATCAGAAAATTGGGCTGCTTTTAAAGAAGCTTTTTATATCTATTGGGGCAATTGGCCAAGTGAAACATTTGCACAGCCTATTTTTTATTTGGCATTGGCTTTACTGTTTTTAGTTTTATTTTTAAAAAAATGGATTCCTACCACGCTGTATTTTATTGCAATTATAAATACCATAGGAAGCATTGCTTTTTTTTGTTTAATGGTGCAGCAATATAAGTACCACGATTATTATATTATTTGCCTTTTACCAATGTTTATAACCAATTGGGTAGCTTTAGCCTCTATCATTTCTAAAATAAAAAGCAGCTATTGGTGGCTTAAAGCATCTTTTTTTATGCTGCTTATTTTATGCTTTCATTTTCAATATAAAATAGGTAAGCAAAATTTAGAATCGCGCTATCAAAAGGGCAATTATTGGGAGCAATCAGCGCAAGATGTGGAAGATTACAAACAATTTAAAATTATATTGAATAAAGCAAATATCAATTTTCAAAATAAAGTAGCCATTGGCTATGGCAATGCACCTAACAATATGCTTTATTTATTGCATTTAAGAGGTTTTACAGTTCATAAAAATGAAGATAAGGAAAGACTAATTGAAATTACCAAAGTATGTAAACCGCTTATTTTAATAGCCAACGATAGCAATATGCTACACAATTTTAAACCATACATAAAAAGCGCTACACTTAAAGCAGAATACAAATATTTGAAAGCTTATAAAGTAGGTTATTAGCCGCCCTTTTGTTAATTTTAAAATACAACTAAAAGGATGACAAGCAAGTTGCGTTTTGGTTTTTAAATGGTGATAATTAAGGCGTGTTAGTCATTGTCTTTTTGTATGCCATCTTCTTTTTTGCCATAGTTTATTTGGGCGCTTTTATAGCCATTAAACCCAAATTAATCAATAGGAGATTTGAAAAATTGAACTATTTGATTTAGTTGGGATTAACCCCGATTTAAAAATTGCAATTATGTTATGTAAAAAAATGATTTGCAATTTGTTATTCTATTCAGCAATTCTATTGCTGAATTTGGGTTTAAACAAATTGAAAAACAAACGCTTTGTAAAATGTAAATTTCGGATATAGCCCTTTCTTGGTTTTACAACCAATGCATTTATTAATTTTATTGAAAGAAATTATATATATTTGTGCCATTTACAGCAAAAAATTAAATAAAAAATTGGATTTAATCCAAAAAAAATTATCACAAAATCAAAAAATAATTTAGTTTAAAATGAACAAAATAAAGTTTCCTACAACGCCAATAGGCAGAATTAAGTTATTTTTCACGTTTTTCGACTCGCGATGGGAAGATTTAACAAAAGAAAATTGGCTAAAAACAGTTTATCAAGATTTTAGTGCAGGGCTAATTGTTGCAATGACTGCAATACCAATGGCAATGGGCTTCGCAATGGCAATGGGCATGCGACCGGAACACGGCATAATTGCGGGTGCATTGGCTTGTGTTATTGGTAGAACTTTTGGTGGTTCTAAATATCAAGTTTACGGACCTACAGCAGCTTTTATTCCTGTTATTGCAGCATTAATAACAAAATACGGTCCTGCAAGTGGAGGGCAATTTGAAACGGCACATGGTTTTTTAGTACTTGTTTCTATTATTTCAGGTGTTATTTTAATAATAATGGGAATATTTGGAGTTGGAAAGTACGCTAAATTAGTGCCTAATTCTATTATCGTAGGTTTTACAATTGGAATAGCTCTTTCAATTGCGCTTACCAATTTTGAAGATATTTTAGGTATAGAAAACTTCAAAGATTTTTTGGGACAAGATGAAGATATAAAAGGTGGGTTACTTCATAATTTATCAATGGCATTTAATAACCTTAACATTATAAATGGATGGTCAATTTTAATAGGTGTACTTACATTTGTACTTGCAAAGTATTTATTGAAACTATCCATATACATTCCTGGTCCTGTTATAGCTATGGGAACAGCAACCTTACTTTCTGCAACATTGTTAGCCGATAAAAACATTGTTTTAGTAAAAGATTTATACGGTTCAATACCCAATAATTTTTTTAAAATTCAATTACCTATTTTACCTGCAATGAATGGAACTGTGCTGCTTGATATTATTTATTTTGTTGTGTCCATTGTTTTTGTTTCTGGAGTAGAAAGCGTGTTGTGTTCATCTATGGCAGACAGATTAGCCAAAAATGACAGAACTCCTTTTAATCCTGATAAGGAATTTTTTGGTCAAGGACTTGTACAAATTATAACGCCATTAGTTCAAGGCTTTCCTTGCACAGGAGCATTAGCAAGAACTGCTACTAGCATAAAAGCAGGAGCAAAAACACCCTTGGCAGGATATTTTAAAGCAATTTTAAAACTAACAATGGCTTTTTATCTTGCACAATATTTAGAATTAGTGCCAATGGCATGTATTGGTGGAATATTGGTTTGGGTTGCAAGTAATATGATAAAACCATCTGAGATAAAAGAAATAAAAGAACATGGCAAATTTGAGTTTTCAATGATGCTTTATACAGCTGTTATGGTTCCGTTAACAGATTTCTTAACAGGTGTACTCTCTGCACTAATTATTTACTTTATAGTAAAGTATGCGTTTAAAAAATATAAGGAAAACAAACAAACCAGCAACTAAACAAGGTATTTCTAAAATTGGGGCATAAATACTAATTGGATACCGATACTTCTTTTTGGCATTTGTGGTTTATTGAATATTTGTAATTCTAAATTCCGCCATTTCGGCAATACCTAACCGTTAGCCGTTATTTTAAATTCTAAAATTTTAGGTGCTTGTTTGGCTCTAAAATACCTTCTATTTTGCCTTTTCAAATAAAGCCTAACTATAGCCTTGTAGTTGGGTATCCAATTTTTAACCCAAATTCAGCAATAGAATTGCTGAATCGAATAACAAATTGCAAATCATTTTTTTACAAAACATAATTGCAATTTTTAAATCGGGGTTAAGCCCAACTAAATCAAATAGTTCAATTTTTCAAATCTCCTATTGATTAATTTGGGTTTAATTTTTTCAATCATGTTTTCTATACCAAGTTTTTTTAAATTAATTTGTTATACGATAGCTTGTATTTCTCTTAAAGAATTTTTAATCTGCCAAGCATATTTGGTTCATTTGTATAGCTATTCAAAAAGAACCAATCTATGACCTCCAACAAACAACAGAACAATAAATGGAAGTCTATTTAAACTATTTCTACCAATAGCCTTTCACAAACCGTATGGCTCAATGTTTCCGACAATCGCTTTCCATAGCTTACAACCATTGTATTGTCAAAAGACTCAACAGATTTAATTTTCATTTTTAGCCCTAAACTCAATGCTCGGCTGTTTAATAATTTCAAAAATTCAGCAGATGTATTGATAACAGCAGAGAGTTTAACGGTGTCTCCAGTTTTACATTCGCTCAGTTTGCTATATGCTTTCCAAGCCATTTTTCCATTTTTATCAGGAATTGGCGAGCCGTGAGGGTCTAACTTAGGAAAACCAAGTAACTCATCCATTTTAGAAAAAAATTCAGGCGATTGGATATGTTCTATTTGTTCGGCTATATCGTGAACTTGCTCCCATCCAAAGCCCATTTTTTCTACAAGAAACATTTCTGTAAGGCGGTGTTTTCTTATAATCGAAGCAGCCTCTTTTTTTCCTTTATCAGTTAATTTTAATGGTTTATAACTTTCGTAAAATACCAATTTTTTTGAAGAAAGTTTTTTCATCATGCTGGTAACAGTTGGCATTTTTATTTCCAATCGTTTTGATAATTCATTTACATTTACTTCTCCTTTATTGTTAGATAAATGAAGCAATGCTTTTAAATAATTTTCTTCAGCCAAAGAATTCATAAGGCAAAAATAATATTTTAAGTTTATAGTATCTAACTGATTAAAAAATATTATTAAAATAAATTTGTTAGATTAGTCTAACTTATTATCTTTGCATTCTTTTAAACTTTATCATTAATGCTTATAAAAACTACTTATAAATTACTAATTATTGCAATTATATTTATTGCACTTTTGGCAGCTTGTTCTAAATTTGAACCCCAAGCTCCAGCAGAAGAAAATATTTTAGATGGACCAATTGCAGGGCTTAATAATGAGCAAAATGCTGTCTTTTTAAGAGGCAATGCTAATGTGAACGAAATATTTACAGGAGCAACAGGCTTAGGTTCAATCTTCGTAGCTTCCAATTGCATATCCTGTCATGCAGGCGATGGCAAAGGAACACCCTTCACAACGCTTACCCGATTTGGACAAAAGGATAGCACAGGCAATCAATTTTTGCATTTGGGCGGTCCACAATTACAAAACAGAGCAATGCCAGGCTTTAAACCCGAACAGTTGCCCGCTGGAGCTTCTTATACAAAATTAACTGCTCCAGCATTTACAGGCTTAGGTTTTTTACAATTTGTTACCGACCAATCAATTATCAACATGGCAGATCCTAACGATATAGATGGTGATGGAATTTCGGGTGTTCCCAGTTGGATAGAAATACCAAGCACCATTAAATCCAACCCAAATGCGGTAGTTAATAATGGTAAATATTTGGGGCGTTTTGGCAAAAAAGCATCTGCTTATAATTTGCTGCATCAAACAGTAAATGCTTATAACCAAGATATGGGCATTACTTCTATTTTCAATCCTATTGACGTTTATACTGGTTTAGAAATAGACCCCGAAGTTTCTGCCCAAAAAATAAACGATGTGGTTGCTTATTTGAATACTTTAAAAGCTCCAATTCAAAGAAAAAAAGAGGATGCAGAAATAATAAAAGGTAAAAATATATTTATACAAGCCAAGTGTGGCTCTTGCCATACTCCACAATTACAAACAGGTTTTTCGCCAATTGAAGCCTTGTCTAACAAAACATTTTATCCTTACACAGATTTGCTTTTGCACGATATGGGCAGCGGCTTAGATGATGGATACACAGAAGGCAGCGCCAAAACCTTTGAATGGCGTACGCCTGCGCTTTGGGGCTTGGGCTTATCGCCAAATTCTCAAGGAGGGCAATATTTTCTGATGCACGATGGCAGGGCAAGAAGCATAGAACAAGCCATAGATATGCATGGTGGAGAGGCAATGCAAAGTAAAAATAATTTTATTGCGCTTTCTCAAACCGAAAAAAATGCGCTTATCAATTTTTTAAAATCATTGTAATGCACAGAAAAGAATTTATAAAAACCTGTGGTTATGCTTGTTTGGGAGTATCTGCAATTGGCATTTTATTGCAAAGTTGCGCAGGCTCTAAAATTATTGCAGCACCCATAGTAGGCGAAAACATAGTTGTACCACTTTCAGATTTTGAGGTTTTAAAAAACAATGTAAAATCATTCAGAAAATATATTGTGGTGCAAAATGAAAAATTAAACTTTCCAATATGTGTTTATAGGTTTTCAGAAAAAGAATTTACCGCTTTGTATATGCAGTGCACACACCAGGGTGCAGAGCTATCGGTATATGGCGATAAGTTAGTGTGTGCAGCACATGGCAGCGAGTTTGATAACAAAGGAAATGTACAAAACGCACCAGCAGATAAGCCACTAAAAACTTTTCCAATTACAATAGAACATCAGAACATAAAAATTTCACTTAAAACAAAATGAACAAAATATTAGCTATCATTTTTCTTTCCATAATATCAATATTTAATAGTCAAGCGCAAATAGATTCAACTCTTTTTAAAAGAATTCCTGTAGATACTTTAAAACAACAATTGAATATGGATGCGGTATATAATCGACCGTTTTTAGGCATTGGAAAAATGCCTATTTCTGTGGGCGGCTATGCAGAGGTAAACTGGCAGCGGTTAGGCACAGATGGGGTTTCGGAAGGACACCAATTTCAAATGCGAAGAACTACTATTTTTTTAGCATCAACTATTAGTAAAAAAATAAAATTTTTAGCAGAGTTAGAATTTGAAGATGGCACTAAAGAAATTGGATTAGAGTTTGCCTCTGTAGATGTAGAATTTCATCCATTGTTAAATTTAAGAGGCGGCATTATTCTTAATCCTATTGGGGCTTTTAACCAAAACCATGATGGACCAAAATGGGAATTTACCGACCGACCAATTATGGCAACACAAATGCTGCCAGCTACTTGGAGCAATGCAGGGTTTGGCTTATTTGGCAAAACGTATAAAAAAAATTGGATGTTTGGCTATGAAGCCTATTTGAGTGGCGGTTTTGATAATTCCATAATAGACAATGAACAAAACAAAACCTATTTGCCAGCAGCTAAAAACAATGTGGAGCGTTTTGAAAAAAGTGCCAGCGGCACACCTCTTTTTACAACTAAAATTGCAATACGAAACCAAAAAATAGGCGAAATAGGTTTATCTTATATGGGTGGTATTTACAACACTTTTTTGGAAGATGGAATTGTAATAGACAACAAAAGAAGATGCGATGTTTTTGCTATAGATTATAATATAACCTTACCAAAGCTCAACACATTTATAACTGCCGAATGGGCTTGGGTGAATATAGATGTGCCTGAAACTTACACCCAACAATACGGCAATAAACAACAAGGAGGTTTTATTGATTTGGTGCAGCCTATATTAAAAAAAAGAATTGCAGGGTGGGATAAAGCAGTAGTTAATTTGGCTTGCAGGTTAGAATATGTGGATTGGAATGTTGGAAAATTCAAGGAAACAAATAGCAATATAAGCGAGGATCTTTGGAGCATTATGCCTGCCATAAGTTTCAGACCAACCTCGCAAACCGTATTTCGTTTAAATTACAGATACCAATTGCAAAAAGACATTCTTGGAAACCCTGCTGTAAAAACCGGAGGATTTAGTTTCGGCATTTCTACTTATTTTTAAACTCGATGTAAAAATTGCAATTATGTTTTGTAAAAACATGATTTGCAATTTGTTATTCGAGTCAGCAATTCTATTGCTGAATTTGGGTTTAATTTTTGATTTTGATTTGCAGCCAATTTGTTTGCTAAGGCTACCAAACAATTTTGGAAAAATAGTTGGGCATTACTTGTTTTTCTAAAGCATAAAAACTAACTGTGGCTTATCCCCTGCACTTTTTGTCTTTTTTATCGAACAAAATTGCACTTTTGGGCGAAAATAATTTTCTATTTACTTAATATTTAAAGCATCTTTGTGGGCTTAAACCACATGGTAAACCATACAGCTACCGAAATATTAAATACAATAAATCAAACACCCAATGCAAAGGTGGTAATTACCACGCACCATAAACCCGATGCAGATGCTATGGGCAGTAGTCTTGGGCTACAGTTGTTTTTAAAAAATTTTGGTGTTTCCAGTACCGTTATTACCCCTACCGATTTTGCCCCAGCACTACATTGGATGAAAGGCAGCCAAGAGGTATTGGTATTTGAAGGAAACGAACAAAAAGCTGCTGAAATTACCAATGCAGCCCATTTTGTATTTTGTTTAGATTTTAACCATTTAAGCCGTATCAATGAGTTTGGCGATATTGTAGGCAATAGCCAAGCCCTTAAAATATTGATAGACCATCATCAGTTTCCACAAGGTTTTGAGCAGCTTACTTTTTGGGACGATAAAGCCAGCAGCACTTGCGAGTTGGTATATAGATTGATACAAGAAAGCCAAAACACAAGCTATATGAATGCCGATGTAGCTGCTTGCCTTTATACAGGTTTAATGACAGATACAGGCTCTTTTCGCCATAGCAATTGCAGCAGCAATACCCATAGAATAGCGGCAGACTTAATGGATTACGGCATAAACCATGTAGCCATACACGACCAAGTATTTGATAGTTTTACCGAAGATAGAGTGCGTTTTATTGGCTATGCCATTAGCCAAAAATTAGAAGTATTGAGAGAATATAACACCGCCCTAATTACCATTAACAAAGAAGAATTAAAGAAATATAAAATTCAAACAGGCGATACAGAAGGCTTGGTAAATTATGGATTAGGCATAGAAGGTATTAAATTTGCTGTTTTAATTATAGATAGAACAAAAATGGTAAAAATGAGCTTTAGAAGTAAGGGCAGTTTTGCAGCCAATGCCTTTGCCATGAATCATTTTGAGGGGGGCGGACATTTTAATGCAGCAGGTGGTAGCAGTATGCTAACATTTGAGCATACTGTTAAAGAATTTAAAGAAAATTTGAAACTATACAAAAAAGAACTGAATGCATAAAAAAAACTATTTATTCGTTTTAGGTATTATAGCCTTATTGGCAGCTTGCAATAGCTTTTCTAAAAAAGAAAGTGGCTTGCGGTTTAAGTTTTTAAAACGCAGCCAAAATTTGGTATTGCCTACATTGGGGCAGTATTTACAATGCAATTATAGTATTGCCAATTCCGAAGATTCTATTATTTTCAATAATTTTGGTCGCAGTTCGGATATTATATTGCTTGTAGCACCCACGCACAAAGGGGGCGATATTATGGAAGCCTTAGGCTGTATGGCTGTGGGCGATAGTGCTGCTTTTTTAATCAATGCAGATTCGTTTTTTCTAAAAACAAGATTGGCTACAGAATTACCCTCGTTTGTAAAAAAAGGCAGCGATTTAAAATTTGTAATTAAGCTCAATAAAGTATTAACAGCTTATCAAAAAGACAGCATTGTAAATGCAGAAAAAATAGCCCGTTGGAACGAAGAGATTGTAAACATAAACAATTATGTAAAAAAGAATGGCTTGGTAGTGCAAATGGATTCCACAAGTGGGATTCGCTATCAGTTTCATGCCAAAGCCAATGCCGATACAGCTAAAAGAATAGCAGAAAATAGTGTGGTAAAATTTCATTTTATAGCCAAATTGTTCGATGGTACAGAGTTTTACAATAGTTATACGATGGGTAGCCCACGCATAGTTAGAGTATTAAAAACACAATTAGACCCAATAGGCATGTACGATATGCTAACAAAAATGAGCGAAGGCGATAAAGCCACCTTTGTATTGCCTTATGATTTGGCTTATGGGGCAGATGGTGTAGAGGGTATGATACCGCCTTTTTCAACCTTGGCATACGAAATAAATATTTTAAAAGTAGAAAATAAATAAAATAACCAATGAAAATTAAATTTTATACCCTTTTAGCTACCGTTGCTATAATGGTTAGCAACCAAGCAAATGCACAACAACCAAAACAAGCAGCTAAACCTAAAACTAATGCTGTAAAACCGAAACCCAAAACAACAATTACAAAAAAACCTATTGTTAAAAAATAAAAAAATAAAATGAACGATACAATAACCACCCCATCAGGACTTAAATACATAATTACCAAAAAGAACCCAACAGGCAAACAACCCGTAGCAGGCGATAAAATAAAAGCGCATTACACAGGCACATTGGTAAATGGCAAAAAGTTTGATAGCTCACGCGATAGAGGGCAACCATTTAGTTTTAATGTAGGCACAGGGCAGGTAATACAAGGTTGGGACGAGGGCTTTTTAAACCTTAGAGTGGGCGAAACAGCTACCTTGGTTATTCCTTCAAACCTTGGCTATGGCAGCCAAGAAAATGGCGACATTCCAGCAAATAGTACTTTGATATTTGATGTAGAATTATTAGACATTGCTGAAAAAATTAGCTATGCGCCCTATGATGGCACAGGTAAAGATACCATAACTACTGCAAGCGGTTTGCAATACATTGTAATAGACAAAGGCGATGTTACAAAACCAGCAACAAGCGGCACTAATGCAAGTATGCACTATGCAGGCTATTTAATGAATGGCAAAAAATTTGATAGTAGCTTTGATAGAGATGAAAGCTTTGATTTACCAGTACAAAATGCAAATGTTATTCAAGGCTGGAAAGAAATGCTATTGTTAATGAACAAAGGCATGAAAGTAAGAGCCATATTACCTGCCAATATAGCCTATGGCGAGCGTGGTGCTGGCGGGGTAATTCCGCCAAACGCACCGCTTATTTTCGATATGTTTTTAATGGATTTAAACTAAAATAAATGGCTGATAAAAAAATATTAATTACTGGCGGTGCAGGTTTTATAGGCTCGCATGTGGTGCGTAGGTTTATAAATAATTATCCAAATTATCATATATTTAATTTAGATAAACTAACCTACGCAGGTAATTTAGAAAACCTTAAAGATATTGAGCATCAGCCCAATTATACCTTTGTAAAAGGCGATATTACCGATGCTGCTTTTATTCAAGATTTATTTCACCAACACCAGTTTACAGGCGTTATACATTTAGCTGCCGAAAGCCATGTGGATAGAAGTATCTCTAACCCTATGGAGTTTGTTATGACAAACGTAATAGGTACAGTAAATTTATTAAATGCGGCTAAAACTATTTGGCACAATAACTATGAAGGTAAAACATTTTACCATGTAAGCACCGATGAGGTGTATGGGCAACTTGGTGATGAAGGTAAGTTTTTAGAAACTACTGCTTACAGCCCCAATTCACCCTATTCTGCATCTAAAGCCAGTAGCGACCATTTTGTTAGGGCTTATAATCATACCTACGGCATGCCTGTAAAATTGAGTAATTGTAGTAACAATTATGGCTCGCATCATTTTCCAGAAAAGCTTATTCCGCTTATGATAAATAACATTATCCACAGCAAACCCTTGCCTGTATATGGCAAAGGAGAAAACGTGCGTGATTGGCTTTTTGTAGAAGACCATGCAAGGGCTATTGATGATATTTTTCATAAAGGAAAAATAGGCGAAACTTATAATATTGGCGGCAACAACGAATGGCAAAATATAGAATTGGTAAAATTCTTATGCCAATTAATGGATACCAAATTGGGTAGAGAAGCGGGCGAAAGCGAAAAATTGATAACTTATGTAACCGATAGAGCAGGGCACGATTTTAGATATGCCATAGATGCCAGTAAAATAATGAATGAATTGGGATGGCAGCCTTCGGTAACATTTGAACAAGGATTAGAAAAAACAGTAGATTGGTATATGGCAAATGCCGAATGGTTGCAAAATGTAACTTCGGGCAATTATCAGCAATATTACCAAGCAATGTATGCGAGTAGATAGTTCTTTTCGACAAGCTCAATAAACGAAAACTCGACAAGCTTAATGAAAGAAAACTCGACAAGTTGAATAAACGGATAAGGATTAAGAAAAAAAAGAAAAATGAAAGGAATAATATTAGCAGGCGGCAGTGGTACTCGTTTACACCCATTAACATTGGCTGTAAGCAAACAAATGATGCCTGTGTACGATAAGCCAATGATATACTATCCGCTATCTACCCTTATGATGGCTGGTATTACAGAAATATTGATTATTTCTACACCACACGATTTGCCTCAGTTTGAAAAACTATTGGGCAATGGGCAGCAGTTGGGTTGTAAATTTAGCTATGCCGTACAAGAAATTCCCAATGGCTTAGCCCAAGCTTTTGTAATAGGTAAAGAGTTTATTGGCAATGATAAAGTAGCCTTAATATTGGGCGACAATATCTTTTTTGGTGCATCGCTGCAAAGCCTTTTACAAGCCAATAATAACCCCACAGGCGGTGTAATATATGCCTACCATGTAAGCGACCCCGAGCGTTATGGTGTGGTAGTATTTGATGAACACAACAATGCTATTAGTATAGAAGAAAAACCTTTAGAGCCAAAATCTAACTATGCTGTGCCTGGTTTATATTTTTACGATAACAGCGTGGTAGAAATAGCAGAAAACCTAAAGCCAAGCGCAAGAGGTGAGTATGAAATTACAGATGTAAACAAAGAATATTTAAAACGTGGACAATTAAAAGTAGGTATTTTGCAACGTGGCACAGCTTGGCTCGATACAGGCACTTTCAACAGCCTAATGCAAGCAGGGCAATTTGTGCAAGTAATAGAAGAACGTCAAGGCTTAAAAATAGGTAGTATTGAAGAAGTAGCTTGGCGAATGAAATATATTGATAACCAACAATTAGAAACCATAGCAAAACCATTAACCAAAAGCGGCTATGGCGATTACTTATTAGGTTTAATAAAAAAATAATAGAATGAAACAAATTTTAATCTTATTTGGATGTATTGCAATTGTAGGATTGGTAAATGCACAACCAGTTCCTACGCCTTTGCCAAATGCAGGGGGTGGCGGTTTGCTTAATATGCTTTTTCCAACCAATAATGGACAAACAACTACAAATACACAAACATCTGCAAACAATACAGGCGTAAATCCAACAGACACTTCTAAAAAAAGCAGTCAACCAGAAAATACACCCGAATTGCAAAAGCAAGAATTAGAAAAAAGACGCTTACAAGCCGAAGATGAATTGGAAGAATTGAGAGCTAAAAAATATAAAACAAGTATAGATAGCCAAAATATAATTACCAAAGGGCAAAACCTTAACTTGATTTTACAACGTGAGCAAATTTTATTACAAAAAGAACTTGAATTAATACGCTTAGAAAACCAACCTGCAAGCAGTTCGGCTATTTGGGGACATCATTTTTTTAGAGGTACAAATATTAAATTTTATACCAAAGCTACTGATGTGGTGGCAGATGAAAATTATGTAATTGGTGTAGGCGATAAGCTAAATGTATCTATTTGGGGTTTATCTTCATATAACAACGATGCCATTGTAGATAATCAAGGCTATGTGGCGTATGGTAATTTGGCAAAAGTAGATGTAAAGGGTAAAACTGTAAGCCAAGCCAGAGAGATTATTAGGGGAAAATTTAGAGGAATTACAAGTTCAAGTGCTAATTTTCAGCTAACTGTGGTAGGTGTTCGCAAAATAAATGTAAACATTATTGGCGAAGTATATAATCCTGGAACATTTAATGTATTGGCATCTAATTCTGTTTTCAATATCCTTTCAAGTGTTGGCGGACCCACAGATATAGGCTCTGTACGCAATATTTATATAAAAAGAGAAGGTAAAGTAATAGATAGTTTTGATGTGTATGAATACATGCTAAACCCTCAAACATCAAGAGAAATATACCTGCAAAACAATGATTATATTATAGTACCAGCTATCAATAAAATAGCTACCATTAGCGGACAAGTAAAACGAGGGCATACTTTTGAACTGAAAGGTAAAGAAAACCTTAAAGACATTATAAAATATGCCTCTGGCTTTAGCCTTTTAGCCTATACCAAAGATATTACTGTTAATAGAATAGCCAACAATAGGTATATTTCGTTCAATATCAATTACGATTCGTTAGCCAAAAGCAATAAAGCTTTTGAAATAGCTAATGGCGATAAATTTAATGTGCGTTCCATTGCCGATAACAATAAAACATTAGTAAAACTGCTGGGCGAGGTAAATATTCCTGGCGAGTACACCATAAATCCAAATGAAACGGTATCAACACTTATAGCCCGAGCCAATGGCACATTGCTCAATACCTCTATGGAGTGGGCATATATTATTAGAACTTATGATGATTTAACCAAAGCCACTATTCCATTTTTATTGAAAGAAGCATTAGCCAAAAATCCTTTACACGATGTAAAACTGATGTATAGAGACGAAATAATGATTTTTGGGAAATTTATTACAAAACGTGATATGATATTTAATATTAATGGAGGGGTTAGAGAAGCTAAACAATTTGATATTACAGCAGGCTTAAAACTAATGGATTATATTAATCTTTGCAAAGGCTTTACCGAAACAGCCATAAAAGAAAGAGCCATTTTGATAAGAACAGATTTGCTTGGACAACAAACGCAACAAATTATCAATATTCAAAATGCCATTGATAACCCTGCAAGTGCAGATAATTTTGAACCACAACCAAGAGATGTTATTACTATTTTCGACCAAAGTACATTTGTAAATAAATTTGAAATTACCATAAGCGGAGAGATAAAACAACCAAAAACCTTTCAATACAGAACAGGATTAACCATGCGCCAATTGCTATTAGAATGTGGCGGATTTACCCTAAATGCAGAAAATGCAATTATTGAGCTAATAAGAACAATAGGGCTTGATAAAGAAAATATCAATACACCCATAGCACCTAAATTGATTACAATTGGGGTATTAAAAAACTTTGATTTGGATGCATCGGCCGAAAAATTTTTAATTCAACCAGGCGATTATATTATTGTTAGAAGAAACCCAAATGCCCGCCCCTCTCGCTTTGTTGAACTAAATGGCGAAGTATTTTACCCAGGCAGATACGTTTTGATAAACGAAAATGAGCGTCTTTCTGATGTTATAAAACGGGCTGGAGGCCTGCGCCCTACAGCTTTTGCTCATGGCACTTCGTTTTATAGAAATGTTCAAGATAGTATTTCTTCAAGAGTAATAGTAAAATTAGATAAAGCTTTGAGTAGAAAAAAATCGCACTTTAATTATATTTTGGCAAATAATGATGTTATAAATATTCCTAGATTTACAGATATTGTAACTGTAAAAGGCACTGTTAGAATACCAAAAGGCTCGGAAGGAATAAGTACCTACTTTAAACCTGGCAGAAGAGCAAAATACTATATTAAACATTTTGCTGGGGGTTTTGATGATGGCGCAATTCGTAGAAAAACCGTAGTAACCTATGCCGATGGAAGCCGTAAAAAAGCACGCCATTATTTATTATTTATTAAATATCCAAAATTAAAACCTGGTGCAGTAGTAGAAGTGGCGCATAAAAATAAAGTAACAAAAAGCAAAGTAAACGTTGGCGAAAAATTTGATAAAACTATCATTAGATTGCTCGGTATGGCTACGCTAATAGTTACCCTTCGTTCATTATTAAGATAAAATATGCAAACACCTATTTTAAGCCAACAGCAGTTAATTATTAAACATTTAAAAGCTTTACTTAAGTTTTTAATTACGCATATTTATGTGGTAATAGTTGCTATTGCCATAATGGTATATGTATTTTATTTAAAAGCCAATAAAATAGAAGAGAATTATACAGCATCTATATCCTTTATGTTGGCAGACGAGGATATGCAAAACCAGCTAGGCGCTTTTAATTTAGCTTCGCAATTGGGCTTGGTAAACCAACAAGTTGGCAGCAATAAAACCATATTAAAAGAGCTATTAGACTCCAGAAAATTAATAGAAAATACACTTTTTTACGAAATAGAGTTAAACAAAGAAAAAGACTTACTTATTAACCATTATTTAAAATTAAGAGCAAAACTATGGGGCAGCAAAGCCGATTATTTATTTGATAAAAACTATAAATTAGGTATTGATGATTCTAAAGATAGCTATCTTGCCTCTATTGCTTGGGAAATTAAAGGGCGCTATACCTCAGTTATCAGAGAATCTGGTTTTTTTGATTTATCGTTTACTGCTCCAAATGAGCATTTTACAAAAAAATTTTTAGAAACACATTTAATTTCACTAACAGATTATTATAAAAATAAGCGAACGCAACGCTCTGTTTCAGTATTAAAATTTGCTCAACGTAGGGTAGATTCTTTAAACAGTGTTTTAGCAGGAAAAGAAAGTGCGGTTGCAAGTGCTGTTGATAATAACATATTAGGAACTTTTTCAGTTACAAAAATTCCTGAGATGCGCAACAAACGTAATATGGAAATTATATCTACTATGTATAGCGAGGCAGTATTAAGTTTAGAAAGTGCTAAAATGAGTGTAGTAAAGGAAACGCCTATGATACAAGTAATTGATGATATTCGCTTTCCATTAAAATTTAATGCAAAACCAATGCAAAAAAATATAACTTTAGGTGTTATAATTGGTATTGTTATTGGCTTAATAGCAACAGTATTATGGTATGGTATAAAAAATTTAAAATCAATTTTGGAAGATTTTAAGCCTAAAAAAAATTAGTCTAATAAAAAAAACCTCCACTTTTCAATAAATAAAAAGTGGAGGATAGTAACCCATTAAACCCAAATTCAGCAATAGAATTGCTGAATCGAATAACAAATTGCAAATCATGTTTTTACAAAACATAATTGCAATTTATAAATCGGGGTTAACCCAACTAAATCAAGTAGTTCGATTTTTAAAATCTCCTATTGATTAATTTGGGTTAAAAAAATACTAAAAATTAAAATGGCAAGCCATCATCTACCATTGC
>CAZDGF010000021.1:0-48745 GCA_964505065.1 uncultured Chitinophaga sp.
TGTTATTGCTAATATTACTGGAATATGATTAATTACGGATATACAGAAAAAAATAAATAAATTTTATCATTTCAAAATTATTGAGTAGTTTTGCTACTCAATAAGTGCAATGATAGAAACCCTTATTTCTTCTAAAACACGCGTAAAATTGCTGTTAAAATTTTTTTTAAACAGTGCCACAAAATCTTATTTACGCAATTTAGAAGCCGAATTTGGTGAAAGTACCAATGCCATTCGGCTTGAGCTGAATAAATTCGAGAAAGCAGGCATGCTGCAAACAGAATTTGAAGGCAATAAAAAACTATTTAAAGCCAATACCACACACCCTCTTTTTAAGGATATTAACAATATTGTATTTAAGTACATAGGCTTAGATTGGATAGTGGAATATGTAGTATCAAAACTTGGAAATCTTGAAAAAGTTTATCTTACGGGCTCTTTTGCAAAAGGATTGGATAGCAATTCCATAGATTTATTAATCATAGGCAAAGTGAACGAGGATTTCTTAAAAGAAATTTGTGAAAAAGTTGAAAAAAAAATAAGTAGAAGAATAGGTTATAAAGTAATAACCAAAATAGATAAAACTGAACCTACATTGCTGCTTTGGAGCAATGAAAATAAACCTAAAGAACTGGCATAATTCAACCATTTAAAAGTTGATAACGCTTGTTTACAAAAAAAGGCTGATACACTAAGTAAAAGCCACTATATTGCAACCTTTCTTAGCACCCAAAATGGGACTGAGGAGGCAGCGCTTTGATAAAAAAATGCAACCTATTTGGAATGTTTTATATACCGCCTCAAGGCAAGAAAAAAAAGTAGCCCTACGCTTTGCCGAAAAAGGTATTGAATATTATTTGCCTATTGTAAAAGTAGTAAGCCAATGGAGCGATAGAAAAAAAACGATAGAAAAACCATTGTTCAATAGCTATATTTTTGTAAAAGAAATACCTCATTATGAAACTATCTTACAAACAAATGGTGTGGTAGGTTTTTTAAAATTTAACAAGCTAAATGCCAAAGTTTTTCAACACGAAATAGATACTATAAAATCGATGATAGCCTATGGATATGATATTGCAGTTATGGATTATGCAAGCCAAATAGAAATAGGACAAAAGGTGCAGGTAACAGATGGTTCGCTTAAAGGATATATTGGCGAATTATATTCAAAACCAGATGGCGATTGGTTTATAGTACATTTTGAAAACTTGGGCAATAGCTTAAAAATACAATTACCCAATAAAATATTAAAACCCATAGCATGAATTTCGATTACGAAATAAGCGGCAAAAAAAGTGCCTTTAGCCTTAATTTAAAAGAGCTTTGGAAATACAGAGATTTAATTTCTTTATTGGTAAAAAGAGATTATGTAGCAGTGTATAAGCAAACGGTGCTTGGTCCTATATGGTTTTTTGTACAGCCTATTATTACGTCAATTGTATTTACGGTTATTTTTGGAAATATAGCAAAACTAACACCCAATGGCGTTCCTGGGTTTTTATTCTTTTTGTGTGGGCAAACATTTTGGAACTATTTTTCCTCATGCCTTACAGCTACTTCCAATACCTTTGTTGCCAATGCAAGTGTTTTTGGAAAGGTATATTTTCCTCGTTTGGCAGTGCCTGTTTCAGTTGTTATTTCAAATTTATTAAAATTTTCAATCCAATTTTTATTGCTTATTGCAGTGTGGTTGTATTATTATTTTATAGATAAAAGTTACCAATTACAGCCTAATATGGCATTACTATTCATTCCTTTTTATCTAATTATTATGGCATTATTGGGTTTAAGTTTGGGTTTAATCATTTCATCATTAACAACTAAATACCGTGATTTTACTTTCCTTGTAGGCTTTGGTGTTCAATTGTTAATGTATGGCTCATCTGTAGTTATACCATTAAGTGAGGTAAAAAATCCAACTATTCACACATTCATTCAATACAATCCTATAACGCCTATTTTAGAGGCAGCCAAGTATAGTTTTGGTTGTGGCGGAAGTTTTAATTTTAGCATGGTGCTGTATAGTTTTATTGTGGCTATTGGCTTGTTGTTGTTTGGTATTGCTACTTTTAATAAAGTAGAAAAAACCTTTATGGATACTGTTTAAAAAAAAGTGTATGAGTGAAGTAGTAATAAAAGTAGAAAATTTAGGCAAACAGTATAGCTTGGGCGAAATTGGCAGCGGTACATTGGCTGGCGATTTGAAACATTGGGCAAAGAAAATAACAGGGAAAAAAGAAGTTTTTGAAATAGGCGAAAACGATAGAACACAAGCGGCTAAAAAAGGCGATATTGTATGGGCTGTTAAAGATATAAATTTTGAAGTAAACCAAGGCGAAGTATTAGGCATTATTGGAAAAAATGGTGCAGGAAAATCTACCTTACTCAAAATGCTATCAAGGGTTACAGCACCTACTGAAGGCAGTATAAAAGTAAAAGGCAGAATAGCCAGTTTGTTGGAAGTAGGTACAGGTTTTCACCCCGACCTTACAGGGCGAGAAAATATATTTTTAAATGGTGCTATTTTAGGTATGACAAAAGCTGAAATACGCAGCAAGTTTGATGAAATAGTTGAATTTAGCGGTGTTTCAAGGTATATAGATACGCCTGTAAAACGTTATTCAAGCGGCATGTATGTGCGTTTGGCTTTTGCAGTAGCTGCCCATTTAGAACCCGAAATATTAATCGTAGATGAAGTATTAGCTGTTGGCGATGTAGAGTTTCAACGCAAATGCTTGGGCAAAATGAAAGATGTAAGCGGACAAGGGCGAACAGTTATTTTTGTTAGCCACAATATGGGTGCTGTAAAATCGCTTTGCAATACAGGTATTGTAATGAAAAATGGCACATTAGATTTTGCAGGAAATATTAACGATTGTGTTGCCCAATATTTAAAAATAAACACCAACGACAATGAGGGCGATGTAGCCATTACCCAAAAAGGTATAGGTACAGGAGAGGCAAAAATTACCCGAGTGCAATTATTGAATAATGAAGGTAATACTAGTGAATCTGTATTGTATAAATCGCCAATAAAAATGCGCTTTTATATACATTCAACCGTCAATGTAATGGTAAATGCCGATGTAAAAATATGCGATAAAGATGGAAGCATTTTATTTCATGCTTTAAATTTATACAGCAATACCACATTGGCATTGCAGCAGGGCGAAAATATTTTTGAAGTAGCCATAGAGAATCATTTATTGCCAAGTAGTTTTTTAGCAACAGTGGGTATTCACAATGCTAGCACAATGCTAACAATAGATTACCACGAAAACATATTAGGTTTTGAAATTATAAAAGCCGCTCAAATAGCTGCCGAAAGCTATCCTTACGAATGGGTGGTAGCCCCTGCAATGGTGGGGAGTGAGTGGAGGAGGGTTTAAAAAATATCCAAAATGAAAAACAGAAATGAATTAGATGTGGACTTTATTGGAGAACAAAACAGACCACTAACAAAAGCAGAAGAACTTGCTATAAGTGCGTTTATAAAAGCTGATAAAGAAAAAAGAAATTTATTAGCTCAAAAAAAGAAGTTAAAAAAGGCATAAATTATTGCGTAAAAAAAATTTAAAAAAATGAGTGAAGAAATAAAAGTAAAACTATCAAATTTTGATAGAGGTATTGGAATTTTTACTGCAATTAATTCCTATAAAAATCGGAAAATAAATGAACAAATTCTTGTTCAGCAATATAATAACAATAAACATTTATCTGATTTAAAAAAGCAGATGAACGAAGCTAATTCAATTAACAAACAAATATTAGCAAATCAATTAAAAGCAGAACAACATAAAGAGGCTCAAAAATATTATAAAGCTTTATCGTATAATCTTTTTGAAACAACAGATTTAATATCAAAAATAGAAGACCCTATGGTATTAAATTATGTTCTAAATAATTATTATGAAAAAATTAAAGTTAATATTATTGAGTCAAATGATAGTTTAGATGAAATTGGCGATAAAACTTTTAACAAACAAACTTTAGATACTTTAAATGCAATTAAAGCGAAGGCTGAATTGGATAAAAGTAATTATCAAGTTAATATTCTTAACAATATAGACAATTATATTGCAGATTTTAATAAGGAGGAAACAAGAATTAAATCTTTAAAAAAACCAGAATATTCAAGAAAAACATTAAATAGAAAAAAGATTAATATTGTTAGAACTATAGCAATTTATATACTTGGTTTTTTTACTTATATGATGTTGTTTGGCATTATAATTTCGCCATTTATGCCTGATTTTGATATTAAAATGTTTATACCCTCAATATTTGTTGTTATGATGTTTGGTATTCCATATTTCAGGTTAAGGAAAAAAGAAAAGAAATGGAGAAGCGAATATGATGATTTTTATAAAAATGAATTGCAGCTGCAAGAAAATTTTCAAAGTAAAAAACTTAAATTAGAAAATGAATATGAATCAAACATTTTAAATGAAAAAGAAAAATTATTAAACCATCCTTTTTATAATGCAATTATTGATATAAATAAAAATCATCCTTCTTTTGAAAAAGAACTTTCTAAAATAATTGAAGTAGGTGCAATTTTTGAAAAGAAATGGGGACTTTAAGTATCTAATTGCTCTCCCAAAAAATCAAAAATCAAAATTCCCAAACTCAAAATTTTTCATGATACCCATAACCAAACCTTACATAACAGACACAGACATAACAGCCGTTACAGATGTACTTAAAACAGGTATGTTGGTACAGGGTGAAAATGTATTGGCTTTAGAGCAATATGTGGGCGAATATTTGGGCAATAGCCATGTGGCGGTGGTGAGTAATGGCACGGCTACTATGCACATTATGCTACGAGTAAATGGCATAGGTGCAGGAGACGAGATAATAGTGCCTGCATTTTCGTATGTGGCTACTGCCAATGTGGTGGAGCTTGTGGGTGCAACACCCATATTTGTAGATATTCAGTTAGATACATTTAATATTGATACCACAAAAATTGAAGAAAAAATAACACCTAAAACAAAAGCCATATTAGCGGTTCATGAGTTTGGTTTGGCTGCCAATGTAGAACAACTGCAAGCTTTGTGCACAAAACATAATTTATTGTTTTTAGAAGATGCTGCTTGTGCTTTAGGTGCAGAATACAAAGGACAAAAAACAGGTACTTTTGGACAATCAGCTTCCTTTTCATTACACCCACGCAAAGCCATTACCAGTGGCGAGGGTGGTTTAATAGTAAGTAAAGACAAAGCATTTATAGAAAAATGTAAAATATTGCGTAATCATGGGGTAAATCCTGCGGCTGGACATACTGGTTTTACGGAGGCTGGTTATAATTACCGCATGACGGATTTTCAAGCAGCTTTAGTTTTATCGCAATTTAAACGCTTTCAAGAAATTTTAGATGCTAAACAAGCCATTGCCAAACGCTTTTTGACAGAAATAAAAAACAGTAAATTGACTTTACCAAAAGTTGAAGACAATTATTACCACTCTTGGCAGTCGTTTCACATAGTATTGCATGGCATAAGTCAAGCAGAGGCAATAGCCAAATTAAAAGCAGCAGGTATAGGTGCAAATTATGGTGCACAGTGTATTCCACAAATGGATTTTTACCAAAATAAATATAATCTCGATGCTAAAGCATTGTTTCCAAATGCCTACAATGCTTGGCAAAATGGCTTGGTAATTCCTTTGTATCCACAATTAACACATCAAGAAATAGAACACATTATTCACTCAATTAATCAATTATAAAAATAAAAAAAAATGGAAAATAAAACCATATTCATTACAGGTGGTGCAGGCTTTATAGCCAATACCCTAATTAGAAATTTAATAGACACCAATAAAATTGTGGTGTATGATAATTTCCATAGAGATACGCTTACAGGTAGCGGCTTTTCTAATCATCCAAACATTAAAATTGTAAAAGGCGATGTATTGGATTATCAATTAATGGAAGATAGTATGCGTGGCTGCAATGTAGTAGTACATGCAGCAGGTATTGCAGGGATAGATACTGTGATAAAAGATCCTGTAAAAACGATGCGTGTAAATATGATAGGCACTGCCAATGCTTTGGAGGCAGCGCATCAAATAGGCGGTGTAGAAAGATTTATAGATTTTTCTACTTCGGAGGTATTTGGTTCTATGGCTTTTCGTTCATCGGAAACCGACCAAACCGTAGCAGGAACTACTGGTGAAGCCCGTTGGACGTATGCAGTAAGTAAGCTGGCAGGCGAACATTTAGCGCATGCATATCACAGTAAATACCATTTACCAGTAGTTACAGTGCGTCCTTTCAACGTGTATGGACCAGGGCAAACAGGCGAAGGTGCGATACAAATTTTTATCAAAAAAGCCTTGAATAATGAAGATATTTATATTGATGGTGATGGCAATCAAATACGTGCTTGGTGCTATGTAGATGATTTTGTAGATTGTTTATTCAAATGCCTTGACCACCCAAAAGCTATTGGCGAAAGTTTCAATATTGGAAATGCCAGAGCCGTAATAACCATTTTGGGACTAGCCCAAACAGTATGCAGAGTATTAAATTCTAAATCGAAAATTATTTTCCGTGCAGCTTTAAGTGCCGATATTGCCTTGCGTATTCCAAGTGTAGATAAAGCAAAAAATATACTTGATTTTAAAGCTAAAATAGATTTAGAAGAAGGTATATTAAAAACTGCAGAAGCGTTTAAAGAAGAATTAGCCGCTAATTAAATTGTTGAATTACTCGGACACTAAGCTTGTCGAAGTGTATAGTTAAATCGTTGCAGTCACTTCGAGTAAAAAATGGCTCTGCATTTTTGTATCGAGAAGTGAAAGAATGATATTTGAATAAATTAATTATTTTTGGTCATGCTTAAATTTGGCTTTGCAAATATTCAGCATCTTTTTTAAAAATCTAAAAAACTTTGCGTTTTAGCGTGAGTAATCATAAAACAGAAATAATAGAATTAAAACACCAAACTGAAGCTTATAATCTTTGGCTTAATGAATGCGAAAATGCTTTGTTTTTTCACCATTCAGAGTTTTTGTTTTTGTTAGAAAACCAATTGGAATGCGAGGCAAAGTTAATTATATGCCAGAACGATAAAAATGAATGGTTGGGCGTGTTGCCAATTTTAGTTAAGACTACTGCAATAGGTATTGCAATTAACTCGTTGGCATATTTTGGTAGCAATGGCTCATTTTTATTAATTGATGAAAACCAAGACGAAATTAAAACAAAATTATTAGATGCACTTGAACATTATAGCGAAAGCATAGATACCTTGAGTTGGAATATTGTAAGCAATTATTATTTACCCAATCAAGTAGAGATTGTAAAAAAAAATAGTGAATTAAATAATATTTCGGAACGCATAGGGCAGGTTACAGAAATGCCTACTTTTTCCCAAAATTTTGAAAATGATTTAATGGCTGTTTTTGAAGACCCACGACCTCGCAATATTCGCAAGGCTATGAAAAGCGGTGTAGTTGTAGAATTATCTGATGGCAATGAAGAGGATTGGAAATTTTTACACCAAATACACGCCCAAAATATGGGTGCAATAGCTGCACCAGTAAAGCATTTAAGTTTTTTTGCGGCTATACCAAAATATATTGATAAACAAAGATACAGCCTGTATTTGGCTAAATTAGAAAGCAAAAAAATAGCTGCCATGTTGGTGTTTCAATACAATAAAACCGTAGAATATTACACACCAGGAACCGATGTAGAATATAGAAATTTGCAGCCAAGCAGCTTACTTATTTTTCAAGCTATGAAAGACTTAGCAGCTAAAGGTTATAAATACTGGAATTGGGGCGGAACAGCAAGTAGAGAGGCTGGTGTATATGATTTTAAAAAGAAATGGGGCGCGCAAGAAAAATTGTATTACCACCTAACAAAGGTAAAAAACGAAAAATTACTGCATTATACCCCACAACAAATAATGGATAATTTTTACGGCTTTTTTGTTATTCCTTTCAATCAATTAAAAAATTAAAATTAGTCATTTCGAGTATTTTTTGTACTCAAAAAATATATCGAGAAATACTAAATTCAGATAGAAAAACTAAAATGGAGAAAACTAAAAAATTAATCATCTTTGGCACAGCAGCTATAGCCGAGGTAGTGTATTGGTATTTTAAAGAAGATAGCCATTACGAGCCAGTGGCTTTTTGTGCCAACAAAGAACGCATAGAAAGCGAAACTTTATTGGGTTTGCCTGTAACACCTTTCGAAGATATTTTGCAAAACTATCCACCTTCGGAATATGAAATGTATATAGCCGTAGGTTATACAAAATTAAATAAAGTACGTATAGATTTATACAATGAAGCCAAAGCCAAAGGATATAAATTAGCAACCTATATTTACTCAAAAATAAAAATTTGGGGCAACAATGAAATAGGCGAAAATACATTTATTTATGAAGACAATACTATTCAGCCGTATGTAAAAATTGGCAATAATGTGGTATTGTGGAGTGGCAATCATATTGGGCACCATAGCACAATTGGAAACCATTGTTTCTTAACTTCTCATGTAGTAGTTTCGGGTTTTGTTAATATTGGAGAAGCTACATTTATTGGTGTAAATGCAACGTTAAGAGATTCAATAAATATTGGAAAAAATAATGTGCTTGGTGCAGGCACATTAATACTAGGCAATACAGAAGACGACCAAGTATTTATTGGCACTAAATCTGTTGCCATAGAAAAACACAGTTCGGATATAAAAAGATTTTAAAAGAGAATAACAATATGCAAGAATGGAAAAAATTAGGTTTAATTTTTAATCCTACAAATAGAATGGATTGGATGATGACTCATGCCACAGTGCCTACACCACTGCATTTAGAGGGCGATAGATACAGAATTTATTTTTCTACGCGTAATAGTCAAAATCATAACCAAGTAGGGTATATTGAAATAGATATTACCAAGCCTACAGAAATATTAAAAATTTCAGAAAATCCTGTAATAGGTGTTGGCGAATTAGGTATGTTTGATTGCGATGGTATTTATGGTACTTGTATTGTGCCTTATAAAGATAAAATTTACTTTTACTATGCAGGTTGGAATGCTGGTTTACGGGGATTGTTTAACTCAGCTTTGGGTGTTGCCATTAGCGAAGATGGTGGATTAACGTTTAATAAATTGCGCAATTATCCTATTATGCAACGAGGCGAACACAATGCATGGGCGGTAATGGCGCCTTTTGTAATGGTAGATAATGGTAAATGGAAAATGTGGTATGCATCGGGAGAGCGTATGTTTTTAAATCAAAAAGGTATATTAAAATCTAATTATGATATTAAATATGCAGAATCTGATAATGGGATAGACTGGATTCAAACAGGCGATGTAAGTATTCCATTGGCAGGTATAGATAGTAATATTGCACGCCCTTGCGTAATTAAAGAAAACGAAAAATATGTCGTTTGGTATCCGCATATTACACTTAAAGATGAGCAGTATAGAATTGGTTATGGCGAGTCATCTAATGGTATTCATTTTGAAAGAATGGATAGTAAAATTAATTTTCCAATAGCTGATAATCAAGAAGCTTTTGATAGTTTAGCCGTAACATACCCTTTGGTGTTTTCACACAATAACGAAAAATATATGCTTTACAATGGTAATGAGTTTGGAAAATTAGGTATTGGTTTAGCTAAATTAATTTGATAAAAAACATAGCAATACTTGGCAATATGAACAATATACCTTCGGTAATAGCAAGGGTATTGTTGGATAAAGGGTATAATGTTACTATTTTTTTAATTGATGAATATGGGCATTTTTTGCCCGAAGCAGATGCACAAGAACCTATAAAAGGATTAAAAACAGTAACGCTCAATTGGAGTAGAGAGGAATTGATAAATTTATCAAGTAAAGAAATAAAAAAAGCCATTGGTGGTTACGATTTTTATATAGGAGTAGAATGGGCTCCTGCTATAACTTGGAAAGCAGGCATAAAACTTGATATTTTTTATGTAATGGGAACAGATTTATCAGATTATCCTTTTTATAAAATGGAATATAAATGGCTGCCTAAAGTATGGCAGTTAAAATATTATTTGGTGGCAAAACATCAATATTTTGGTATTAAATATACCCAAACTATAAGTATGAATACTGCTTCTAATTATTTAGAAAGCAAGCTTACATTGGTGCAGCCTAAAGGCAATAGAATAATAGGAATTCCTTATTTGTACTTGCCTCAGTACAATGCAAATTATATTGAAAAATCTACCTATAAAACGGTATTTGATAATATAAGAAACGACAATGATTTTGTCATATTCCATCATGTAAGACATGAGTGGTTGAGCAATAAAGGCTCTATACACGATAAAGGCAACGATAAATTATTGCAAGCTTTACAACAATTAATAGAAGCAAACAAAGAAATAAAAATTGCTTTAATTACATTGGAGTATGGCATAGATACAGAGGCTTCAAAGGTATTGTGTAAAATTTTGAATATAGAAAAAAATGTACATTGGCTACCAAAAATGAATAAAAAAGATTTGCTATATGGTATGCATATAAGCGATGTTTTTGTAGGGCAATTAACCCATCAGTTTCCGGCATATACTTCGCTATACGAAGCCATTGCCATGAAAAAATTAGTGATTCACAATGGACCACCTTTGCAAAAAGATAGCTACCCTTGTGTCAACGCAAATTCAACACAGAGTATATTTGAGGGAATTCATCAATGTATAAATCATCAAATAGATTACAATAAATTAGGAAATGAAGCCTTTAATTGGTTGTATAAAAATGGATTTGAATTACCTGTAAATAGCGTTTTAAATTCTATCAATACAGCACCTAAAATATTTAATATTGCTAAGGCGCAATTTTATTGCTTTAAAATTTCAAAGCTGATTTTAATCATTAATTTGATTGAAAAAATATTTTATAGATTTAATCAATTAAATAAAAAAGCAGCATGAAAAATTTTGATTTTATAGGTAATATTAGTTTAGAGAATAACGATTGGGAAAAAGCGTTATACCTTACCTTTGATATAGATTGGGCAAGCGATGAAGTAATAGCAGACTCTTTAAATATTTTAGAAAAACAGGGAGTTAAATCTACTTGGTTTGTAACCCACGACAGTCCAATTTTAGAGCGTTTAAAACAAAATAAAAACATAGAATTAGGTATTCATCCTAATTTTAATTTTTTGCTGAATGGCGATTTTAGAAATGGGCGAAATGCAGAAGAAGTGGTAGATAGATTGTTAGAAATAGTGCCAAATGCTAAATGTGTACGCTCGCATGCAATGACACAAAGCTCGGGTTTGTTAGAGCTTTTTTATAACAAAGGTTTAACCCACGATTGTAACCATTTTATACCCGAGCAAACGGAAATAACTCTAAAACCTTGGGACTTATGGAATAATTTAATTAAAGTGCCTTATTTTTGGGAAGATGATATCAATTGTGTGTCTGAAAATAGAACCATTATCAATGATTTAGTTAATAGAAAAGGCATCAAAGTGTTTGATTTTCACCCAATACACGTTTTTCTTAATTTAGAAAATATAGATAGATATTACCAAGTAAGAAATTTTCAAAAAGAAACAGATAAACTTTTACCTTTTATCAACACCAAAGAAATAGGCGTAAAAGATTTATTGATACAATTAGTTACATCTTAATAAAAACAATGAAAGTAGCCATATTAGGAAGAACAGAAATACTTTATGACACCACTTTGCTTTTGCAAAAAATGGGTTATGAAATTGGTTGTATTATTACCTCGAAAGAAGCACCAGAATATAGCCGCATATCTAAAGATTTTGAAGCACTTGCCAATAACTTAAACTGTCCTTTTTTGCATTCTTCTAATATAGAAAAAGTACAAGAATTCATTGAACAATTACCACCTATGGAAATATGCGTAAGTATTAATTATACAGGTGTAATTCCAGAAAGTATTATCAATTTATTTAGCATTGGTATTTTGAATGCACATGGTGGCGATTTGCCAAAATACAGAGGCAATGCCTGTGTAGCTTGGGCAATTATAAATGGAGAAGATAAAATAGGATTGTGTATTCATAAAATGATAGGTGGCGAGTTAGATAGCGGTAATATTATAGAAAGAGATTACTACCCTGTTACAATAAAAACCACTATTACAGAGGTCTTTAATTGGATGAATATACGCACGGTTGAACTTTTTGTTGAGGCTATAAAAAAACTTGAAAAAGATGCTAATTATCAAGTTGAAATTCAATCGAAAGACAATTTAAAAGCCTTGCGTGGTTACCCTCGCCTACCAGAAGATGGGCAGATAAATTGGAACAGTTCTAATATAGTTGTTCAAAGATTAATTAATGCCTCAAACAAACCATTTAGTGGAGCATTTACTTATTTCGAAGGTAAAAAAATAATTGTTTGGGATGCTGAAATTGTAGAGGAATACGAAAATTATTTGGCTATAGCAGGGCAAGTTACTAAAATAAATACGGATAGTATTGAAGTAGCTACAGGTGAAGGTAAAATTAGAATTAAAACAATAGAAATCGAGGGAAATATTACAAGTCCCAATACGGTAATAAAATCAATTCGAAAAAGATTAACCAATAATCAATGATTACCATTGTAAATTACGGATTAGGCAACCTTGGAAGCATAGAAAATATGTTGAAAAAAATTGGCGTACCTGATGTTCGTATTTCTAATAATACAGAAGATATTTTAAATGCAGATAAACTTATATTGCCTGGTGTTGGGGCTTTTGATGCAGGGATGCAAAAAATAAATGGCAGTGGTTTAATTCCTGTTTTAAACCAAGCAGTAATTGAAAATAAAACACCAGTATTGGGTATTTGCCTTGGCATGCAATTAATGACTCAAAAAAGTGAAGAAGGAAATTTAAGTGGATTAAATTGGATAGATGCAGAATGTATTAAATTTAAGTTTGAAGACAATAAAATAAAAGTGCCTCACATGGGCTGGAATTATATTAATATTTTAGATTCAGATTTAAAAAACAATTTACCTAACCCATCAAAATATTACTTTGTACATTCATATTATGTAAAATGTAATCAACCTGAAATTGAATTGATACATTGCAATTATGGGCATAAATTTGTAGCAGGATTTAAGAAGAGAAATATTATGGGCGTTCAGTTTCACCCAGAAAAAAGCCATAAATATGGTATGCAATTGATGCGTTATTTTATTGAAAATTTTAATTAAATGGTATTAAATCGTGCTATACCCTGCTTGCTTACAGATAATGATAGGTTGTATAAAACTATTCAATTTAAAAATCCACAATACGTTGGCGACCCTGTAAATACAGTTAAAATATTCAATGAAAAAGAAGTAGATGAGCTAATAATATTGGATATTACAGCTACCAAACAAAAAAGAGAACCTAATTATGATTTGCTAAAACAAATAGCCAGCGAGTGTTTTATGCCTTTGGCTTATGGCGGAGGTATTCATACTTTAGCCCAAGCAGCAAAATTATTTGAAATGGGTATTGAAAAAATAGTATTGAATTATAGCGCAGTAAATAATTCACAATTAATTACAGAAATAAGCAACATGTATGGTAGCCAAAGTGTAATTGTGAGTATTGATATTAAGAAAAATTTATTTGGAAAAAACACTGTTTATACATTAAACGGTACTAAAAAAGCAGATAAAAAACCCATAGAAATAGCGCAATATGCAGAGCAAATGGGCGCAGGCGAATTGATGATTACTGCTATAGATAAAGAAGGTACTTGGCAAGGTTTTGATATAGAAAGCATAAAACAAATAACGCAAGCAGTAAATATTCCTGTAATAGCCAGTGGTGGTTGTGGTAATATAAATGACATTCAAAAAGCGGTAAATGAAGCTGGGGCAAGTGCTGTAGCTATAGGGAGCATGGCTGTTTTTCAGAAAAAAGGTATGGGTGTATTGATTAGTTTTCCGAGTAGTACAGAAATAGAAGAAGTGTTAAAAAATTAGAGTTATGTCATGTATTTATATTTTTACGAATGCTTATCCATACAATAATTCAGAGCCTTTTTTTCATACTGAATTATTAAGTATTGCTCAAAATTTTGATAGCGTAAAAATTTTCCCAAAAGAAAATGGCAATTTAACTTTTGAATTGCCAATAAATGTTGAAATTATCAATGCAAAAAAAAGTGAACATTTTAATATTACTAAATCGTTAAAACAATCGCCAAAATTACTATTAGCATTTTTATTTGAATTATTAAAAAGCAAGTATAGATATACGTATTTAAATAACTATAAACTTTATTTAAGCAAATTAGTGCAACACTATAACAATATTTTGCCATACGCTAAAGAATTGAAAAAAGAGAATGCAGATACATATTACACCTACTGGTTGAACGATTGGGCAATTGAACTTTCATTGTATAAATATTTATTTAATGATAAAATAAAATTAGTTTCTCGCATTCATGGGTACGATTTTGATGAAATACAAATAGATAATAATTTTCACATTTTTAGACATTTTGTATTGGCTAAATATAACAGTATAGTATCCATTTCTAATTATGGTAAACAATATATTGGCAATAAATATAAAGCTTTTAAAAGTAAATTTTCAGTTTCATATTTGGGTATAAAAAATCCTAAAAATAATATTATAATAGACAATAAAAACGTACACATTGTTTCTTGTAGCTCTGTTATAAAATTAAAAAGATTAGATTTAATTATAGAGATTTTAAAACATATACCGCAGCCTATTACTTGGGCACATATAGGTAGTGGCGAGCTGGTAGAAGAAATGAAAATAAAGGCAAAAAATTTGCCTAATAATGTTACGATTGAATGGATAGGTAATTTAAACAATAAAGAAGTTTTAAATTATTATGCCAATAAGTCTATTGCTTTATTCATCAATACGAGCGATTATGAAGGATTGCCGTATTCAATGATAGAAGCCATAAGCTATGGTATTCCCGTATGTGGTAGAAATGTGTGTGGCATACCAGAAATTGTAAACAATGAAACAGGTATATTACTTGAAAAAGATTTTGATACAAGAACAGTGGCACAAAAAATTTCTGAATTTTTAATTCAGAAATCTTCAAGTATTGAATATAGAGAGAATGTGAAAGAATTTTGGCATAAAAATTTTAATGCTTATATAAATTACCCTAATTTTATTCAAAATTATTTAGTTAATTAATGTGTGGTATAGCAGGAATATGGAATTTTAGGGATAAAAAAGTAATGATAAATACGTTGCAAAAATTTACTGATTCTATGATACATAGAGGACCAGATGGGGCAGATTACAAACTTTTTGACAATGAAAAATTAGGATTAGGACATAGACGATTGGCAATTTTAGATTTGACAGAGGCAGGTAAACAGCCTATGAATATTGATAATGAGCGTTATTGGATTACATACAATGGCGAAGTTTATAATTTTATAGAAATAAAAGAAGAATTAAAAACACTTGGCTATTACTTTCAATCAGAAACCGATACAGAAGTAATTCTAAAAGCCTATAAACATTGGGGAAAATTATGTTTGGATAAGTTTAATGGCGAATGGGCTTTTGCTATTTGGGATAATGAAATAAAAGAACTTTTTATAGCAAGAGATAGATTTGGAATAAAGCCATTTTATTACACTTCTAATTCAATATTTTTTGCATTCGCAAGCGAGGTTTTGGCTTTTAAAAATTTAGAAGGATTTAATTATAGATTAAATGATGAATTGGTAAATATTCAAACTAAGGATAATTATATTTTAGACGGAAAAGGTTATACAATAGTGAATGAGGTTTATAGTATCTTACCAGGGCATTATTGTATTGTAAATTCAAAGAAAACAATAATACAACAACAAAGATGGTATGATATTAGAACTAAAATACAGCCATCAACTTTAACGTATAACGAACAGGTTCTAAAATTAAAAACCTTGCTTTTCGATGCTGTAAAAATAAGGTTGCGAAGCGATGTTGCCATTGGCTGTGCATTAAGTGGTGGATTAGATTCTTCAAGCATATATGGTGTATTATCAGCCATTAAAAAAGAAAACACTAATTTAAGCAGATTGCCTAAAGATTGGCAAAAAGCCTATGTTCAAACATTTCCTAATGCTGCGATTGATGAGAAAAAATATGCAGAAAAAGTAGTAGAATATTGCAATGGCTCAGCCGAATATTTAATTCACAATCAAGATAATTTAGTTGACAATGTTATCAAAACTACCCAGCATTGCCAACGTATAAGTTCTACCCCTATTTTAGCTATAACTGATATTTATAAAAACATGAAAGCCAAAGGTGTTTCTGTATCTATAGATGGACATGGTGTAGATGAAATGCTATTTGGGTATCTTGGCAATGTGTATGATTTATACAATTTAAAAGTAGAGAAAAATCTTAAAAAAGAAGCTCAAAATATAGCTAATTGTTTAGCTAATTTATATCCTCCAGCAGATGTTGCTGATGCGAAAAATAGATTTATAAATGATATAAAATATCAATTTTCTTTAAAAAATAGAGTAAAAAGATTTTTTAAAAACAACCAAAAAAATGCAGAAGATAAAACGTTGAAATCCTTATCAAATAGTGGATATAATTTCTCTACACAAGAAATACTTAAAATAGAGTTTTTTCAAAAAACATTGCCCACGTTATTGGTTACATTTGATATAGCTGCAATGTATAGCAGTGTGGAAATTAGAATGCCTTTTATGGACCATAGGGTTGTTGAATTTATTTTTTCTTTGCCCGAAAATGCTAAAATTGGAGAAGGTAAAACAAAGCGCATATTAAGAGATGTTATTACAGATTTGATACCTAATGAAATAAAAGATAGAACCTATAAAATAGGGATAAGCGCACCATTGAATAATTGGATGAATACAGAATTTAAACCTTACATTATTCAAAAATATAGCAAGTATAAAGCACTTGAGCCACATATTGAGCATTTACAAAACACCAAATTGGGAGAAAAAGAAGCTTTAGAAATTTGGGAAACCTTGAATATAGATTTATTGAAAGTTGAATAGCCAATTGAATATCCTTTATATTTTAACTTCAGCTGGATTAGTTGAAGAATCAGTACAAAAAAAAGTGCGCACTCAAATTCAGTATCTTAATTCTCAAAATTCAACATGCAATGGTGCTTTTTTTTCTTTTGAAATACAGGCAAATCATAAACTTTCGGATACGATTGATTTATTGCCAATTCAACCCATAAAAGGAAAATTATTTAGTAAAATTAAACAATACAATAATACACTTCTTGCTATAAAAGAGTATTTAAGAATAAATGCACATAAGTATCATATTATTTATTTTAGATACCCAGGCTCAAGCAAAATTTTACTAGATATTGTAAAAGAATATAAAAGTAAAATCGTATTTGAAATTCAAGGTATAAATGCTGATGAGATAAAAATTTACAAATTTGAAAATCCTTTTAAGTTTAATGTTTCTAATATTTTAAGCTATATTCAGTTTTATTACTATCCTTTATTGCAAGAAAAATTATATCTTAAAAAAATTTTAAGTTATACAACAAAAAATATCTGCATAAGTCAAGAAATTTTAAATTATCATCAAGCATTAGCGGATAAAAAATATTTGGTAGTAGCCAATGGTATTAGTGCATCAAATTATAAAATAAAAAAGCAAACGTCAATAATAGATAATACGCTAAATTTTTTATTTTTAAAAGGTACAACTACATTAGCGCCATGGAACGGTATAGATAGAATTGTAAAAGCAATAAAAAATTATAAAGGCGAATACAATATTCAATTATTTATAGTTGGACATTATTTAGATGGTGAAATTCCTCAAGAAAATTTTATACACCATTTAGGCTATTTGAAAGCTGATGCTTTAGATGATATATTTAATCAATGCCATCTAGGTATTGGAACTTTAGCCTTGTTTAGAAAAAACTTACATGAAGCATCGCCTTTAAAAACGCGAGAATATTATGCCAGAGGATTGCCCTTTATTTATGCCTATACTGATACAGATATAGTTCAGTACTCTGCATTAAAACCTTATGCCCTTTCTTTGAAAAACGATGATACAGGCCTTTCAATGAATGAAATTATTCAATTTTGTATTGAGAACAATCATCAAACTATTGCAGATAATATGCACAGCTTAGCCAATCAATATTTATCTATTGAGCATAAGATGCAAAGAATAATTAAATTTCTAAATTGAAAAAAATTCTTGGTATATCAGCATTTTATCATGACTCGGCTGCGGCTATTGTAATCAATGGCAATATAGAAGCAGCTGCTCAAGAAGAAAGATTTACTAGAAAAAAACATACAGCAGAATTTCCACTACAAGCTATTCAATTTTGTTTAACTGAAACAGGTTTTTCTTTAAATGAATTAGATGCTATTGTATTTTATGAAAAACCATTGTTGAAATTTGAACGCTTGCTTGAAACCTATTATCAGTATGCACCAAAAGGTTTTTTATCTTTTTTAAAAGCAATGCCAACTTGGCTCAATGAAAAATTATTTTTAAAAAGAGAAATCTGGAAATATTTAGATTCAATAGAAAAAATAGACAGAAAAAAAGTAAAACTATTGTTTTCAGAACACCATTTATCGCATGCTGCAAGTGCTTATTATTGCTCGCCTTTTGCTGATGCTGCTATATTAACTATTGATGGTGTAGGCGAGTGGGCTACAACTACTATTGGTGTGGCTAAAAATGAAAAATTAGAAATTTTAAAAGAATTACATTACCCTCATTCTATTGGTTTATTGTATTCTTCTTTTACTTATTTTTTAGGTTTTAAGGTAAATAGTGGTGAGTATAAATTAATGGGTTTAGCACCTTATGGCAATATAAATTCTGATGAAGTACATGCCTATATTCAGACTATAAAAAAAGAAATAGTAACACTCTATTCAGATGGTTCTATAAATATAAATCAAAAATATTTTAAGTTTTCTACCCATTTAAAAATGATAGATGATAAAAAATGGGAATTGCTATTTAAGTTTAAACGTAGAGAAGAAGAGGAAACTATTACACAGCAACATTGCAACTTGGCTTTAGCCATTCAAACTATAACAGAAGAAATTATTTGTAATTTAGCCCAAGAAGCAAAACGAATAACCAATTGCGACAATCTTTGTATGGCTGGTGGTGTTGCATTAAATTGTACAGCAAATAGTAAAATATTGAATCAAAATTTTTTTAAATCAATATATATTCAACCCGCAAGTGGCGATGCTGGTGGAGCAATAGGTGCTGCAATAGCCGTAAATTATCTCTATTATAAGAACAATAAAAACAATACTTCAGATGTTATGAAAGGCTCTTATTTAGGACCTTCATATAGTGAAAAAGAAGTCATTTTAATGGCGAAAAAATACAAAGCTGTATATCAAATATTTGATAATTTTGAAAAAGTTTGCAGTTTTACAGCTACGCATTTGGCTAATGGCAAAGTAGTGGCGTGGTTTCAAGATAAAGCAGAGTTTGGTCCAAGAGCATTAGGTAATCGCTCTATATTAGCAGATGCAAGAATGCCTGGTATGCAAAAAAAATTAAATTTAAGTGTAAAAAAACGTGAAGGCTTTAGACCCTTTGCGCCTGCTGTATTGAGTGAAGATGCAAATCTATATTTTGAAATACAAACTGAATCTCCTTATATGTTATTTACTTCAACCATTAAGGATAATCTACAAATAAATTATGATACACTAAATATGAATATGTGGGATAAATTGTATAATATTAAAAGTACTTTACCTGCAATTACTCATGTTAATTATTCAGCCAGAGTTCAAACTGTAGATAAGGAAACAAATCTTAAATTTTGGCAATTGTTGAATGAATTTAAAACCCAAACAGCTTGTAGTGTTTTGGTAAATACAAGTTTTAATTTAAGAGGAGAGCCACCCGTTTGTTCGCCATTTGATGCCTATAATTGTTTTATGCAAACAGATATAGACTATTTAATAATTGGCAATATAATATTTGATAAAAATGAGCAGCTACAGAGTTTTAAGCCAATTGTAAATGCAGATATTAAAGATTAGAAATAGATGTTTTCTGATATAAAAGATATTTTTAAATTCGTAAAATCGCGAAAAAAATGGTGGCTCTTACCTGTAATTATCACCTTGCTTATTATAGGAGCAATAGTACTTATAGGCTCTACTAGCGCCTTAGCACCGTATATTTATACCTTATTTTAGTTTGAAGTTTAATAAATCAAATACCTATCAATCTTTATTAGCCATAGCTTTAGGTTTATTGTTATTTTATTATCTATATAAAATTGATGTTTTATTGATATTAGCTATTTTTATAGTATTTTTGAGTTTAGTACATTTAAAAATAGCGCAATTATTTTCAACTATATGGCAAGGTTTAGCCTTTATATTAGGCTTAATAATGCCAAAAATACTATTGGCTGCAGTTTATTTTTTAGTGCTTACCCCAATGGCATTTTTTAGAAAATTATTTAAAAGTAAAAAGTTAAACAATACTATAAATTCAAATTTTATAGAAAGAAATAAAACCTTTACACCCATAGATTTTGAACAAACATGGTAAATAAATGGCAAATTAAAATTGGTATGTTGCTGGCTTACGATTATGAAATGATGTATATTTCATTGCCTTTGGTTTATGACTATGCTGATAAAATTGTTTTAAGTGTAGATAAAAATAGAAAAACTTACAAAGGAAATAGTTTTGAAATTCCACAATCTTTTTTTGATTGGATTACAAAGATTGATACCAAAAAAATTGTTACCATTTATGAAGATGATTTTGCAATAACAACTCTATCGCCAATGGAATGCGAGGTAAGACAGCGTAATTTAACGGCAGAACAATTGGGCAAGGGTGGTTGGCATATTCAATTAGATGTAGATGAGTATTTTGTTGATTTTAGTAAATTTGTACAACAACTACATCGGTTTGAAAAAAAGCTAAAACAAAACGATAAAGTTACAGTTTTTGCCAATTGGATAACGCTTTTCAAACAATTGCCTAATGGCTATTTATATACCGAATTTAACCATAGATACGAGCTTTGCCATATAGCCACTAATTTTCCGCAATATGATTATGGTAGAGCAAACGCAGGAAATAAAGCCTTGCTTGCTGATAATTTTATATTACACGATTCGTGGGCAAGAAACGAAGAACAATTGTATTTAAAATTAAAAAACTGGAGCCATAGCAACGATTTTGATAGTGATAACTTTTTTAGCCTTTGGCAAAATATTACCATGCAAAATTATACTACATTTAAAAATTTTCATCCTATTAATCCGCCTTTATGGAAAGGGTTGGGCTTATTAAAAGGTGCTACTATTCAAGAAATTTTGAATGATGCAAACGCCTCACTTGAAAGCAAAATAAAGCCTTGGAAAACCCGTTTAAGAAATATAAAAGGTGGTGGCAAATTATTATCTTTGCTTAAACACAACTAAATAAAAACATGCTTTTTAACTTACGATTATTAATTTCTTTTATTCGAAAATTTGGTGTTTATAAAGGCTTGGTTTTATTCTTAAAAATTAAAACCAATGCAACCCAAAATTTAAGTATTTCTGAATTGAAATTTCCTTTCACATTGCGCCCAAATACTTCTGATATCTATGTTTTTTATCAAGTTTTTTCAGAAAGGGAGTACGATAATTGTATTAATTTTGAACCAAAAGTAATTATTGATGCTGGCGCAAATATTGGGCTAACCTCTTTGTTTTACGCTAATAAATATCCGCAAGCTTTAATTATTGCTATTGAACCCGATGCTGAAAATTATGAAACTTTAGTGCATAATTGTAAACCATACAATAATATAAAAACATTACAAAAAGGACTTTGGCATAAAGATGCAAAACTTAAAATATCTGATAAGTTTAAAGGTGGCAAATGGGCAATGGTTGTAGAGGAGGTAATAGATAATAATGATTTTACGATTGATGCTATTTCTTTAAATTCTATATTAAAAGAATTTAATATCAATAAAATAGATATACTTAAAATGGATATTGAAAGTGCTGAAAAAGAAGTACTTTCGGAAAATTATGAACTATGGTTGCCAAAAGTAAAAATGCTAATTGTAGAATTGCACGATAGAATGAAGCCAGGTTGTAGTAATTCCTTTATCAATGCCATTCATCAGTGTATGCCTAATCTATGGCTAAAAGCGAGAGGGGAAACAATGATAGCCACAAACGAAAATATTTAAAATGAAAATATCTGTTGTAACCCCAGTTTATAGAACAAAAAGCACTATTTCTGAGCTTATAGAAAGAGTATCTAATGCTTTGCAAAGCAATGGTTTTATGGATTATGAAATTATTTTTGTAAATGATGCTTGTCCTGAAAACTCATGGGAGGAAATATACAAACATTGCAAACAAAATGAAAAAGTAAAAGGCATTAAATTAAGTAGAAATTTTGGTCAGCAAATGGCTATAAGTGTTGGTATGCGAAATGCTGAGGGCGATGTTGTAGTAATTATGGATTGCGATTTGCAAAATCCGCCAGAAGTGCTTCCACAAATGATAGCTAAAATTAATGAGGGTTATGATATTGTAAATACTGTTTCAAAAACACGCAATAATTTTAGCAATGAACTTACATCAAAAATATTTTGGTGGATAATGAATGATGTTTTTAAAGCAGGTATGATACCACATCAATTAATGTTGAAAGCATTTAGCAAAAAATTTAATGCCATATACTCTGAATACAATGAAAAAGTAAGAGTAGTAGCAGGTATAACGCAAGATATAGGCTTAAATCAATACACAATGGAAGTGGAAAATAGCAGACGTGCATCTGGAAAAGGCAGTTATAGCTTTTTTAAACGCTTTCATTTAATGCTAGATATTATTTTAGCTATTACCACCAAACCACTCAATTATTTAATCAATATTAGTATCCTATCTTTATTTATAACTTTTATTGTTTCAATATACAATATTGTTATTTATTTTATGTATCCCACTGTTCCCAAAGGCTATACTACTATGGTTTTACTCATATTATTTTTTGGTAGTTTAACTACTTTAATATTGGGTGTAATAGGTAGATATTTAGCCAATATTTATACAGAAGTGCGCCAAAGACCAACCTTTATTATTGATGAAAAATTAAATATTAATTGATATACACATGAGTGAAATTATAAAAAAACAAATAGAAAGTTACCAAGAAAACTTTGTGAAAAATCAAGATTCTCCATTGGGTACTTTTCAAAATAATACTACCACACAGTATGAGCGATTTAATGAGGTAATTCAGCCTTTGTTAAAATATAAATCTACAGATTTTAGCATTTGCGATATAGGTTCTGGCGTATGCGATTTTCATCAGTATTTAGAAGATATGCAAATAAAACACCAATATACAGGCGTAGAAATTGTGCCTGAAATGGTGGTGCAGAGTAAAGTAAAATACCCTGAAATAGAGGTATTAGAAACAGATTTTTTAGCAGATTCATTTACAAGAAAATTTGATTTTGTAACCTTAAGCGGCACTTTTAATATTCCGGGAAGTATTGCGCCAGAAGCTTGGAAAGCATTTATTTTACAATGCATTACTAAAATGTATCAATCGTGTAATATTGGTATTTCATTCAATGCGCTTACAAATTATAGTACTTTTAATGATCCAACATTGTATTACCTTTCGGCAGCTGATATTTTTCATCATATACAATCTACATTGAGTAGATTTTGTATAATAAATACAGCGTATCCTTTGTACGAAGTATCTTATACGGTTCTTAAACCAGAAACCGTTCAAGCACAATTCGGTCATTCCGATTTTGAAAGATATTTTAAAAATAGAGTATCTTAAATAATAATGTATGAAATAAAAGCTAATAGAGCTTTGGGTATAATATACCTATATTTAAACCAAAAACCAGAAATTAAAACTTGGTTTCTACCAGCTACTATTTGCTTTTCTGTTCCCATACTTTTTAAGGCTTTAAATAAAAAAGTAGTGTTTTACGATTTTTCATTTTCATTAACAAAGCAATTACAAAATAAAGCGAAAGAAAGCGGTATTTTAGTAACCGATTATTTTGGAAAATCTTTTGAAAGCAATGAAATAAATGAGTTGAAAAATTATTATGACACAGTAATTTATGATAGATGTTTAACTATGCCAGTATTTGTTCCAAATAAAAATGTGAATTTAATCTTGTATAGTTTTGGTTATGAAAAGCCTATAGATATTGGCGGTGGTGCTTTTGCTTATTCAGATATTCAAATAGAATTCAACCCTGAAAAAGATAACAATACAGTTGAAAACTATAATTATTTAGAATTAAATTGGAAAAAAGCAGTTGGTAATAAAGCGTTATTTAACACTGAAATATTGCATCCAAATAAATGGATAGATACCTCAAATTCAATGCAAATTGATATAGTAAATATTGAGTTAAAAAGTATCGAAATACATAAAGAAAAGGCATTGAAAAATGAAATATACTCAAGCTATATTCCTTCTGAATTTTTGCTGCATAATGAAGCTAATAATTGGCGATACAATATATTGGTAAAAGATAAGAAAGAAGCTATAGATTCTATTTTTAATCAACAATTATTTTGTTCATCGCACTATGCAAATGCTGCTAATTATTTACAATCTGAAAAACATCCAAATTCTGAAATAATAGAGCATTATATTGTTAATTTATTTAATAACCATAAATATACGTTACAACAAGTAGAAAAAACAGCTATTTTGATTAAAAAATTAATTGATAATCAAAAAATAAAAATTGTAAATTTAATATGAGCAAAGTGGTAATTTTACAATCGAACTATATGCCTTGGAAAGGCTATTTTGATTTGATTAACGATGCAGATATTTTTGTGTTTTACGATGTGGTAAAATACACTAAAAACGATTGGCGAAATAGAAATATTATTTATACAAAAAATGGCAAGCAATGGTTAACAGTTCCTGTAGATTCAAAGGCAGTAAATTTGCCAATAATTGAGGTAAATCTTAACAAAACTGAATGGCAAAAATTGCATTTTAAAACTTTAGAATTAGGGTATAAAAAAGCCCCTTATTACTTTCAATTAGAAGAATTAATGCATCTTTTTTATCAAGAAAATACATGGCAAAAATTATCTGAATTAAATCAATTTTGTATTCAAACAATTTGTCAAAAATTAGCCATTAAAACACAATTTGTAAAGGCAGAAAATTTGGAAATTAAAGGAGAAAGAATAGAAAAATTAATTCATATTCTAAAACAAGTAAATGCAACAGAATATATTTCAGGTCCTGCTGCTAAAGATTATTTAGCTGGTAATGAATCCATTTTTAACAATAATAATATTGTATTGAGTTATAAAAAATACACTGGTTATTCTGAATATAAACAACTAAATAGCCCGTTTGAACATGCAGTATCTATTATAGATTTAATAGCCAATGTTAGCTGGCAAGAAATGCCAAATTATATATGGAAAAAAGAGATTTGAACGTATTAATAATTGGCGGTGGCTTTTGCGGAATGGCAGCAGCTCACACACTTGTACAACAATGGGTAAAAACTACTATTGTAGAGGCTTCAAATGAATTAGGCGGGCTTTCTCGCACCATTCATTTTGAGGGTAGTAATTTTGAATTAGGGCCACATATTTATTTTGATAAAGATGCCGATGTTACAGCCTATTGGCAAGCTTTGGTTGGCGATAAAATGAAGCCTTATTTGCGTAACAATCGTTTGTATTATAATGGTAAATTTATAAAATCACCCCTTAATGTTTGGGATTGTATTTTAAAATTAGGTTTTATAAAAATCACCAAAGTTTTTATTAGTTATTTTAAAGCTAAATTATTAAAAAATAAACAACTAAATAATGCTGAAGATTGGGTAATCAGTAATTTTGGAAAACAATTGTACCTTATGTTTTTTAAAGTTTACAATGAAAAAATATGGGGCTTAAAATCAAGTGAAATTGCACCAAATTGGGCAGGGCAAAGAATAAAAACATCTTTGTTTAAAATGATTTTTAAATCTGTAGCTCGTAATAAAGATTTTATCATTAAAACATTTGATTTTCCCGATGGTGGCTCTCATTCAATCATACAAGCAGAACAGGCTTTTTTGCAAAAAAATAATGCAGAAATATTAACCAATACTTTTGTAAAAAAAATTGAATATAATACACATGGTTTTAGTGTGCAATTAAGCGATAATTCTATACGTCAATTTACGCATGTTATTTCTACCATACATTTAAGCGATTTATTTGCTATTTTAAATTATCAAAATAAACAAAATGAATTAATTAACACGCAGTTAAATGCATTGCTTTATAGAAATTTAGTATTGGTGAATTTAATTTTTAAAACATCTGAAATAGCTACTTTTAAAGAGCATTGGATAGATATTCACGATGAGGATATTCAATGTTTAAGGGTTACTAATTTTGGCAATTACCCAACATTAAATTTTACTAAAGAATATACTTGTATAGGTTTAGAATACAATTGTTTTTCAGAAGATAAAATCTGGAATATGAGTGATGCGGATATTATAAATATTGCTATTCAAGATTTACAAAAACTGAAATTAAGTAGCCAATTACCTTTAAAAAGTGGTGTAGAAAAATTGCCAAAAGCATATCCTGTATATTATAAAAACTATCAAAAAAATACTATTTTATTATTCAAAGAATTAGAGAAAATACCCTTGCTACAAGCCAGCGGACGCAATGGATTATATAAGTGGAACAATATGCACCACAGTGTAAAAACAGGTATTTTAGCAGCCAAAAATATTTTAGGCGAAAAACATAATTTAAATGAAGTAAAAGGAATGGTAACTATTGGCAAAGATTCAGACTAAATAAATATGATAACATTTAACAAACCTTATTTAACAGGCAAAGAAACCAAGTATATAGCAGAGGCGGTAGTTTCTGGTAAAATAAGTGGTGATGGTATTTTTACTAAAAAATGTCATCATTTTTTTGAAACCAATTATGGTTTTAAAAAAGCATTATTAACTACTTCATGCACAGATGCTTTAGAAATGGCAGCTATATTAGCCAATATTCAACAAGGCGATGAAGTAATTATGCCATCTTATACTTTCGTTTCAACATCTAATGCCTTTGTGCTGCGTGGCGCTACTATTCGTTTTGTAGATAGTATGCCAAATCATCCAAATATGGATGTGAGTTTAATAGAACCTTTAATTAATAATAAAACCAAAGCTATAGTGCCTGTACATTATGCAGGGCATGCATGCGATATGGATGTAATTATGGCATTGGCTAACAAATATAATTTAATAGTTATAGAAGATGCAGCCCAAGCCATAGATAGTTTTTACAAAGGTAAGCCATTAGGAAGTATTGGACACATGGCGGCTTTTTCATTTCATGAAACTAAAAATATCATTTCTGGTGAAGGTGGGATGCTAACCATTAATGATGAAAAATATATTGATAGAGCTGAAATAATAAGGGAAAAAGGCACTAATAGAAGTCAATTTTTTAGAGGCGAGGTAGATAAATATGGTTGGGTAGATATAGGGTCGTCTTTTTTACCAAGTGAAATTATAGCGGCTTTTTTATACGCTCAAATTGAGAATTTAAAAGATATTCAACAAAAACGATTAGCCTTATGGCAAGTTTATAATGATAACTTAAAAGATTGGGCAAGCGAGAATGGTATAGAGCTACCCAATATTTTAGATTATGGTACAAATAATGCCCATATGTATTATTTAAAATGCAAGAGTATAGCGCAACGTACTGCCTTTATTGAATATTTAAGAAGCAATGGTGTGTATGCTGTTTTTCATTATTTATCTTTGCATAAAAGCCCTTTTTATGAATATAAACACGATGGTAGAGAATTGCCAAATTGCGATAGTTATGCTGATTGTTTGGTACGCTTACCAATGTATTATGAGTTAACAGAAAATGAAGTATTGCAAATAGCTTCAGTTATAAAAGCTTTCCAATAAAAATTAATGTTGTTTTTTGCTTTCGATTTAGATAATTCTTTTATTGTAAATGAATTGTTATACTATGAAAAGGAAGGTATAAAGATAACAGTTGTTACTAAAAATAAAATTCCTAATGAACTTAAAAATTGCAACAATCTTACTTTTTTTAATCTTAAAGAAGGGATAATTTCAAAACGAAAATTAGTAATAGATAATTTTTTTTTAATTTTAAAATTAGTGTTTATTGAATTAAAACAAGTATTTAAAAATACATTGTATATCAAACTATTTAAACACGAATTAATGATTTTGCTTTCACAATTAGATTATGCCTTGCAGGTAAAAGAATATTGTAAAAATATGAATGAAACACCTCAATTATACGCATATTGGTTTCACGATGAGGCTATAGTTTGCTCTTTTTTAGTAGAGTTAAAAGTGGCTAAAATGTATGTAAGTAGGGCACATGCGTTTGATATTTATGAAGAAGAAAGACAATATGGTATTATGCCTTATGTGCATTTTAAATTAAAAAATGCTAAAAGAATATTAACAGTTTCGCAAATGGGTGCAAATTATTTTATCCAAAAATATCCTCAATATCGGTCTAAATTTATAGTATCTTATTTGGGTACAAGTAAAAGAGACGAGGCTTTAAATCCTGTTAATTTAAGCAATAAAATTAAAATTGTTTCTTGCGGCTCTATACAATTTAGAAAACGCATTAACTTAATTTATAATGTATTAAAACAAGTGCCAAATGTAGAATGGACTCATATTGGAGATGGACCACAAAAAGAATTATTTTTTCAAAATATTTCGATTGATACACCAATAAAAGTTAATTTTTTAGGGAATTTAAAAAATGAAGATGTTAAAAAAATATATTCAGAAAATGCCTTTGATTTTTTTATTAGTTTAAGCGAGAACGAAGGCATCCCTGTTTCTATTATGGAAGCTATAAGCTATGGCATACCTGTAATATCAACAAATGCAGGCGGGTGTTCTGAAATAATAAATAAAAAAACGGGTGTTCTAATTCCTGTAAATTTTAATGAAAATGAATTGGTACAAATGATAACAAACATTAAAAATACTGATTTTAATACCGTAGAAAAAAGAAAGATGATTGCTCAATTTTGGCAAGCAAATTTTTATGCAACTACAAACTATAAAAACTTTTTAAACACTATAAATGCTATTTCTTAAATTATTATTTGGCGTATTACTTTGCTTGGCTATTAGCTGGCTTTTTTCTTGGCTATTTTTTTGGCGAAAAGATGTAAAAAGCTTTCAAAATATAATTGTTCGTTTTATTCTTGGCTCTTTTAATGGAGTAGCTGTTTATGCCATTATAGCTGCTAAATTTCATACAGTATTTGCACTTGCTATTCCCTTACTTTTTTCAATCGGTTATTTGCTAAATAAGCAAACTTTTGAAACTACTTCAATTAAAAAACATCAAATATTTGCATTTATTATATTTTTGTTTGTAGCTATTTGCTTTGGATTTTTAAATGTGTATGGCATAGATTTTAATGGGCTTAAGGTACCAATTAACGACCAATCTTATTACACAAGCGTAGCCAATTGTACAACGCATTTTTCTTCAGAATCTTCAATTGCATATCTTAATCAATTTTATAATTTTGAAAAAACTATAATTCTTTACCATTACTATGAATATTGGTTTACATCATTTATTTACCAAATAACACATTTCAATGTTCACTTTATTTTAAATGGTATTATTACATCTTTCAGTTTATTTTCCATTTTTACTGCTTGCTATTTACTGCTCAATAGTTTTACAAATAAGTACCATTGGTTGTTAGTAATTGCTTCTATTTTATGCCTTTTTTTAAGAGGAATTAACCATTACTTTCCAAATAGTGAATTAGATTTTATTCAGGCTACTGATAGTATATTATTTGATGGCAATCAAAAATTAGTATATCCATTGCCGTTTTTTATTCTAGGTATATATTTTGTTTTTACATTTGCTCAAAAACAATTAGGGTTATTGGTATTAATGCTCTTGCCAATATTAAATATTGTTTTTTCGCCATCTATATATGGGGCTTTTGCCTTTTATTTTAGTGTAGTAATTTGTCTAAGTTTTAAATCTATTCTTACTCAACTTAAAGAACATTTATTGTTTATTATAAATGCTATTTTATTTATAATTTTATTAGCAATATTTATCAAATATTCTTCAATGAATTTAGGAAAAGAAGGCTTTGTAACAAGTATTGGAGGTATTTTAAGCAATATTTTTAGAAACTTAAAACTTTGGTTTTTTTTACAATTACCTTTATTATGTGCTATTTGTTATTTTATATATGTATCTAAAAACAAACACCACATCTATATTTTAGCATTGCTTTTAGGTATAGTATTTTCTGGTGCTTTAGGTTACGCAATTTTAGATAACAATCAAAACGCTTGGCAAATGTTTGCTTGTGCCAGTAGGTTATCTGTTATAGGTTTATTTTTGTTTTTAATTCATCTTTCAAAAAAGAATTTAAAATATTTTTTTATAATTGTAAGTTTAGTTTCTATTTTGTCATTGCTAATGTTTTTAGAAAATTATAGCACTATTTCACATTTGCCGCTTAAAAAAATATCGTCATATTCTTCAACTTATATACAAGAAATTAGTAAACTAAAATTTAAAAATAAAGTGGGTATTAAATATGTAAATGCTGCTACTCGCCCCAACTTGCAACGCAATCCTGTATATGCAGGCATTGTTAATTATTTTTGTTTAACAGAAAATGCGTATTCTACGGTTGTTATGAATGTTCAAGATTTAATGCTAATGCCAAAAGATACAATAGTTAATTTTGAAGTTTTAAAAAACAATGCTATTGTCAAAGAAATCATTACATTTTCACCATTTTTATCTGCCAATAAAATGGGTAATTCATCATATAATATAAAATCATTAGAAGATGAACAAGAAAAATTTATACGAAAATATTTGCCAGAGTTTTGTATTTTAGAAAATGGCATACAATTGCCTGAAAATATAAAAAAATATGTAAGCAAAAGCTTATACGATAAGGGAACAAAGGAACAATTTTTATTATTAAAGTATTAGTTTGCTAAAGATTTTTTTTATAGTTCAAATTTATTATTTAAAAACATTGTTTATTGCTAAAAATAGACAATCTAATTTTGCATTGGCTACTGAAAGTTTATTAGCTAATACCACAAGTATTTACAGGCTTTCAGCCATAGAAAAAGACAAGCCACATATTAGCTTAAAAGTAGCATTAAGAATTTTAAAAAGATTGTTTTCAACTACGATTAAATCATATCAAAATAAAAGTGGAACATTGGTAATTTTAGATGAAGTAAATACCAAAGAAAATGAAAAAAGAATTGGTTTTATAGAAAAAATTATACATCAAAAAATTCATACATTCTTATGTAAGGAAGAATTGGTGCAATATGCTTTGTCTCCTGCATTAAAATTATTAATTCTCGTATATTTATTCTTCAATCTTTTATGGTTGTTTCCTTTATGTTTTATAAGTAAAAAGCGTATGCACTATGCGCAATATTTATACTTTATGACTGAAAGTTTTTTAAGTATCTACTTCACAATAAAAAGTAAGTGTAAAAAGGTGGTAATGTCATGTATTTATAGTCAAGACAGTAATATTAATTATCTATTATTTAAACACTTTAATATTGAGGTTATTAAAAATCCAAGTGAAGATGCTTTGGCTTTTGACAACCAACTATTATTAACAGATGGATTAATCGTTTGCAATCCATACCAAATAGAAGAAATAACAGATTTAAAATATGTAAAAGTTAAATACTTAATTCATGGTATTGCAGAGCAATCTCTTGATTATTACACCAAATACGAAAAATATTGTCCTTCAGAATCTCATGTAATTGGCTATTATTCGTCTGGCTCTTGGCTTAGAAAACAACAAAATATGAATTACACACACCAAGGAATTGATTGTGCTGCTCAAGAAGAATATTTATTGTTAGAGTTAAAACAATTTATATTGCAAAATTCAAAAGTTAAACTCCGTATTTTTTTGCATCCAGTTGAAAAAAGGAATAAAGAAACTATAAATAAAGTTACTAATTACATTGCATCTATTTTAGAAAATGTTAATTATGATTTTGCAAGTTTTAATACAGCTACTTGCTTAAATTTTGAAGCTTGTAATGTTGCTATATCTTTGTTCTCTGGCTCAAGTATGTACCGTTTAAATTTTGGATATAAAAGTTTGTTTTATGTGCCCCAGGATAGCTTTGCTTATTTCCCTTTTTTAAATTCAAGTTTAAATAAAATAAATTTAGGTAAGCAGCCTTTTAATGATTTTCTTTTAGAAGTTTTAGAATTGAAAGAGCAGGAATTCTTCAATAAATACCAATTAGAAAAATATTTATTTAACAATCAAATGGCCATATTAGGGCAGCAGCAAGCGGCATAATTACTATGTGTGGATTATTAGTATATTATCAAAAAAATGGCATAACAGAAAGTGAAATGCAGGAAATTCAATTATCCTTGCAAACCATTAACCACCGAGGACCGGATGGCGAAGGTATTACACTTGTAGATTCCAAAAATGGCAAGCTAACATCCTATCACCCAACAATTGAAAATATAGCTGGATATGATTTGGTATTGGCACATAAGCGTCTTTCCATCTTTGATTTAAGTGCTGCTGCTGCTCAACCAATGATAAGTAACAATGATGGTGTAATTGTTGTATTTAATGGTGAAATTTATAATTTTATTGAATTAAAAAATGAATTATTGCAACTAGGACATACTTTTTCTACAAATTCTGATACCGAAGTAATTATAAAAAGTTATAAAGCATGGGGAACGCATTGTATTAAAAAATTTAACGGTATGTGGGCATTCATATTGTACGATTTGAATACTAAAAAATTATTTGTGTCTCGCGATAGATTTGGTATTAAACCCTTAAATTATCACTGTTTTAATGCTAATAATTGGGTTTTTTTTTCAGAAGAAAAACAGTTGTTTCCGTTTAAGAGATATAAGAAAACTATAAATAAGAAAGCAGTAGAAATTCTACTTAAGCATAATTTGGCAGGCACTAACAACGAAACTTTTTACCAGGATATATATAAGTATCAAAATGGACATTTTAGTTATGCAAATATTGTAGAATTTAGTCCAAAAGTATCTGAATCATATTTCGAAATAGTACCGAAAAATTACCAATACAATTATAAAAATAAGGAATTTGCAATAGATAAATTTAATAGTATATTTAATCAAAGTATGGATTATACTTTAAGAGCCGATGTGCCTGTAGGACTTGGTTTCTCTGGTGGTGTAGATTCTTCAAGAATTGTGTATGAATGTTACCAAAATTTTCAAAAACCTGAAACATTTTCTGCTGTTTTTCCTAATAAAAAAGAAGATGAATCATATTTTATTAATTTGGTAAAAGAAGATTTAAACTTAAAAAGTAATTTTTGTTTTCCTGAAAATGAATTTTCGGAAGACGATTTTCGGAAATTGACATTTCATTTAGATGCACCCGTACCTTCTCTTTCTTATTATGCCCAATGGTGTGTTTCCAGATTAGTGAACCAAAAAAACATAAAAGTATTGCTTGTTGGGCAAGGAGCAGATGAGGTTTTTGCGGGTTATCATCATCATTTTTACAGATATTTACGGTCTTTAATTTTTAGTTTTAAATTCAAAACATTTTATAAAGAAATAAATGCTTACACTACTTTAAAAAGCTTTTCAGTAAAGGATTTGAAAGCAATAGTATGGAGCGAAATAAAACTATATATCAAACTTAAATTGAAATTTAAAACAGATATACAATCTAAAATGTATTTAAGCAGTAGTTTATATCAATTTTTAAAAGATGAATTATTGATATTTCAAATGCCATTTTATTTACAAGCAGATGATAGAATAGGTATGGCTTTCAATTTTGAATCGCGCTATCCTTTTTTAGACCACGAATTGGTAGATTTTGGTTTTCAATGTTCAGATGATTTAAAAATTCAAAATGGATGGCAAAAATGGATAATTCGCCAATCAAATAGTAGTGCGCCAAGCGAAATATCTTGGCGAAAAGATAAGGTGGGTTATGTAATGCCTAACAATCAATATAATTTTAAGGAAGAGGAAGCAAAGCAATTTTTAATTAAACATTTTGGTTTGGCATCTGCTAAGTCTTTCTTAAATTATTCAGTTTATACTTGGGCAAAACAATATATTGAATGAAATTAGAAACCAAATATTTTAAGTATTTAGATTTTTTAAGAATGGTATCTATTCTCATTGTTCTATTTTCACATTGGATAAAGGAATGTGGTATTTTATTGCTTAAACCTTTGGGAGAATATGGGGTGTATGGTGTAAATTTATTTTTTGTTATTTCAGGGTTTTTAATTACGCGAAATTTAATTATTTCAAGTTATTCTAATTCACTCAAGAAAGTATTGTTATATTTCTTTAAAAATAGAATGCTTAGATTATTTCCTGCATATTATTTGTTACTTATTTTCTTATTTTTATCACAATATCTCTTTCACTTTTGGGTGGTGTATGATTACAGCCATTATCTTTGGTTTATTGCCTATATACCTAATTTCTTTTTTTATTACAATGGCTGGCCTTATCCAAGTATCAATCATATGTGGTCGCTTGCTGTGGAGGAACAATTTTATTTATTTTGGCCATTTGTTATTTATATATTTAAAAAATATTTAACACCAGTTTTTCTTGTTTTTATTGCATTTGGCTTTTATTTTATTACGTTATTTTACGATATGGATACAGCAAAATTATTTCCAATGGGTAATTTTAGTTATTTGGCTGGTGGTGCAATATTAGCTATTTACGAACCACGTTTAAATATTAAAATATCTCTGTTGGGTATAGTTTTAGGTTGTTTAGTTTTACTATTTATACCTCTCCATTTTATCATTTTTGATTTAATAATTGCCATTGTATTTGTATTGTTAGTGAACATTTTTTGCAAAGATTTTAAACCATATTTTGCTCAAATATTTGGCTATCAACCATTGTTATACATAGGTAAAATAAGTTACGGCATCTATCTTTATCATCGGTTTGTGCCACATTTTATTTATTCAATAATACATAAGTTAAATTTAAAAATAAATGACCAAATTATATTTATTTCATTGTTTATAATTACATTCATTATATCACATTTATCATATAAATATTTTGAAAGTTATTTTTTAAAATTAAAAAAGCAAATACAATAATATGCCAGTAGAAATTATAGCAGAAATAGCACAAGCACACGAGGGAAGTTTGGGTATTGCACATTCTTATATAGATGCATTGGCTAATATTGGAGTTGATACAATAAAATTTCAAATGCATATAGCCGAAGCCGAAAGCAGCGAATATGAGCAATTCAGAGTTAATTTTAGTTATGAAGATAAAACACGTTTTGATTATTGGCAGCGCATGGAATTTAAATTGGAACAATGGGCTGGTTTAAAACAACATTGCACAGAAAAAGGATTAAATTTTTTATGCTCTCCTTTTTCTATAAAAGCAATAGAAAACTTAGAAAAACTAAATGTCAATAGATACAAAATAGCGAGTGGTGAAATTTCTAACTTATTGCTGTTAGATATCATTTGCAAAACTGGTAAATCCATATTATTATCAAGCGGAATGAGTAGTTTTGATGAATTAGATGCTAGCATTCAGTTTATAAAAAATAAAGGTGGAAAATTAGAGGGATTATTTCAATGTACAACTTCATATCCTACACCACCAGAGCAATACGGATTAAATATTTTAAACGAATTGAAAAGTAAGTTTAATACAAAAATTGGATTAAGCGACCATAGTGGCGAAATATATGCAGGCATAGCCGCTACAGCATTAGGTGCAGAAATGTTAGAAATGCACGTTGTGTTTGATAAGCAAATGTTTGGACCCGATGCCAAATCATCGCTCACAATTCAAGAATTTAAACAGTTGGTAGATGGTGTTAAAAAAATAGATATAAGTTTGCAAAATAATATCAATAAAAATGATGTAGCAAAATATGCCGAGTTAAAAACTATGTTTGGAAAATCAATAGCCGTTAATAAAGATTTACAAAAAGGATATGTAATTACTTTAGAAGATTTAGAAACTAAAAAGCCTGCCAATAAAGGAATTTCTCCTGCTAATTACGAAAATGTAATTGGCAAAAAATTGAATAAAGATTTACAAAAAAATTCATTTTTAAATGAAAGTGATTTGATATGAAAAAAAAGAAAATTTGTGTGGTAATAACCGCACGTCCAAGTTACAGTAGAATTCGCACAGCACTTAAAGCTATTCAACAACATGCTGAATTAGAATTGCAACTTGTGGTTGCTGCATCTGCATTGTTAGATAGATACGGTAGCACTGTAAATTATATTGAAGATGACGGCTTTGTAATTGCTGAAAAAGTGTATATGATTATTGAAGGTGCTACACTTACAAGCTCTGCAAAAACAACAGGCATAGGTATTATGGAACTTTCTACGGCTTTTGATAATCTAAAACCAGATATGGTATGCACTATTGGCGATAGGTTTGAAACCATGGCAACAGCAATAGCAGCCAGTTATATGAATATTCCTTTAGTACATATTCAGGGAGGAGAGGTAACAGGTAATATTGACGAAAAGGTAAGACATGCTATTTCAAAATTAGCAGATTTACATTTAGTTTCAAATAATGATGCTAAACAACGCCTCATAAAAATGGGTGAAGATGAAGAAAAAATATTTATAACAGGTTGCCCCAGTATTGATATTGCCAAACAGGTAAAAGATAATCCTGCTTTGGATTTCGACCCATGCGAAAAATATGGTGGTGTGGGTAATTATATCAATCCAAACGAACCTTATTTGGTAGTTATGCAACATCCTGTAACAACAGAATTTAGCGAAGCAAAACAACAAGCTGAAACACTAATACAAGTTTTGAGTGATATCAATATGCCAACTTTTTGGTTTTGGCCCAATCCTGATGCTGGTAGCGATGGCACAAGCAATGCTTTGCGTTCTTTTAGAGAGGATAATAGAGATAATAAATTTAGATTTTTTAAAAATATGGAAGGCAATGATTTTTTAAAATTATTAACCCATAGCCAATGTTTGATAGGTAATAGCAGTGTAGGTATAAGAGAATGTTCTTACTTAGGTGTGCCTGTTGTAAATATTGGTAGCAGACAAAATAAACGCTTACGTGGAGCTAATGTTATAGATACTAACTATGATATTAAAAATTTAAAAAATAGTATTCAAAAACAATTGGATGCAAAACGCTATACGTCAGAAAATATTTATGGCGATGGTAGTGCTGCAAAACAAATAGCTGATGTTATTGCATATTCGAACCCGAGTATTAAGAAAGTTATTAGTTATTAGTAAAAAACTAATTCTTTATATTTTAAAATTGATTTATAATTAACCTGATGTCAAACAATATAGAACCCATAAAAACCTTACATGGCTTGCCCGAGCAAGTTATATTTTGCAGCCGTTGTGTAATGAACAATCAACGCCCCAATACCTCAAGAGAATTTGTAAAAAAAGATTCTAATATTTCCACCGCTGGTTTTGGTGATGATGGCGTATGCGATGCCTGCACATGGTATGAGGAAAAACAAAAAATAGATTGGGCAGATAGAGAAAAACAACTACAAGCCTTATGCGATAAATACAGAAGAAACGATGGTAGATACGATGTTATAGTGCCTTCGAGTGGTGGTAAAGATAGTTTTTTTGTAGCCCATCAATTAAAACATAAATACGGCATGAATCCATTAACTGTTACTTGGGCGCCACATAGATATACTGATGTTGGGTGGCGCAATTTTCAAAGTATGATAGATGCTGGGTTTGATAATATTTTGGTAACTCCGAATGCAAAAGTTCATGCAACACTTACGCGTTTGGCTTTCGAGAATTTAGTCAATCCTTTTCAACCATTTATTTTAGGACAAAAAAATGTAGCTCCTCGTGCTGCTTTACAATACGATGTACCATTTATAATGTATGGCGAAAACCATGCAGAGGCACACAATAAAATTGGCGAAAATTATTCGCCATTGATGAATATAGAACATTTTACAAGAGAAAATGAAGATACTGAATTGTATTTTGGTGGTGTAAATAGTAAAGATTTGGGACAATATGGCATTGAGGATAAAGATTTATTTTTATACAAACCTTTGTTAGCGGAGCCAGTAAGAAAAGCAGGTATTGAGGTGCATTATTATAGTTTTTATTACAATTGGAGTCCGCAAGAAAATTATTATTATGCTATGGATAACAGTAAATTTGAATCAAATCCTGATGGTAGAAGCGAAGGTACTTATTCAAAATTTGCAAGTTTAGATGATAAAATAGATGGACAACATTACTACACTATGTTTGCAAAATTTGGACAAGGTAGATGTATGAACGATGCCAATAGAGATATTAGAGATGGTTTGATTACAAGAGAAGAAGCCATAGAATTAATGAATAAATACGATGGCGAATTTCCGAAAAAATATTTTCAAGAGTTTTTAGATTACATAGGCATTTCTGAAGAAAGATACTGGGAAGTAATTGACAAATCGCGAAGCCCACATTTATGGGAAAAAGTGAATGGGGAATGGATTTTGAAACATAAAGTAGTTTGAAACGTATTATTGCCAGACTTGACGTAAAAGGCTCTCGCTTGGTGAAAGGTATTCATTTGGAGGGTTGGCGATTTTTGCCTAAAACACCCAATGAGTATTGTTATGAATATTATTTACAAGGAGCAGATGAAATAATTTATGTAGATGCAGTAGCAAGTTTGTATGGCAGAGATTCTATTAAAGATATTATTAGAAAAACAACTGAAAACGTTTTTATACCCATTACTGTAGGTGGTGGAATTAGGACTTTAGAAGATGCTTATGATATTTTAAGAAGTGGTGCAGATAAAGTAGCAGTTTGTTCTCAAGCGATTAAAACACCAGTCTTAATTTCAGAAATAGCCAATAAATTTGGTAATCAATGTATGGTAGTTTCTATTCAAGCAAAAAAAGATGTGAATGGCAATTATAAAGTATGGTATGATGTAGCACGAGAAAAAACAGAAATAGATGTGATAGAATGGGCGCAAAAAGCGGAAGAATTAGGTGCTGGAGAAATTCTTTTAACAGATATAGATGCAGAAGGTATGGAGCGTGGTATGAATTTAGACTTGATTAATAAAGTTAGTGAAGCTGTTAGCATACCTGTAATAGCAAGTGGTGGTGTGGGTAAAAGTGCAGATGTAACCCATGCCTTCAATAATGGTGCAGATGCTGTGGCTATAGCGAAGGCTTTACATTATAGTAAATTAACTATTTCGGAGATAAAAGCGGAGGCTTTTAAACACAATTTAACCGTAAGATTATAAATGAAAACAGTTTCAATAATAGATTATGGTATGAGTAATTTATTGAGTATTTGCAGGGCTTTTGAGCATGTAGGTGCAAAAGTAAATATTGTAACTCATAATGAAGAAATTGTCAATTCAGATTATTTGGTTTTACCGGGCGTAGGGGCATTTCCAGATGGTATGGCAGAGCTGAATAAAAGAGATTTGCCAGAAGGAATAAATGAATTTGTAAAAACTGGTAAACCCATATTAGGTGTTTGTTTAGGTATGCAAATGCTTTTAAGCAAAGGTTTTGAGCATATAGAAACCCTGGGTTTAAATTTAATAGAAGGCGAAGTTTTACCATTACCCCAAAATTTAGAAAACTATAAAGTGCCAAATATTAATTGGCATTCAGTTATTGAACCATTAGAAAACAAATGGCAGAATACAATATTTAATGAAACGCCAAACAATAGTTTTTTCTACTTTGTACATTCATATTTTGCAAGACCAAAGTTGGATGAAAATATTCTAAGAAGTACAAATTTTGGAAGTTTAAATTTTGCCTCAGCCATTCAAAAAGATAATGTGATGGGGACACAATTTCATCCTGAAAAGAGTGGAACGAATGGTCTTAAATTATTAAAGACTTTTATTGATTTGTAATTTAATTTGCACGCAAAGGCGCAAAGAAATATTATGTTATATACAGAAAACGAATTATCAAAAATTATAGTCAATTGTTGTTATAAAATACATTCAAAGCTTGGGGCAGGTTTATTTGAATCTGTATATGAAAATATATTGGCTTATGAATTAACTAAACACAATTTGAAAATTGAGGTTCAAAAAGCTTTACCTGTATATTATGAGGATATTAAAATGGATATTGGTTTTAGAACCGATATTATAGTTGAAAACAAAGTCATTATTGAAATAAAATCTGTTGAAGAAATTTCAAAAGTTCATTTTAAACAATTGCAAACCTATTTAAAACTTACAAATATCAAGTTAGGCTTGCTTGTTAATTTTAATGAAAACCTAATAAAGGAAGGTATCCACAGAGTGGTAAACAATTTATATTAAAATAATCTTTGCGTCTTTGCGTGAATTAACTAAACATAATTTGAAAATCCTTGCAATTATACCAGCTCGTGGAGGATCAAAAGGTGTTCCAAGAAAAAATATAAAACTTTTGGGCAATAAACCATTAATTGCGTACAGTATTGAAAGTGCAAAACAATCAAAATTATTGACTGAATTTATTGTAAATACAGAAGATGAAGAAATTGCTGAAATTGCCCTGCAATATGGTGCCAAAGTGCCTTTTATGCGCCCCTCGGAATTAGCGCAAGATACAACACCAACAATAGATGTAGTAAAACATGTTATTTTAGAATATGAAAAACAAAATCAGTTTTTTGATGCTATTTTAATACTTCAAGCAACTTGTCCTTTTAGGTTAGAAAATGAGATAGATGAATGTATTGAGAAGTTTATAAAACAAGGTGCAGATTCACTTATTTCTGTAAAAGAAGTACCAGCACATTATAATCCCCATTGGGTATTTGAGCCAAATAGCGAAGGAAATTTAATTATAGCCACTGGCGAAAAAAGAATAATTAGCCGTAGGCAAGATTTACCAAAAGCTTATGCCAGAGATGGCTCAATATATATTACCAAAACTAGTGTAATTTTGGAAAAAAATTCACTGTTTGGCGATAGCATAACCTATTACGAAAACAATAATATAAACCATGTAAATATAGATACAGTAGAAGATTGGCAAAACGCAGAAAAACAACTAAAAAACTAAACTAAAACTAATGATTATTAATGAAAAACACTACTTATTTTCCAAACCTAAATGGTTTGCGTTTTATCGCAGCATTTATGGTAATTATTCACCACATTGAAAGCATGAAATCCACTTTTAAGTGGCAAAATATAAACGATAATCAAACCATATTTTTATTAGGTAAACTAGGTGTTATATTGTTTTTTGTATTGAGTGGATTTTTAATTACTTACTTACTTTTAAATGAAGAAAAATTAAAAGGAAGCATCAATGTTAAACATTTTTATTTACGAAGAATTTGTAGAATTTGGCCCTTATATTTTTTAATTATTTTATTGTCATTGGTTGTATTTCCGCATTTCGAAAGTTTAAATTTTAGAACTTCGGATTACATGTTGTTTTATGATTCAATAGGAGCTAAAATTGTATTATTTATATTTTTCCTTCCTAATTTACTATTGGTACGTTTTGGTGTAATGCCTTATGCCAGCCAAACATGGTCGATAGGCGTAGAGGAGCAATTTTACCTGCTTTGGCCTTGGCTAATCAAATGGTTTAAAAATAAAATATTAATGGTAGTTATGGTATTTGTGGTATATCATATTTTAAATTTTATCGTGTTTAATGTTAGTCAGATTCCATACAGCCAATTATTACAAGGCTTCTTTCAGTTTTTTAATATAGATTGTATGGCAATAGGGGCATTCTTTGGCATTGTTTTACATCAAAATAGAAAAAAATTATTACAAGTAATTTGCAATACATATTTGTTTTATTTTATTGCAATCATTGCCTTATCTTTAATCATTAAAGGTTATAACTTTCCGCTGTTTAATTATCAAATTTACGCCTTATTATTTGGTATTTGTATTATCAATTTGGCTACAATGAAAGCAACATTTTTAGAGCATAAATGGCTAAATTATTTAGGTAAAATTTCTTATGGTTTGTATATGTACCATATCATTGCTATCGGCATCACATTAGTTTTATTGGAAAAAATAAACTTAACAAGTTCTTTAGCTCTTTATCCAATAAGCATAGCATTTACTATTTTATTATCAGCAATATCATATAAATATTTTGAAACTTATTTTTTGAAATTGAAAGCAAAATATCAAGCATCTAATTAATTAAAAAATGTGCGGAATAGTAGGCATTATTAGTCAAAATAATCAAACGGAAGCATTGCAAAAAATGCTACAAAGCCAACACCACCGTGGACCTGATTTTACAGGCTCTTGGAGTGATAATACAATGGCTTATCTTGGGCATAACCGCTTGGCGATTATTGATTTGAAAGCACACTCTAACCAACCTTTTCACTGTGTAGAAAATAGATATACAATTACATTTAATGGCGAAATTTACAATTATATAGAACTTAAAAAAGAACTTCAAAAATATTTCACTTTTCATACAGATAGCGATACAGAAGTATTGCTAAATGCCTATAAATATTGGGGAAAAGAGTGCTTGCATTATTTTAGAGGCATGTGGAGTTTTGCTATTTGGGATAAGCAAGAAAATACACTTTTTGCCAGTAGAGATAGATTTGGCGTAAAACCATTTTATTACATTCAAACCAAAGATACATTTGCTTTTGCCAGCGAGCCTAAAGCTTTTTGGGCAGCTAATTTGGTAAAAAAAGAATGGAACAATGCTGTGCTTTCTCGCTATTTATCGCAAGCCAATTATGGGTTGCCCAATGAGTGTATGTTTGCTAATATTCATCAATTACAGGGCGGGCATTATTTAACTTGGCAAGCAGGAGAAATCAGTATCCAAAAATGGTATCATTTTGAGGATGAAGTTAAAAAAATAAAACACACTAAAACAGCTTTTGAAATTCAAAATGAATTAAAAGCTCTACTTGAGGAGAACATAAAATTGCGCTTAAGAAGCGATGTGCCTTTAGGCTTCAATTTGAGCGGTGGTGTAGATTCTACCTTGCTTTTTCAATTGATAAGAAAACAATTAAATAAAGATAAAACATCTGCTTTTACATTTTATAGCAATGATGATAAATATGATGAAACAGACTGGGTTAAGCAAATAATAGGCAAAACTGATTTTAAATGGCACAAATGTTTGATAGACAAATACAACATTGCAGAATTTGCAGAAAAAATACAACACCATACAGATGAGCCATATTCAGGTATAGCTACATTGGCATACGCTCGAACTTTTGAAGAAGCAAGAAAAAATAAGTATATTGTATTATTAGACGGTAGCGGAATTGATGAACAATTTGCAGGTTATGATTATTATACAAAAACAACAGATATCAATATACAAGGTACAACAACTTCGCCAGTAAGATTAAATTGTTTAAACAATGATTTTATAGCTCTGGCAGATAAACCACAATACCCAAAACCCTTTGATAACGTGGTTTTAAACTTACAATACCGAGATACAATTTACACAAAACTGCAACGTGATATGCGTTTTAATGATAGAATAAGTATGGCTTTTTCTACCGAATTGCGCGAGCCTTTTTTAGACCATAAATTATTTGAATATGCCTTTGCATTGCCTTTAGAATATAAAATTTACAATGGGCAGCGCAAATATATTATTCGTCAAATTATTAAAGAAAGCTTGAATACACCACTTGTAGAAGCACCAAAACGACCAGTGCAAACACCCCAAAGAGAATGGCTTTCAAACGATTTGAAAGATTGGGTAATGGCTATGACAGATAGAGCAACTCAGAATTATGCTTTTTTAAATAAAAAAGAAATTGAAAAGGAATTAGATTTATTTTTTAACCACAACAACGAAAACAGTTTTTATATATGGCAATGGATAAGCTTAGGAATGATAAAATGCTAAAAGAATGTACCCAATGTGTGCTTGACACGCACGATGACCCCGCAATGACTTTTGATGAAAAAGGTATTTGCAATTATTGTAGATACTATAAAAAAACATATATAGACAATGCACTTACAGCGGAAAAAAAAGAAGTGAAATTAAATAATCAGCTAAAATTATTCAAGCAATATAAAAAAGGAAAATATGATTCTATATTAGGAGTAAGTGGTGGCGTAGATAGTACCTATGTAGCTTATCTATGCAAGCAATTGGGTTTAAATCCACTATTGGTGCATTTTGACAATGGTTGGAATAGTGAAATGGCTGTTAGTAATATTGAGCAAATTACAAAAAATACAGGCTTTGATTTATTTACATTTGTTGTAGATTGGCAAGAATTTAGAGATTTGCAACTTTCGTACATAAAAGCTTCTGTATTAGATTGGGAAATACCTACCGACCATGGTTTTTTTGCTAAATTATATGAACTTGCCAATAAATTTAATATCAAATATTTAATAACAGGGCATAATTATCAAACGGAAGCTATTTTGCCAAAACCTATGCGCCATAGCAAAATGGATGTGGCTAATATTATAGATATTCACAAGCAATACGGAACTTTAAAACTAAAAACATTTCCGATGCTTAATTTTTTTAAATTCAATTATTATACAAGAATTAAAAAGATAGAACGCTTTAATTTATTAGAATTTATTGAGGAATACGATAAAGAAAAAGCCAAGAAGTTAATTATAGAAAAAATGGGTTGGCGAGATTATGGTGGCAAACACTATGAATCAATATTTACAAGGTTTTATCAAGGCTATGTATTAAAAGAAAAATTTGGATTCGAAAAAAGGAAAGCGCATTTAGCCAATCTAATTTGTAGTGGTCAAATGACCAAATCTGAAGCTTTAGAGGAATTAAAAACACCTATTTATAATGAAGCAGTTTATAAGGTAGATAGAGAATTTGTATTAAAAAAGTTAGGATTGAGCGAGGCTCAATTTCAAGCGATAATGAATGAGCCAGTACGCTCGCATTTAGAATTCAAATCATACTTAACTGGCTTATATCCTAAGCACGAAAAATTTATGCAAAGCATAAAACCATTTTCCAATATTGTAAAAAAAATAATTGGCAAATAAAAAATTATTAATTGTATGTTTTACTTTTCCCCCAATGGCTGGTATTGGTGGGCGGAGGTGGGCTAAATTTGCCAAATATTTATTGGCAGAAAACATAGATGTACAGATAGTAGCTGCTCAAAATTTAGGTAAAAATACTTCTTCTTGGTTAAAAGACATTGCGACATTAATTACCGAAAAAAGAGTAACATATTTTAAAAGTAATTATCCATATTATTTGGGTATTGTACCTAATACTTTCTTTCAAAAAGTAGCTTATAGATTAAGTTTATTGTATGTAAAATTGAAGTTAAAAGGCAACTATTTTGATAAATCTGCTCATTGCAAAAATGAGTTGTTAAATGTTGTTGAAAATAAAATACAGCAAGGGTATAATAATGTCTTAGTAAGTGTTGGTCCTTTTAGGTATTCAAAATATATTATTGATTTAAAAACAAAATATCCAAGTGTTAATTTTATTTTAGATGTTAGAGACCCTTGGGCAAATAATTTAACCTCTTTTGGGTTAGAAACAATTGGAAAAAAACGACTTCAAAAAGAGTATTCAATAGAGAAAGAAACGGTAAGTAAATATGATAAAATAATAGCTGTAGCCGATGATATAAATTCCTATTTTATTGAGAAATATCAATTATCTGCAAATCGTTTTACGACAATTTATAACGGTTATGATGAAGATGATATAGTTGTAAATAGTATTCAAAAAATAACGGATACTATTGAATTTGTATTTGCAGGTACATTGTACAATAAAGCAGTTAAATATTTAGAACAATTGGTGGCTTTTTTAGCTGTATATAAACTCAAAAATCCACAGCTATACAGCAAGTTAAAGTTTAGTTTTTATGGTGAAGTGCCACAGCAATTTCATCAAATTATAAAAAGTGAAAGCTCAATCCATTTTTTTGATTCAAAACCATTGCATGAAATACAACAAATAGTTAAAAATGCTGATGCTGCGATGCTTTTTTTAACAGATGATATTGCCTATTCTTTTAGTACAAAGTTTTTAGAATATTTAGCACTAAAAAAACCAATAATAGTATTTTCAAAAGGAGGTAAAACAGGTAAATATGTTGAAACAAATGGTATTGGATTTTCAATTACCAAAGAAAATATAGAAACAAAAATGGATTCAATTATCAATAAAATAGCAAACAATGAAATATTATTTAATTCTAATTATGATATTTCTTCATTTTCTATTAAAAATTTAAGTAAAAAAGTAATTGATATTTTAGAATGAAGATTGTAACAGTTATTGGCGCTCGTCCCCAATTTATAAAAGCAGCAGCTTTAAACAAAGCTATTGCATTGCAACCAGATATTGAAGAAATTATTGTTCATACCGGGCAGCATTTTGATGAAAATATGTCGGCTATTTTTTTTAATGAAATGAAAATACCTGCACCCAAATATCAATTAGCAGTTAATGGACTTACACATGGAGCTATGACAGGCAGAATGTTGGAAGGTGTAGAAGAAATTTTAATCAAAGAAAAACCAGATTTTTTATTGGTGTATGGCGATACAAACTCAACATTGGCTGGAGCTTTGGCTGCCAAAAAATTAAATATAAAAGTAGTACATGTTGAAGCTGGATTAAGAAGTTTTAACTTACAAATGCCCGAAGAAATTAATAGAATTTTAACCGATAGAATTTCTGATTTTTTATTTTGCCCAACAGATACAGCTATTCAAAATTTGAAAAACGAAGGATTTGAAAATTTTAATTGTAAAATTATAAATACTGGCGATATTATGTATGATAGTATGTTATTATTTAGTGAGTTTGCTGAAAAAAAGGCGCAAATTAAAAACCAACTTACTACTTCTAATTTTGCCTTGTGTACTATTCATAGAGCAGAAAATACAGATAATTTTGAAAACTTGAAATCTATTTTTGAAGCATTAAATAAAATAGCAGAAAACCAAACCATTGTTTTACCATTGCACCCTCGCACAAAACAAAAAATTCAAGAATTAAAACTCAATCAAAATATAATGATAACCGAGCCATTGGGTTATTTTGATATGCTATATTTACTAAAAAAATGCACAATTGTGCTTACAGATAGTGGTGGTTTACAAAAAGAGGCTTATTTTAACCATAAATTTTGCATAACTTTAAGAAACGAAACCGAATGGGTAGAACTTGTAGAACAAAATTGTAATATACTTGTAGGCTCTAATACTACAAAAATAATAGAAGCGTTTAATTCAAAAAATACTCAAATAGTAAACCATCAAAAGCCTTTGTATGGCAATGGAAAAGCTGCTGAAAAAATATTACTTTCGCTAAAAAATTAATTAGATTTTACAATGTATCAAAATCCATTAGATAATCATCCTTACATACTTAAATTACAAGCCTTCGAAAAACAATTTGAAGATAGAATTGAGTTTCACGATAATTGTAAACCTTTACTTCTGCAAATGGGAAATGACAAGGAATTTTTAAAAGCTGTAATTGAAAGAAATTTTAACGATGAAGGTTTTTTAAATCAAATATGGACTGGCTATAATATTCCATTTTTTTATGTTCACGAAACAGAGCATTATAATTTAAAAATTCATCTTTTTCCGCCTGAAGAACAAGGTAGAAAAAACATTGCTGCTCATTGTATTCATCATCATAACAATTATATCCTAACTACAAATGCTTTTTTTGGTTCGGGCTATGAAACATTTTTATTTGAAAAAAATCCAAAACCTAATCCTCATACTTTAGAAACTCAATTAAAAATAGCTAAACATTTTCATCAAAAAGATGTAAACCCAAGCCGAGTAGATAGTTGGGAGCCGCATGTGGTGCTAATTCCTGAAACCCTTTCTGCTACTATATTGATATGGACACCAGATAAAAAAAGAACTACAGATGCACTGCGTCAAAATCCTTTTTTAAAATCTATCAAAAAACCTATACGTTGGCTAATTCATAAACTTAATTTAACCCAACAATTTGGCATTGCCGAAGAGAAAACTTATCAATTTTACCCAAAAAACAATACGTTCAAAGCTATTGAAGAAAGTGAGTATTTTGCACCTACAAAAGCAGAAAAAGGAGATAAAGTGAATCAATATTCAGCTCAAATGATTTTTGCGTTTATTCAACGAATGGATTTGAACTTAAATAGCTATTTTAATCAAATAAAAAACAATTTACCTGCCTATTATCTGCAATTTATAGAACAATTATTGGCGAATGAACCTATAGTAGATGTTTATCACCGCACAGAAATTAATATTCCTCAAAAAACGTATTTTAAGGAAGATATTTTAGCTGCTTCATTTAATTAATTAATGTTAAACTCCTACGGAGTTTTAGTATTTTAGGTATTTGTTAAGTTATTAATATTAATCTCCTATGGAGATTTTTTATATACAAAAATTTTCTATCAGAACTCCGTAGGAGTTCCATATTCATAAGCAAAAGCAAAATAAATATAGCCATCAGAACTCCGTAGGAGTTCCATATTCATAAGCAAAAACAACTATAGCCATCAGAACTCCGTAGGAGTTCCATATTCATAAGCAAAAGCAAAATAAATATAGCCATCAGAACTCCGTAGGAGTTCCATATTCATAAGCAAAAACAACTATAG
>CAZDGF010000022.1:0-47574 GCA_964505065.1 uncultured Chitinophaga sp.
CATGATTTGAAATTTGTTATTCGATTCAGCAATTCTATTGCTGAATTTGGGTTTAAGCGTTTTACAATTTTGAAATTGGATTAAATTTTTACTTTAAACTAGTAATTTTAAAATTTAAAGCCAACATAATTAATAATTTATTAAAATTGATTTGGAAAAATGATTTAACTTATTACCTTTGCACCACCAAAAAAAATACCATGTATTTTTGATTCCGTAGCTCAGTTGGTAGAGCATTACACTTTTAATGTAGTGGTCCTGGGTTCGAGTCCCAGCGGGATCACAATCTAAAGCCTTCAATTTTTGAAGGCTTTTTTATTTTTATTCTAATTTTAATGCTATAAAAAATAAATAAATTTGCTTTTATGCAAATAGTTTCCGTTTTTGCAACATAACAAAATAATTATACTTTTACCCATATGAAAATAGTAGATATAAAAGCAATGAATGGTCCAAATTATTGGAGTATTCGCAGACACAAGTTGATTGTAATGCGCCTTGATTTAGAAGAAATGGAAGAAATGCCAAGCAATAAAATTGATGGTTTTTTAGACCGTTTAAAAATATTATTTCCAACAATGTATTCGCATAGATGCAGCCCTGGTGTGCCAGGCGGTTTTTTTCAAAGGGTGGAAGAAGGCACATGGATGGGGCATGTTATAGAGCATATTGCTTTAGAAATTCAAACCCTTGCAGGTATGAATTGCGGTTTTGGGCGTACAAGAGAAACAAGCACCAAAGGTATTTACAATGTAGTATTTAACTATTGGGAGCATAAAGCAGGCGTATTTGCAGCAAAAGCAGCCGTTAAAATTACAGAAGCGCTTATTTCTGGCGAGCCTTACCATTTAGAAGACGATATTCAAACCTTAAGAGAATTGAGAGAAAGCGAACGCTTAGGACCAAGCACAGGTAGTGTTGTAGACGAAGCCATAAAACGCAAAATTCCTTATATTCGTTTAAATGGACGCTCGTTGGTGCAATTAGGCTATGGCGTAAACCAAAAAAGAATACAAGCCACAGTGGCAAGCACCACAAGCAGCATAGCTGTTGAAATAGCCTGCGATAAAGAAGATACAAAAAATCTTTTAGAAGCCGCTGAAATACCTGTACCCAAAGGCAGAATTTGCTACGATGAAGAAGATTTAGAATTGGCAGCATCTCGCTTGGGTTATCCTTTGATAACAAAACCTGTAAATGGGAATCACGGCAAAGGTGTTACAACAGATTTGAACAATTGGGAAGAGTTAAAAACAGGCTTTGAAGCAGCAAAAAAATATGGCAGAGGTATTATTGTAGAGCGATATATTACAGGCTACGACCACCGCATTTTGGTTATCAATTATAAATTTGTAGCTGCTGCAAAACGCACCCCTGCCTGTGTTGTAGGCAATGGAAAAGATACTATTCAGCAATTAATAGATACCGTAAACAGCGACCCTCGCAGAGGCTACGGACACGAAAAAGTATTAACAAGCATAAAGGTAGATTCATTTACAGAAACAATTTTAGCCGATAAAAATATAACTTTAGAAACAATATTACCCAATGGCGAAGAATTATTGCTAAAACCTACTGCCAATATAAGCACAGGCGGAACAGCTACAGATATTACAGATTTGGTACACCCAAGCAATGTATTTATGTGCGAAAGAATTGCCCGTATTATAGGTTTAGATATTTGTGGAATAGATATAATGGCTCCCGATTTAAGCACACCAATAAATGAAAATGGAGGGGCAATATTAGAAGTAAATGCTGCACCAGGTTTTAGAATGCACCTTGAACCTACAGAAGGTATAGCACGCAATGTGGCAGAGCCTGTAATAGATATGCTTTATCCACAAGGCACAAGTGCGCGTATTCCTATTATAGCGGTATCGGGCACAAATGGAAAAACTACCACCACAAGGCTTATGGCACATTTATGCAAACAAGTGGGTCATAAAGTGGGCTATACCACAACGGATGGCGTATATATTCAAAATGAAATGATGATGAGGGGCGATTGTACAGGACCTATTTCGGCAGAGTTTGTATTGAAAGACCCAACGGTAGATTTTGCAGTATTAGAATGTGCAAGAGGCGGTATATTAAGAGCTGGTTTAGGTTTTCATAATTGCGATATTGGCATTGTTACCAATATAGCTGCCGACCATTTGGGCTTGCAAGGCATAGATACTTTAGAGCAATTAGCCAGAGTAAAAGCTGTAGTGGTAGAATCTGTTTTTCCAGAGGGACATGCAATACTAAATGCTGATGATGATTTGGTATATAAAATGCGTGAAAATTTAGAATGTAAAATAGCCTATTTTAGTATGAACGAAAACAATGAACGTATTCAAGAACACTGCAAAAAAGGAGGCTTGGCGGCAGTATTTGAAAATGGCTATGTTACAATAATGAAAGGCACTTGGAAAATAAGAGTAGATAAAGTAAGCAATATTCCAATGACATTTGGTGGCAGAGCAGAGTTTAATATAGCCAATTGTTTACCAGTAATATTGGCAGCTTATTTACGCAATTTTAAAATAGAAGATATAAAATCGGCATTGCAAACATTTATACCCTCGCCAGCCCAAACACCAGGGCGTATGAATATGTTTAACTTTAAAAATTTTACCGTTATGGTAGATTATGCACACAATACAGCAGGTATTCAAGCTATTGGAAAGTTTTTAGCTAAAACTGATGCTACCAAAAAAGTAGGCATAATAGCAGGAGTAGGCGATAGGAGAGATGAAGATACAATGTCGCTTGGAGCAGAGGCAGCTAAAATATTTGATGAAATTATTATTCGCCAAGATAGAAACTTAAGAGGTAAAACAGATACAGAAATTATAGATTTAATGATAAAAGGAATTAAGCAAACAGATGAACATAAAAAAATTACTGTACTGCCCCTTGAAAAAGAAGCCATTAATTTTGCAATTAAAAATGCAGAGAAAGATTCTTTTATTGTAATATGTAGCGATGTAATACCTGATGCACTTGAGCAAATAATGGAGCTAAAAGCTGAAGAAGAAAGTGGTTTTGGGCAAACATTAAATTAAATTTTTGTTTAAAAACTACCTTTTTACTTTGTTTAGCTTCTTTTTTATTCTATTATCTTACAACAAATTTAAGACTAGGTACTAAATCCAAGAATATTTTACCACCTTTGCCCAAATGAATTTATACCAAACTATAAAGTTAAAAGGGGGTAAAGAAAAATCTTTGCAACGCTTTCATCCATGGGTGTTTAGCGGAGCTTTGCAGCAAGATATTAAACAATTTGAACAAGGCAGTATGGTAAATATTGCCGATAGCAATGGTGCATATTTAGCCACTGGCTATGTGCAGCATGGTAGTATAGCTGTTAGGGTTTTAAGTTTTGTAGGCGAAGAAATAAATACCCAATTTTGGATAAATGCCATAGCTAAAAGTTGGCAATTGCGTATAGATTTAGGCTTTGTAAACAATACTGATACCAATTGCTTTAGGCTTGTACATGGCGAGGGCGATAATCTACCAGGTTTAATAATAGATTACTATGCTGGCACATGTGTAGTGCAATGCCATAGCAGCGGAATGCACGCCCAATTGCCTTTAATTATAGAGGCTTTAATTGCAGTATTGGGTAAAAATTTAGATGCCATTTACGATAAAAGCAACGAGGCTTTGCATGGGGCTATAGCAGGAGTAGAAAACAAAATAGTATATGGCGCACCCCAAAATAATCAAGTAAAAGAAAATGGCTTTTTATTTACCATAGATTGGGAACGAGGGCAAAAAACAGGCTTTTTTTTAGACCAAAGAGATAACCGACAATTGTTAGGCAATTATGCCAAAGATAAAACTGTATTGAATACCTTTGCTTATACAGGTGGCTTTTCTGTGTATGCGCTTATGAACCAAGCCGCCATTGTACATTCGGTAGATGTATCTAAAAATGCAATTGAGGCATTGAACCTAAATATGGCTTTAAACAATGCCCAAGCTACAAACTACGAAAGCCATGCTGCCGATACCTTTAATTATTTTAAAACATTAGAAACCCAATACGATATTGTAATACTTGACCCCCCAGCATTTGCCAAAAATGTGGGCGCAAGGCATAATGCCCTTATGGGTTATAAACGCTTGAATATTGAGGGGCTAAAAGTTGTTAAAAAAGGCGGCTTGTTGTTTACCTTTAGTTGCAGCCAAGTAGTAGATAGCCATACATTTAACCAAACCATTATGAGTGCTGCAATAGAAAGTAAGCGCAACATAAAAATAATACACCGCCTTACCCAAGGGGCAGACCACCCAGTAAACATATACCACCCCGAGGGCGAGTATTTAAAAGGCTTGGTACTTCAAGTAGAATAATAAAATCGTTTCTATGGTATCTGCAAATACTTATGCGTTTGTAGGCTTATTTGCCATTGTGGGTGCGCTTTTACAAAATCTATAATTAGGGGTGTGATACTTTCTGCTTTGCTCCACTCTGGCTGAAGGTATAGTTTACAGTTTTTGGGTAAATGGGGTATAAATTGCATTGCCCATTCAATATCGCTTTTGTGGTAAACCACTACTTTGTATTCGTTGGCTATAGCCAAAGCCTCTACAATAGGGGGTTTAAATTTTTTTGGCGATAGGCATACCCAATCCAAATGTCCTGTTAAAGCATAAGATCCGCTTGTTTCAATATTTACATTTATATTATTTTCTCTTAATGCAATAGTTATTGGTTCAAGATTATACATAGCAGGTTCGCCTCCTGTTATTACACATAGTTTTGCATTCGCATCGGTAACCCAATTTACCATATCTTCTATGGCATATTTTGGGTGGCTTTCCGCCTCCCAACTTTCTTTAACATCACACCAAACGCAGCCCACATTGCAGCCCCCAAGCCTAATAAAATAAGCAGCCGAGCCTGTATAATACCCCTCGCCTTGAATAGTATAAAAATGCTCCATTACAGGGTAGTGGCTTATCATACTAAATTTAAGTGTTGTTTATAAGCTGTAAAAGTATTTTGTAAAAGTGCAGCTATGGTCATAAGCCCTACACCGCCTGGCACAGGCGTAAGATAACTTGCCGTATGTTTTACTTCTTCAAAATCCACATCGCCTTTTAAGTAAAAACCGCTTTTTCGTGTGGCATCATCTATGCGTGTAATGCCCACATCTATAACCACAGCATTGGGTTTCACCATGTTTGCTTTTACAAAATTTGGTTTGCCAAGGGCTACAATTAAAATATCTGCTTGTCGCGTAAAATGCTCAATATGTTGCGTGCGGCTATGGCAAAGGGTTACGGTGCAATTACCATATTCAGTATTATTACTCATTAAAATACTCATTGGGCGCCCAACAATATTGCTTCGCCCTATTACAACACAATGTTTGCCATTGGTAGGTATGTTATAAGCTTGTAGCATTAGCATAACGCCAAGCGGTGTGGCAGGTGTAAAGCCGCTATCACCTTTGGCAAGTTTCCCCATATTGATATCGTTAAAACCATCTACATCTTTATCGGGGCGAATGGCTTGGGTTATCTTTTTTTCGTTGATATGCGCAGGTACTGGCGACTGAACCAATAGCCCATCAATATCCTCATTGTTATTTATTTCTTCTATTTTTTGTAAAAGATAGGCTTCGGTTGTATCATCTGGTAAACGTAAAATGGTAGAATTAAAACCCAAAGCCAAACTATTGCGCTCTTTGCTATCTATATATGTTCTGCTTGCGCCATCATTGCCCACCAATATTGCAGCCAAGTGGGGTTTTCTATAGCCTTGTTGCATATAGGTTGCCAATTCGCTTTTAATATTTTCTTTAATTTTTTCGGCAGTTATTTTGCCATCTAAAAGTATCATTGTAAAAAGTTGCTGCAATATTACAATCTATTTTACGTTTATGCTTAAATTTGAACGCTTATTTATGCAGAATATATCCATAAAAATAATTGTATTGTTTGTCATTAGTACTATTTTCAGTGCTTGTAGAAACAATTCGGAAGAAATAAAACTGAAAGGCGAAGAGTTTTTTCCGCAGCGGCAGGGGGCTATTAAGTATTATATGGTGGATACTTTTCGGTTTGATAATTTTACAGGAAAAACAGATACCACAAGCTTTGAATACAAAGAAGAAATTAAAGAAAAATTTATTGACCTTGCAGGCGATAGTTTTTATAGAATTGAATTAAGTATTTACAATTTAAAAAAATTGAAATACGAAATATACAAGGTTATTCAACGCAAAATTGTAGGCAATTATGCTATTGAAAATATAGACAATACACCACAAGTAAAAATGCTGTTTCCTATTTCGAGCTATAAAACTAAGGGCAGTAGCTACACTTGGAATTTGAATATGCTAAATGCCCTTGACGAAGAAAAAATAAAATATACTGTAATAGATAAGCCTTTTTACAATGGCATAAATACGTTTTCAAATTGTGTAAATATTGGGCTGTTAAAACCGCAATTTGGGGGTATTCAAAATGATATTTACGAAGAAGTGTATGCTAAAAATATTGGTTTAGTTTACCGTCATATTGACAAGTCAAATTTATTTGCTACTACAGGCTTTAAAGCAGGGTTCGAAATTTTTGTTCGTTTAAAACAATAAGATTGAAAAAGGGTTTTTTATATTGCTTTTTAATTTCAATTATAATTTATAGTTGTAAAAAAGACAATTATGAAACCGTAGTAAGAGCCACTGGTAAAAGCTATTTTAACACCCAAGAAGGAGCGCAAAGTATTTTTAAAGTTGAAGAAATAATTTACAATGATTTTTTTAATACCATAGATACCCAAAAGTATTTTTTAAAAGAAATAAACGACACCATTTTTAACGACAATTTGGGGCGAAAAAGTATGCGGATATACCGATACAAAAGTATTAAAGATACAATGAATTGGCAATTTTTAAATGCTTGGTATAGCACAGCCGATAATTTTACAGCCGAAAGGGTAGAGGATAACAAGCGTTTGATAAAACTTTCTTTTCCGCTAACAGAAGATGCCGTATGGAATTACAATGCTTTTAATACCGATAATGGTATCAATTTGTTTTACGATTTTATTCATCAAAAATATACAATCAATACTTTTACTTTTGATAGTGCAATAGCTGTAAAATCTGAAACTACCAATAACCTTGCCCGTGAGCGACAATACCAAGAAGTGTATGCCAACCATATAGGTTTGGTGTATAAAAATCAAGTGTTTTTAGATAAAAGCGGCAATATAAAACGAGGCTTTAAAATCAAACAATCATTAATTAAACATGACCCATAAATACCTTTTCTCATTTCTTTTTTTCTTATTATTTTTAAACATAAAAGCACAAGATAGCACAAGCTATTATTTGGTGTATTTTAAAGATAAGCCACAAGCAAAAGTGCAAATACTTACCCCTCAAAATTTTTTGAGTGAAAAAGCATTGGCTCGAAGAAAAAAATACAATGTAGCCATAACAGAAGCAGATGCCCCATTGGAAGAAAGCTATATAAAACAAATAGCCAATTTACAAAATATTGCCATACACAACAAAAGCAAATGGCTAAATGCCGTAGAAATAAAAAGCAATGCCAATGTAGATTTGAAAACATTGAAAGCGTTAAATTTTGTCAATAAAATTGAGTTTTTAGGTAGAATTAAAAATATAGAACAAGCTAAGCCATTTACAGAAGTACAAAGTGATGTAGATGTTTTTATTTATCCAAAATTTGAACAGAATGATTATAAAAATTCTTTTAACCAAAATAATTTAATCAATATTATTCTTTTGCATCAAAAGTATATTCTTGCCAATAATATTTATATTGGCGTGTTGGATGCTGGATTTAATAATGCTTGTAAAATTAATGGATTAGAGCAATTGTCTGTTAATACAATTACAAAAGATTTTGTTACCCACGATAATAGTGTTTGGGAAGACGACCAACATGGTGCTAATTGTTTAGCATTTATGGCAACTTATGCATTAAAATATATTGGTACAGCACCTTTTGCCCAATATTTGCTTTGCAGAACAGAAGATGCAGCCACAGAATACCCAACAGAGGAGGTCAATTGGCTTGCTGCTGCCGAGTTTGCAGATAGCTGCGGTGTAGATATGATAGTGTCTTCGCTTGGTTATACCCAGTTTGATGATAAAAAATTGGGGCATACCCACGATGATTTAGATGGTAAAACAAGTATTATTGCACAAGCCGCCAATTTGGCTTATAGCAAAGGCATTATGGTAATTACCAGTGCAGGCAACGAGGGCGATGATACTTGGCATAAAATTGGTACACCTGCCGATGCTACTGGTGTAATAAGCGTGGGTGCTACCGATAATATAGGTATTCATGCGCCTTTTAGCTCTTATGGTTATAGTGCCGATAGGCGCATAAAACCCGATTTTGTAAGTATGGGTTATAAAGCCATCGTAGCATCGCCAAAAGGCTACTATGAAGGCAATGGTACAAGCTATGCTACACCCATATTGGCTGGTGCTGTGGCTTGTTTAATGCAGGCTTATCCAAATGCACCATTGTTGGATATTAAAAAAGCCTTGCAATTAAGTGCCTCGCATGCCCAAATGCCCGATACTGCTTATGGTTATGGCTTGCCGGATATGGCTTTGGCAGCCCATATTTTAGGCAATGTTTTAAATAAAGATTCTACTAAAGATTTGATGTACGAACCGCCAGCAAATAATTATTGGCAGCAGCAAACTATTCATTTTAAAAGTACTACAACACAAACTGTAGAAATTAAAATTGTAGGCACACGAAAACGTAAAAACAAAGAAAAACAATTGTTTGAAGATAAAATAAATTTAAAGTCTGGAGAATGGGTACATAATTACTCTATTCATCAAATAATACAAAAACAAAAAAAAGTAGGTAAACGAAAAAAATTGAGTAAACTTGCAGTTATTATTACAACCCAAACTGCAACTTACAATCGAATATTAACGCTTTAAATTTTTTCTTACATTCAAGTTTCATAAATGACAGAAGTACTTATTTCCCTATTAACATTAATAGCCCTTGAAGTAATTTTGGGTATCGATAACATTATCTTTATTTCAATTTTGGCAGATAAATTGCCCGAAAATAAAAGAAATAAATTGCGTTATTGGGGCATAGGGTTGGCAATGCTTATGCGATTGGCATTATTGGCGTTTATTTCATGGATATTAAAATTAGATAAATCATTGTTTAGCGTATCAATCTTTGATTTTTCTGGGAAAGATTTAATTTTAATATTGGGCGGCTTGTTTTTAATTTATAAAAGTATAAAAGAGTTATACCATAAAGCAGAAACCAAAGAAATAGGACTAAATACAAAATCGAATAAAAGTACTTTCAAACAATTGCTTTTTGAAGTCATAATTTTAGATTTGGTTTTTTCTATAGATTCTATAATAACAGCAGTAGGTATGGTAAAAGAACTTTGGGTAATGTACACAGCAGTAATTGTTACAGTGGTAATAATGTTATTTGCATCAAAACCAATAAGTAGTTTTATTACAAAATATCCAGCATTTAAAATTTTAGCTTTGTGTTTTTTAATCTTAATAGGTGTAGCATTAATAACAGAAGGTTTCAATTATGAAATCCCCAAAGGTTATATATATGTTTCTATTTTATTTGCCTTTTTGGTAGATATTATTCAAATGAAAACATTAAAAAAAGATGTTTAGGTTTTTAGGTTCAATTTCATTTTTTTTCTTTTTTAATTTTAGCTTACAAGCACAAAAAAATGATTTAGGCTCTTGGAATATTCTAAATTTAAAATACAATGTAAATGATAAATGGAATGTATTTGCAGAGACCCAATTGCGCTCTTTAAAATTTTACAACCATTACCATTATTACGAATATAAAGGCGGTTTTAATTTCAAAGCCGATAAAAATTTGATTTTAACTTTGGGTGCAGGCAGCTATCAAACATACAAAGAGGGAGGAAATTTTGTATTGCCAAAAAACAATGATGAATTTAGAATTTGGCCTCAAGTTTTATTAAATCAAAATATTGGTAAATTTAAAATTGAGCAACGCTACAGAGCCGAATTTAGGTTTACAAGCAATGGCTACCGCAATAGGTTTAGATATAGGCTGGGTGCAGCGTATCCTTTTGGAAAAAACAAAAAAGATTTTAAACCTTTTCAAATAAGTGCAAGTAACGAATTGTTTTTTACAGATAAAGAACCTTATTTTGAAAGAAACAGAATATTATTAGGATTTAATTATAAACCGACAAAAAGTTTAACATTCCAAATAGGCTATTTACATCAATTTGATTATAAAATAAACGATGAAACAGGTAGAGATTTTTTGCAAATAGGGGTTTTTATAGAGTTTTTTAAACATCAGTTGAATAATAAATAATTCAATTAATCGTAAAATTTACGATTAATATTTATGTGTATTAACCGCATATTTCATAAATATTGAAATATTTTGCAGAAACGTTTTGAAATATGAAAATAAATACCTTTTTTTGCAGTCCTTTTACAGAAAATAGATATTTTTCTATAAAATACATACGTTCTTTTAAATGCCACTTTAGCTCAGCTGGTAGAGCAACTGATTTGTAATCAGTAGGTCGTTGGTTCGATCCCGACAAGTGGCTCATTGCAATGCATTGGGGAGTTTCCAGAGTGGCTAAATGGGACAGACTGTAAATCTGTTGCTTCGGCTTCGGTGGTTCGAATCCACCACTCCCCACTCATTCTTTTATTTATAGAGAATAGAAGTTTGTGAAGATAGGCCTTAAAATTGCGGGAGTAGCTCAGTTGGTAGAGCGACAGCCTTCCAAGCTGTAGGTCGCGAGTTCGAACCTCGTCTCCCGCTCCAAACAGAAAAACAAAAGCCAAGCCGTTGTAGCTCAGGGGTAGAGCACTTCCTTGGTAAGGAAGAGGCCAAGGGTTCAAATCCCTTCAATGGCTCAAAAAAAGAAGAAAAAGAAAAAATTAGCAACTTTGAAAATTGTTGCCGTTTACATAAAATAGAAAATTAATAAATAAAAAATAACAATTAAATTAAATTAAATCATGGCAAAAGAAACCTTTGACCGCTCTAAACCCCACGTTAACATTGGTACTATCGGACACGTTGACCACGGGAAAACTACATTAACTGCTGCTATTACTAAAGTATTGGCTGAAGCAGGTTTATCAGAAGCTCGTTCTTTCGAGTCTATCGATTCGGCTCCAGAAGAAAAAGAGCGTGGTATTACCATTAATACTGCTCACGTTGAGTATTCTACAGCTAATCGCCACTACGCTCACGTAGATTGCCCAGGTCACGCTGACTATGTTAAAAACATGGTAACAGGTGCGGCTCAAATGGATGGTGCTATTCTTGTAGTAGCTTCTACAGATGGTCCTATGCCTCAAACACGTGAACATATCCTTTTAGCACGTCAGGTTGGTGTGCCTCGTCTTGTAGTATTTATGAACAAATGCGACAGTGTTGACGATGCTGAATTATTAGATTTAGTAGAAATGGAAATTCGTGAATTGTTAAGCTTTTATAATTTTGATGGCGACAATACACCAATTATTCGTGGTTCTGCTTTAGGTGGATTAAACAACGACCCAACTTGGGTTGGTAAAATAATGGAATTAATGGAAGCTGTAGATAGTTGGATTCCAATTCCTCCACGTTTGGTTGACCAACCATTCCTTATGCCAGTAGAAGATGTATTCTCTATTACTGGTCGTGGTACTGTTGCAACAGGCAGAATAGAAAGAGGTGTTATCAATGTTGGCGACCCAGTAGAAATTATTGGATTAGGCGATATTAAAATGACTTCAACTATTACAGGTGTTGAAATGTTCCGTAAATTATTAGATAGAGGCGAAGCTGGCGATAATGCTGGTATGCTTTTACGTGGTATAGATAAAGAACAAATTAAAAGAGGTATGGTTATTTGCAAACCAGGTTCAGTAACTCCTCACACTAAATTTAAAGCTGAGGTTTATGTATTGAGCAAAGAAGAAGGTGGAAGACACACCCCATTCTTTAACAAATACCGTCCACAATTCTATTTCCGTACCACAGATATGACAGGCGAGTGTACCTTACCAGAAGGTGTAGAAATGTGTATGCCAGGCGATAACATTACAATTACAGTTCAATTAATTCAACCAATAGCTATGGAAAAATCATTAAGATTTGCAATCCGTGAAGGTGGTAGAACAATTGGTGCTGGACAAGTAACAGAAATCTTAGATTAAAAATAATATACATTAGCCATTGGTCGTTGTTATACCAATGGCTAATGGTTAATACGGGAATAGTTCAATGGTAGAATAGAGGTCTCCAAAACCTTTGATCAGGGTTCGAATCCTTGTTCCCGTGCCAAAAAAAAGTAGTTAAAATAAAGCAATGGAAAAATTAAAAAACATGTGGAATCTTACAGTTGATGAACTACTGAATAAAGTAAGTTGGCCAACATGGGACCAATTAAGAGAAAGTGCAATTATTGTACTTATTGCATCTATAATTTTTTCTGCATTGGTATTTTTACTCGATTTAGGATTGGGTAAAGGGTTAGAAATTTTTTACGGTTTATTCAAATAAGAAATGGAAACCACAACAACAGATTTACAATGGTATGTAGTTCGTGCTATTTCAGGGCAAGAAAAAAAGGTGAAAGCCAATTTGGAAAGCGAACTGATAAAAGCAAAACTTACAGACTATGTGCCTCAAATATTAATTCCAATGGAAAAAGTTTACCAAATAAAAAATGGTAAAAAAGTAGCAAAAGATAGAAATTATTTCCCTGGATATATTTTAGTACAATGTAAATTTTATGGCGAGGTAGAAGCTACAATTAAAGGGATAAACGGTGTTGTAGGTTTTTTAGGTACAAAAAATGTTCCTGTGCCATTGCGCCAAGCAGAGGTAAATAGAATATTAGGCAATGCAGATGAAAATGCAGAGATAGAAGCAGCTGGAGGATTAGAGCCATTTATAGTAGGCGAACCTATTAAAGTTACTGATGGTCCATTTAGTGGCTTTAGTGGTGTGATAGAAGAGGTAAACGAAGAGAAAAAGAAATTAAAAGTAATGGTAAAAATATTTGGAAGAAGAACGCCATTAGAGCTTAATTACAATCAAATAGAAAAAGAATAATTATAACAATAAAATGGCAAAAGAAGTATCAGGATTCGTAAAATTACAAGTAAAAGGCGGACAAGCAAATCCCGCACCTCCCATAGGACCTGCATTGGGCTCAAAAGGTGTAAACATTATGGAGTTTTGCAAACAATTTAATGCACGTACACAAGATAAAATGGGTAAAGTATTACCAGTTGTATTGACAGTGTATAGCGATAAATCGTTTGAATTTATTATCAAAACCCCTCCAGTAGCAGTTCAAATATTGGAAGTAACCAAAGCTGCTAAAGGCTCTGCCGAACCTAATAGAAAAAGAGTTGCAGAACTAACTTGGGAACAAGTAAGAACAATAGCAGAAGATAAAATGCCCGATTTAAACTGTTTTGAAGTTGAATCAGCAATGAACATGGTAGCAGGTACTGCACGTAGCATGGGCATAACAATAGCAGGTAACAAACCATTTTAATTTTAAAAAAGAAAAGCAATGGCACTTACAAAAAATAGAAAAAAAGTATTAGAAAAAGTAGAAAACAATAAAGTTTACTCTTTAGCTGAAGCCTCAAAAATGTTGAAATATATTACTTTTACAAAGTTTGATTCATCAGTAGATATAGATGTGCGTTTGGGTGTTGACCCAAAGCAAGCCAACCAAATGGTGCGTGGTGTATCTACACTTCCGCATGGAACTGGTAAAACCGTTCGCGTTCTTGTATTATGTACACCCGATAAAGAGGCAGAAGCTAAAGCAGCTGGTGCAGATTACGTAGGGTTAGATGATTATATAGAAAAAATAGCTGGAGGTTGGTTAGATATAGACATTATAATTACCATGCCTGCTGTAATGGCAAAGCTTGGTAAATTAGGAAAAATATTGGGTCCAAGAAACTTAATGCCAAATCCAAAATCTGGAACTGTTACTCCAGATGTGGCAAAAGCTGTTACCGAAGTAAAAGCTGGTAAAATCGACTTTAAAGTTGATAAAACAGGTATTATTCATACTTCAATAGGTAAAGTAAGTTTCCAACCTAATCAAATAGCGGAAAATGCAATAGAAATAATGCAAACGCTAAGTAAACTTAAGCCCTCTGCTTCTAAGGGGACTTATTTCAAAAGTGTGTATTTGAGTTCTACGATGAGCCCAAGTATATGTGTGGATATTAAATCAATACCAGGAATTTAATTAAAATGAACAAACAAGAAAAAAACGCAGCAATTGCCGCTTTAACAGAACAGTTCAAAGCTAACGATTGTATGTATTTAGCCGATACTTCAAGTATTGGAGGTATAGATACAAACAATTTTAGAAGAGAATTATTCAAAAGTGGTATCAAAATGCAAGTAGCTAAAAATACTTTGATATTAAAAGCTATGCGCAACTCTGGTAAAGAATTTGGTGAATTAGAAAATGTACTTGCAGGAAACACCGCTATATTATTTAGCGAAAACCCAAAAGCACCAGCCCAAGCTATCTTAAAATTCCGTAAAAAAGGCACTAAACCTGCTTTAAAAGGAGCTTATGTAGATAGCGCTATTTTTATTGGCGATAACCAATTAGAAGTATTAAGCAACCTAAAAACCAAAAACGAATTAATCGGAGAAATAGTTGGATTATTACAATCTCCAGCTAAAAACGTTGTTTCTGCTCTTAAAAGCAGTGGTGGCAAACTTGCCGGCATTGTTAAAACATTGCAAGAAAGAACAAACTAACAATCATTAAAAAAACAAAAAAAAACAATTTAAAAAAAATGGCAGATTTAAAAGCATTCGCTGAACAATTAGTGAATTTAACAGTAAAAGAAGTTAACGAATTAGCAACTATCTTAAAAGATGAGTATGGTATCGAACCAGCAGCAGCTGCGGCAGTAGCAGTAGCAGCCCCAGCAGCAGGTGGAGGCGAAGCAGCAGTAGCTCAAACAGAATTTACAGTAGTATTAAAAGCTGCTGGTCCTAACAAATTAAACGTTGTAAAAATCGTTAAAGATTTATCAGGATTAGGCTTGAAAGAAGCTAAAGATTTAGTAGATGGCGCTCCAAAACCAGTTAAAGAAAATATTTCTAAAGACGAAGCAGCAGCAATGCAAAAAGCATTAGTAGAAGCAGGAGCAGAAGTTGAAGTTAAATAATCAACTTTTATAACAAACTTTTTGCCAATAGACCCAGGGAAACCGAATGGGTCTATTGGTGTTTTTTTAAAACTACAATTTCAAAAACGGTTTAAAAATATAATATTTTACACAATTGGCAACAAAAGTAAAACACCCAAAACGCATTAATTTCGCCTCAAACGAAAAAGTACTTGATTATCCAGATTTTCTTGATATACAATTACAATCATTCAAAGAATTTTTTCAATTAGAAACCCACGTAGATAAGCGCACAGGCGAAGGCTTATTCAAAGTTTTTCAAGAAAATTTCCCCATTAATGATACCCGAAATATCTTTAACCTTGAGTTTTTAGATTATTTTGTAGATCCTCCTCGTTATTCTATACAAGAGTGTATTGAAAGAGGACTAACCTATTCTGTGCCTTTAAAAGCCAAACTTAAACTATCCTGCAACGACCCAGAGCACGAAGATTTTGAAACCATCGTGCAAGACGTATATTTGGGTACAATTCCTTACATGACTCCAAGTGGTACATTTGTTATCAATGGTGCCGAAAGGGTAATTGTATCTCAATTACACCGTTCACCAGGGGTTTTCTTTGGTCAAAGTTACCATACCAATGGTACAAAATTATATTCTGCCCGTGTTATACCTTTCAAAGGCTCATGGATAGAGTTTGCTACAGATGTAAACAACATTATGTATGCTTACATTGATAGAAAAAAGAAATTTCCTGTAACCACATTGCTACGTGCAATTGGTTTTGAATCTGATAAAGATATATTAAATATTTTTGGTCTTGCTGAAGAAGTTAAAGTTTCTAAATCTGGACTAAAAAAATATGTTGGCAGAAAGCTTTCTGCAAGAGTATTGCGCACTTGGATTGAAGATTTTGTAGATGAAGATACTGGCGAGGTTGTATCTATTGAGCGTAATGAGGTAATTATTGAGCGTGATACTATTTTAGAAAATAGTCATATAGACGAAATAGTAGATGCAGGTGTTAAAACCATTATCTTAAATAAAGAAGAAGAAGGTAAAAATGATTTTACCATTATTTACAATACTTTACAAAAAGACACTTCTAACAATGGTAAAGAGGCTGTAGAGCATATCTACCGTCAATTAAGAAATACTGACCCACCAGATGAAGAAACCGCTCGTGGTATTATTGAGCGTTTGTTCTTTTCTGATAAACGTTATGATTTGGGCGATGTTGGTCGTTATAGAATAAATAAAAAATTAAATTTGAATACACCAATGGAAACAAAGGTGTTGACAAATGAGGATATTATCAAAATCATTACTTACCTTATTGAGTTGAGCAATAGCCGCTCTGAAGTAGATGATATTGACCATTTAAGTAACAGACGTGTAAGAACAGTAGGCGAGCAATTATATGCTCAATTTGGAGTTGGATTAGCCCGTATGGCTCGTACCATTCGTGAAAAAATGAACATTAGAGATAATGAAGTTTTCACACCTACAGATTTAATAAACGCACGTTCATTATCGTCTGTAATCAATTCATTCTTTGGTACAAATCAGCTATCTCAATTTATGGACCAAACCAATCCATTGGCTGAAATAACGCACAAAAGAAGAATGAGTGCCCTTGGTCCAGGCGGTCTCTCTCGCGAAAGAGCAGGTTTTGAGGTGCGTGACGTTCACTATACCCACTACGGCAGATTATGTACTATTGAAACACCAGAGGGACCAAATATCGGTTTGATATCTTCTCTTTGTGTTCATGCTAAAATTAACAGCATGGGCTTTATAGAAACACCATACCGCCCTGTAGAAAATGGTAAAGTAAACATTACCAAAGGAGTAGTGTATTTAAGTGCAGAAGAAGAAGATGGTAAAATTATAGCCCAATCGAATGCAGCAGTAAACGAAAAAGGTGAATTTACATCTAACGAAATAAAAGCGCGTTTTGAAGGCGATTTTCCATTGGTTGAACCATCTAAATTAAACTTTATGGATGTGGCACCAAATCAGATTGTGTCTATAGCTGCATCTTTAATTCCTTTCTTAGAGCACGATGATGCGAATAGAGCCTTGATGGGTTCTAATATGCAACGTCAAGCAGTGCCATTATTGCGCCCAGAAGCTCCAATAGTAGGCACAGGCTTAGAAGAAAGAATAGCTAGAGATTCAAGAACATTGGCAACAGCAGAAGGCGAAGGTGTTGTTGATTATGTAGATTCTAATGAAATAAGAATTCGTTACGACTTTACAGAAGAAGATGAATTGGTAGCTTTTGCAGGTAATGTAAAAACATATCCATTAACTAAATTTTTAAGAACCAACCAAAGCACTTGTGTTAACTTACGTCCAATTGTTAAAAAAGGACAACGCGTTTCTAAAAATGAAATACTTTGCGAAGGTTATGCTACCCAAGGTGGCGAATTGGCTATTGGTAGAAATTTAAAAGTAGCCTTTATGCCATGGCAAGGTTATAACTTTGAGGATGCTATAGTAATATCTGAAAAAGTTGTAAGCGATGATTGGTACACAAGTTTGCATATTGATGAATATGAATTGGAAGTAAGAGATACCAAACGTGGAGAAGAAGAATTAACCAATGATATTCCTAACGTAAGCGAAGAAGCAACTAAAAATCTTGATGAAAATGGCTTGATTAGAATAGGTGCTGAAATTAAAGAAGGCGATATAATAATTGGTAAAATAACACCAAAAGGTGAAACGGAGCCTTCTCCTGAAGAAAAACTTTTACGTGCTATTTTTGGCGATAAAGCAGGCGATGTAAAAGATGCTTCATTAAAAGCATCTCCATCTACCGAAGGTGTTGTAATTGATAAAAAATTATTTACCAGAACCAAAAAAGAAAAAGGAGCTAAAACAGAAGAAAAAGCTAAATTAGCAAAAAGCGAAGTAGAATTTGGTAAAGCTGCTGATAAATTGAACGAAGTATTGGTGCAAAAATTATTCAAAGTATTGAATGGTAAAACATCTGCTGGTGTTCATACTGTATTTGGCGAAGAAATGATACCAAAAGGTACTAAATTTACACTTAAAAACTTAGGTACTGTAGATTATAGCAATGTTAATTTCGACCATTGGACATCTGATGCAGAGAAAAACATAACTGTAAATAAAATTCTTAAAAACTATAAATCTGCTTATACCGAAATATATGCGGCACACAGAAGAGAATATTATGCTATTACAGTAGGCGATGAGCTACCAACAGGTATTTTAAAAATGGCTAAAGTTTATATTGCTCAAAAACGTAAATTAAAAGTGGGCGATAAAATGGCAGGACGCCATGGTAACAAAGGTATTGTTGCCCGTATAGTTCGCCATGAGGATATGCCATTTTTAGAAGACGGAACACCAGTAGATATAGTATTGAATCCTTTGGGTGTACCTTCAAGGATGAACTTGGGTCAGATATATGAAACCGTATTAGGCTGGGCTGGAAAAGAATTGGGATTGAAATTTGCAACACCAATTTTTGATGGCGCACACCCAACGCAAATAGATGATTACATCAAACAAGCAGGTTTGCCTAAAAATGGACAAGTATTTTTATACGATGGTTTAACAGGCGAAAGATTCCACCAACCAACCACAGTAGGTATAATTTATATGCTTAAACTTGGGCACATGGTAGATGACAAAATGCACGCACGTTCTATAGGACCATACTCTATGATAACACAACAACCATTGGGCGGTAAAGCACAATTTGGTGGTCAGCGTTTTGGTGAGATGGAGGTATGGGCACTTGAAGCATTTGGTGCTGCCAATATTTTGAGAGAGATATTAACCATTAAATCGGACGATATTATGGGTAGAGCAAAAGCTTACGAAGCCATAGTAAAAGGCGATAATATTACCCAAATAGGCATACCAGAATCGTTCAATGTATTGGTACATGAACTAAGAGGTTTAGGTATTGAAATGACCTTTGAAGAATAATAAATTGAAGGATTAGGATTAATTATAAAAAACATTAAAAAAAGAAATGTCAACTGTAAAAAAGAGTCAAAAAATAAAAAGTAATTTTACCAAAATTCGTATTGGTTTAGCTTCGCCTGAAGGTATTTTGCAAAAATCTTTTGGAGAGGTTTTAAAACCTGAAACCATTAACTATAGAAGTTACAAGCCAGAAATGGGTGGTTTATTTTGCGAAAGAATTTTTGGACCAATAAAAGATTACGAATGCCATTGCGGAAAATACAAACGCATACGTTACAAAGGCATAGTTTGCGATAGATGCGGTGTTGAGGTAACAGAGAAAAAAGTAAGACGTGAGCGCATGGGACACATCAATTTGATAGTGCCTGTTGCTCATATTTGGTACTTCCGTTCATTGCCTAATAAAATAGGCTATATTTTAGGTTTAAGTACCAAAAAATTAGATACTGTTGTGTATTATGAGCGTTACATTGTTATTCAGCCAGGCGAGCATGAAGGTATAAACCAATTAGATTTATTAACGGAAGAAGAATATTTAGATATTTTAGATAAATTACCAAAAGAAAACCAATACCTTGAAGATACCGACCCTAAAAAGTTTGTAGCTAAAATGGGTGCTGAAGCGCTTTGGGAACTTTTAACAAGAATAGATTTAGATGGCTTAAGCTACAGCTTAAGAAACCAAGCAGCTACAGAAACCAGCCAACAACGTAAAGCAGAGGCTTTAAAACGCCTAAAAGTAATAGAAAGTTTCCGTTCTGCAAACAGAGATGGTAATATTAACCGCCCAGAGTGGATGATATTAAAAATGTTGCCAGTTATTCCACCAGAATTGCGCCCATTGGTCCCTTTGGAAGGTGGTAGATTTGCTACATCAGATTTGAATGATTTATACAGACGTGTAATTATTCGTAACAACCGTTTGAAACGTTTGATAGAAATAAAAGCACCAGAAGTAATATTGCGTAACGAAAAACGTATGTTGCAAGAGTCTGTAGATTCTTTATTGGACAATACCCGTAGAGCAAGTGCTGTAAAATCTGAAGGTAACCGCCCATTGAAATCTTTAAGCGATATGCTAAAAGGTAAACAAGGTCGTTTCCGTTTAAATTTATTGGGTAAAAGGGTAGATTATTCTGGTCGTTCGGTAATTGTGGTAGGGCCAAAGCTTAAATTAAGCGAGTGTGGTTTACCAAAAGCAATGGCGGCAGAGTTATTCAAACCATTTATTATCCGTAAATTGATAGAAAGAGGTGTTGTAAAAACTGTAAAATCTGCTAAAAAAATTGTAGATAAAAAAGAAGCCATTATTTGGGAAATATTAGAGAACATTTTAAAAGGACATCCAGTACTTTTAAATAGAGCTCCAACACTTCACAGATTGGGTATTCAAGCTTTTCAGCCTAAATTAATAGAAGGAAAAGCCATACAATTACACCCTTTAACTTGTACAGGTTTTAATGCGGATTTTGATGGTGACCAAATGGCTGTGCACGTTCCGCTTGGAAACGCTGCAATACTTGAGGCTCAATTGTTAATGCTTGCACCTCACAATATTTTGAATCCAGCAAATGGTTCGCCTGTTACAGTTCCTTCTCAGGATATGGTGTTGGGTTTATATTATATTACCAAAGGTAGAAAGCATACCAAAGAGTTCCCTATAATTGGAGAAGGTATTACTTTCTATTCGCCAGAAGAGGTAATTATTGCTTTTAACGAAGGGAAAGCAAACTTAAATGCTTTTATTAAATGTAAATTAAAAGACAAAGATGCAAAAGGTAATATTGTAGAAAAAATTATTGAAACCACAGTTGGTAGAGTAATTTTTAACCAAGTAGTACCGCAAGGTGTTGGTTATATCAATCAAGTATTAACCAAAAAATCTTTAAGAGATATTATTGGTAATTTTGTAAGAGAAGTAGGTATTGCTAAAACATCTAAATTCTTAGATGATATGAAAGACCTTGGTTTCCACTATGCATTTAAAGGTGGTTTATCATTTAACTTAAACTATGTACAAATACCAGCTGCTAAAGAGAAATTAATAGAACAAGCTCGTAAAGAAGTAGATGAAATTAAATTTAACTACGAAAACGGTTTTATAACTAACAACGAGCGTTATAACCAAGTAATTGATATTTGGACAAGAATAAACTCGCAAGTAGGAGAAATATTATTAAAAGAATTGGCAGATGACCAACAAGGATTTAACCCAATTTATATGATGTTAGATTCTGGCGCAAGGGGTTCAAAAGAGCAAATTCGTCAGCTTGGCGGTATGAGGGGATTGATGGCAAAACCACAAAAAAATATTGGTGGTGGCGTTGGAGAGATTATCGAAAATCCAATTCTTTCTAACTTTAAAGAAGGCTTATCTGTATTAGAATACTTTATCTCTACCCACGGTGCTCGTAAAGGTTTGGCTGATACGGCTTTGAAAACTGCCGATGCTGGTTATCTTACCCGTAGATTGCATGATGTGGCGCAAGATGTAATTATAACAGATACAGATTGTGGTACATTAAGAGGCTTGTCGTTATCTGCATTGAAAGACAATGATGATGTAGTAGAAAGCTTATACGAACGTATTTTAGGTAGAACAGGTTTGTATGATACTTACCATCCTACAACTGGTGAATTAATTGTAAATGCTGGTTCTGAAATTACTGAAAAAATAGCCAAAACTATTGAAGATTCAGGTATAGAAGAAATGGAAATACGCTCGGTATTAACCTGCGAAAACAAAAGTGGTGTATGTGCTAAATGCTATGGTAGAAACCTTGCAAATGGCAGAATGGTGCAAAGAGGAGAGGCTGTAGGTGTTATAGCAGCCCAATCTATTGGAGAGCCAGGTACACAGCTTACATTACGTACTTTCCACGTGGGTGGTACGGCAAGTAGTATTGCTGCCGAGTCGCAAATAATATCTCGTTTTGATGGTATAATTAGTTTTGATGAACTTAAAACTGTAACTATTGAAAAAGTAGATGAAGAAACAGGCAAAGCTGGTCCTGCAGAATTGAACTTAAGCCGTAGTGCGGAGGTTAGAATTGTAGATGCTAAAACCAAAAATATTTTAGTAACTCAAAATGTTCCTTATGGTTCATTTGTGTACTTGAAAGAAAATGCTAAAGTTAAAAAAGGCGATAGAATTTGCTCTTGGGACCCTTACAATGCTGTAATCCTTTCCGACCTTGCAGGTAAAGTAATGTTCGAAAATATTATTGATGGTATTACTTACAGAGAAGAGAATGACGAGGTAACAGGATTTGGTGAAAAAGTAATTATAGAAACCAAAGACAAAACCAAATCGCCAAGTATTAAAATTATAGGTAAAGATAAAGCTGTATTAAAAGAAATAAATTTACCAGTAGGTGCGCATATAGCTGTAGAAGATGGTAAAACATTGAAAGCGGGTGATATTATTGCTAAAATTCCTCGTTCTGCTCGTGGTACACGAGATATAACAGGTGGTTTACCTCGTGTTACAGAGTTGTTTGAGGCTCGTAACCCAAGTAATCCTGCAACAGTTGCCGAAATAGATGGCGTAGTAACCTATGGCGGTATTAAACGTGGAAACAGAGAAATAACTGTTAGCAGCAAAGATGGCGAGCAAAAGCATTATATGATTAACCTTTCTAAACACATATTTGTGCAAGATGGCGATTATATCAAAGCTGGTGCGCCTTTGAGCGATGGTGCTATTACTCCTCAAGATATATTGAGAATACAAGGACCAACAGCTGTACAACGTTATATTTTGAATGGTATTCAAGAGGTTTACAGATTGCAAGGGGTAAAAATAAATGATAAGCACATTGAAATTATTGTACGCCAAATGATGCAAAAAATGGAAGTTGTAGAGCCAGGCGATACCCAATTTTTGGAAGGTGAAATAGCTGAAAAGCACGAATTGTTTAAAGAAAACGATTGGACGTATGATAGAAAATTGGTATTAGATGCAGGAGATTCAGATAAATTGCGTGTTGGTCAATTGGTATCGTTGCGCGAGTTGAGAGAAGAAAATAGCTCATTGAAACGCCAAGCAAAACAACAAGTAATGGTGCGTGATGCTGTAACAGCTACAGCCGAGCCAGTATTACAAGGTATTACCCGTGCATCGTTGGCTACTCGTAGCTTTATGAGTGCGGCATCGTTCCAAGAAACGACCAAAGTACTGAACGAAGCAGCTATAGCTGGTAAAGTAGATGAAATGCGTGGCTTAAAAGAAAACGTAATTGTTGGACATTTAATACCAGCAGGTACAGGCTTACGCCAGTTCGATAGATTGATAGTAGGTAGCCAAGAGGAATACGATAGATTATTGGCATCTAAAAACGAAGGCGAAGTAGCTACGGCTAATTAGTTTTTATAAAATATAATATTCAAAAAGGCGAATACTTTTAAGTATTCGCCTTTTTTTATCTTTACTTTTAGCAAAGGTATAAACCCAAATTCAGCAATAGAATTGCTGAATCGAATAACAAATTGCAAATCATGTTTTTACAAAACATAATTGCAATTTTTAAATCGGGGTTAAGCCCAACTAAATCAAATAGTTCAATTTTTCAAATTTCCTATTGATTAATTTGGGATAAACGTGGGTTGAAAATTGTTAAAAAACGTAAATTTGTCTATTTATATGCCTCTATTCAAAATCATCATATTTGTAATCATATACCTTTTATGTTTAGTGCCATTGTTTTTTAAAAACAAAACATATCCTTTAAAATGGAAAAAAGTATTGCTGATTATCAATATTTCAATGTTATGCTGCTTGTGCTTAAATTTGTTTTTATATTATAAATTTGGCATTAGTTTTAGAGGCGATGTTGTTTCTTTTTTCAACTTTTATATTTACTTTTTTAGTGCTGTTTTATTATATACAATGTATAGGAATAATATGGGCAAAGCATTAAAAAGTGCCACCTTTGTATGGGTAATTTATCCTTTTTTAAGTTGTGTTTGTTTTTTATCCGAAATTCTTTTTTTATATTTTATGATGCCATTTTTTGCTTATGTTGAAATGCCTGAAATAGAAGTTAAAAACGACCATTCTTACATTACAAATCAAATTGGTTTTATATCTCAAGCAGGCGCCTTTGAATACAAAGAATACAGCGGTTTTATCTTTGAAAAGCATTATACTGGAGCAAGAGAGAATTATCAATCTGATACCATAGGTTTTAAACCCAAATTCAGCAATAGAATTGCTGAATCGAATAACAAATTGCAAATCATGTTTTTACAAAACATAATTGCATTTTGTAAATCGGGGTTAACCCAACTAAATCAAGTAGTTCGATTTTTCAAATCTCCTATTGATTAATTTGGGTTAAAGATATTCAACAATATAAAAAAATAAAATTGGACGGGAATGATTATTTGATAATGGATTATAACAAAAAAGTAAAAAACGATACTTGCAAAATATCTGCTTTATGGAGAAAAAATTAATCTTCAAATATCAATGCTAAATCTCTATTGTAATTTCCTTTGTGGTAAACAACGAAATTATCTATTCCTTTAGATATTTCTAAAGTTTCAAGTCGTTTGAGTTGGGTAGGTTTGTAAGATAAAAATGTATGGTAAGATGAGAATTGCCAATCTGAAATATTTTTTACAAAACCGTGATGTACCGGATTAGCATGAATATATAAAATTAAGTTACTCAAATAAGCATCAGTATTAACTTCCTTGTATTTAAAATTTTTCATAAATAAAGAGCCTTTCCTGTTATTTACCTTAATAAAAGCCTGCGTATAACAGCTAAATAAATTGGAAAACTGCTTACTAAGTTGCCTTTCTAACTTTTCCAAAGTTTTAAACTTTGGAAAAGTTAAATCATCAAGGGCATCTTTAAACTTTGGAAAAGTTAAAATTAGTTCTTCTTCTGTCCTTATTTTAATTAAAAAATGAAAATGATTTGGCATTAAACACCAGCAATAAACATCGGCAATTGGATGAATATACAAAGCAAATTTTTGAAGAAAAAAACTATAGTTTTCAGCATTTTTAAATAACAAATCGTTGCCATTGACACGGTTATAAATGTGATAATAGGTGTTTGGTTGCAGCATATTTCTCTATAGTTTTACCAAATACACTGCATACCCCATCCATTCTTTTATCAATAAATCTAAATTAGTTAATGCATTGGCATTAGGAACAAGCATATTTTCAAATGAAAAATCTCTTTTACCGCGTATATAGTTTGTGGCAAAAAAATGAGCCTCCCTATTGTTAGCATTAAAACACAATTTTGTTCTTGGTATATGCCAAGCACTGGTAATAATTAAAGGCACACTTTCTATTCCTAAAGAATCCAATATTTTATAGCTGTATTCTGCATTTTCAAGTGTATTTCTGCTTTTATTTTCAGTAATTATTAAACTATCGGCTATGCCAATAGAAAGCAAATAAGCATTTACTAAATCAGCCTCTGAAATGTTAGAAATGGTTTTATTTTGCGCTCCACTGCTAACCATTATTTTTTTTATTTTACCTTGTTTTAAAAGCGCAATGGCTTGTAAAAATCTGTCATTGCTTTTATAAAATTCTATTTGTTTGCTTATGCTTTCTTGCCCTGCAAAACCGCCCAAAACAATGCCTACTTCATAGTTTTGTTTTAGTGTATTTGTGGTATTTTTTTCTTGCAAAATTGCCAATTCATTAACCAAAAAATTATTGCTACATAAAAACAATAAAACAGTTGCTATAATTAATCTGCGTTTACGTTTATACTCATCTTTTGCAAAAATACTTCTAACATAAATGAATACAATCCAAATCAAAGGTTTGATTAAAAACAACAATATTTTTGACAGATAAAAAAACATATTTTGTCTGCAAATATGCCATAATTTCTGATATATTTAATTGGACTACTTTTTGAAAATGAATAATAAAATAAATTATACTAATCAATATGAGTAAAACAGGCAGTATATCGGTAAATACCGAAAACATTTTCCCCATTATTAAAAAATTTCTTTACAGCGACCACGAAATATTTTTGCGAGAGCTTGTAAGCAATGCCACAGATGCGTGCAATAAACTAAAAACTTTGGCAAGTGTTGGCGAATACAAAGGCGAAACAGGCGATTTTAAAATAACTGTAGCCATAAATGAAGCCGCAAAAACACTTACAATTAGCGATAATGGCTTGGGTATGACAGCAGATGATATTGAAAAATATATTAACCAATTGGCTTTTTCTGGAGCAGAAGAATTTGTAAAACAATATAAAGACAAAGCAGATGCTAATGTTATTGGGCATTTTGGCTTGGGTTTTTACAGCGCTTTTATGGTGGCAAGTAAGGTAGAGATTAATACACTTTCTTACAAAGAAGGTGCAGAACCTGCCCATTGGGAGTGCGATGGCAGCACCCAGTTTACCATAAGCAAAGGCACTCGTACAGAAAGAGGTACAGATATTATTTTACATTTAAGCGAAGATAGCCACGAGTTTGCAGAGAAATTTAAAATCAATGGCTTGCTAACCAAATATTGCAAGTTTTTACCTATTCCTATTGAGTTTGATAGTAAAATAATAAACGAAGATAAACCTTTATGGCTAAGCAAACCAGCCGATTTAAAAGATGAAGATTATATTAATTTTTATCAAAAATTATATCCATTTGCTGCTGCGCCTTTGTTTTGGATACATATCAATGTAGATTACCCTTTTAACCTTACAGGAATATTGTATTTTCCTAAAGTAGATAGCGCCATAGAGGCAGATAAACACAAGGTGCAATTGTACAGCAATCAAGTATTTGTAACCGATAATGTAAAAGATATTTTACCAGAGTTTTTAATGCTTTTGCATGGCGTAATAGATTCTCCAGATATTCCCCTCAATGTATCGCGTAGTAGCCTGCAAAGCGATGGCAGTGTGAAGAAAATTACCAGCCATATTACCAAAAAAGTGGCTGATAAATTGGCAGAATTATTTAAAACCAGCAGAGAAGATTTTGAAACCAAATGGACAAGTATAGATTTGTTTGTAAAATATGGTTTATTGAGCGATGAAAAATTTGCGGATAAAGGAAAAGATTTTTGTTTGTTACAAACTACAGATGGCAAATACCACACCATTGCCGATTTTATAGAAACCATAAAACCCACACAAACAGATAAAGATGGCAATACCATTGTGCTTTATGCTAATCATTCTGAAAATGAATACAGCTATATAAAAGCTGCCGAAAGCAAAGGCTATAAAGTGATAGTTCTAGAAGGTCCTTTGGATAATCATTTTACTGGCTTTTTAGAACAAAAAAATGAAAAAGTGCAATGCAAACGTGTAGATGCCGATGCTGTAGATAGATTAATTGCTCAAGAAAATACTGAAACTGCTTTATTAAACGAAGAAGAAAGCAAGCAATTGGTTGCTATTTTTGAAGGTATAAATTCTAATAATGAATTAAAGTTTGTAACTGAAAATTTAAGTCCAACAGAAACCTTAATTACTATAACCGAAAGCGAGTATGATAGAAGAATGCGTGATATGAGCAAAATGAATGGCTTTAATATGTTTGGCAATATGCCTATAAGTTACAATGCAGTTTTAAATGCCAACCATACTGTGGCTAAAAAGCTTATTACATTGAAAGACGAAGAAGCAAAAAATGCAGCTCAAAAAGCACTGAACTTGGCATTGCTTTCTAAAGGAATGCTAAAAGGCGAGAAATTAAACAACTATATACACCAAGAATTACAAAATTTATAAACATTCGTTTCTCTATAACTTCATTGTTAAATTAGATGATAAAGTATAGATTGTGGATTTTAAATTTGTGGCAACAAATAAAAATAACCTTTTTTTGAATTTTAAACAATAAATATAAATAACAATGGCAAAACATTTCACGGATGCAACTTGGGATACTGAAGTATTAAACTCAGACAAACCTGTATTGGTAGATTTTTGGGCAGAATGGTGCGGTCCCTGCCGCATGATAGGTCCATTAGTAGAAGAGCTTGCAGTAGAATACGAAGGAAAAGCCTCAATAGGTAAATTAAATGTAGATGAAAATACAGCAGTAGCCACCAAATATGGCATTCGTAGCATACCCACGCTTTTAATATTTAAAGGTGGCGAAATAGTAGATAAAATAGTTGGTGCTGTGCCTAAAAGTATGTTAGCACAAAAAATAGACGCGCAGGTAACGGCTTAAATTTAATATAGTATATAATTTAAAAAGAGTGTAATTGCAAAATTGCACTCTTTTCTTGTTAGTATTGTTTTTTATAGAAATCAATAGTATAAGAAAAGTTAAAAATTTGTAATTTAATTTGTAATTTTGCTATTAAATATGGAAAACATAATTGATAGAATAACAATAAAAGACAATATTTACAACGGCAAACCAATAATTAGAGGTAAGAGAATAAGTGTTCAAACAATACTTGAATATATAGGTGAAAACTTATAATGAAAATTCTCATTCTGCGTTTTAGCTCTATTGGCGATATTGTGCTTACAACGCCTGTTATAAGGTGTATTAAAACCCAATTTCCTAATTATAAGGTGCATTATGCCACGAAAAAACAATTTGAAAATTTATTAATTACAAATCCTTATATAGATAAATTACACCTTTTAGATAAAGATATAAAGCTTTTAATTAAAGAGCTTAAAGCAGAAAATTTTGACCTAATAATAGACCTACACAATAACCTACGAACTAAAATAATTTGGCTAAATTTAAGAATTAAACGCTATGCTTTCGATAAAATAAATTTAGAAAAATGGTTGTATGTAAATTTTAAAATAGATTGGTTGCCGCATGTTCATATTGTAGATAGATATATGACAACTGTAGCCCCACTTGGGGTAAAAAACGATGGCAAAGGTCTTGATTTTTTTATAAACGAAAACACCAGTTTGCAAAACATTGAAATACCCCAAAGCTATTTGGTATATGCCATAGGCGGGCAACATGCTACAAAAAAATTGCCCCAAAATAAACAAATAGAATTAGCTAATAGTATCAAAGAAAATATTGTATTAATTGGCGGAAAGGAAGATGAAACAGATGGCGAAAAACTTGCCGAGCAATGCCCCAGTGTGCTAAATCTTTGTGGTAAATTAAGTATTCATCAAAGTGCCTTACTGATGCAAAATGCCTTAAAAATTTATACCCACGATACAGGCATGATGCACATAGCAGCAGCCCTGCAAAAACCCATTGTATCTATTTGGGGCAATACAACGCCTCGCTTTGGCATGTATCCTTATTATGGAATTATTAATGAAGAATTAATAATGAAGAATGATGAATTGGGAATGAATAATGAAGAATTAAGAATGAATAATTTTAAAGAGATTAATAATCTTTCTTGTCGTCCATGTGGTAAAATAGGCTTTAACCAATGTCCAAAAGGGCATTTTAAATGTATGGAGGAGCAGGTGTTTTAATGCCATAGCATGTTTTTTATTTATGCAATATATGGGTCGTATTTTCTTTTTTTGTTGAAAGATAATTGGTATAAGTTTTTCAACTTAAAAAGTTTTAGAAATATAACCAATAATCCATATTTTCTTTTATGTACCGATGTTTTAGAACGAAACTCATACTATTACCAACAGCTAAGCAAGCCTGCAAAAGATGTATTTGCTGCCCGTACTATTGAGTTTGTAAATGATGTGGAATGGAAAGGTTTTAACGAATTTGAAATAAAAGACAAACACAAAATATTAATAGCTGCAAGTGCTATTCAGCTAACTTTTGGGTTTAGATTCACTCAATTTGAAAATTTAAAACGCATTTTTATAGCACCCACGCAATTTTACTCTCGCATATTTGAGCGAGATGTAAAGGGCTTAACTATGCCAATAGCCATATACCTTTCGTGGCAGCATTTTGAAGAGGGTATAAAAACAAACAACGATGCACTCAATTTGGGATTACACGAGTTTGCACATGCTTTGGATATCCAATTTAAAAAAATCCTATTGTTATGGATAATCATTTTTTGGATAATAAAAGATTGTACGAAGTATTTAGCAATTATGTATTGGATATGATGAATTCTGACGATGACTATGTAAGTTTTTTAAGAGAATATGCTAAAACCAACGAAAGCGAATTTTTTGCCGTAGCTGTAGAGTGTTTTTTTGAACGCCCACAATTAATGAAAGACCACGAGCCAAAACTTTTTTTTAGCTTCTGTAAATTGTTAAACCAAAATCCTTTAAATACAAGCCATAATTACAGATTAGACACAACAGAAAACCCAGAATTAAAAACCAATATATTTAACCAAAACTACTTTAAAATATCAGCTATTTTATTGGTATTGGTTGGCTTTTTTTGTTTAAATACAAGTAATCCTATTTTTCAATACTTTACTTTAAATTTGTTATTTCAAAAAAGCTTTTTATTTATTGCTGCCATTTATTTTGGTTCAATTTATTTAAAAATTAACACCAAAAAATTAATAACCATTGTAGGTTTAATTGTATTGGGCATATTGCCAATACTATTTTATATATCAAGTTATTTTTAACGCTGCTTAAACTTAAATCCAATTTTTTTACCTGTAATATTCTCAAACAAAGGTTTTAGAATAAGGTTAGCATTTTTCTTTGTTTCTTCTATTATACCCATTGTTTGGGCTTCTTTGGTCAGTTCTTTTTCGGCTATTTTATATACTTCTTCCACCATAAGTTTGGTATCTTCTTTAAAATAAACACCGCTAATATCATACACTTTGCTTTGCTGATGGTTTATTTTTACATAACAAATTTCGGGTTTTGGCAGGGTTATCAATATGCTATCGCCACTGCGTTTTATATCGTTTTTTGTAACCTTACTCAAATCTATACAACCTGCGGCTTCGCCTACAGCTACAAATAATATTTTGCTATCGGGCAACCATTTTTTAATCACATTTTTTTCAATAATGTCTTTAATGGTAAATTTGGTTAATTCCATTTTGCCCATTGCCTCTATTTTTTCTACCAATACATCGTGGCTTATGGTTGTTTCGTTTTTAGAACTTATTGTTTTATAAACAAAAATGGCGATAATGATACCTAAAATGAGTAATAATATTTTGCCACTTCCACCTCTTATAATTGCCAATAATATTTTTTGTATCATACTTTAAGGTTTAATATCTACAATAGTTACAGTGTAATTATAAACTTTTTTATTGGCTAAAGTTATGCTTATATTTATGGTGGTATCGGCTGCAAGTTTTGCTATATTAATTTCTGGTTCCCATACCAAAGTATTAAGCGCATAGCCGTTTTCTTGTGGTTCTGTTTTACAATTTATGGTTTCGCCATTGGCATATTTCATACTTACGGTTGCGTCTTTTAAATTGTTATCAAGGCTAAAACTCCATTTTTTAAACACCAACATTTTGGGGCAGTAGCCTTGCGGAGGCCAAGTTATAGCAGTGGTTTTGTATTTTGCGGTGTCTTTTTTGTTGCTATTGTCTATAGCCAATATAGCGGTGTAATCTTGCGCTGTGCCAATACCCATATACTGTGCATAAGGATTCAACAACCACCTGCGGTTGCCCACTGTGGCATGGTTATGCCCCATGGCGGCTGTTATGGCTATTAAAGGGTTTGCATCTTTGCTTAAAATAGAAAGCTTTAGTGCATCTAAACCAGCTGGTACAAAGCAACGCCAAGCATCGCTTGGCTCATGGCTCATACTATTATTGGCTTGGCACATAAGGGCTGCAAATTGGCAATTTTCGTTGTTATCATCTGTTAGCACAATATTATCCGAAACGCAAGCCATACGTCTAAAATAATTGATACGTTGTTGGGCTTTAGTAATTATAGCCTCATTCATTTTTCCTTCATTACATTGTCTATCTATGCTGCCATTCCATTGATATTCTGGTATTTTAGGCTCGTTTTTACCTTTTAAATTTACACGGCTGCCGAAGTAATTGGTTTTAAAATCTTGTTCTACCATTTTGCGCAATTGGGCATCTAAATTTTTGCTTAAATCAGAATATAATGTCTTACTTTCGTTCCATATTTTGCGTGCAAGGGTAAAATCGTTGCTATCTATGGCTTCGGTAATTAAGCGGCTGCGCAATTCTTTTGCTTTAGCTTTAAAACTTATATCTGTTGGAAAATCTTTAGCACAGGCATCGTTTAAAATAATTAATGGTAAAAAATCGTAATAGCCATACACAGATTTATTCATTGTACTGGTGTATTCTTTTCGTCCGTTTTTATGGCTTGTGTTTTTAGGTTCGTTTTTAATGTATTGGTCTAAAAGAATTTCGGCTACCAAAGGTTTTAAATTTTGATTGATTACAATATGCTTTGCATTGTTATTTGTAATAGCATTTATTTTATTATTGGCTAAAAATGCCGCAAAACAAGCATCTCTTAATCCTATTTCAGCTAAATATGGATATAAATTTGCATGAAAAGTTTTTACATCTTGTCCTGCAAATAGGTCGTATTTTTTAATTAAATCTATTTTAGGGTGTTTGGCTTTTATTTGTTTTGTTTTGGCAAAAACAGTTAAAAAACTATCAAATTGCACATAATCTTTAGCCATAGCCATTCCATTTAAAAAGTACAGATAAATGGCATTTTCCTTATGGTTGAAAAAAGAATCGGTCGGAAATTTTTCTACACCCTGTTTGGCTAAATTTAAATAATCGAAACTTGGGCGAGTTTTGCCAATGGCATAGCGCATAAGTCCGTAATTGTAATAGGTAAGCGAATCATCTTGCGGAAAAAGTTCCGAACCATTTTTTACAAATCTATAAGCTGTATCATATTGTTTTTTATCAATATAATAGCGTCCTAATCTTCTAAAAGGCAGCCTATGGTAGCCGTATAGTTTGCTTGTACTATCGTTTACAGCATTAAAAATAATTTCAGCACTTTGCTTAAAATAGGGTAGGCTTTCATATTTTTGGCTAAGCTGCCAATAGCTTTCGCCTGTATATACAAGTGTTTGGGTATCTATACCAAACTCAAGGCTGCGTTTAAATATTGGTATGGCTTTGCCCCATTTTTTTTGGTCGTAAGCCTCTATACCTTCTTTGTTATTTTGTTTTATTATTTGTTTAAAATACGCAATATTTTCATTCAAAAATGCTGTTTTTAAAGAAGGTGTTTCACATTTATCCAATGTTTTATCTGCAAATTTTAGGGCATCTTTAAAAGCATTTGGGTATTTGGTAGCTACTTTTTTATCTTTACTAATAGCATATTGCGTTTGCGATTTTAGCAATAATACATTGATATTGTCTTTTGTTTCTGGGTTTTCAAGGCATTTGGTTAATAGCTTATCAGCACCTAAAAAATTATTTTTTTGAAACTCAATTTTAGCTTTTTCAAAGTTTTTTTGTTGTGCATTTATTACAAAGCTATATAAAATACAAATGGTTAAGCTTATTTTTTTCATATTCAAGTATAACTGCAAATTACATAAAATTATTGTGTGCGCTACTAACAAGTTGTTCTACACTCCAAGCCTGCGGTTTACCGCTAAATAGTGCTTTAGTTTTAGCCCAAGTATCTTCAAATAGAGCTGAATTGCGGTAGTTTTCCAAGTGTTCAGAATTTAGCCAATGGCTGTATGTAAAAAGAATTTGTGGATTGGTTTTATCTTGCCAAAGCTCCAAATGTTGGCAGCCTTCTGTGTTTTTTATTTTATGTTTTACTGTTTCAAAAAGCTGTAAAAAATTATCAATTTCTTCAACTCTAAATTCCATTTTTACAATCCGTTTTATCATACTTTATCAATAATAAGTTTTGTATCTTCTTTTATTCTAAATAATTGCGCTGCATTGCCGTCTTTTATGGCTAATTTAAGGTATCCAGATTTACTGAAAGTGAGCAATGCACTGCCTTGTTCTTCGTTTTTTAAATGTCCGCTAATTTTACTAAATGTTATGCTTGGTACAAACTGAATGCGTGCGCTAAAAGGAATTTGACTAAAAACGTTTTCAAATTCATTTTTTTGTAAATTAAAATAGCAATTACCTAATTTATTGGTGTATATTCTTTCGCAAATAACTCTATTTTCTTCTATAACTGGCTTTTTCAAACTTTTTAAAACAATAGCGCCAGAAGGCAACAATTTACCTTGGTTTAAAATAGCATCTATAGCCTCTATTTCACTGTTGTTATTAAGTGTATAAAGGTTGTTTAAATCATTGATATCAAATATTAAGGATAGCAAACCATTATCGGGTAAAATATACCAATGCAAATTCTGTTGATAAATAATTAAACGGTGGGCATAGCCTACCTGAATGTAAGTAATGGTAAGGGTTTTATCTGTTTTGGGTAATTGCTTGGCAATAAAGGCTGCCTCGTTGATATTATTTAATCGTATATCGTGGTTTATATCAATTATAGCAATGTTTTCAAAAGCATTTAGCAAATGTTGTTTCAATACCCCAATTTTGTAGGCGCCTGTTTGAAAATCGGATATGAGTTGTATAAAAGCCAAAATGAATTATTTTCGTACGCAAAAATAGATTACTTATACCCTAAATAAAAAGAGAAAATTAACATTGTTAGAAAAAAGTATTACCATAGAAGATTTGCAACCCCAAGATGTGTATGGTGCAAATAATGTGTTTTTAAATAGTATTAAAAATAAACACCCAAAACTTAAAATTGTAGCCAGAGGCAATGAGCTAAAAGCAATAGGAGAGGAGCAAGAAGTTGAAAATTTTTGCAAAAAATTTGAATTGTTTTTAAAGCTGATAGATAAAGGAAGGGAGCTAAATGACTCATTAGTAAATGAAGTATTTGGCGATGAAATTACAGAAACCAATATAAAAGAAAAAGCCGTAAGTGCTGATAATGATGCCAATATTATTTTGCATGGCAACAATGGCAAGCCTATTAGAGCAAGAACGGTAAATCAAATAAAATTGGTATCAGAAGTGGCAAAAAATGATATTGTATTTGCCATTGGTCCTGCTGGTACTGGTAAAACCTACACCGCTGTTGCCGTAGCTGTAAAAGCCTTAAAAAACAAAGAAATAAAACGCATTATTTTAACTCGCCCTGCTGTAGAGGCTGGCGAAAGTTTAGGTTTTTTACCTGGCGATTTAAAAGAAAAGATTGACCCATATTTACGTCCGCTTTATGATGCACTTGATGATATGGTGCCGCCCGATAAACTAAAATTATTTATAGAAAACAGAACGGTAGAAATAGCCCCATTGGCTTTTATGCGTGGTAGAACTTTGGATAATTGCTTTGTAATTTTGGACGAAGCCCAAAATACTACCGACTCGCAATTAAAAATGTTTTTAACCCGAATGGGACCCAATGCCAAATTAATTATTACGGGCGACCTTACCCAAGTAGATTTACCAGCTAAACAAACCTCTGGCTTGCTAAAAGCCACCAAATTGTTAGATAAAATAAAAGGCATTAGCATTGTATTGCTCAATGTAAACGATGTGGTTAGACACCGATTAGTAAAAGAAATTATAAAAGCATACGACAATACTTAGTTTTTCAATATGGAGATTTTTAGAGCTCAAATTCAACATTTAGAGGCATTACAGCTTTTGGGTATTCGTACTTTTAAAACCACTTTTGAAAATACCTGCCGCAAGGAGGATATGGCGCAAGTATTGGCTACTTTTTTTGATACAGAAACCATGAAAGAAGAGCTTACAAACCCTAATGATTATTTTTTTATTGCCCAGCAAAATAATGAATATTTAGGCTATATGCGTTTGCAAGTTGGAGAAGCCCCATTTGTTGAAATAGAAAACTACTACCCAATAGAATTAAAACGATTGTATGTAGATACCCAATTTCATGGTACAAGTGTTGCACAACAATTAATGGATTTTGCCATTGAATTTGCAATACAACTAAAGCATAAAGCCATATATTTAAGCGTATGGGAGTATAATTTTAAAGCAAGAGGCTTTTACGAAAAAAATGGTTTTAAAGATTCTGAAATTAAATGCGATTTTCCTTTGGGCAATACCCCACAAACGGATTATTGGTATTGGAGGAGCTTGGGGTAGGGAAATTGAAAATAGTTGTAGCTAATTGGCGATGGCTAAAATAGTAGTTGGTTTTAACCACTTACGGATTGTAAGAAAATTTTGGTTTTTCCAATATATCAAGTAGTTCAATTTTACAAATATTCAATAGATTGATTTGGGTTAAACATAAATTTGAGTATATTTACCAACAAAAAAAATTGAACCGAATTAGATGGTAGAAAAAGAAGCTAAAGCAAGAATTAAAATTAATAAACTCCTTGAGGAATCAGGCTGGAGCTTCTTTGATACGGACAAAGGTAAAGCGACTATTAAACTTGAATCTTCTATAAAAATGGACGATTTAGGGGAGGATTTTGAATATTCCAAAAACGGTTTTATAGACTTTTTATTGGTTGACGAAAACCAAAACCCAATACTTGTTTTAGAAGCAAAAAAAGAAAGTTTGAATCCACTTGTTGGAAAGGAACAAGCAAGGAATTATGCTAAATCTCAAAAGGTAAAATTCATTATTCTATCAAACGGAACGCTTCACTATTTATGGAATATCGAAACTGGAAACCCTGAACAAATTCAAGTGTTTCCAACATTGGAATCCATCAAACAGTATTATCAATTTAATCCCGACCCAAGCAAATTAGTTAGCGAAGAGGTAAATGACGATTATGTTGTTTTAACACAACTTCCAAACTACAAACAAATACCCGAGTTTCAAGACGAGCAGAAAAAGAAAGATTTAATCTTCAATTTAAAACTTCGTTTTCTTCGCTATTATCAAGTTGAAGCAATCAAAGCGGTTCAACAATCAGTAAGCGAAGGCAAAAAGCGTTTCTTGTTGGAAATGGCAACAGGCACAGGAAAAACCTTAACTTCTGCTGCATTAATCAAACTGTTTTATAGAACTGGAAACGCAAGACGTATTTTATTTTTGGTTGACCGCTTGGAATTGGAAGAACAAGCAAAAAAAGATTTTACCAACTATTTAAAAAACGACATTACAACGGTTGTTTACAAAGAGAAGAAAAACGATTGGCGTAAAGCCGACATAGTTGTTACCACTATTCAATCGTTAATGGTAAATGATAAATACAAAAAAATATTTCAGAGAACTGATTTCGATTTAATTATTTCTGACGAATCGCACCGTTTATTAGGAGGCGGAAATAGTAGGGCTTTGTTTGAATATTTTTGGGGGTACAAATTGGGTTTAACTGCAACACCCAAAGACTATTTAAAACACCTTTATGATTCTCCCTCTTCGGGGGAGATGTCCGAAGGACAGAGGGGGCTTGACCCAAGAGAATTGGAACGAAGAAAACTACTTGACACATATGAAACTTTTGGCTGTAAAAGTGGTGAACCAACATATAGATATACACTTGCAGACGGTGCTAAAGATGATTATTTGCGACAACCGATTGTAGTTGACGCAAGAACCGATGTTACGACCAAATTGTTATCGGAGCAAGGTTATGGCATTATGGTAACGGTTGCCAGTAGCGAACAAGAAGACATTTTTGAAGAGGTAAATTACAAGCAAAATCATTTTGAACGGAAGTTTTTTAGCGAAGAAACCAACCGTGTGTTTTGCAAAACCTTTATTGAAAACGGACTGAAAGACCCAATAAGCGGAGAGTTTGGAAAGAGTTTAGTTTTTGCTGTTTCGCAAAACCACGCTGCAAAATTGGCTCAACTGCTCAATGAGTATGCTCACCAGTTTTTCCCTGGCAAGTATCAAAGCAACTTTGCGGTTCAGGTAACTTCCAATGTTGCTTGTAGCCAATTGATGACTACACAATTTGCTGAAGACCAACTTTTGGGTAAAAGTAAATTTGCTTTGGTTAATGAAGAAGGCTATAAAACAAGCAAAGTAAGAGTTTGTGTAACCGTTGGAATGATGACTACAGGTTGGGATTGCCCCAATATTTTAAATCTTGGTTTAATGCGACCCATTTTTTCGCCAACAGAATTTATTCAGATAAAAGGACGAGGAACCCGTATTCACAAATTTGAACACAAATTTAAAAACGACCTTGGCGAAATAGAAAATATTTCTATTGACAAATCAGCATTTAAACTCTTCGACTTCTTTGCTACTTGCGAATACTTTGAAGAAAAATACCAGTACGACCAAGTATTGAAACTACCCGTAAACTTTGATAAAGGCGATGATATGCCAACCGTTGACGACAATACTATAAAACCCAAACGCAGCGGATATGAAAATGAAGATGCCGACTTTATTACTTATGTAAAAGAACAACAAGTTGACTATATAGGAATGAAAGTTGACCGAATGTTTTTTCAAACTTTTGATAAAACAGTAAAACAAGATTCGGAGCTTGTGCAATTGATTGATGAAGGAAATTTTGAAAGTGCAGAAGCTATTTTAAAAGACAAATACGAAAATAAGCCAACCGAATATTATACCTTAGAAAAATTGAGAAAATCATTAAAAATAGATAGAAAAATATCTTGGAGAGAGTTGCTTGAATTAATGTTTTTTGATAATAAAATAAAAGGTAAAGACGATTTATTGAGTGATGAATTTGAAAAATTTATCAGCACCAACAATGTTTCTAATATCAATGATTTGCAAGGCTTACGCTATTTCTTTTATGCCTATATTACCGAACCAAGTGTGCGGCAAATAATAGATCAACAAGATTTTACAGAACTTTATCACAACCCAACATTTAACGTTGAAGATTTTAACCGTGTGGATGATGAAATGAAAAGCAAACTGCCTTACTACATTAAAACTTATGTACCTTTAAGTAAATTTACAAGCTAATGAAAATAGAATCGGAGCAAGTAGAATGGAAAGAAAATTGGAAAGATGAATATCTGAAATGGGTATGTGGCTTTGCCAATGCAAAAGGTGGAAAAATTTATATTGGCATAAACGATAAAGGCGAGGTAAAAGGATTAGCAGATGCAAAGGATTTATTAGAAAAAATTCCAAGTAAAATAAAAGATGTTTTAGGCATAATTGCAACAGTAAATTTAAAAACAAAAAATAAAAAGCATTATCTCGAAATTATTATTGAGCCATATCCGTATCCCATCAATTACAAAGGACAGTATCACTTTAGAAGCGGAAGTACAAAACAGGAGTTGAAAGGCGCTGCCCTAGATAAATTTATTCTACAAAAACAAGGCAAAAACTGGGATGCAGTGCCTCAATCCAATTTTTCAATAAAAGATATTTGTAAACCAGCATTAGATTATTTCAAAAAAAATGCAGCCAACACCCAACGAATAGATGAAGCAATTTTAAAAGAAAAAACACCACTGCTTTTAGAAAAATTGCATCTATATGCCATGCCCAACTATTTTAAAAGAGCAACTGTTTTATTGTTTCATCAAGACCCAGAAAAGTATATTACTGGCGCATATATTAAAATTGGCTACTTTAATGCCGATGACAATGTGCTATACCAAGATGAAATTCATGGTTATCTTTTTGAACAAGTAGAAAAAACAATAGATTTGCTTTTAACCAAGTATTTAAAAGCTGCAATATCCTATAAAGGGATACACCGAATAGAGCAATATCCTATTCCTCAAAATGCAATTAGAGAAGCTTTGCTAAATGCAGTATTGCATAAAGATTACAGCAGCGGAAACCCCATTCAAATAAGTGTTTATAGCAATAAATTAATTATTTGGAATGCAGGGCAACTGCCCGAAAATTGGTCGGTGGCAAAGCTCATAACAAAGCACGCTTCGCAACCCTATAATCCAGATTTAGCAAATTGCTTTTTTCGAGCAGGGCTAATTGAGGCATGGGGACAAGGCACCTTAAAAATTATTAGCGAATGTAAAATGGTAAATAATTTTATCCCAATTTTCAATAACGAAGCATCTGAATTTTGGATTGAATTTCCTTTTAAAGAACAAGATATAAAGCCAATTAAGAAAAATTTAAAATTGAAAGGCACAAACAAAGAAAAAGTGCTGCAACTACTAAAAAATGATGGCAAGGCAACAATTGCAGAGTTGGCTATAATTATGGATGTTGCTGAAATAACGGTAAAGCGGATAATTAAAGACCTGCAAAACGATGATATTATTGTAAGAGAAGGCAGTAATAAAATTGGCATTTGGGTTGTAAATGATGAGGTACAATGATACCATAAATGATACTATAAATGATACCATAAATGATACTATAAATGATACCATAAATGATACCATAAATGATACCATAAATGATACCATAAATGATACTATAAATGATGCCATAAATGATACTGTAAATGATACTGTAAATGATACTATAAATGATACCATAAATGATACTGTAAATGATACCATAAATGATACTATAAATGATACCATAAATGATACCATAAATGATACTATAAATTATACTATAAATGATACTGTAAATGATACTGTAAATGATACTGTAAAATGATACTATAAATTGAAATAAAAAATGTTAGATAACATAACAAAAAAAAATATTGACGATTGCCGTGATGTGTTGGTAGGTAAAGTGCCCGACCCGAAAAGCCAAATTGAACAAATTACCTTGGCTCTTATCTATAAGTTTATGGACGATATGGATAAAGAAGCTGTGGAGAAATTTAAAGGCAAGTCAAAATTCTTTACTGGCGAATATACCAAATACGGTTGGCGAAAACTATTTGACCCATCACTAAGCGGACAGGATATGCTAGCACTGTACAGCGAAGCATTGGAAAAACTAAATACCAATCCCAATATTCCTGAACTGTTCCGCAATATTTTTAAAAATGCTTATTTGCCTTACCGTGACCCAAGCACCTTAAAACTGTTTTTAAAATACATCAACGAGTTTGAATACAGCCACAGCGAAAAGTTGGGCGATGCTTTTGAATATTTATTAAGCGTAATGGGTAGCCAAGGCGATGCAGGGCAATTCCGCACACCACGCCATATTATTGATTTTGTTACGGCTTGCGTAAACCCTCAAAAAAACGAAACCGTGCTTGACCCTGCTTGTGGTACGGCTGGTTTCTTATTGAGTGCCTACAAACACATACTCAACCAAAACACCGACCTTTCGACAAGCTCAAGGCGACCAGGCGACAAGCTAAAGCCAGACGATAGAAAAAAACTCGCAACTAATTTTGTGGGTTACGACATTAGCCCCGATATGGTACGCTTGAGTTTAGCGAATATGTATTTACACGGCTTTGCAACACCACTCATACACGAGTACGACAGTTTGAGCAGCGAAGACCGTTGGCAAGAAACCTTTGATGTGATATTGGCAAACCCACCATTTATGACACCTAAAGGCGGTATCAGACCACACAAAAAATTTGGCGTACAAGCCAACAAAGCCGAAGTATTGTTTACCGATTACATTGCAGAACATTTAAACCGCAACGGCCGAGCAGGAATTGTAGTGCCCAACGGAATTGTGGCAACAAGCCAAACCGCTTACAAGCAATTACGCAAACAGTTAGTAAACGATAGTTTAATAGCTGTTATTTCTTTACCAGCAGGTTGCTTTTATCCGTATAGTGGAGTAAAAACCTCCATATTAATTTTAGACAAAAAATTAGCTAAAAAAAGCCAACACATTTTGTTTTTAAAAATTGAAAACGATGGTTTTGATTTAGGTGCACAACGCAGAGAGATTGATAAAAACGATTTGCCTGTGGCATTAGCATTTTTAGAAACGTATAAAAATTGTCTGAGTAAATTGTCAGAATCAGGATATACAGGATTAAATGATATACAGGATTTGCAAATAGCTTACGAACAAAATCCTGCTAATCCTACAATCGGCAAAATCCTGCTTCAGACAATTGCCACCTTGGTGGAAAAGGAAATTGTTTTGGGGAATAAAGATGTAGTGTTGAGTGCCGAAAGATATTTTGTGAATGATAAAATTCAGAATACAGAATATGATTTGGTGCAACTTGAAAATGTTTTTAAATTGACTAGTGGAAAGTTTCTACCTAAAAAGGATTTTGTTGCAGGAGATTATTTAGTTTATGGTGGTAATGGAGTAACAGGAAATCACAATGAATTTTTTGTTGAAAATGAAACCATTGTTATTGGTCGGGTTGGAGAATATTGCGGAGCAGTTCACCTAACGAAACCCAAATGTTGGGTTACCGACAATTGTTTAATGGTTGTTGAATATCTTTTAGATGTTGACCAAAGATATTTATTAAGAATACTTAATGAAGCGAACTTAAATCAATATGCAAAAGTTGGTGGCCAACCGTCTCTTTCTCAAAGTTCGATTTATGAAATCAAAATCCCCCTCCCCCCACTTTCCATACAACAACAAATAGTAGCCGAAATAGAAGGCTACCAAAAAATAATAGACGGAGCCAAACAAATAGTAAACCACTACAAACCAACTATCGGCATCAACCCTGATTGGGAAATGGTGGAGTTGGATAAAGTATGCAAAATACAATCAGGTGGAACACCAAGTAAACCAATAAAAGAATATTGGGAAAATGGCACAATTCCTTGGGTAGGCTCAACCGTTTGTAAAGACCAACCAATTTATAGATGTGATGAATACATAACAGAATTAGGTTTGCAAAAATCAAGTGCAAAGATATTTCCAAAGCATACAACATTGATAGCATTAGTTGGAGCAACGATAGGCAAAACTGCTTATCTTGAATTTGAAACTTCTACAAATCAAAACATTGCGGGATTATATCCATTGGATAAAAATCAACTTGACAATAAATTTCTCTATTTTATTTCTCAAACACTTTACAATCAATTTTACAAATTAGGCGATGGCTCATTTAGAATGGCATCATTAGGTTTTATTAAGGAATTAAAAATCCCACTTCCACCAATTGAAGAACAGTTAACCATCGTAAAAGCGATAGAAGAAGAACTACAATTGGTAAATGCCAACAAACGCTTAATAGAACTATTTGAGCAAAAAATAAAAACAAAAATTGGGGAGGTGTGGGGTGTAAAAGAGCAAGGAACATTGCTATTAGCAGCCGAGCCAATAACAAGCTACAACTAAAATTTATACCAATAATTGTAATACCAAAAACACACTTTTTTTCTCTTGTTTATAAAATAAATTCTCATTAATTAAAAAATTATTACTTTTGTTCTTTATTTCAAAAAAATAAATGATACAATCAAACACTCAAAAAATGGAAAAAGGATTAATGGCTACCAATTATTTTTTTAAAGACCAAACAGGTTTTTATCGTGGCAAAGTAAGAGATGTATATACCATCAAAAATGAATATGTGGCAATGATAGCCTGCGATAGAATATCGGCTTTCGACCATGTGCTACCCAAAGCAATACCACACAAAGGCGAAGTTTTAACCCAATTGGCAGCCTATTTTTTAGATGCTACAAAAGATATTATTCAAAATTGGAAAATAAGTACGCCCGACCCAAACGTAACTTTTGGTATAAACTGCGAAGCCATACCTATTGAAATTGTTGTTAGAGGCTACCTGTGCGGGCATGCTTGGCGAGTGTATAAAACAGGCGAACGCATGATATGCGGTGTAAAAATGCCCGATGGTATGAAAGAAAACGATAAGTTTAAAACACCCATTATAACCCCAGCCACTAAAAATAGCGAAGGACACGATGAAGATATTAGCCTTGAGGATATAGTAGCCAAAAAATATGCATCTAAAAAAATAATAGACCAAATGGCTGAAACTGCATTGGCGCTTTATCAAAGAGGTTCGGAAATGGCAGAAAAACAAGGCTTAATTTTGGTAGATACCAAATATGAATTTGGCTTACACAATAAAAAATTAATATTGATAGACGAAGTGCATACACCAGATTCAAGTCGCTTTTTTTATTTAGATACTTATGCAAAACTGCAAAAAGAAGGCAAACCGCAAAAGCAATTGTCGAAAGAATTTGTAAGAGAATGGCTAATGGCAAATGGTTTTCAAGGGCTTGAAGGTCAGTTGGTGCCAGATATGACAGATGAGTTTGTAAACAGTGTAACAGAGCGTTATACAGAGCTTTTTGAAGCTATGACAGGTCATAAATTTGAAGGCAGAGATTATGCCAATGCTCAAACAGCCATTGAAGAAAACATTAACAATACTTTAGAAACATTATAATTATATATGAAATTATTAACTACTACTACTTTTATACTTTCTTTTTTATGGATTAATAATGCCAATGCACAATTGGTAAAAACCTTTGCAGGTGTGCAACAAAATGGCACAGGAGGCTACAATGTAAATGCGCAAACAATTAGAAATTTCAATAAAGACTCTGCTTATTTTTCAGCCCCACTTGGCATTGAAATAGATACCGCAGGCAGAGTATATATAAGCAATGAGCATAATATTTACTTTATATACAATGGTATTGCACGTTTAGTGGCTGGCTATGCTTTAGACCCCACAGATGGTGGAGCAGCACAAAGCAAAGATGGTGCAGGTATAGTTGCTCGTTTTTCTCGCCCTGCAGGCTTGGCTTTAAATCCTACAACCAACGATATTTATGTTGCAGATATGGATAACAACCAAGTGCGTTTGGTGGAACGTTTTATTAACAATAGCACAAGCCAAACTGTAAGCACCCATGCAGGTAAATTTTTACTTAATGGTTCACATTTAGATGGTTTGAATGCAGACGCTAAATTTAATCAACCCATAGGTATAGCCAGAGCAAGCAATGGCGATATTTATATTGCAGATAGGGCAAACCATTGCATACGTAAAATAAGCAATGGCAATGTTACAACTATAGCTGGCAAGGCAGGTATTCCTGGTAATGCCAATGGTACAGGTACTAATGCTACCTTTAAAGCACCTTATAATTTAATAATAGATGGCAATACGCTTTTAGTTGCAGATTTTGGCAATTCAGCTATTCGTAAAATAGATTTAAGCAACAATGCTGTTACCGATTATATTACCACTGGCTTATTCGACCCCACAGATTTATGCAAGGTAAATAATACCTTATTTATTACAGAAAAATTAACTGTAAAAAAATACGAAGGCAATGTATTGAGCCTGTATGCAGGTAGTAGTATAGACAATGGGTATAAAGACGGTATTGGTTCAGTAGCAAGGTTTGAAGAAATAAGTGGCATAACATACAATAAAAAAGATGGGCAGCTATATGTGGTAGATATGGGCAATAATATTATTAGAACAATAAGCCCTAACAACCGCCCTGTTACTAATTTTGTGGCAAGTAGTACAACTGTAACCAAAGGGCAAACTGTTATTATCAGAAATACATCTACAGAAAAACCAACAGCATTTAGATGGACAATTACTCCCAGTTCTTATGGTTTATTAAATAATTCTAAGCTTACAGATAGTGTTTTGTTTTTAAATTTTACACAAACAGGCGCATATTCTGTAAAACTATGGGTAAGCAATACAGCAGGTATGGATTCTTTACTTAAAAACAGCTATATTTCTGTTAGTTCTGTAACGGCAGCTCCGGTTGTAAATTTTATGGCGAGCAAAACAATGCCTATTTTGAATGAAAAAATAGATTTGATAGATATGAGTGCCAACGAGCCAACAGCTTGGAAATGGCGCATATCGCCACCTACTTTTATTTGGCAAGATGGTACAGATTCTACCTCAAGAATTCCTAAAATTAAATTTACAAATGGCAATAATTACAATGTTACTCTTTTTGTTACAAATGCTCAAGGCACAAGCCAGTTAACAAAAAATGCCTACATTACAGTAAATGTTAGCAGTATAAAAAATATTAATACTTTAGCAACCTTAAATATTTATCCTAATCCTGCAAACGAGCAAATAACAATTAATAATTTAGAAGTAGGAAATTTAACTGTATTAAATTTGCAGGGAAAAGTTATTGCTAATTATAGTATTTTAGAAAAACAAAATTTAGAATTGAACACCAGCGGTATGTTAAATGGTTGTTATCTAATAGTTTGGCAAGGCAAAGAGGGTGTTTTAAGTAAAAAAGTAATAGTAGCCCGCTAAAAAAAGACGCAACCAAAGTATTTTTAAATAAAAGTTTTGTGGTTTAATAAAAAACACTAATTTTGCAGTCCCCAAAAAAACAACAGAGTTATGGATTTAATAAAATTTGTAGAGCAAGAATATTTAAAAACAGATGTTCCTACCTTTAAAGCAGGCGATAAAGTTACGGTTCACTATAAAATAAAAGAAGGAACTAAAGAAAGAATACAGTTATTTCAAGGCGATGTATTGCAAAGAAAAAATTCTGGTTTAGCTGCAACATTTACCGTTCGTAAAATATCAAATGGTGTAGGTGTGGAAAGAATTTTTCCAGTTCACAGCCCTAATATTGATAAAATAGAAGTAAACAAAATAGGTAAGGTTCGTAGAGCAAAAATATTCTACCTTCGTGGTTTGAGCGGTAAATCTGCAAGAATTGCTGAAAAAAGATAATAATGAGAGGTTAATAGTTTTCATAGGTAACGAAAAAAGGCTAACAGAAGTGTTAGCCTTTTTCGTGTAAAATAGTTTTTATGTCTTATAAATTGGCTAATTCGCCCATCATTTCTTTGGTAGTTACAGGCTTGGGGTTGGTTTCTATTTTAGCATATTCGTTGAACATAATATCACGTTTTTCAAACATTGGTTTGCCGTTCTCTAAACGCATAACTATCATTGTTACTGGTATATTTTTAGGCATTGTTGCCAAAAAATATTTATTTTTAATTTTATTGTGTGGGCAATAAGCTGTATTCATAGATTTTATTGAAAAATAAACCTGCTCGTTTTTATTATATTTTATATCCACCTCTACTAATTCATTTTGCGTAAATCTATCGCAATTGATAAAGCCAAGTTGTGTAATATTGGCATTGTATATTGTGCTTAAATCTGCATTGTCAATACTTGTTTTATTTACAATATTTTTCAATTTTTCTTCTCTTATTTTATCATTTATATATTTATTATTTCTTATTACTTCTTCCGAAAAACTATTCTGAACTAAAAAATTGGCATTTAATAATTGTATATCAATTAGTCTTTTATTTTTACCTAAATATTTTAATTGACTTACGCTCATTTTATCTAAATAAAAATCAAGATTATAATTGCCAAAATGCAAGTTTTGATGTCTATTTAAATAACATAAATAAGTATTTAGTTTTTTAATTTTTTCTTGGTTATCTTTATAAAAATAATTGCTATAACGCAATGTATTCAACACATTATATTTTATTGAATCTCCACTATTACTTCGTGCTAAATATTTAGTTAAAGCACGGTTAAAGTTTAGTTTTTCATAATGTTTGATTTGGCTTATTGTATTCTTTTTTTCATTCTTTATCCAAGTATCATAGTTATTTTTAACCGTTGAATATTTTGCAGAATCTTTAGTAAAATTAGTTATTCCTACGGTATATTTTTCTAATTTTTTATTCTGTATATCCGTAAACATTCATAAATTAAAAAAAGTTATTATATTAGCAGCATA
>CAZDGF010000023.1:0-6632 GCA_964505065.1 uncultured Chitinophaga sp.
GATTTGCAATTTGTTATTCGATTCAGCAATTCTATTGCTGAATTTGGGTTAAACCATTATTTAGGTTTTTGTTTTTCTGCCTTTTTTAAATACCAAACGCCCAGCTTGCTTGCCTTTGCGTAATGCTTTCTGTTCCTCTTCTGGCAAAGAAAATATAGTTTTACATTCGGTGCTACAACAATTGTTATATTCATCGGCACATTTTGGACATTGAATAAACAATAAATTACAGGCTACATTGGCACAATTACTATGTAAATCGTAGGCATTTCCACATTGGTGGCATTTGGCTATTATCTCATCAGAAATACTTTCGCTTAAACGTTCATCAAACACAAAATTTTTGCCATGAAATTTATTTTGCAAGCCTTTGTCTTTTACTTCTTGAGCATATTTTATAATTCCGCCCTCAAGCTGATATACTTCGGTAAAACCTTTGTGCAATAAATAAGCGCTGGCTTTTTCGCAACGAATACCTCCTGTACAATACATTACAACAGGTTGGTTTTTTTTATCGGCTAATAAGTTGGCTACAAAAGGTAGTTGTTCTCTAAAAGTATCTACATTGGGCAATACTGCATTTTCAAAATGCCCCACTTCGCTTTCGTAGTGGTTGCGCATATCTACAATGGTTACATTTTTATTTTCTGTAAGGGTATTGTACTCTTCTGCATTTAAGTGTTTACCTATTTGGGTAACATCAAAAGAGGGGTCGGCTATACCATCGGCTACTATTCTATGGCGTACTTTTATTGCCAATTTAAAAAATGATTTGCCATTGTCATCTACAGCAATATTTAATCTTACACCATTTAAAAAACTGATGCTGTATAAATACGTTTTAAAAGCTTCAAACAATCGAGAAGGTACAGAAAGTTGGGCATTGATACCCTCTGAGGCAATGTATATTCTACCTAAAACATCTAATTTAGAAAATTCTAAAAAAAGGGTATCTCTGAATATTGGCGTATTGGCTATGTGGTAGTATTTGTAAAAAGAAATAGTGGTACGAGGTTCGGTACTTTCTATTAATTTTTGCTTTAGTTCTTGGGCATTTTGTTTATTTACCAATTTCATAGCAGCAATACTAAATACTTAAATTTTTGCCATATACTGGGGCAAGGTTTTGTAGCATATCTTTCGTCATGGTATCTAAATTATAAGCAGGCTGCCAGCCCCAATCTTTTTTTGCTTCGCTATCATCTATGCTATTGGGCCAGCTATCGGCTATTGCTTGGCGTTTATCGGGGTTATACTCGGTAGTAAACTCTGGTATATATTTTTGAATAGCTGCGGTTATTTCTTTTGGCGAAAAACTCATACCTGAAAGGTTATAACTGCTTCTTATTTTAATTTTTTCTGCAGGGGCGTGCATAATATCCAATGTTGCTTTTAAGGCATCGGGCATATAAAGCATAGGTAATTCTGTGTTTTCTGATAAAAAACAATTGTGCTTGCCTGTGGTTAAAGCATCGTGGTAAATACTTACCGCATAATCTGTTGTGCCGCCACCAGGCGCACTTTTATAACCTATAAGCCCAGGATAACGCAAGCTGCGCACATCTACCCCACGTTTTTGAAAATAGTATTCGCAGTATCTTTCGCCAGCTTGTTTGCTTATGCCATAAATGGTATTGGGGTCCATTACACAATTTTGAGGCGTATTGTTTGCAGGTGTATTTGGTCCAAAAACAGCAATAGAACTGGGCCAATATATTTTACCAATTTTAAAATCTATGGCAGCATCAAGTACATTAAAAAGTCCATCCATATTCAATGTCCAGCCAAGTTTTGGTTTAGCCTCGGCAGTGGCACTTAAAAGGGCTGCCAAATGGTAAACTTGCGTTGGTTTATATTTTGTTAAAATTTCTGACAAACGGTTTTTATCCAATATATCTAAATTTTCAAATGGCCCTTGTTGAAAAACAGGGTGTTCGCTTGGTTTAATATCCGAAGCTATTACATGGCTATCGCCATAAATGTTTCTAAGCGATTCTACAAGCTCGGTTCCCAACTGACCGCAAGCACCAATAACTAAAATTTTTTCTGCCATAATTTTTTGTACTGCAAACTTAAAATTAATGTGTGATATTTTTGGAGAAAATTTAATAACATTAAAAAAATTTAATTGTAATGTTTATTTGCCTAAATTTGCAATCTTAAAATATTATACAATATGAGCATATTAAACAAAATTAAATCACTTTTTGGTGGTAAAACTGAAGAAGTAAAAACTACTACCACAACAACTACTACTGCCGCACAAACAGAAAGCAAAAGTTTTATTGAAAACCTGCAAGATAAGGTAGAAGACGCTGTAGAAGCTATTGGCGATAAAGCTGAAGAATGGAAAGACAAAGCTGAAGATAAATTTGATGAACTAAAAGAAAAAGCTGCTCCTTATATTGATAAAGCCGAAGCCAAATTGGAAGAATTAAAAGATAAAGCAGAAGATAAATTTGATGAATTGAAAGAAAAAGCTGCTGATGTAGTAGCGAACATTAAAGATAAATTTGATGGCGATAACGAAAAGCCAGCAGATAAAACTGCTTAATTGAAGCGCATTTCGATATTTCGTTTCGTTCATTTCGACAAGCTCATTTCGACAGGCTCAATGAGCAAAAAAATATAAATTTTTAAAAGCAATTAGAAAAAACCATCTAATTGCTTTTTCTTTGCCTTAATGTTTAGCATACTGATACCTACTTGGAATAATTTGGCTTACTTAAAGGTATGTGTTGAAAGTATTCGTAAAAATTCTACCTTTCAACACCAAATAATTTTACATATAAACGATGGTAGCGATGGCAGCCTTGAATGGGCAAAAAGTGAAAACATTGTCTATACTCATAGTACACAAAATATAGGAATTTGTAAGGCTTTGAATGATGCTTCTGCATTAGCAACAACCCAGTATATTTGCTATTTTAACGATGATATGTATGCCTTGCCAGGTTGGGATTATTTTATTGTAAAAGATATAGAAACTATTGGGCATCAAAATTTCTTTATTTCAAGCACTATGATAGAACCCAAAGAAGGCAAAGATTTGAATATTCTTCAGGGTTTTGATTTTGGTGATATTCAAAATTTTACAGAAAAAGAGTTGATAGATAGCTATAAAAACTTAAAAATGGAAGATTGGAACGGTGCAAGTTGGCCCCCAAATGTAGTGCCTAAAACATTGTGGGATATGGTGGGCGGTTATAGCTTAGAGTTTAGCCCAGGAATGTATAGCGACCCCGATTTTAGCATGAAACTATGGCAACAAGGCGTGCGTTATTTTAAAGGCATTGGCGAAAGCAAAGTGTATCATTTTATGAGCAAAAGCACTGGCAAGGTGATAAAAAACAATGGGCGATTACAATTTATGCAAAAATGGAAAATTACCTCTGGCTATTTTTACCGCACAATGCTTAAAATGGGGCAGCATTGGAAAGGCGAATTACCGACACCAGTTAAAGGTTTTAGCTATTGGGCAAGTAGGATAAAAGCAAGTTTAAAATAAAAAAGTATGGAAGAAAAAACCTGTTTAGATTGTGGTAAAACCTTGATTGGGCGAAGAGATAAAAAATTTTGCGATGACGCCTGTCGCAATAATTATAATAACAAACTGAATAGCGAAGACTCTGTTTATGTAAAAAAAATAAACAGCATTTTAAAGAAAAACAGAAAAATATTGCAAGAACTTTTGCCAGCAGAGGGCAAGGGTACAGTTTCAGAAAAAAAGCTAACAGAGGCAGAATTTAATTTTAATTATTACACAAGCGAGTACAAAACAAAGACAGGTACAATTTATAAATTTTGCTACGAGTACGGGTATTTAAAATTAGAAGAAAACAGGTATATGTTGGTAAAAAGAGAGGGGTAGAAAATATTTTGAAATGTATATAATTCTAATTTAAACTTTTAGTTTAGTATTTTTGCACCACAACCAATGATGACCGAAGAACTGATAAAAACTTACTTGAATAGCCTGCGTTTAGATTTTAATTTGTTTAAAGATTCTATTAAAGAGGTAAGCGATGATATAATAGCCGAAGGTTACAGCCAATACCCTATTTTTATTGCTCATCAGGCGGAGGTTAAGCTGGGCGAGGTAATATTGGATAGAGAAGAGCTGCAAACAAACTTTACCTACCAAGCCAGTATTTTAGAAGACCTTGTGGCTAAAAATATTATAAAACCCAACAATGTAGAAAAATTTAAAACTGCTTTTAAAGACCCCAAGAAATTTTGTTGTATTTTTTTAGTTACAGAATACGGTGCGCAATTTGTATTTGTGCCTTTTGAAATAAGGGAGGAAACACCCAAAGAATGAAGCATGTAGCCATTGTTATTTTAAACTATAATACACAAAAATTTTTAGCCGAGTTTTTGCCTTCTGTATGCGCTACTAATTATGCTAATTTTAGTGTTATAGTTGCCGATAATGCCTCTACCGATGGTTCTGTTGAATTTGTAAAACAACATTTTCCAACTGTTCCGATTATAGTTTTAAATAAAAATTTTGGTTTTACGGGTGGTTACAACCAAGCGTTAAAGCAAGTAAAAGCCGATTATTATGTATTGCTCAATAGCGATGTAAAAGTAGAACCCAATTGGCTTCAACCATTGGTAACTTTGGCTAAAAGTAATCCTAAAATAGCAGCCATTCAACCAAAAATATTAAGCTATGCCGAGCCTAATAAATTTGAATATGCAGGTGCAAGCGGTGGTTTTATAGATAAGTATGGTTTTCCGTATTGCAGAGGTAGAATTTTTGATACTTTAGAAACCGATAATGGGCAGTATAACCAAGCGCAACAAGTATTTTGGAGTACAGGTGCAGCGTTATTTATTAACACTGACTTATACCATAAAGCGGGTGGTTTAGATGATGATTTTTTTGCCCACATGGAAGAGATAGACCTATGTTGGCGGTTGCAAAATATGGGTTATGAGGTATGGGTTTGCCCTGAAAGTGTTGTTTACCATTTAGGCGGAGGCACGTTGCAAAAAGAAAACCCACGCAAAACTTATTATAATTTTAGAAATGGCTTAATTTTATTGCTTAAAAACTTACCAAAAAACAAACTATTGCGTATTATTTTTATGCGCCTTTTGCTCGACCATGTTGCAGCTTACCGCTTTTTATTTCAAGGTAAGTTTGGCGATTTTAAAGCCATAGCCAAAGCCCATTTTCATTTTATTTTTAAGCTAAAATATTGGTATAACAAACGCCAAAAAAACAGTACAACAAATGTTTATAACTCGCCTTTGGTTTTAAAACAAAGCATTGTATGGCAGTATTTTAAAAATAAGAAACAAACATTTATTGAACTTTATAAGCAATAATATAATATGAAAGAAAACTTTCCCCATTGGCAAGATTATGAACTAATAGATAGCGGCAATTTTGAAAAATTAGAACGCTTTGGTCAATACATATTAATACGCCCCGAACCGCAAGCACTATGGACAAAACAGTTAACCGATAAAGAATGGAAACAACAAGCCCATGCACGTTTTGAGCGAGATAATACCAAAAAAAGCCATAGAGATAGCAGCAACGAAAATGGCGGATGGCAATACTATAAGCCAATGCCTAAAAATTGGGAAATTCATTACAAACCTTTCAATTTATCTTTAAAATTGGCTTGTACTTCATTTGGGCATTTGGGTGTATTTGTAGAGCAGGTAAGCAATTGGCATTTTATTGATGAACAAATAAAACGCATAGTAAACAAGCCCAAAGTTCTTAATTTGTTTGCCTACACAGGTGCTGCAAGTATTGTGGCAGCCAATGCAGGTGCAGATGTTACCCATTTAGATGCTGTTAAAAATGTAGTAACTTGGGCTAATGAAAACAGACAACTTTCTAAAGCCCCAGAAATACGTTGGCTTGTAGAAGATGCTTTAAAATACATAAAACGCCAAGCAAATAAAGGCAATATTTACCAAGGCATAATTATAGACCCTCCAGCTTATGGCAGAGGGCCGGGAGGCGAGAAATGGATATTAGAAGAGCAATTGAATGAACTAATAGAACTTTGCGCTAAAATTACAGATAATGAAAATTATTTTGTATTACTAAACTTATACAGCATGGGGCTTAGCGGCACAATTGGTGCTAATTTATTACAATGCCATTACCATAAAAAAGCCCATTGGGGCGAGTGTATTGTGCCAAGCACCAAAGGTTTTGATTTACCCTTGTGTACATGGGTAAGAATTTCAAAATAAATCAAAAAAAACATTCTTAAATCCTCTAAATTTAAGGGATACATAAAATATGCTTACCTTTGCAACGAAATATGCCTTATAAAAAAGACTTTAACAGCGGCAAGCCGCCTAGAAAAAGTGATAAACCTTTTAAAAAAAGTAGTGATGGATTTGATAAACCAAAAAGAGAAAAACCTACTGAATTTAGAGAAAAAAAACGCTACGAAAATCCTTTGGATAAAGATGAATTAGCGCCACCAAGGTTTTTAGAAAGACCTTTTAGTAAAGATAGAAACTTTAACGATAGACCAAAACGTGAATTTGGCAATGATAGACCAAGTGGCGACAGACCTTTTAAAGCAGACAGACCATACAAAAAAGAAGGCGGCTATAACGATAGACCAAAACGAGAATTTGGCAATGATAGA
>CAZDGF010000023.1:6732-46590 GCA_964505065.1 uncultured Chitinophaga sp.
CCAAGTGGCGACAGACCCTTTAAATCGGACAGACCTTACAAAAAAGAGGGTGGCTATAACGACAGGCCAAAACGAGAATTTGGCAATGATAGACCAAGTGGCGACAGACCCTTTAAATCGGACAGACCTTACAAAAAAGAGGGTGGCTTTAACGATAGACCAAAACGTGAATTCGGAAATGATAGACCAAGTGGCGATAGACCCTACAATTCTGACAGACAAAAGCGTGAATATGGCAACGATAGAAACGACAAACCAAGCTATCCAAGAGACCCAAATGCACGCAAACAGTACAAACCAAAGTATGATACTGAAATAAAAAATAAACCATCTTTTAAAGATAGAACCGATAAATCTTTTAGCGAAAGAAAAAAAGAATTGTTAGGCACAATTGATGATAAAGAAAGTATAAGATTGAACAGATATGTAGCCAATTCGGGTATTTGCAGCCGTAGAGAAGCAGATGAACTAATAGCCAAAGGCTTAGTTACTGTGAATGGCAAAGTGATAAAAGAAATGGGGCATAAAGTGGCAAAAAAAGACATAGTAACTTACGAGGGTAGAACAATATTACCAGAGCCTTTTGTTTATGTAATAATGAATAAGCCCAAAGATTTTTTAACCACAACAGATGACGAACAAGGCAGAAAAACCGTAATGGACTTAATAGGCGATAAGGTAAAAGAACGCATTTTTCCTATTGGAAGATTGGATAGAAATACTACCGGTGTATTACTTTTTACCAACGATGGCGAAGTAACCCAAGCTCTTACCCACCCAAGCTTTGAAATAAAAAAAGTGTACCATGTGGAGTTAGATAAGCGTGTTGCAGAATCGGATATAGATAAATTAGTAGAGGGTATAATTTTAGAAGATGGCGAAGTACATGCCGATGCCGCAGCTTATGTTGAAAATGAAGATAAAAAGCACATTGGTATTGAAATACACAATGGCAGAAATAGAATTGTTAGACGTATGTTTGAGCACCTTGGCTACGAAGTAGAAAAATTGGATAGAGTTAGCTTTGGCATATTCAGTAAAAAAGATTTACCAAGAGGAAAGTGGCGACATTTAACCGCAAGCGAGGTAGGTTTTTTAATGAAGTTAAAAGCTAAAATGTAGTTTAAAATTTCATATAATTGTAGCTTTCAAAAAATGGAATTAAACAGTAAAATATACATTGCAGGGCATAAAGGAATGGTGGGTAGTGCTGTGTATAGAGCCTTAAAAGCGAAAGGCTACAACCAATTGATAACACGCAGTAGTGGCGAACTTGATTTAAGAAACCAACAAGCCGTAGCCGATTTTTTTCAACAAGAAAAACCAGAATATGTATTTTTATGTGCTGCCAAAGTAGGCGGTATAGTAGCTAATAATACTTACAGAGCCGATTTTTTGTATGATAATTTGGCAATACAAAATAATATTATTCATGCTGCATTTATAAACGATGTAGAAAAATTGATGTTTTTTGGTAGTAGCTGTATTTATCCAAAATTAGCACCGCAGCCGCTAAAAGAGGAGTATCTTTTAACAGGGCTTTTAGAGCAAACAAACGAACCTTATGCCATAGCAAAAATAGCTGGTATAAAACTTTGCGAAGCTTATAGAGACCAATATGGTTGTAACTTTATAAGTGTTATGCCTACAAATTTGTATGGTATAAATGATAACTATCATCCTGAAAATAGCCATGTTCTACCTGCATTAATTCGTAAGTTTCATGAGGCAAAAATAAACCAATTGCCCAATGTAGAAATATGGGGAACAGGCGCGCCTTTAAGAGAATTTTTATATGCAGATGATTTGGCAGATGCCGCATTGTATTTAATGTTGAACTACAATGAAAAAAAGTTTGTAAATATTGGTAGTGGTATAGATTTAAGTATTAGAGATTTAGCCATTTTAATTAAAAATATAATTGGCTATAATGGCGAATTGATTTTTAATACTACTAAACCCGATGGCACACCAAGAAAACTAATGGATGTAAGCTATTTAAAACAACTAGGCTGGCAATATACCACACAATTGAAAGACGGTATAGCATTGGCTTATCAAGATTTTTTATCTAAACAATAAATTGAGTTAGTATGTCAGTAAAACATAATCCAGATGCTACGGTATTAATATCTGAATATATTCATACCATGCCCGAGTGGAGCAAAGCCATTTGTATAAAATTAAGAAATATAATACACAAAGCCGACCCAAAAATGATAGAAGATTGGAAATGGGGTCCTAATTTTTTTCATCATGGTATGGTATGTGGTTTTGGTACATTTAAAAAGCACGTAGCTTTTGTTTTTTTTCAAGGCGCACAACTTAAAGATGATAAGAAAATTTTAACTGAAGGAGAAAATAATGCACACAATAGACGTATAAATTTTAAGGATATTTCAGAAATAAAAGAAAAGGTATTAATGGCTTATATTAAAGAAGCTGTTCAACTAAATGTAACAGGCAATGCAATGCAGTTTTCTAAAGCAGCAACTACCGAAATAGAAACCCCTGAAGATTTACAAAAAGAAATAGATGCCAATGCTTTAACAGAATATTTTGACATGCTTGCCTTCACTCACCGCAAAGAGTATATACAATGGGTAATAGAAGCAAAAAAAGAAGAAACAAGAAAAAATAGAATTCTAAAAACCATTGATTTGTTAAAAAAGAAATTAAGTCAACAAAAAACGTAATAAAAAAAGGAGTGCAAATACACTCCTTTTTTTTATTGTCAAATTATTTTATTTATTGCTCATTTGCAAAAGCAGCCACACTTGGCTCTAATTTTTTAAGCTCTTTTTCCATATCTGCTTGTAGTTTAGCAAAGCCCCATTCTTTGGCGCCTTGCTCCATAGCTCTTTGCATATATTGATAATTTTCTCTTGCAAAATCTTTCATTGCGCTTGTTGCATTTTTATTGCCATTAAATTGAATGTAATAAGCTACCTCTTGACGGCAGTTTTCAAACAGTTCTTTCAATTCTTTTTCTGCTTCGGTTTTTTTACCTATTTCATTATAAATACGGGCAATATAAAATTTAAGATTACCATTGGTGTATAATACTTTTTCTGGTATTTCTAATTTGCATTTTTGCAATAAATTAAAGGCTTTGGTTTTATATTCTTCTACTTTGGTTTTATTGCCTGCTATTTGCAATGAAGAATCAAACATTTTAATTTCATTAATTTTATTGGTATAATCCAAAGCTGTAGATACAAACAATTGTTGCAATACGCTTGGCACTGTTTCTGCCTTGTCATCTAAAAAGAAATTAGGTTTTTCTTTAATGCCACTAAATCTGTAATGGTTCATTAGGTTATCATACACCACTTCTTCGTTAATTCTTGAAGGCTCGCCACCTTGTGTTGGAGATTTTACAGGAATTAGTTGAAATACCAAACCTCTGCGTTCAAAATAGGCTTGCATACCTAAAAAACCTTCATCGCCACTTGTGGTGGTAAAACATATTGGGCGTTTCCAACCTGTAGTAGCATTTGTAGCTACCAAATCTAACAATACTAAATCGCCTTTATTTAGGTTTCTTGCAGGAAAATTAATCACTATTTCATTCGCTATATTGGTATCTTTAGCAGATACAACACCCGATGCCAAAGCAGCTTGTTTATCCACAGGAATTACAAAAGTTCTGGTATTAAAATTTGGTGTACTACCAGTTAATTGTTTAATAAAATCTTTTAATAATACTGGCTTGTTACTATTCTCTTTATTGTTGAATTGAAAATAATCATTATTGCCTGCTGCCAATTGTTCTTTGGTTAATGTTAAAGGCAATGGCTCGCTTTTATACACTTTGGTTAGTAATACTTGCGAGTACCAATCCGTAGGCAAAAGGCTTTGGTTAATAATTCTTACATCTGTGCGTATTTGCTCCACATTTTGGGCATACCAAAGTGGGTAAGTATCATTGTCGCCATTGGTAAACAGTATGGCATTGGGTGGACACGATTGTAAATAATTTTTTGCAAAATCTATACCCAAATAGCGTTTACTTCTATCGTGGTCGTCCCAGCCTTGGGTAGCCATAATAGTGGGCACTGTAAGGGCTATTACACCAGCCAATACGGCAGCATTGGTATAGGTTAGTTTGTTTCTTAATTTTTCCCAAATAAACAATACCCCCAAGCCTATCCAAATACAAAATGTTTGGAACGAGCCTACAACAGAGTAATCTCTTTCTCTTGGCTCCATTGGCGGTTGATTTAAGAAAATAATAATTAAAATACCAGTAAATACAAACAATACTGTGGTTACAATAGCATCGTTTTTACCACGTTTAAATTGGAAAACAATACCCAATATGCCCAATATTAAAGGTAAAAAATAGTATTTATTTCTTGCAGCATTATTTTCCATATATGCTGGCATATTTTTTTGTGGACCAAGGCGAGCATTATCTACAATAGGAATGCCAGAAATCCAGTTGCCATAAAGGTTTTGCATACCTATTCTACCTTGTTTATCATTTTGTCGCCCTACAAAATTCCACATAAAATATCTACCATACATATACCACAATTGGTAGCCAAATAAGTATTGTAAATTATTGCTAAATTTAGGTTTTTGTGCTTCTAATTCCTCTATTTCTGCATATATTTTTTGTTTTTCTTCGGGCGATTTTGCTTGTTGCAATTGAGAACGCAAGTTGCCAATACTTTCTTGCACATCTTCCATGCCACACAAGTATCTGTAACCCATTTTTTTATTGTCATCGTTCATTTCGCCCATTCTTGGAAAAAATGTGGTATAACTTTTATCATACACATAATCTTGCTTAATGCCAATATTGGTATAGCGTGTAGCATCTTTTCTCCAAATACTATCCCCCTCTACAACATCTACAGGAGGTGCATTAAAATATGGACCATTCAACAAGGGTCTATCGCCATATTGCTCACGGTTAATATAACTCAATAAATTAAAAGGCTCTTCAGGATTGTTCATGTCTATTGCAGGATTATCTGATGAACGAATAACCACCATAGCATAACTTGAATACCCCAATAAAATATAGGCTAAACAGATAAATGCTAAATTCCAATGTGGGCGAGCATTGAATTTAGAAAAATATACAATACCTGCAATTGTAATTGCTATTATTAAAATTATGGCAAAAATACTACCACTGCCAAAGCCCATACCAAAAGAGTTTACAAACAATAAATCCATTTTAGCCATTATTTTTGGCACACCAGGTAAAATACCATTTTGAATAAAGAACAAAATACCCAAGCCTATTAAAAAACAATAAAACAACCCTTTGCGCGAGTAATTGAATTTTTTGAAATAATAAATAAATGAAACTGCTGGAATAACCAATAAACTTAACAAGTGAGAGCATATAGCAATGCCAATTAAAAAGGCAATTAAAATTATCCATTTATCTGCATAAGGGCTATCGCTGCTTTCCCATTTTAACATTAGCCAAAAGGTAAGAGCCAAAAAGAAAGAAGCCATAGCATATACCTCTGCCTCTACTGCGCTAAACCAAAATGAATCGCTAAAAGTTAATGCCAATGCAGCTACAACACCACTTGCAAAAATGGCAATATGGCTACCTGTGTTTACTTCGCCCATTTTATATACCATTTTTTTAGCAAAATAAGTAGTTATCCAAAAAGTGAATAATACTGTAAATGCACTACAAGTAGCACTCAAAATATTTACGGCTTTTGCCACATCTTCTACATTGCTAGTAAACATGGTAAAAAATCTACCAATTAATAAAAAGAAAGGTGCGCCAGGAGGGTGTACAACTTGCAGTTTTTGAGAGGCAGATATAAACTCGCCACAATCCCATAAACTTACCGAAGGCTCTAAAGTAAGCATATATACTACCATTGCTACTAAAAACATTGCCCAACCTAAAAGGTTATTTACTAATTTATAATTCATACTTGTTTGTAAAAGGTAGCGAAAGTAAGCAAAAACCTTATTTTTTGAAAATATTTAAGTTTAATTTTTAAAAAAATGCCCCAAACTATTAATCTATAGTTTTTAAAATCCATTTTTTAATGAAACCTTTGCAGCCCTTTTATCAAAAACTATTTGGTACATATTGCCTTGTTTACAGTAGCCCTTATTTATGGGGTTACATTTAGTTTGGTAAAAGATATTATGCCTTTTTATTTGCAAGGCTTTGGCTTTATTGTAATAAGAGTGGGCGGTGCTGCTTTGTTGTTTTTGCTTCTAAGTTTTACTATAAAAAAAGAAAAGATAAATTGGAAAGCACACGGCAAACTATTTTTAATTTGTAGCATATTTGGTGTGGCAGCCAATATGTTGATGTTTTTTAAAGGACTTGAAATTACAACACCAATAAATGGTGCAGTGCTGATGTTGGCTACCCCCATTTTTGTTTTATTATTCAATATTTACATTCTAAAAGAAAAAATATTAGCAGTTCAAATTATTGGTATTGCATTGGCTTGTGCTGGAGCTATTTTATTAATGCTTGGGCGCAATTTTACATTTTCATCTGCTACATTGCCTGGCGATGTATTGATTATTTTAAATGCTATTTCGTATGCTTTTTATTTGGTTATGGTTAAAAAATTAATGGTACATTACCATCCTTTTACAGTATCAAAATATACTTTTTTAATGGGTTTTATATTGGTTTTACCTTTTGGCTTGCCCGAGCTTATGCAAGGCAATTTTAATATGCCGCCTAAAATTGTATTAGAAATATTGTTTATCATTGTGTTTACTACCTTCATTACCTATTTGCTCAATATATGGGCATTAAAAAAAGTAGGACCAAGCATAGTAGGTGCTTATATTTACCTACAACCCATACTGGCAAGCATTATTGCCATTGTTTTAAAAACAGATAACCTTACCATCCAAAAAATTGCAGCAGCAGTGCTTATTTTTGCGGGAGTATTTATAACATCAAACACCATAAAATGGCACAAATAAAAAGCATGACAGGTTTTGGCATAGCCGAAATAGAAACAGAAAATATTACTGTAAAAACAGAAATAAAATCGCTGAACAATAAATTTTTAGAAATGAATGTGCGCCTACCTCGTGCATTTAAAGATAGGGATATAGAATTGCGCCAATTGTTGAATTTGAGAATAGGCAGAGGCTCTGTTTCTGTTAATATTAATATCGAAAAAAAAGCAGCCAATACCAGTGGTGATACCTTAGCCGTAAACGAAAAATTGGCATTGGGCTATTATGAAAAATTAAAAAACTTGGCTAACACACTGGGGTTAGACAATGTTAATTTATTCAATACCATTATTGGTATGCCCGAAGTTTTAAAATATGAAGAAAGCGATGGAGACGACCAAGAATGGCTATTGATAAAGGAAAGTGTAGAAAAGGCATTCATTAAATTTGATGAATTTAGAACCCAAGAAGGCAATGTAGTAGCCCAATATTTAAAAGAATGTGTGAGTAGTATAGGCAATTATTTACAACAGGTAGAAAAAGAAGAACAGCCAAGAAAAGAAGCTGTAAAAGGTAAGCTTTGGCAAGCCCTTAAAGACAATAAAGAAGAGGCAAGTATAGATAAAAACCGCTTTGAACAAGAGCTTATCTATTATTTAGAAAAATATGATATTGCAGAAGAAAAAAGCCGCTTGGCTAACCATATCAATTATTTTACTGAAACATTGAATACAGATGCTAACGGTAAAAAACTAAATTTTATAAGCCAAGAAATGGGGCGAGAAATTAACACTATGGGCAGCAAGGCTTATTATTTTCCTATACAACAAGCCGTAGTGTGTATGAAAGAGGAGCTTGAAAAAATTAAAGAACAATTGTTGAATATTTTGTAAGAATTGACTTGATATGCTGACGAAGGAAGCATCTTTTGCCCTTCATGGTGTCTTTCTATTTCTCTTAATGTTTTCATTTATTTAAGGACGCCTGAGGCGGATAACTTGCTCACTCTCAAGATGCGAGCGAGAACGGATAGCTAGGGAGAGAATATGTTGAGAAGGAGGTAAAATAGAAATGAATCTTATATTTAATGTCTGTTGTTTTGTTCTATGATTTTCTAAAATCTCAATCATTTTTAGTTTTTCATTATTATAAAAATAGAGGATAAAGTTTCCTTTTAAAATAATTGAATCTAATAGAAAATGATTTTCTTTTGATAGCTTTAATTTAAATGAAATACTATCTGATTTTAATATACTATTTTGTAAATTAATATTTTGAAGCCTAATCAATTGAAAATTATTTATAAAATTAACCATTAAATCAATTTCTTCTGTTTTTAACATTATTTTTTTTCTATTTAGATGGTTAATAAAAGCATTAAGTCCTGATAATGACAAATTATAATAGTTTAAGGAAAACTCTGCTATTGATTTATTATTATTAATATAATGTTGTTTAAAAAAACCTACTACAATATTTGAGTCTTCCGAAGTTGAAATGTTGCAAAATGTATCACTTTTGTAAATTAAATAATGTTTAAGCAAATTACCTTTAATATCTAACACTTTTATAATTCGATATTTATTATTAATAGATATCGAATCTAGACATAATTCATTATGATTTATGTCTACATTATATTTATTAGAATTACAGCTATTTATTAAAAATAAAATCAATAAACTACTCAATAAACCAAGATGTTGTATATTTTTTAGATTTTGCAATTTGCTTATGTTTAACCCAAATTCAGCAATAGAATTGCTGAATCGAATAACAAATTGTAAATCATGTTTTTACAAAACATAATTGCAATTTTTAAATCGGGGTTAATCCCAACTAAATCAAATAGTTCAATTTTTCAAATCTCCTATTGATTAATTTGGGTTTAATTTTTTTAAGATCTAGTATGAAGTACTTTTTGCCGTTGATTTCTATGACATAAAAAGCAAATATAATTGTTTTTTTGGATTGCTAAAATTGAGTTTTGATAGTAAAATTAATAGAGGGTAATAAAACGTTTAAAAAGTACCCCTAATAGTAGCCATTACATTGCGCCCTGCTGCACTATAGCCAGAGGAGAAAGTGCGGTAATGTTGGTTTAAAATATTTTCTAAAGCCAATTGCACTTGCAGCAGTTTATTTATTTGGTAGCTGCCTCTTATATTCAAAGTGTACCACGCTGGGTTAAAGCCTTTGGTAGGTTCAGCAGAATATTCTTCATTATCTTCGCCTAATAAGTTGTAGTCTTTGGCTTTTTTTGCCCCATTAAATTGGGTAAAAAACTCTACTTTCAATTGCTTGGTTTTGTACATGCAGCCCATTGTGCCAAACACAGGCGAAATATGGTCTAAAGGATAATCCACAGTATCTGTATTTATTCTACCATACGTATAGTTGATATTGCCATACACGTTCCATTTTTTAGAAAGTTCATAATTAGCACCAGCAAAATAGCCATAAATATAAGCACTTTGCGCATTTTGCATACTGAAAATTTTACTTAAAACGCCATTAAAGGTAATGGTATCTTTGCCATTCAGTTGACTTCTATTTAGGGTAAGTGCATTGCTAAATTTGGTGTAATAGCCGTTCAATTCTACACTTAATTTTTTGCGAATGGTAGTATTTATGCCTAAGTCAAGCGTTGTGGTTTGCTCTGGTTTTACATTGGCATTGGGTATTATTACTTGTTGGTTGTTGCCATTGCTTTCAAAAACTTTTGCCATGTCATCTACATTTGGGCTTCTAAAACCAGTAGCCAAGCAGCTATACAATTTTAAATTTTTATTTATTAAGTAAACCAAACCTAAATTTCCACTCGTGTTTTGATTGTTTTGGGTAATGTTGTTTGCTAAAAAAGGAAAGAATGTTTTATCCATAAACACAGATTTTAAATAGGTATTGGTAAAGCGTATGCCTGTGTTTAATATCCATTGCTTGCTTAAATATGTAGATTGTGTTGCATACAAAGCCGTGCTGCGCATAATACTTCCTCCATCAGGATAGCGGGTGCTTTGGGGTGTTTTTTCGTTTGTGCTAATATTTACTTTATTGGCTGTAGATTGTACATTGTTATGCGTAATTTCTGCTCCATAGCGCAATTCCGTATTTTCTGAAAAGTTTTTTTCAAAATCAGCATTCAAAGTGATAATATCTACTTCCTCCATTCTATTGCTGCGGTTTGCGGCATTAAAATTTCTATTGTGTCGGCTTTCTTTTATTTTTTGATAAGCTAAAATAATATTGGCTTTATTAAAGGCAATATGATTTTTTTCAATAGCTAATTTGTAAGAAGTAAAACCCCTTGTTTGCGGACCGTAATACCATTCTGCATTGCTTGGTTTTCCATTAGCGGCTTTCTCGGTAAGCCTATCATAGCGTGGAATATTGGTAGTATTAGAATATTGTAAATTCAATAAATGGGTAATATATTTATTTTGTTTAAATGCTATCTTTTGCATCAAGTCGTATTGCTTATAGCCAGTAGGCGTTTGTTTAAAAGAATCACTATTTAATACCATGCTATCTTTGTTGTTTATTCTATCTACATAAAATGTTCTGCGTCCCCAGCTTTCATAGCCTTTTATACCTTTTTTACCTATGCGCATATCGCCAAAATCGCTATATGTTACCGAGCTTAAAAATGCTAATTTTTTAAAACCAATGTTAATATCAAAATGTCCTGTTTGCTCATTCATGGCTGTGCCATAGCGCATAAAAGCCATAGTTTTTACCAATGGTTTTTCGGTTTTGCTAAACAAAGGGTTTTTGGTATAAAAACTTACTACTCCGCCTAAAGCATCGCTCCCATACATTACAGAGCCAGCACCAAAAAGTATTTCTGTTTTTTCCAGCATATTGTTATCTACGCTTATTGCATTTTGCAAATGCCCACCTCTGTAAATAGCATTATTTAGACGTACACCATCTACCACCATTAATACTTTATTTGCCTCAAATCCACGCATGGCAATACTACCACCACCCATTTGGCTTTTTTGAATAAAAACTTTGCCTGTTTGTTGCAGCAAATCGGCAGTGGTGGATTGGTTATTAAATTGCATTTCTTTTTTATTGATAACGCTTACTTGTTTGGCTACATCTTCGGCTTTTTCTTCAAACCGAGAGGCAGAAACTACAGCTTTTTGCTGGAATGTAGCTTTTTCTGTAAGCAATACTAAAAAGTTCATTTTTTGTAATTGCTCGCCTGTATAGTTTTCGGTAAAGTAGCCATCGTTATTAAAGTCAAATATTTCAATTGGATTAAAAGGTGTAGCAAAGGTAAATATGCCTTTAGCATCAGTTTTTCCTATACTTGTACTAGTTATATAACCTAGTGTTTTACCAATTTTATTTATAATTATATCTCCAATTGGTTGCAGTGTAATTTTATCTTTTACGGTTATGGTTTGGGCTACATTGCAAGTATAAATAATTAATATAAATAGAAAACTTAAGAGTGTTTTTATCATTTTTTTAATAAAATGCAATGATACTATTTATTTAATAAATAATGTGAGTTCGAGTTAAGGTTAAAGCCTTATCGAATTTGTCATTCTATCCCGCAGCTGCGGGATGCTCTGAAAAAAGATTCAGAACAATTTTACGAAACGAAGTGTAGTAATCCCTGCTTATTTCAGATTCTGAATAATTTTGCGAAGCCAAAATTTTCAGAATGACAGCATTTTTTCTTACCCCAAACTCACGTTAAATATTTTTTATTGTATAAACTTAATGATTACAAGCATTTTAGCATAGTGTCTAATTTTTGGTACAATACTTGAATTAAACAAAAAAGAAAGTGTTCTTTGCACTTTCTTTAAAACAATAAAATATTAACCATTTAAAGAAAAACTAATTTTTATGCTAAAACAAATTACAAAACAACATTTGGTCATTCTTGTATTACTTATTGCCTCAAATGCAAAAGCACAACAATGGCTTGGGCGCACAACAAGCAATTATGCAGGAACTTACGGTATTTACAACAATGCCTCTTCTATTGCTGATGCAAAGTATAAATACTACTTTAATTTTTGGGGCAGAGGTGTTAATTTTTATAACAATTATATTGATTATAATGCGCCAATAAAACTAAACGAATGGGCAAATGGCAGCTATTTCGATCAGCAATATACACGCTTAGACGGCAAACCCGATTATAAAAAAAATTGGCTAAAAGAGGATTTGAATGGCGAAGTAAAACAATTTAGTTTCAACCAAGATATTTGGGGACCAGCGTTTATGTTTCCTGTTAGCAAAAAAGCAAGCATGAGCATCAATACGCGTCAACGTAGTAGTTTGCAACTATTTGGTATTAGCGAACCTTTTGCACGTATGGCTTTTAATGGCATAGATAGCAATGGCGGCATATACAATGGCAGCAATGGTTTACAAAGAAACACAACTTACAACAATGGTAAATTTGGTGTAAATGCCCAAAGTTTTCAAGAATTGAGCTTTACTTATGCAGGTGTTATAAGTAAAAACGACCACCACCAATTAAATGGCGGATTGACAGTTAAATTTTTAAGAGGCTTAGGTGCAGCATACATTAAAGGTTCAGATTTAGATATCAATATAACTGGCAATAACAATGCAACCATTACAAGTGCCGATATCGAATATGCTTATAATGATGATAAAAGTGTGATAGCCCCATATAACAAACCCTATGGCTTATTTACCTTGCAAAGCAAAGGTGGCGGTGCTGGCTTAGATTTAGGTTTAAGCTATGCTTACACAGCCCAAAAAGGAAAATATTTTACCAAAAAACAATGCAATAACAACAACGAAAGAAACGATTACGATTTTAAATTGTCTATGGCAATAAATGATATTGGTGGCATTCGTTACAATAAAAATAGCACAAAATACAATGTAAATAGTGGAAGCAGCAATATTATTGTGTCTAATAATATTTTAAATGGTTTTAACCAAGCTACGCAAAATGCTTTTGATACTATTGGCACAAAAGTATTTGGGCAAATGGGAGCCACTAAAAGTTCTGGATTTAGTACAAGTCTGCCTACAGCCTTTAATTTACAAGCCGATTTTAGATTAGCAAAAGGCATTTATACCCAAGTATTTTGGAACCATAGCTTAAAAGGTATAAACTCAACAGGTATGCGCAGCACATCTATGTTGTCCGTTATTCCAAGAATAGAGAGCAGAGGTTTTGAATTTAGTATGCCCATAACTTTAGGACAAAATTATAAAAATGTTACCATTGGTTCATACATTAAAATAGGACCAGTATTTTTTGGTTCAGATAATTTGGGTGGCTTGTTGAATGTATCTTCAAATAGTAATTTTAGAGGAGCAGATATTTATGGCGGTGTAGCTTTTGGCATTGGGCATTGCCACCGTTGGTGGTACGAAAACAAGGTAGATCGTGTGTATCAAGATACAGTAAAGCAACGCGATACCATTAAAGAAATAAAACGCGATACCATAAAAATTATTCAAAAAGATACCGTTTATCTTAAAAAAGGAGAAATAAAAACCGTTATCAAAAGCGATACAGTTTATATCAATAAAAAAGGAGAAACCAAAACGATTATAAAACGTGATACTGTTTATATCGAAAAAATAATTAAAACCCCTGCAGACAATTCAAAAGAAAAAGAATTGAACCAAAAAGAAATTGAATTAAATACCAAACAAAAACAATTAGAACAAAGAGAAAAAGAACTGATTGAAAAAGAAAAAGGAACATTCAATGAAACCGAGGCTTTGCGCAATTGCAAAAACCAAAACAATGTATTGGTATCTGAGAATGTAGTATTAAGAACAAGAACCAATACCCAAGCAGATGAAATAATAAAATTACAACGCCAAATAGATGAGCTTAAACGTAATAAAAACCAACAAGATGCAGAAATAGCAACACTTAAAAATTGTAATGGTGTTGTGCAATACGATGAGCGTACAAGACAGCCTTTAACCCCATGTCAATTATATGAAAAAGAACTTGCAAAACGCAAACAATGCGAAACAGAAAAAGCTGCTAACATTGCTGAAATAGAGCGTTTGAAAACTGAAATTATTGACCTTAAAAAAGGCAGTAATGTAAAAACAGATGCCAATGTTATAAAAGGCAACGATGCAGATAAATTGTTAAAAGCCAATAAGAAAATTGATAGTTTGAATTTGGTGTTAATTGCTATTAACAAAGATTTAGACAATTGCAAAAAAACCAATGGTACACAAAACGATGCAGAAATTGTAAAAGCAAAAGCAGATGCTACAAAAGCTAAAAAACAAGCCGATAGTTTAAATATCATTTTAAGTGGTAAAATTATAGAACTTGAAAACTGCAAAAAAACCAATGGTACACAAAACGATGCAGAAATTGTAAAAGCAAAAGCAGATGCTACAAAAGCTAAAAAACAAGCCGATAGTTTAAATATCATTCTAAGTGGTAAAATTATAGAACTTGAAAACTGCAAAAAGAACAATGGCTCACAAAACGATGCTGAAATTGTAAAAGCAAAAGCAGATGCTACAAAAGCTAAAAAACAAGCCGATAGTTTAAATATCATTCTAAGTGGTAAAATTATAGAACTTGAAAACTGCAAAAAGAACAATGGCTCACAAAACGATGCCGAAATTGTAAAAGCAAAAGCAGCGAAAGAAAAAGCTGAAAACGATGCTAAATGGGCAAGTAAAAAGGCAGATAGCTTACAAACTATTTTAAATACCACACTTACTGATTTAGAAAATTGCAAAAAAAATACAACCAATTGCGATGCCTATATTTCTCAATTAAATAAATGTAAATCAGAAAAAGAAGAATGTACTATTGAAATGAGGGCGATGGTAAAAGTAATTGCAGATAAAAATTACCGTATTAATTTACAAACAACAAAAATAGATAGCTTAATTCTTCAACTTAAAAAATGCAATGAAAGCAAAGGCTCTTCAAATACAGATAATGATGAATTGCTTAAAAAATGCAACGATGCCAAAGCAGAATTAGAGGCAGAAGTAATAGGCTTAAGAAATTATGCAAAAGCAGTTTCAAAATCATTAGATAGCTTGCAAACAATTACCAATGCAGTACGCAAACAAAAAACAGATGCTGAAAGCGAACTTGCAGAACTGAAAGCCAAACAAACTGAAACCAATTGCGATGAGTACAAAAAACAAATTGAAGAAAAAAACAAATCGATTGCTGATTTGCAAACTCAAAATACTACACTACAAAACCGAGTATCTACATTAAGCAACCAATTGAAAGAACTGCAAACAGAATACAATTTTTTAAATAGCAGAAACCAACTATGTGGCAAGCAATTGGATAGCTGTAAACGAGGACTAACCAACCATGGTAGCGAGGGGCAGCCAAAAGAAAATGGCGGAAACGGACCTAATAATAACGAAGGAAGTATCAATAATGAAATTTATAAAGTTGGCGATGTAAATTCGAGCAATAGTATTGAAACAAAAGAAATAATTGAAGAAACTCAAATTAAAAACGAAATAGATAGTTTTAATAATGTAAAAGAAACTAATAATGAAATTTATAATGAACCAGAAAAAACAGATAAACCCAAAAAACAAAGAGAATACAATGGTGTTAGGTTCTTTTTCAATGTATTGGGTGCAGTATTAGAATCATCTGCAAATAGTAGTACAAACAATACATCCACCCCAAGCAGTTCATCTAAACCAAAAGAAAAAAGCGGAGGAAATACAAACACAACAAGCACACCAAAGCCAACAGAAAGGGGAGGAACAGGTAATACTAATACCACCACAAAACCTACTGAAAGAGGCGGCACAAACACTTCTACAACGCCAAGCGGCAATAGAACACCGCCTGCAAATAGCGGTTCAGGAAGTACTAGAAGAAGGTAAAACCTCTTCATTGGTAATTGAATAGAAGGGCGAAACTAAAGTTTCGCTCTTTTTTATTTTCTATTTCCGTTTATTTACCTTTACATTTGCTTTTATATTCATTTTATGGCATTAAGCAGATTTTGGTTAGCAATCTTTATACTTTCTATCTTGTTTATTTTTTCAAATTTTATTTTGAAAAACCATTATGCGTTAGACAATGTTATAAATGGTAAAAAAGACGATAAAGTTTTAATAGCCGAAAAAGATTCTGCTATGGTGGGCTGGCAGTTTTATGATAGTATAAAGCAAGTTTCAAGTATTTCTTTTTTAAATAAAAAAAGTAAAACTGATACCATTTATGAACTAAAAAATAAGGTGGTAAAAGTATATTATGGTGTTCAAAAATCTGATGGTTTATTGCCTACTTGTAAAAACAGTATTTTTGATATTATACTGCCTTTAATGGCTTATTTGGCTTTCTTTTGTGGTATTTTACAATTGCTGATAGATAGCGGTGCAACAGAGAAATTAGCCAAATTTACAAGCCCTTTGTTTGTTAAAATATTTCCAAGTATTCCTAAAAACCACGATTCTATTTCTTACATGACGCTAAACTTTGCAGCTAATTTTTTAGGCTTGGATTCGGCAGCTACACCATTTGGACTAAAAGCCATGCAAAGCTTACAAGAACTTAATACTGAAAAAGACAAAGCAAGCGATGCCCAAATAATGTTTATGTGCTTGCATGCAGCAGGGCTTACACTTATTCCTACCTCTATTATTGGCTATCGTGCTGCCGAGAATGCAAGTAATCCTGCTGATGTTATGCTGCCTTGTATTATCACCTCTTTTATAGGCACTTTGGCTGCACTTATTATTGTTGGTATTAAACAAAAAATCAACTTTAAAAGTGGATTACTCATTATTTCTATATTTTCTATTATTGCTGGTATTATTGGCTTATTAATGTACATCAACAAAATGGGTATTATAGAAAAAAATCATTTTACAGGTAATCTTTCCGCTATTATTTTACTCTTAATTATTCTATTTACATTGGTATATGCTTTTACAAAAGAAAAAAAGTTTATAGAAAAAGATAGCAATGTATTTAGCTCTTTTGTAACAGGGGCAAATAGTGGCATACACACTGCGGTTACTATTTTTCCTTATGTGCTGGGTATGTTAGTAGCTATTTCTATTTTTAGAAACAGTGGTTTATTTGAATTAATAGCCAACGGTATTTCAAAATTATTTATAGCAATGGGTGTGGGTAGTGGCATTACGGATTCTTTACCCGTAGCAATGCTTCGCCCATTTAGTTCTGGCGGCTCAAGAGGCTTTATGATAGATGCTATGAAAACCTTTGGTGCAGATAGTTTTACAGGGCGTTTAAGTTGCATATTTCAATGCAGTGCCGAAACTACTTTTTATGTTATAGCTGTATATTTTGGTGCAGTAAAAATTAAAAATACACGCTATACATTGGGTATTATGCTATTGGTAGATTTAATTTGTGTAATAGCTGCAATTGGTGTAGCGAGTTTGTTTTTTTAAATTAGGACACTCCATTTTTCCAACAGAAAAACCCCACTAAAAACAATAACAAAACCCAAAGCATAGCCCCAATATATTTGCTTTGGCGTATGTGCCCCCAACCATAGCCTACTAAAGCCACTTACGCCTGCCAATAAAATACCAATGGGCAATATATAGGCATAAGTACTTACATGTTGAACAATAGAAATATAAAATACCAATGCCACAAAACCCCCTGCTGCAATGGCATGGCTGCTTATGCCAAATTTAAAATTGATGATAATATTTAAAATTAAACAAATAATTGTGCTCAATAAAAAATAAATAGGCAGCCCTTTAAATTCATATTTTAACAATTGAAATATAGTGAAACTTAATATTACGGCAATTAAAATATAAGGAATGGTGCGTTGCTTATGGTTTGCCAATTGAAAATTATCTATCACTTTAAATTGTTTTAACAATAAAATACCCAAAATAGGAATAAAAAAAGTATTGGCAAGTATGTAATATATAAAAGTGCTTAATTGCTCATCGTAATACTTGCTATTAAAATATGGATGATAAAAAAGAATTAAAATTAAACCAATATTCAATACCACTAAAGGATGCAAAAGAATAGAAAAAAACCAAGCTAATTTTTGCATAACATTATACCAATTCTGGCACTTGGCGAGGGGCGTAAAGGGCTGCTTTATCGGCTATGGCTTTTATATGTGCAGGTGTAGTACCGCAGCATCCGCCCACTATATTTACCCAGCTTTGTTTCATCAATTCTTCTACTACATTTGCCATAGCTTCTGGGCTTTCATCGTATTGTCCAAACTCGTTGGGCAAGCCTGCATTAGGATAAGCTGTAGTATATGCCCAAGCCACTTTGCTCAATTCGCTAATGTGGGGTATCATATCTTTAGCACCCAAGGCACAATTTAAACCTATGCTTAACAGTTCTGCATGGGCTACAGAATACCAAAAGGCTTCTGGTGTTTGTCCGCTAAGGGTTCTGCCACTATTGTCGGTAATAGTGCCACTTACCATTACGGGTATATCTATGCCTCGTTCTTCTTTTAGTTGATTAACAGCAAATAAACCCGCTTTTACATTCAATGTATCGGTTACAGTTTCGAGTAGCAATAAATCTACACCGCCATCAAGTAAGCCTTTTATTTGCTCGGTATAAGCCTGTACCAAATCATTGAACGTAACCGAGCGAAAGCCAGGATTGTTTACATCGGGCGACATTGAACTTAATTTGGTTGTAGGTCCTATAGCACCTGCCACAAAGCGAGGTTTATTGGGTGTTAGGGCGGTATATTTTGCTGCTGCTTTTTTTGCTAATTTTGCCGCTTCAACATTCATTTCATATACTAAATCTGCCATTTTATAGTCTTCCATACTTATGGCTTGGGCATTAAAGGTATTGGTTTCTAAAATGTCTGCCCCTGCTTCTAAAAATTGTTCGTGTATGGCTAAAATTACATCAGGCTTTGTAAGTACCAATAAATCATTGTTGCCTTTTTGGCTATGTTCAAAGTGTTTAAAACGTTCGCCTTTATAATCTTCTTCAGTTAGTTTATACGTTTGTATCATAGTGCCCATTGCACCATCTATAACCATTATTCTTTCAGCTAATAGTTTCTCTATTTGTTGTTTTACACTGCTCATATTTTGCCCACGAAGATAAAGCCACAAGGGTATATTAACAAAAGATAAAAGCAATCATTTAAAAATTAGGGCTAATGGTATATTTGGCATAAAAATCTATAATTACGGCTACTGCCTCATCGGCTGTATCTACAATTTTAAATAAATTAGTATCCTCTGCCGAAATATATTTATCATTTTCCAGCATGGCTTTTTTTACCCAATCTATTAAGCCATTCCAAAAATATGAACCTACTAAAACTATAGGAAATTTAGCTAATTTATTGGTTTGAGCAAGTGTAAGGGCTTCAAAAAGCTCATCTAATGTGCCTAAGCCACCGGGCATTACAATAAAGCCCTGTGCAAATTTCATAAACATAACTTTGCGCACAAAAAAGTAATCAAAATCTAACAGTTTATCAAAATCTATATATACATTGGCATGCTGCTCGAATGGTAGTTTAATATTCAACCCAACAGATTTGCCTTTGGCTTCTTTTGCGCCTTTGTTGGCAGCTTCCATTATGCCGGGGCCTCCACCTGTAATAACCCCATAGCCAGCTTTACTTAGTTTTGCAGCTATTTCTGTAGCCATAATATAAGCGGGGTGTTCTGGTTTTGTGCGCGCGCTACCAAATATACTTACACAGGGTCCTATTTGCGCCATTCTATCAAAGCCCTCTACAAACTCGCCCATTATTTTAAATACCAACCAGCTGTTTGAGCTTTGTATTTCGGGCCATTGCTTATTAGCAAATGCTTTTTTTATTTTTTCTTCGTCAGATAAGGAACTCATTAAATAGATAATTAGAGATATTGGCAAATTTTAGTAAATAAATCTGTAAAACAAATAAAAATGTATTTTATTTTATTGAATAGAATAAGTTAATAAAAGATTACAAGAGAGCTACTTTTAAATATTGGGGCTTTGTTTGGTAGCAACCTAAGCAAGGGGGAGGAGAATAATACCCTTTTGATGTTAAAAACACATAAAAAGTAGGGGAATAAGGGAGAAATTAAAAACAATAGCCTTATAAATAGTAGAACGGAAGCAATTAACGATAACAAATTGTCTTCGGGAAAATCCCCACACTAATTAACGATAACAAATTACCTTCAGGAAAATCCTCACATCAATTTACGATAACAAATTGCCTTCGGGAAAATCCCCACACCAATTAACGATTACAAATTACTTTCGGGAAAATCCCCACATCAATTTACGATAACAAATTGCCTTCGGGAAAATCCCCATATCAATTAACGATAAATATTTACCTCCAAACACTTGTTTTACTATTTGCAGCTATAAATCAATGATATAGAAATTTTATTTTACGGCTACAAGGTGGAAAACACCTTTTAGGGCAAAGAGCTGTGTACATAACAATCAAAGATAAAAGGAAGTTAGTTGCTTATTTTGTTTATTATCTCTAAAATTAGGTCTGGAATTTTACTTAGTCCTTTTAATGTTTCTGTTGTGTTAAATATTAAACCTGATAAAAGTCGTGGAACTATTCCTAAAAGTTCAAGCCCTATTGCCATAATTGGTAATATTAAATATGCCCAAATTGGATAATTAAATTTAGTTGTCAAACCGTTAAATATTGTTTTAAACGCTAAAACCATTCTGTCTTTATAGTGCCAAAGAATTAAGAAGTTTAAAAATATGTAGTAAGAAAGTCTCCAATAAAAGCCTGACATTTTTATGTAAGTTATATCGATAATTAGAATATTTATAAGTATAGGTATTGAAAGTAATACCCCTACAATTAGTGTCCTATTATATAGTAAAAGAATTCCAGCGATTATTTGTGAAATACCAACAAAGGATTTAAATGGTTCTTGGTCAAACAAATACCAAGAGAGCTTAAAAAGCCCTAAGTTTTTAAGAGGTGTAGCCATTTCATTTGCAGAAATTCCGAATTGCTCATCGGTCAACTTACCCCAACCATAGTTTATTAATGTCCAAGCAATTAAAAATCGTGCACAAAGAATAAAATAGTCCCAAAGTTTTTGCTTTTTTGTTGTCATTGGTCGTCTTTCTAAATTTGAATGTATTACGCAAATATACTCAACCATTTTTCTTACACAAACCTACCGCAATACGGTTATCAATTGCCTTTTGTATTGCACCTGTCCTTTAAAGCTTTTTATTTTATACCATACCACATAGTGCCCTTCGGGTACATACTCGTTCATATACTTGCCGTCCCAGCCTTTGCTATCTTTGGTTTCGTATAATATTTGCCCCCATCGGTTTACAACCTTCATTTCAAAAAAGGCAATGCCTATGCCTATGGGTTGTAGTAGGCTATTTATGCTATCTGCATTGGGGGTAAAGGCATTGGGCAAGTAATAATTTAATATATAATTGATGCTTATTTGCTTGGTGCTTGAGTCGGTACAGCCATATTGGTTGTATGCCCATTGCTTAATGGTATATGTGCCGCTATCTTTAAAATAATAGCTAAAGGTATCTTGCAAAAATATAGCCCCATTGTTTATTTGATATTTTACAGCAGTAGCCCCTTTGCTTTGGTTAATAAATTTAATGCTTGGGTTTACCACTGTGCTGCTTGGTGGGTCGGTTATAAATACAGATTGCGGCACAGGATACACACGCACATAGCCTGTGGTATCGTAGGTACAATTATAGCTTGTGGTTATTTGTAGGCTTACTTTGTATAGGCTATCCTTATCATACAAATGGTTTGGGTGCTGCATGCTGCTTTTATACCCATCGCCAAATTGCCAATTGTATTTGCTAATAGTGGCATTGGGTACAATGCTTATATCTTTAAATTGTGTAATAGTGCCAAAACATACGCTATCTACCGCAAAGGCAGGTATTACAGGCGGATAGCTGTTTATTGTTTTTTGGGCTGTATCTGTACAACCAAAATTGCTTTTTGCTTTAAACACTACTTTATATGCACCCGAACTTGGAAACACATGGTTGGTATTTGGGGTATAGGCAAAAGTGCCATCGTCAAAATGCCATATTGTGCTATCTATACTGCCCAACGGGATATTTACAAGGGCATTGAATGTAAATTGATTGTCTCTACATTGGTTGGTATTGGCAAAGCTTACCGCAGGCTTTGGGTGTATAAAAATACTGGCTGAGGTATCGTATTGGCAGCCCTCTGTGCTTACAACAGAAAGGGCAATTGTTTTTTTACCATAGGTATTATATAAGTATGCGGCATTGGGCGTTAATATAGAATCTATAGGGGTAAATTTCCATTTGCTTTGTGCAATATTTGTATTCATAAAAAGGGCATTGTAGCTAAATTTACTGCTATCTGCCAAGCAATTATCTAAAGCATTTATAATAGGTGTAATTTTTTGGTGTACTATGCTGTAGCCTATCGTAGAATCTTTACAACCTTTATCTGAAAACACACTATATTTAACCAAAAAAGTATCTGCATTGGGGTATCGGTATCTAATATTAGCATTGGGAGACGAACCACCTATTAATTGCCATTTGCGACTTCCAATATTGCCCATGGGCACTGTGCTTTTTTCTGAAAACTTACTATACATACCAAAGCAAACGCTATCCAATACTATACTTGCCTTTGGCAAAGGGTGTACAATTGCTGTTTTTAATATACTATCCGTGCAGCCAAAAGCGGTATTGTTTTTTAATACAATGGAGTAAGTATTGTAGCTGTTAAATAAGTAATTAAATGTTTTTAAATTGGTGCTATAGCCATTGCTTATTTGCCATTGGTAATTGGTAATGCTATCGTTGGCTATGCTGCTTGTGTTTATAAAAGTATTGGTATCGCCTTGGCATACATTGTTTGTTGTAAAATTGGCTTTAGGCTTGGGGTAAATAATAATTTCTCCAGCGGTGCTATCCTTGCAGCCAAAAGCGGTTTCTATGTTTAATTGTACTATAAAGGTATCTGAAGTAGGGTATAAGTATTTAGGCTGAATACCCATAGCCGTATTGCCATTGCCATACAGCCAAGTATGTTTTTGTATAATACCAATTGAGTTGTTTTTAAACACTGTGCTATCGCCATAACAATTGTTTTTAGTGCTAAATATTGCTTTGGGTATAGGCTTTGCAGTTACTTTTTTAATAATTGTATCCTTACAACCAAAAGGGCTTTCGGCTATTAGGCGCACATTGGTGGTAAGGCTTATTGGCACATTTATTTTCCAAGTTTTGCTATTTAGGGTATCTATAGTATTGTGTGTCCATCGGTTAGCTATTATACTATCTTGCGCTATGGTTGTAGAATCTATAAGGGTTACACTATTGCCATAGCAAACGGTATTAAAGGTAAAATTGGCTTTTGGTTTTGGCTTAATGGTTATAAGTAAACTATCAGTACTTTTGCATTTAAAACTATCTGATACTATGAGTTTATAATAAGCCGAAGTTTGCCCTATGGCTATGGTGCTTAATTTTAAGCTATCTTTTACAAATGTGGAAGGCAGCCATTTGTAAGTATAAATAGTATTTCCACCTGTAACTTTTGCCCCTATTTTTACTTGTTGTTTTTGGCAAATAGTGGTGTCTTTTTGTGCAAGTTTTATATTGGGCAAATTATAGATAGTAGCAAATACGGTATCTCTACTTATACAACTTATTCTTTTGGTAGTTAAAATATACCGCTTTGTTATTTTAGCTGCTGTTGTATTACCAAAAATTATTTTTGTTTGGGCAGTAGTATCATTGCTCAATTCTATTGCTGGCTGCCAAGCATAGCTAAAGCCAGCAGATTTTGGCAAACCTATGCTATTAGCCAAACCGCTACAATAGGCTATATCTTTGCCTGTATTGGCAAGTGCAGGTATGGGTATTTTATACTGATTGAAACTACACGCACATGCGCTGCTATCTATAGTTATAAATAAACCACAAGAGTAGCCCGCTTTAACAGCAAGCATAGTAGATATTTTAGCTATTGAATCTTTTTTAATGCCTTTATTTAAAGTAAAACTACCCACAAACACATCGCCACTATCTATTGTGCCCGAAATGTTTTTATCATAGTAGTAATTCAGTTTTGTTTTTAAGCTATTGCCTATGTTTTGTCCAAAGTTTTTAAGCGTATAATCCAATTTTACATAATCTGTATCAGCTGTAAAGTTTTGCATTTTCGATTGTATATTTAATAACTGTAAATCGGCTTTATACACAGGAATTTTAAGTAAAGAACTGCCTGTTACCACATTTATTTTACAAGTACTATTATTTTCAACACATATTACAGATTGCTTAACAGCCGCTTGGCTATAATAATCTATCGTACCGCAATTTACAGCTTTAGCATTGGCAATTATATTAAATGTAAACTCCATGCTATCGCCAGGTATTATACTATCTTTTAAGCTAAATTCTATTTCGGTAGCACCGTTCAAATCTCTTATTTGCGTAAGGGTATTATTGGGGGCATTTATTATACCATTGTAAGATACAGAATCGTAACTTATGCCTAAAGGCAATATAGCTTGATACTTATCTTCAATACCTGTTTTACCTGGACCTACATTGATAATTTTTACTGTTACTTTGCTGTTTTTTTCGCAAGGCAACAAAGTATCGGCAGTGGTTTTTACCAAACTGAAATAAGGTTTAGATACCCCTGCAATATTTAAAGGCTTGCTTATGCTTGGAAATACCAATACAGCATTGCCGCATTTTATATTGCCACTTGCAGAGGCTCTAATATAATTTCCACTGGAGTAATTGCAATCTGTTTTAACATAAAACTTAATGTAAATTTTATTTTTTGTGGTATCTAAAATGCCTTTAAACCCACCTTTTAAAGAATTGAGCAAAGTAGCCAAATTCCATTGATAAGTAGTACCAGATACCAATGTAGGATTAGGCAATGCTACCCATGTATTATTCAAAGGATGTTTAACATAGCTTTTACCGCCCACCACCTGCATACCAATAGGCAATGTTAGCAATGCTTTGGTGTTTTGTGCTGCCGTAGCGCCAATGTTTTCCAACAAATAATAGTAGGGTGTTTGCCCACAAAGGCTTGCTGTACTTGTGCTATCTGTAATACTTACTTGAAATTGCGTATTTTGAGGCTCAAGGTATAAAACAATTTTTTCGGGCGCACAGGTATAAGAAGATAAATCTTTAGGATAGCCATTGCAATTCCACCCAGAGTATAATATTACACTGTCTTTTTTACAAGAATTATATACCGCTCTTACTTTAAATTTTCGTGTAGCATTGTATGGCATAGTACCTGCTTTGTATATCAAGTTGGTATGTTTAAGCAAGGTATCTTTGGCAGCATCTTTTATTTCTACTACTTTTATTGCTCCGCTATTATCGGGGGCAAACCACGCATTTAATGTGCCAAATGTAGGCGAAGCATTGGTATATACTACCTCCCACTCGGCAGTATCTGTTACAGCATAGTTTATAGGAATAGTTGGTTTAACACTTATTATTGGTTTATTATAAATTACATTATCTGTATATATTAAGCTGGAAAGCGTATCTATACCCTTGGGCATACTACCTTTCTTTTCAAACATAAAATCGTATTTTATAGGAATATTTACACCGCTTGGCAGCTCGCAAGTAGGTGTTATCAGCATATTAAAAATACCTTGAAAAGCATCATCGCTTAGCCTTATTTTTCCCCTTGCAGAATCTGTATAATATTTAGATACTTCAAAAATATAATTGTTGTTTACAATGGTATATGGTATGGTATCTTTATATTGAAATTCGTTTTGATTAGAGCCAGATGTTCGGTATTGTGCAAAATAAGCTCTTTCTAATTTTAAACTCGTTGGCAAGTAGCATATAATTTCTTTTATTCTTACAAAGTTTCTATACTCAAAAGGAAAAGCATTATTGCCTGCATACAAGGCATTATTACCTATGCCAAAATAAAAATTCTGCGACATATTTAATTGTGCGCAACTGTTAATATTAAAATAATCGGGACCATAATTATAATAAATATAACCATTCAACACCATTTGACCCGAAAAAGTATCGCATTGAAATTTTTGTGAATTTAAGGTAGGATTGGCAACTGTGCTGGTATAAAATAAATTGCTGAATTGCGATGTAAAAGTATTTTGCCCAGGATTGGTTGATAATTTAAAAACAACTTGAAGGCTTACACTATCATTGTTTCTATAATCAAAACCAGAAGGAATACATGAAGTAATAGAATCTATACTCAAATCGAAAATAAAATTGGCATTTGCCCAACTCACTATTTTTTTTACCCCAATATTATTGCATAATACCCTTCTTGTACCGCCTCTAAATACCACTAATCTTGTGCTTGCCACTGTAAGATAAGAGCCATAAAGTATATTGCTTTCAGCATATAAATAACGCCAACTTATTGAACTACGAGAGCGCAATATTTTACCTTGAAAAACTGCAGTAATACTATCGCCAACCATAGCTCGCTCTGTTCTAATATTAGAAAAATTTAAAGAACCTGAGGTATCTGCTATACCATCGTTGTTGTTGTCAGGCTTACCAAAAGTGGTGCGTGCAACTTTAAAATCTAAAAACTTTAAGCCTGCATTGCAATTGCTTGTACAGTGTATTTTAACCCCATAAGAATTACAATATGCAAACCATTCTCTTGGCGAGCAGGCATTGTTGGGGCTGTATCTGAATGTTGTATTAATTGTTTTATTGCCATTAGCCCCTGCAATACTGCAATCTGCTGTTAAATAATAAATAAGTTCGGCATTAAATAAATTAAAAGGAATTTTAGAAAAATATGCCCTTATAGTATCTTGTTTTTTAGCTATCGAATCTGGTTTCCAAGTGTTTTTTAAAGTAGCATCTAAAAAAAACAAATCGTTTACATTTTTGCTGTGTTTTAAACCTGCTGGCAGTATAATATCAAACTGAAAAGCAGCATTATTATCTAATGGCAGTAAACTTGCGCTTGTAAAAAGTTGCCTAAAAGTTCCTTTTTGATTATTCACCATATCTGTAGGCGTAAAGCTATTGCTATTTACAACGCTATAATCATAATACTTTGCCCATGTTTGCGGTATCGTTCTTTTATTTTTGCATAAATCCTCATAATTTATGCTATACTGCCAGCTACTTGTGTAAAAATTTACATTGCAAGCATCTGGAATACAAGTAAAATTATTGAACATAATATACAGCGTATCATTGGCATTTATATTCCCCAATTGCAACCTAAAGCTGCCAATAGCATTTGGTCCCAAGCAGCTGTATGTCCAGTCGCTATAGGTATAACCAATGCTGTCTATTTTTCCTCTAAACAATGTGCCATTCCAGCCTTTTTTTATGGCAATAGTAGCAGTATCAAATTTGGATAATTCGTAATAATAAGCTTGGTTAATATACACACTGGTATTTACAGCCACCTTTTGTCCAATATTTGCAATTTTTAATATTTGCGTATTGTTTTTTACAGATAAGCATTTGTTATAAGCAGGTACAGGTATAGCCACTAAATTAGGGCTACTTGTGCCTATCAATACAATACCCGAATTTTTTACCACTTGGCAAATACTGCCATTGCAGCCCCATTGTAATTCATAAGTAGTAGATAGCTTATTGCAGCCCAATACACGGCTACTATCTGTTAGCACAATGGTTTCATTTTGGTCTAAAAAAGTATCCAAATTGCCTACACTTTTAAAATCAGCACCAGTAAAAACGGTAATTACCGAATCGTTATTAAATTGACTTGAACCTTTATTTGTTTTAAAAGTTTTAACATCTGCTTCATTTATACGCAGCAAAGTAAGCGTTCTTAATGGTCCTTTACCATAATTGCCAATGGTAATATTTCTACCAAACACATCGCCCACACTGCCAGTATAAGTTTGGTTTACAATGGTGGGAATATTTACCGAAGGCACTTTGGCAGAAAAAGGAAGCGAACTGCCAATGTCATAATTACCCGTATAATCTACCCTTGCAGAAATTATTGGTGTATTATTATTGCTAATATAACTGTATAAACCGCAACCAGCCGTAACATTTACACTAAAATAAAAATTATTTGCAATGGCTAAATTAGGCGCAGTAAATATAGGTGCATTTAGGTTAGAGGTATTAAACTCTGCAACGCTGCTGCCCTTGCAGCTGCCTATTTTATAATTTACCCCTGGCGGAAGTTGAAGAGTTATTTTTAATCCCACTAAGCTGCCAGATGAAATATTATATGCCTGAATAAAAGCCGTATCATTTGTACCACAAATACTTAAGTTGGCAGGAGTAGCTATTTGAATACTCAATTTATTTCCTTGCCCATGTAGTTTTTCTACATAGCATATTGTTAAAAGCAATAGAAAATAAAGCGTATATTTTTTAGTCAAATGGCTGTATTAATATTTTAAAATGAAAGATTAAACATAGTGTATTCATGCAAATATAAATGATTCTTAATAATAATCTATTTTTTGATTTTATTCAAAAAAAAACACTTTCAAATGATTTGTTTCAGTTGAAAGTGTTTAGAGGTTAAATGTAAAATTCTTATTTCACCATTTTTTGCTGAAAAACAATCTCATCATTTTGCTTCAAACGCACCAAGTAAATACCATGCGAAAAACTTTGAGTATTAACAAAAGTACTATTGGTATTTTGATACACAATTTTACCCGTCATATCAGCTATTTCTATTTCAAAATTTTCTAAATCAGTTTCAATTTTCAATACATCGTTAAAAGGATTAGGATACAGTTTAGTATTGCCAACATTCAAAGTATTTAAAAATGTAAAATTAGGAACAGCCACCAATTGGGTAGTACTATCTGTACAAGTTTGAAAATTAGTAGTTGCCAAGCTAATATTTACATTCGAGTTAATATAAGTTGAAAAATCTATAACCAAAGGATTAGTAGTGCCTATAAGCACATTGTTAGCACGCCAATTATAAACAGTATTGTTAGCATCAGTAGCCGTAAAAGTATAAGTTTTCCAGTTTCTAGAAAAAGTATATGCGGCAGATGAGGCAGCATTTAGCGTAAAAGTTCTGGCAAAACTTTTACTGCAACTGTTAATTATACCCTTACCCATCAGTTGGTCGCCCGAGGAAAGGTTGGAATATAAATAAGCATTGTTATTACTGCTATTAACCAAATTACCATTTTTATAAAACTCATACATATTATAAATATTCGACATGGTAAATAAATGTTCATTTTTGCAACTCGATACGTTAAAGTTTATAAAATTATCAATAGGCAATGTGTCTACCAAAAAGCCAATTTTTTCTTCTATAGCAGGGCAAGTAGGGCTAAGGCTATCAATAATATTAATGCTTAAAGAATCGGTTTTAGAAGGTGCAAAAGTAAAAATAGTATCTTTTGCAAAGCTGCTATTGTTAAAAGATACACTGTATTTGGCTTTGTATAGTTTAGCAATTGTTACAATTAAATTATCGCCTTTACATAATCTTTTAGCTGCAATAATATTATATTCAATATTGGAGCAAGCATTTGTTCTTACAATTATTATAGTATCGCTTAAATTACAAGGCGAATTTTGTAAACTTCTTATTTTTATGCTGTAATTGGTATTTGGATTTAAACCGTTTAAAGAAAGCGTAGAATCTGTAGTTGTATTGTTAAAACTACCATTATTTAAAGCATATCTATAACCTGAAATACCAGCATTTTTATTCCAATTTAGTTGTATAGTAGATGTCGTTTTATTGATATTAAAATTGCTAGGAAATAATCTATTATTGATTACTATTTTCAAGGTATTAGAATTTATACTTAAACACCTTGCAGTGCTTTTTCCCACAGCATATATTTGAGAAGAGCTTTTGGTAGAATAAAATAATTTTACACCTTTTACTCTTGCTATTAATTTTCCATTTTCGTACCAAAGTGTGCTGTCTATATCGGTTCCATTGGCTCTAAGCGTATCCGAAAAAGATTGACAAAAGGTATCTGCACTTAAAGTTTTTGAAATATTTACAACTGGCTTTGCATTTACAGAAAGCCTAAAATTACTACTTGTAGTAGCGCATCCGTTTATAGTACTTGTAGTAGTTACAGAATAATTGCCTGTATCTTTTACAAAAATATTTTTAGTGGTTCTGTTACTCGGATTCCACCTGTAGGTAATATTGGCAGCTGTATTACCTACAAGCAATAAAGAATCGCCCCTGCATACACTTCCAGTTGCACCATTGGTAATACTTGCCGCTGGCGAGGGATTGACCGTAAATCTTAAAGTATCAGGATTGCTTTTACCTTTGTTATTAGTTACAGTTAATATAGCTAATTGCGCACCTTGAGATGTAAATTTAACAGAAGGGTTTTGGTCGGTACTTGTTGATGGCGTTGCGCCTGTAAATTTCCACGCATAGCTTGTTGGCGAGTTTGTGCCACTTCCGTTTATAGATGGAGTATAATTTGTACAGGTAGTTAAATTGCTGCTTGTTGCATCTGCTACGGGCATAAGATTTGATAACCCAAACTCAAAAGTTTTAGTATATACTTCATCGCTTGCATCATTACTTCCGTTATTATTTGTAGCCATTCCAACAACATAAAATTTTATTTTTCCAACATCTTTATTTGGCGCTTTCCATCTGAATGTCCAACGTGTGCTATCGGTAGCTACTGTTGAAGTTCCTGTTGAAGTATGACCAATATATTCTCTAGTATCAGAACCTACTGTTCTTGTATATCTTTGCTCTCTTGTTGGCGATGAAACGGTACTTAAAGTACCAGCAGGCTTATTGTCTGAAGAATTTAAAACAGTAAGCTGAAAACCAAACTCTGTAGTTGAAGATTTTTTAAACGTTAGCTCCATAGTGTAGGTAGAATCAGGTATGTAGCCACTGCCAGTAAAATTTGTTTTTAAAAGCAATTGGTTATGAATGCTGCCCGATGTTATAACGCTGCCACCATGGCAACTTGTACAATTGCCATCGCTAGGGGCATTGGAGTAACCAGCCCCAGGACCAGAGTTGTTTTGAATAGCACTTGTTAAAAGCACTAAAAAAGGTAAAAGTATTAAAACATTGCGTATGTATATTTTTTTCATAATTTATTGCAAATAACTATAAATAACCCAAAATTAACTAATCATATTTGTGTTTTGTAAAAAAATGACAATTAAATGGCATTAAAATGACAATTAAAATTATATCCCAAAACTTCAAATATAAATACTGATAAAATAAATAACACAATCTTCATTTTTTAACTCCGCTGAATAACAATAAATTTGCGCAATGAATACTGATAGCGAAACCAATTGGAAAAAAATATTAACTTTTGTAGAAACCAATTTTAATAAAAAACCAGATATGAATGCCATACTTTTTTTAATAGGTATGCGAGAGTTGGGAAACTTGCCAGAAAATAACTTTAAAAAAGATGACAAAGTAAGCTTAATGCACATAGCTATTTGCAAAATATTGAGCTATAGCGGACACTATGCCCTTAAAGGCATAGATGAAGACGGCTGGCCCCATTGGGAATTGTTAATGCCAATGCCCAATATGACTACTTTTGAGCAAGAATCGTACATTAGAGAACATGTAATAGCCTATTTTATTACCGAAGAAATTATATAAATTTGCAAACATTTTTAATTTAAATATTTTATGAAAAATACATTCAAATACATAACAATTTCTTGCTTTATAGCCCTTGCTGCTGCTTGTTCCAACAGTGGTAAACTTACCGATAAAGAACTTGCCGAAACCGATCCCCTTTATGTAGATGCAAAAGCGCAGCCTGTAATAAATGAATCTCCTGCAACAGTCCAAGAACAAGAAACACCAAAAACCGACTCTATAATTGCTATTTTTAAAACCACTAAAGGCATTATAGAATGCGATTTAGAATTTGAAAAAACACCGCTAACTGTAGCTAATTTTATTGGGCTTGCAGAAGGCAAAATTAAAAACAAATACAAAGGTTTAAATAAGCCTTATTATAATGGTTTAACATTTCATAGAGTTATAGCAGATTTTATGATACAAGGTGGCGACCCTGCAGGAAATGGTAGTGGCGGACCAGGTTATAAATTTGCAGATGAGTTTGTTCCGAGCCTTACATTTGCTAAACCAGGTGTGTTGGCAATGGCAAATAGCGGACCAGCTACCAATGGCTCACAGTTTTTTATTACCCATGTGCCTACGGAGTATTTGAATAATAAACACACCATATTTGGACACGTTGTAAAAGGACAAGATATTGTAAACAAAACGGCAATAGGCGATAAAATAATAAGCCTAACATTTAAAAGAGTAGGCGAAAAAGCCAAAGCTTTTGATGCGCCTGCTGTATTTGCAAGTTTAAATAATGGTAATACAACTGCTCAAGCATCTAATGGCGTTAGCCAAGAGCTACCACAGTTTGAAACTTGGGTAAAAAAGAATTATCCTAAAGCTAAAAAATATGGCGATATGTATATTTTAATTACAGAAAAGGGTAGTGGAGCTACCCCTAAAAATGGGCAAACTGTAAAAGCACATTATACAGGTACATTATTAGATGGTAAAAAGTTTGATTCATCAGTAGATAGAGGTTCTCCATTTGAATTTGTATTAGGACAAGGGCAAGTAATAAAAGGCTGGGATTTAGGTTTTGCAAAATTACCAATTGGCACTAAAGCTAAATTCCTTTTGCCTTACAGCTATGCCTATGGCGAAATGGGAATGCAAGGTGCTATACCACCCAAAGCTACACTTATATTTGATGTTGAGTTGTTAGATGCTAAATAAAGGAATTGCAGTATTTTTAAACTTGATAAAGCTATTGCCCAATTAGGCTACGCTCCTCGTAATTTTACCGATATATTTTTCTTTCATTTCGGTAAGAGAATAGGTTTTGATTTCTTTTGTTGCCATATTTTTTTAAGTTTTATTATGTTTTCTGTTTTTAACTTTAAAATATAGATAGTTGTTTTTTTTTTGGTAATCCTTCTAAATAATTTGAAATAAATAGTTCTTTTCCTTTTTGGTCTGCACCTGCTGTAACATTTCGCATTCCATACATAAGTTCCCAAGGCATAATGTTTGCAAATGAAAACAACTCTCTAATGTATTCGCTGTCGTCATAAGTAATAAGCCATTTATGGTTGCATTTTTTCATATTGTTAGCAAACTTAACATGGTCAAATGATTTGTGCATATTACCATTCTTTCCGTATAATGCCGATTTTGTTGCTGAATAATAAGGTGGGTCAAGAAAAATAAAAACATTTTCTCCTTCTTTTTTTACAAGTTCTTCATAGTCAAGATTTGTGATAGTTGAGCCATTAATAACTTTTGCAAATTGGTTTAATCTTTGAATACTACTTTCTGTAAACCTGCCTGTAAATGCACCTTCACTAAAACCACCGCTCAAACTCGTACCCGAAAAAGTAATACGATTGTAAATAAAAAAGGCCGCACCACGTTCCAAATCATTAAATGTTGCTAAGTTTTCATTTAGAAATTTATGTAATTCTTTTCCAATTGGAAATTGATTACGCCATTCATAAATTTTGTCTATAAGTGCATCTACATCTCTTTGGGTCATTTCCCAAAATTTGTAGAGTTCAAAATAAAGGTCGTTAATCCAAAAAATTTTATTTGGAAAGCGTTGTTTTGCATAAATGAAAATAGAACCTCCACCTAAAAAGGGTTCTCTAAATTCGTCAAAATCAGGAATAATTGTAGATATTAAATCTACTGACCTGCTTTTTCCACCTGGGTATCTTAATGGACTTTTTATCATTTTGAATATTGGATTTGAATGATAAAATTATTTTGTTTGGCTTCTGCAAAAATGGTTTCTATTAATTTAATTTGTTGCATTGAAAAACTATTTTCCGTAAAAAAGGTTGCAATTTCTTTTTTAGAACTCGTAGAAGTTATTGCACCTTTTAATTTTGAAGAAGTTAAGTTGAGTATTGCCTCACTTTTTATTTTCTTTCCATTGGCAGTAACTTCTGAAAGGTTACAGTACAAAATCAGTTTCAAGAGCCCGTCTTTAATATCGCCTTTACTTGGTAATAAAGCATTTTTGCTATGCTTTCCTTCTATTAAATTTACTTTAATTGAAGTAATTAATATTTCATCAACTGTCAAAAAATACTGTCCTCCTAAATAATTGGTTATAGAAACTTTTGCCTTTGAAAGTGTAGATAAACTTTCTTTTGGTTGTTGAGTAACAAACTCTCTTGATTGTGCTTTTTGTGCCTTGTCTCTTGAAAAAGCCATAAAAAGTGAAACATCTTTGCCTATTTTTTCTTTAAAGTTGTCTAAAACACTTGGATTGTGTAGTTTAACTTTTGTAGTTTGTTCAATGTTTAAGTAAGAGATTTTTACTTTGTCTATAATATTGTGTAAATTGGTATTCAATTCGTTCAAATTCCAATGTAATGCCGAACTATGGTAGTTTTCAATTTCTTTTATTTTGGATAGTATGTATTTGTTGTTAAACTCTTGATTGGTTATTTTCTCTTCTGCTTTTTCTGCATTGTCGTAATAGGCGAAAATCACAAAAACATCTAATAAAGACATTAATGAAACGGTGTCCCATTGTATAAAATCCCTATCACCTTTTGCTCCTTCGTCTTTCACAATAGGAATAACAGTAATTTTCTTTGAAATATGTAAAGTGTTATATACTCTTTCAAAAGGATAAGAGCGAGTCCGCTTTAGCGAAACCCATTTGGAAATAGCAAATGTATGCTTGTTGCTTGTAAGTAAACAAGACGAAGGCATTTCGTTAATATCAAATTTTTTGATTTTGATTTCTTTCAAATCATCAGTAAATAGTACATTATATTTTATGCCTGTTATTTTGCCAATTATGTCCATTTGGTAAAAATAGTTATTAATAATTTTCATGCAAATATATTATAATAAACCATATAAATTTCCCCCAATATTTCCTCTCCATTCTCAATTAACATACACCCTTCAAATCTTTTCTGCATTGCCAATACTATTTGCATTATTTTTGTGTTCTATTTTTAATTAATGAAACGCCTTTTTATCTTTATATGCTTAATTTTATGCTTTTGTAAAACTATAAATGCCCAAAATGCAGAATTTTGGTACAACTATAAGCTTAAGCAAATGACATTAGATGAAAAAATTGGGCAATTATTTATGGTATCTGCCTATAGCAATAAAGATGCCGTACACATAGCAGAAATAGACAATTTAATTTTAAAATACCATATTGGCGGTTTAATATTTTTTCAGAATGATGCCTTAAAACAAGCCTATTTAACAAACTATTACCAAGCCCAAGCAAAAACACCCTTAATGATAGGCATAGATGGCGAATGGGGATTGGCTATGCGTTTGCAAAACACACAAAAATTCCCTTATGCCATTACATTAGGAGCTTTGCAACACGATAGTTTAATGTACCAAATAGGTGCAGCTATGGGCAAGCAATTTAAACGCATGGGTATTCAAATTAATTTTGCACCCGATGTAGATATTAACAACAATCCTAAAAACCCAATTATAGGTTTTCGCTCGTTTGGTAGCAATAAAAACAAAGTAGCGCAAATGGGTGCTGCATATAGCAAAGGTATGCAAAGCGAGGGTGTATTAAGCTGTGCCAAACATTTTCCTGGGCATGGCGATGTGGCGGTAGATTCGCATTTAGATTTACCCATTGTAAATAAAACTTACGCCCAAATAGATACCCTTGAATTAGCCCCTTTTAAAACATTGATAAAAGAGGGCGTATCTTCTGTAATGGTTGCCCACATGAGCTTTCCTGCTTTGGATAATCGCCCTAATAGTCCAACATCATTATCAAAATTTGTAATTGATACCCTACTAAAACAACACTTGGGCTTTGAAGGCTTGGTATTTACAGATGCCCTAAATATGAAAGGCGTAGCCAAATATTATGCCCCTGGCTATGTAGATTTGGAAGCCTTTTTAGCAGGAAACGACATGTTGCTATGTAGCGAAAATGTGCCAGTGGCTTTTGAATTGATAAAGAAAAATATTTTAGAAGGAAAAATTACAATTGAGGAATTAGACAAAAGGGTATTAAAAATTTTAAAAGCCAAACAAGATGCTGGTTTGAACGAATACAAAGCCATAGATTTAAAAAATTTAGCACAAGATTTGAAAGGCGATGAAAACAAAAAACTTTTTCAAAATGTAGCAAATAATGTTGTAACCATTGCTACCGATAACAAAAAAAACATACCTATAACCACTACCGAAAAAATAATGGCAGTAGCCATAGGCGATAATACCCCCGAAACATGGAGCAAACAACTTGCTACAAATGGCGTAATTACCATTTTACCTGCCATGAAAAACTCAGTTGCAAAAACACACCAAATAATTTTAAACAAACTGAATGGTGCAAAAACCGTTGTTATTAGCCTTCACCAACCCAAAGTATGGAGCCAAAGCACAGCAGGTTATACGGCAAACGATTTTGCCCTAATAAATAAAATAGCGGCTAAACACTCGGTTATATTGGTAGGTTTTTGCAACCCTTATGCGGTGCAAAATGCCAATAAAAATGTATCTGTAATAGTTGGCTACGAAGATTTAGAGTATTACCACCAAGCTGCAGCCAATATTATTTTCGGTAAATTAAAAGCAAGTGGCAAGCTACCAGTAGAAATGAAATTTGGCGGACCAATGTATTACCTGCCCAATAAAAATAATTTTAAACCCAATAAAGACGGCATAGATACCCTAATTTTAAAAAATATAGACGATATAGCCCAAAAAGTAATACAGAATAAAGCTGCCCCAGGCTGTAGAATATTGGTAGTAAAAAATGGCATAAACTATTACGATAAATGCTTTGGCTATTTTAATTACGATAAACAACAAGCCGTAAAACCCAATACGCTATACGATATAGCAAGCATTACAAAAATAGCAGCTACCACGCTTGCCGCTATGAAACTATACGAAGAAGGCAAGCTGCCATTGGATAAAAAACTCAGTTTTTTTTTGCCCGAAACAGTAGGTACAAACAAAGCCAATTTATTGCTAAAAGATATACTATTGCACCAAGCAGGGCTTACCGCTTGGATACCTTTTTATAAAGAAACATTAGCCAAAAGAGATAGTATTTATGCTACACAATACGATAGCTTGCATAGCATACAAATAGCCAAAAACCTATACATACTAAAAGCCCAAAAAGACACCATTTACAAACGCATATTGCAAAGTGCATTAGAAAGCAAAACCTACCGCTATAGCGATTTAAGCATGATGCTGATACAAAAAGTGGTAGAAAAAATAAGTGGTAAAACATTAGATGCCTATATAAACGAAAATTTTTATACCCCTATGCAGCTTAAAAATATATGCTACAATCCTTTGCTAAATAAAAAAGACATTACTACCATAGCCCCTACCCAATACGATTTACTGTATAGACAACAACTTATACAAGGCTATGTGCACGACCCCGCAGCAGCCATGCTTGGCGGCATAAGCGGGCATGCAGGCATTTTTGCCGATGCTTATAGCTTGGCAGCCATTATGCAAATGCTTGTAAACAATGGCGAATACAAAGGCAAAAAATATTTAAGCCCCAGTACCATTAAAGAATTTACAAGCTATAAAACCAAAAATAGCCGCAGAGGCTATGGCTTCGATAAGCCCGATTTTAGCGGAAAAACCAGCCCTGCAAGCACCTTGGGAACAGATAAAATGTTTGGACACACAGGCTTTACAGGCACCTGCGCCTGGGCCGACCCTGAATTTGATTTGGTATTTATTTTCCTTAGCAACCGCATTTGCCCCGATGAGGAAAACAAAGAATTGATAAACGGCAGCTACCGTATAAAAATACAGGATATAGTTTATAAAGCTGTTGGAATGAACTAAAAAAAGAATGGTGCTTTAATGCTGCTTCATAAAAAATAAATATACTTTCAAATAGTTTTATTGTATGTTTGGCAATAATTTTGCATAATTGTACAAAACTAAAACAATGGAAAAACTACTACTAAGCAACCATACAAACAGCTATGTTATCAAAAACAATGATATACTATATATAGAAGGAATGGGGGCTTATACCTTGTTTGTATTTAAAAATGGCGAAAGCATAAAAACTTCTAAAAGCATAGGACACTATGAATATATTTTTGAAAATAAACTTTTTTATAGGCTTGCAAAAGGTTTAGTATTGAATATAGACGAGATTCACAGAGTAGTAAAGGATAGAAAAAATAATAGCAAAGTAGTATTCAACAATGGGAGCGAGTATGATTTAAAATATGACATCGCTTTAAGGCTTATGGTTTACTTGGTTAATGAATTAAAAAAATAAATTTTGTAATTTAAAAAAAATGCTTAAAATTTGTATTAAATAAATTTTATACCATTATGGAAAATCAATTAGAAAACAAAGTAAGCATGTTTGTAAAAGTTGAAACCTGCCTTGCAAACCATACAGCCGATACAGCAAGCATACCCCTTATAGCCGCTTGCAAAACGGAGTTAAGTGCCAATTTAGTAGCCATATTTAGCAAAGGCAGCATAGCCGAGTTGGATATTACAGGCTTTACCGTAGAGAAACAAGACAAGCGCACTGCCGCCACCAAAACAGCCCTAACCATAAGCCGAGCCCTTTGGCTGCTGGGCACAACAACAGCCAACAAAGGCTTGATAGAAAAATTTGATGTATCTAAAAGCACCATAGAGGGCAAAAGAGATGCCGATTTTTATATGTTTATATTGGGCGTAAAAGATGCAGCCGCAGCCAATACAGCAGCCCTACTGCCTTTCAATATTACACCCACCATAATTACACAGCTAAATACAGAAATAACAGCCTATTACAATGTATTACAAAAACCACAAGACCAAATAAGCGAGCGCAGCACCAAGCTTGAAGAAATAAACACATTAGCAGAAAACACCATGCTAATGTTTACTACCAAATTAGATATAGCCCTTAGCCTTTTCCAATTTAGCAACCCCAGCCTATACACCCTATACCAAAATGCCCGCAGCATAGATAGCACAAGCGGCACCACACAGCCCGATTACGAAGGCACAATAGCCCAAGCAGATATAAAACTTATAGCCACCATAGGCTACCTGCCAAGCCGCTTTTTTAGAGTAAAAAACACAGGCAATACCCTACTTGTATTTGCCCTTAGCAATAATACAACACCCCAAGGCACACCCATAAATATACTAGCAGGGCAAGAAACCGAAAACATTGCCAGCCAAACCCTAAATGCTGATAATAATGCCAATAATTTATTGTTGAGCAACCAAGACAATGTACAAGAAGGCAGCTACAAAATATACATACAAGAGTAGTAAACGTATAGATTATGTAAACACAGTTTATTCGTTTCCATTGGTTGGTATTTATTACCAACCAATCAAAAAAAGCCCTTTGCCCCTTGCAAAGGGCTTTTTGTTTATCCCTTTTTTAATACCTCATCTATAGCCTTTAGCACCTCCTCCATTTGTTTCGGCTTTAATATTTTGCTAAAATCTGAAAGCGAGGGTTGAATATCTTTTTTAGTTAGCTTATGTATTTCCAAGCTTTTGGGTATAGCATTGTGCTTTTCTGTAAAGTTCAAAATATCATTGGGCAAGCAATCCAATGCTACACAAAGCGTTTCAAGGGTTTTAAAATTAATGGTTTGCACCTTATTGCCCAGCAGCCTTGTTGCCAAATTAAAGGTAATACCCCATTTCATAAGCGTAGCAGGCTTGGGCGAAAAGCCTCTAATTTTAATAAATTCTTTTAAATATAACGAAATCATAATGTAAAATATTTTTAATTTAATACAAAATTATGTTATTTTATATTTTTATACAAATAAATACATAAAAGTATAATTAAATTTAATAATATATAAATAAAATTAAATATAAAATTAAGATAATTAATTAAAATATTTCTGTATATCCGTAATTAATCATATTCCAGTAATATTAGCAATAACAAGCC
>CAZDGF010000024.1:0-46245 GCA_964505065.1 uncultured Chitinophaga sp.
ACTAAATCAAATAGTTCAATTTTTCAAATTTCCTATTGATTAATTTGGGTTAAATAGTATTTATCTTTTTTCTTTTAAATACAAAATAAACCACAACTACAGCAGCCAAAATAAGTGCAGCACCTAAAAGCATGGGCGCGCCTGGTAGTTCGGCAATGGCATTTTTACCACTAAAAACAGCAAATAAATTATTCATTATCAATGGTCCAATAATTGCAGCAAGGCTCATTACACTGGTCATGCCGCCACTCAATTCACCTTGTTCATTTACAGGTACTGCATTGCTCATTGTGCCTTGCAAAGCAGGACCCGAAATGCCGCCTAAGGTATAAATAGGAATAAAAGCAAACATTAGCCAACCTGCATTTGCCAATGCAAACAGAAGCATGCCAGCAAAATAAAATACAAAGCCAAAAAAGATAGCTTTATTATTACCCAATTTGGGTATAATTACTCTAATTAATCCCCCTTGAACAATAGATACCATAATGCCCACAACACCAAGCGAAATGCCTACCATACCCTCGCTCCAACCAAATTTATATTGGGTATAATAGCTCCAATTACTTTGTACAGCATGCGATGCTATATGCAATAGAAATAATGGTATCATGAGTTTTACCACATTGGGATATTTTTTTAATTTAAGCAATGTGCCTATCGGATTTGCTTTTTTCCAATCAAAATTTCTTCTATTGGCTTTACTTAAGCTTTCTGGCAAATAAAAGAAACACAATAAACCATTAATGAGCGATAAAGCTGCTGCTATCCAAAAGGGAACACGCACGCCCCAATGGGCAGAAAGCCCACCAATTACAGGACCTAAAATAAAGCCAACACCAAAGGCTACACCTATTAAACCAAAGTTTTGCGCTCGTTTTTCAGGTGTGCTAATATCTGCAATGTACGATGAGGCTGTAGTAAAACTTGCACCACATATTCCTGCAAAAATTCTACCAACAAAAAGCAGCGCAATACTTGGCGCAAGCGCATGAAAAATATAATCTAAACCCATTCCAATTAAGGCAATAAGTATTATTGGACGTCTGCCAAATTTATCGCTTAAAGCACCTACCAATGGCGAAAATAAAAATTGGGGTAAGGCGAATGCAATAATAAGCCAACTGCCTACCGATGAAGCTTCGGAAATTGTATAACCACCCAAGTTTTGCAATAAATTAGGCACTATGGGTATAATAATGCCAATGCCTATTACATCTATTAAAAGGGTAATGAATATTAAAATGAGTGGTTTTTTATTGTTTTCCATAAAATATTAAGGCGGGCAAATTTAGGTTTATTTTTAAAGTGAAAAATTAAGATTGAAATAAATATTTACTCTAAATCATATTTTTACTTTAACTTTGTAATTCCTGTTATGAAAAAGATTTTTGCATTGTTATTACTTTCTATCTCTTTTAGCTTATATGCTCAAAATATTGATGAAAAATTAGCTGCCAAATATTTTGCTGATAAAGATTATATTAAAGCTGCCGATGTATATGAAGAATTGGCGAAAAAACAACCTGAAAATGTGTATTACTACGATAATTTATTGCAATGTTATTTCAATTTAAAAGATTATAAAACGGCAGAAAAATTAGTAGATAAACGTATAAAAAAATACGAATACAATTATAGCTACAAAGTAGATAAAGGCTATATATACCATTTGCAGGATAATAAGCAAAAAAGAGATGAACTATTTGCCCCATTATTAAAAACCAAAGTAAGCAATAAAGAAGATGCTGATAATTTGGCAAATGCTTTTTTAAGGCGCAAGTTTTATGATGAAAGTTTAAACGTATATCTCAATAGCCGCAATCAATTTAATGACGATTTAATATTTGCAGATGAAATGGCACAATTGTATTTTGTAAAAGGCGATAAAGCCGCAGCTACCAAAGAGCTTGTAAACCTTGCCTTTGCCAATGAGTATTTGCTAAAAGAAATAAAAGATAAGCTAATGATAGCTTACAGCAATAAAAAAGATTACGAACTACTTACCAAAGCCCTACTTACCAATTTGCAAAAAAAACCAGACAATATTTCGGGCAATGATTTATTGATTTGGAGTTTTATGCAGCAAAAAGATTGGCAAGGCGCACTGTTTCAAGCAAAGGCAATAGATAAACGCTTAAAAGAAGATGGCAGAAGGGTATTAGAACTGGCTTGGGTTTGCCAAACTAACGAGGTGTTTGATATTTCAACTGAATGTTATACTTATGTAAAACTATTGGGTAGCAATCGCCCTTATTATTACCAAGCCCAGCAAGGCATTTTAGAAAACGGTATGCTGCAAATAAAATCGGGCAATGGCGCACCATTAAATACCCTAAAAAGTATGGAAACAGAGTATTTGGCTTTTTTAACTAACAATGGTAGCAATTGGCAAACAGCCGAGCAAATGAAAGATTTAGCAGAACTTTACATCTATTATTTACACGAACCGCAAAAAGGCATAACGCAGCTAAACAATGTATTGGCTATGCAGGGTATAGATAGCAGATTGGAGGCAGCCTGTAAATTAGATTTAGGCGATGCCCAGCTTATAAGTGGCGACCCTTGGGAGGCAGATTTATTATACAAACAAGTAGAAAAAGCCTATACCAACGATGCGCTTGGGCAAGAAGCAAAATACCGCTATGCAAGGCTATGTTATTACCGTGGCGAGTTTGATTGGAGCCAAACACAACTTGATGTACTTAAAAATGCCACCACACAACTTATAAGCAACAATGCTATGCGCCTTTGGCTAACTATACAAGACAATGTAGGGCTTGATAGCACCCAAGAAGCCCTTCAGTTATATGCCAATGCCGAGCTTTTAATATTTCAAAATAAATACAAAGAGGCAGCCATAGCCCTTGATGAAATACCACTAAAATTTCCAAACCATACGCTTACAGACGAAATATATTTTGCCAAAGCCGTAATGGCAGAAAAACAAGCAAATTATACAGATGCCATTATTTTTTACAACAAAGTAATTGCCGATTTTGGCTTTGATATATTGGCAGACAATGCGCTTATAAATATGGCAAAGTTATATGAATTTAAATTGAACGACACAGCCAATGCCAAAGTATATTACGAAAAAATAATATTGAAATACACTGGCAGCCTATATATAAACGAAGCCCGCAAACGCTACCGCTATTTAAGAGGCGATTGTATAAATTGCAAAGAAACCGTTTTAGAAAATTATTGGGATTAGGTAAAAGTTAAGCAATAATTTACCCTAATCTTTTATTAAAAATCTCCTCTACTTTTTTAAATAGCTGTATGGGTGTATGTTTTCGCCAAATAAGCTCATCTAACTCGCCACCAAAATTTAAAAAATAATCTATATTTTGGCTTTCAAATTCTTGCAGCACATGTGCTCTAAAATTTACCAAAGCTATCCAGCCGTCTTCCACATCGGCAAACCATTCTTCGTAGTAGCTATCATCGCTGCTATGGTAGTTCATTATGTTTTCGCCTATTAGTATGTACTTGTTTATACCCTCCTCTGCCAGCAGTTCTATAACCTCTCTTTTTAACTGCATAATATCATTATGAATAGCATCGTTCCATTCGCCAAGCATTTCTATAATGGCATATTGTTTTTCATAATCTACAAACAAAATTTTAATATACAACGTAGGGCTACCAAAGCTATCCCATTGCGGATGGATAACAAAATTATACACCGTATGCGTGTATTCAAATAGGCTATGCTGCCGCCCATAAAAAGGCGAACTTGTATCCTCCTCGCTATTGTACAAATGCAACCATTGGTAATATGGCTCTATATCTTGCATAAAATTTAGGGCAAAATTAAAGCAAAAATTCATCATAGCATTGTTATTTGTATTTTAATTTTTTATCTAAAACTAATTTATTCTTTAATAATAATTACAGCATTATTGCTATTATTGTTAAGTTTTACAAAGTATATACCATTGGCTAACTCTTGAATATCTACTATTGTTGATTGGCTCTTTATAGCTATTTTTTTCAGTAATTTACCATAAATATCATAGATTAAAAACTGGCTATATATTTTTGCATTGCTTTCAATAGTAAATACACCTTTGCTTGGGTTTGGATATACTTTAAACATTGTATTGTTTACTGTTTGAATTACACTATTGCTTGATTGTACACACTTGTTTTGAGTAGTGTTTGTAACTACTGCGGGGTTATAATCAAAATATATATAAGCAGTATTTTTAATTTTATCGCCTTTAGCCAATGGGCTGTATGGTTTTATTTTATATTGAACAAACCCTACAGAACCTTTCGGGTCGCTTGCGCTATCGGGCAACATAATATCATTGAATTTAAATGATATTATGTTTTTATTCAAAGTAGTGTTAACAGTGTGGCTTTGCGCTAATACTCTATATGTTTCTGGATTCAATAAGTTATCCAATGTATCTGCAATTCTTATGTTATAAGCTGGTGCATTGCCTAAATTTTGAAATTGAACGGTATAAGTTAGCCAATCGTTAAAACCCGGGGCTACATTCATAGGGTAAACATCTTTTATATTAGGGTCGTAAGAGTTTGTTACTGGATATTTGAAATCCATTTTAATTTTAATAGTATCAGAATTGTTGAGGTATGTAAGTTCTAAATGTGCTTTAATGGTATCTGTTACTGTAGCATTTGTATCGGTTTTAAATATTAACAAAAAATCGTTGTTTAACTCTGGTTTAGCACTTAAATCAAAACTATATGTATTCGCATTTATTGAGGTAGGTGCATCAAAGTTGGTTTCTGTTGAAACAAAGGTTACTTTGCCATTAATAATTATTTTAAACTTTAAAAGTTTTATATTGCTATTGCAATTTATTTTTAATCTATTGCCAATTGAAGCTAAAAGATTATGTTTTCTGCCTGGAAAAATAGCTCCTTTTGTATTTACAGACAATATTTCTAAATTAGATTTTGAATTGCAATTTACAGCAAAATCTACATCACTCAAATTACCATTTTTCCATTTATTAACCATACTATCAATACCTGGTGTATTACATTTTATTGCTACATTTAGTCCTAATGTATCTAAAGAAATGTTGTACTTTTTATCGGGCAAATTTGTTGCAAACATGCCATCTTGCAGTGTATATATGGTTGAAATAAAATTGCCTACACTATCCTTTATTATAATAGGGAAATTAATAACTTTATCATCTGTTGAATCCAAAATGCAGTTATTGTTCAAATCATTATAAACTCTGCCATAGGTGTTAAAATAATTTTTATAAAATTTACCACATATATAATCTGTCTTTTGTAAAAAATTTGTAGTTGCAGCACTATCGTAACTATTATAAGCCGTAAGACTGATTGTATAACATACGGTATCTAAAAATTCAATTATTGGCATAGGAATAGAATCGCCAGGTGTGGCTTTGTATGTAATTTTTCCCGATGAATAAAAAGAAGGCGATGCAGGTGGATTGTTTAAAAAATAACTTTTAGGCGAAAATTCCCAAACAAACCTATTAGCTTTATCTGTAAGTGCATATAGGTTTACTTTTCTGCCTTTGGAAGTATAATTTTCGGAAGCCTTAAAATTGATATTAGTTGGAGAGTTTGGCATTACAACTTTTACATTTTTACTTAAAGTATCAAAAATATCACATTCATTAATAGATAATTTGATATTATATAAACCTGTTTCTGAAAATGAATACATAAAATCTTTTTCATCTCCATTTAATATAGGACTCCCGTCTATTTCCCAATAAAAAATAGGGTCGCCCGAATATATTTTACTTTTATTTTTGATTTTAAAAGGGGTGCTTTTATAATAAATACTATCCGCATCAAAATTGGCAGCTACCTTTTTAGAAGTATCTAAAATGGAAGTATAGGTAGCTGCAAAGCCAGAATCTACAGCTGCTCCATTGCTTTCAAAAATAATATACATTGCTCCGCTATAAGCTGTTAATTTTATACTTCCTAAATTGCCATTTGTATAAGTACCCAATAATTTAGTAGGGTTTTCATATTCTGCATCATACACTTTTAATATATATTATTACTATCGGCAAATTTAAGTTGTGTAAATTTTAAACTAATTTCTTTGGCAGAACACGGTTTTATTTTTAGAAACGAACGGGTATTTTTGCCTTGATTGTTGCCATAATTCAAATTAGGACCACCATTATCAAACACAGAGCCAGTGGCTGATGAAACATTGTTGTCTGAATTATAACCATAAGTGCCAAAACCTAAAATATATTTGGTGGGCTTTGTTACAATAATATATTTTACCTTTCGCATTGTGCCTGTACCATTGGCATTGGTAGCTTTTAATACTACAGTATATTTGCCAGGCATGTCAAATTCAAATTGTGGATTTTTAGAGAATTCATCTCTTCCATTCGCAAAAGGGTCGGAGAGAATTGCACCATTAAATAAATCAGCTACAGGACCAAGAGACGGGTCGTTGATATATGTTACAGAATCATAAATAATCCATTGCCATTGGTATGGTGTGTTTGTTGATAAATCTGTAAAAGTTACAACTTCGTATTGCTCTATTGTATCTGTATCTACAGTAAAATTAGCAACAGGGGCTTGGGCAAAAGTATTTTGCAAATAGAATAAACTTGCAATAATTATAACTTTTGAAAATTTGAAAAATGTAATTTTTTTATTCATGTGATTTCCTTATTTATGCAATGCAAAACTAAAGTATTAAAAAGTATTAAATTATTTAAAATTAAAGTTTTACAATTTTATTACCAATCTTTTACACTTGAATGACAATTTTTAAATTAATCTCAATTTTTCATTGTTCAATCTAAAATAATTTTTAACACTTACAATAAAAGTGCTACTTTTGAGTTCTTATAGCAAGTTGGCAAATTTTTAAATGAGCAGTTGGCAAAATGAGGAAAGTTGGCAATTTATATCCCGCACGTGCGGGAGGCAATTAAAAAAAGTAAAGAGATTTAAGAATAAATAATAAAATAATACCGAAGCCCAACCCCCTCTCCTTTGGAGAGGGGGTTGGGGGTGAGGCAAAAAATAAAAAATATAAAACATGAACGATAAAATAAAAATACTTTGGGCAGATGATGAAATAGATTTACTAAAACCACATATTCTGTTTTTAGAGCAAAAGGGCTACGAAATAATAGCTGTAAACAATGGCAATGCTGCCGTAGCAAAAGCCATTTCAGAAAACCCGGATTTGGTTTTTTTAGATGAAAATATGCCAGGCATTAGCGGGCTGGAAACCCTAAAACAAATAAAAGCCACCAATGCAGACGTAAAGGTGGTAATGATAACCAAAAGCGAAGAGGAATACATAATGGACGATGCCATTGGCTCGCAAATAGCCGATTATTTAATCAAACCTGTAAATCCAAATCAAATACTTTTAAGCATAAAAAAGCTGATAGATAAAAGCCGCTTGGTAACCGAAAAAACAACGCAAAACTACCAACAAGATTTTAGAAACATCAGCATGATGCTTATGGATAATTTAAGCATTGATGAATGGAAAGATGTGTACAATAAACTTATTTTTTGGGAGCTTGAACTGAATAAAAGTAGCGATAAAAGTATGACAGAAGTGCTTGAAAACCAAAAGAAAGAAGCCAACCATAATTTCTGTAAATTCATTACTAAAAATTATATCAATTATTTGCAGCCAACAGGCGATAGCGGACCTGTTATGAGCCATAACCTTATGCGCAGAAAAGTGATGCCGCAGGTTTCAGAAAATATACCTACTTTCTTTATTTTAATTGATAATTTAAGGCAAGACCATTGGAGAACTATTGCCCCTTTTATTAAAGAAAAATTTAAAATTGAGGAAGACGACCAATACCTTGCTTTGCTACCCACCACCACACAATATTGCAGAAATGCTATTTTTAGTGGCTTAATGCCAAGCGAAATAGAAAAACGTTTTCCAACAAAATGGAGCAATGACGAAGATGAGGGCGGAAAAAATAATTTTGAAGAAGATTTTTTAAAAGACTTTTTAACAAGAGTGCGTTTTAATGGTAAAACAAGCTATACCAAAATTACCAATCTTGAAGCAGGCAAAGCTTTGATAGATAAAATGCCTAATTTATTTCAAAACCAATTGAATGTTATAGTATATAATTTTGTAGATGCCCTTAGCCATGCCCGTACAGATGTTAGCCTAATGCGTGAACTGGCTGAAGATGAGGCAGCCTACCGCTCGGTAGTTGAAAGCTGGTTTAAACACAGTACATTATGGGAAGCAATGGAGATAATGGCAGAAAAAAAGGTAAAAATTGTGATTACAACCGACCATGGCAGCATTCGTGTAAAAAAACCTATAAAAGTAGTTGGCGATAAAAATACCAATAGCAATTTGCGCTATAAGCAAGGTAAAAATTTAACTTACGAAGCCAAAGAAGTATTTGAAATTAAAAAACCCGAATTAGCTTTTTTACCAAAAGTAAATGTTAGCCAAAGCTATATTGTGGCTAAAGAAGATGATTTTTTTGCCTACCCTAACAATTATAATTATTATGTCAATTATTATACCAATACCTTTCAGCATGGCGGTATTTCGCTTGAGGAAATGATGATTCCGTTTGTGGTAATGGAAAGTAAGTGAAATTAAGGAAAATAAACATCTGTTTTAAGGTTTAACCCAAATTAATCTATAAGAGATTTGAAAAATTGAACTATTTGATTTAGTTGGGATAACCCCGATTTAGAAATTGATTTTAAATTTTGTAAAAATTTGAATTACAATTTGTTAATCGTTTCAACATTTCTAATGCTGATTTTGGGTTAATCGTTTCAACATTTATAATGCTAATTATGAATTTTATTAATCATTTGGCAAATTTGGGAAAATTGAAAAGAAATATTGAAGATTATCCTAAATTTTTATTTTTATAATTTTCTTACACCTTCAACAATTCCAACGCATTCTTTTTAGCATTTTCAGTGGCTTTGCTGCCGCTTAGCATGGCTGCAAGTTCATCTATACGTTCTTGGTGATTTAGCTCCTTTAAATGTGATAACGTTTTTTGCCCCTCTTCTGTTTTGTATAGTTTATAATGTGCATTGCCATAGCCTGCCACTTGGGGCAAATGGGTAATAGCAATAACTTGATGTTGCTGACTTAAATGCTTAAACATTTCGCCTATGGTAGAAGCCACTTTGCCCGATACACCTGTATCTATTTCATCAAAAATTAAAGTTCCTAATTGGTCTATTTCTGCCTCAATGCTTCTAAAACACAAAGAAAGCCTACTCAACTCGCCCCCAGATGCCACCTTATTTAGTGGCTGCAAAGGCATACCCAAATTGGCAGAAAACAGAATGTTCAAATTGCTTTTGCCATAAGGGTTAAAAGTATCTCTTTGGCTTAATTGAAATTCAATTTTAGCGTTTGGCATTTCTAATTTTAATAGCAGGGCTTCTATATTTTTGCTCAATTTTTCTGCATGGGCTTCTCTTTTTTTATGGAGTTCAGCGGCTAAAATAGACAATTCTTTTTCTGCTCTATGCAAGTCTTTTTGCGCATTGGCAACACTTGTATCTATATTGTCTATCTGCAATAATTGTTCATTCAAATGGTCTTTTATTTGAAATAAATCATCGTAAACATCTGTTTGGTGTTTGCGCTTCAAATTTTGAATTGTTTGCAATCGGGTGTTTACCTCTTCGAGTCTGTTGGCATTGGGCAAGGCATTGTGTTTAATGGTTTCTATTTCGTTTACAATGTCTTTAAGCTCTATAATGCTGGAGTCTATACGGTTAAAAATAGAGTTAATATCTGCACTTACATTTACCAAACTTTTGAGTTTCGATTTTATAGCCGAAAGCACATCTACCACCGCATTTTCCGATTCGGCAACCGATTGAATAATTAAATCTGCGGCTTGTTCTATATTCTCTGCATTGCTCAATAGTTGCAGTTCTGCCTCCAAATTATTTTCTTCATTTACCTGTAAGTTTATTTTCTCAAACTCCTCTACCAAATAAGCCAAATAATCTTTTTCTTTCAATAAATTTTGTTGCTGTAAAAGCAATTGTTCTAAATTGTTTTGCAATTTTACAAAATCTGTATATACCAATGAATATTGGCTAAACGTATCGTTCAGTTTTGCATAATTATCTAATATTTTAAATTGAAATTCATTGTCGGTTAAATGCGTATTTTCGTGTTGCGAATGTATGTTCACAATTCGGCTACCAATGGTTTTTAATTGGGCTAATGTGGCTGGCGTGTCATTTATAAAAGTTCTTGATTTGCCGTTGGTATTTATTTCTCTTCTTACAATGGTTTCCTTTTCAAAATCTAATTCTAAAGCATCAAACAAAGGTTTATACTTTTTACTTTCCAATAAAAATATACCTTCTACCACACATTTTTCGCCCCATTCGCTTTGTGTTTTAATATCTGCTCTACTGCCCAATATTAAGCTTAGGGCATCTAAAACTATTGACTTTCCTGCACCTGTTTCGCCCGTTATAATATTCAAATTGCTTTTTGGCTTAAATTCCAAATGCTGAATAATAGCAAAATTAGATATGGTTAATTGTAGCAACATTTTTTATTAATAACTTAAAATATTTGCCAAATGCCAAAGGTTTTTATCAATGCTTTTTCGTTTGGTAACAGCCTCGTTATATGGTGTTAGCACTACTTTGTGGTTTACAACACCCACGCAGCAATTGGTTTTTCCTGCCAATAAATTTTCAACAGCTGCATTGCCCAATTGGCTGGCTAATATTCTATCGTTTGCCGAAGGGCTTCCTCCCCTTTGTATATGCCCCAATACAGAAACACGCACATCGCAATTTGTAAATTTTTGTTTGAATTTATCTGCCAATTCAAAAGTGCTACCTTCGGTTTCGCCTTCGGATACTACAATAATGCTAAACTCCTTGTTTCTTCTTGTTTTATTTTCAAAATGCGCCATCAAACTGTCGTAATCGCCCAATATTTCTGGTACTAATACACCCTCTGCATCACCTGCCAATGCTGCATTTAAGGCTATAAAACCGCTATCTCGCCCCATTACTTCTATAAAAAAAACGCGATTGTGCGCATCGGCAGTATCTCTTATTTTATCTATAGCATTTAAGGCTGTATTTACGGCAGTATCAAACCCAATGGTATAATCTGTTCCATATAAATCGTTGTCTATTGTACCTGGTGCGCCAATACTCGGAATTTTAAATTCATCGTAAAATATGCCCGCACCTGTATAAGTACCATTTCCGCCTATACAAACTAAACCTTCAATGCCATGTTTTTGAATATTATCAAATGCTTTTTTTCGCCCCTCATTGGTATGAAAAGCTTGGCTGCGAGCGGTTTTAAGAATTGTACCGCCATTTTGAATAATATTGGCAACATCTTTTTTCTTTAGTTCTAAAAATTCATTGTCAATCATACCTTGGTAGCCTCGTTTTATACCTACCACCTCTACCCCATTATAACTTGCCGAACGAACCACAGCTCTAATACACGCATTCATACCTGGCGAATCGCCACCACTGGTAAAAACTCCTATCCTTTTCATTGTAGGCAAAATTGCATAAAAAAAGCCGATTTTTTCAATCGGCTTTTCATTTATTAAAAAATATTTTTTTAGTACGTTACAGACTCGGTAAGTTTGCCTTTAGCATCAAAACTTTTCCAAGTGCCTGTTCTTTTGCCATTATTGTATTGTTGAATAGAACGTACAACACCTTTGTCATCGCAAATTTTCCATGTGCCGTGTTTTACATCATTTCTATAAAAAGCAATTGAAGCTATTTTACCATCTTGATTGTATGATACCCATTCGCCATTCTTTTTGCCAACATTGTAATTTCCTGATTCTTTTAGTGAACCATTTTCAAAATAAACAGCTACTTTTCCGTCTTTAACACCATCTGTAATTTCATAAATACATTCCGTTTTTCCACTTAAATATGCCGTTTCTAAATTACCATTAAATAAAATTCCAGTTTCTTCAACGTATTTTCCAATAGCATTTAAAGAAACATTATTTGCCTGTGCGCTTAAGTTTAGATAAGTTCCACATACAAAAAGTCCGATAATTAATAATTTTTTCATAACTCCTTAACAATTTCTTAACAAAGGTAAGAAAAAAATTATCTAAATTCCAAAATTATTTTTGAATTTGATTCAATTGTTTTTAATTCTTTGGTTTTAAATGAAATACATTCTACTTTAATAGATTTGCATTTATCGAGTAAGGCAACAGGAATATTGCAAGTACCATTAATACCTGTATAAAATATTTGATTGTCAATAATCACTTTTGCGCCTGCTATCATTTCATTGTTTATATCACAAATACGAATAGACTCGAACTTATTTGTAGTGGCAGTACAAACATTTACTACAAGAAATAAAGCTATTATTATGATTGATTTCAACAATACAAAAAAAACATTGTATTATTAAGACTAATTGAACGCAATATTATCAAATTGTTAACTATTGTTAGATTCAAATTAGTATAACTTAATCATCATTTTAAATTAAGGTAAACTTAACACGCCAAGTTAAATTTTGCAGCATGAATTTTAATAAAAAAGTATTTGTAATAACAGCCATTTTTTGTTTATTGAATGTTGTTGGTTTTTCTCAATCAAAATCATTGGTAAATGGTATAGTACAAGACTCTATAACAAAAAAAATAATTAAAAATGCTAACATTAAAGTATTGGGTACTTTGATAGATACAACTACAGATACTGAAGGAAAATTTAATTTTTTGGTTGCTGCTGGCGAATACGAATTGATTATTAATGTTAAAAATATAGAAAAATATAGAAGTAAAATAACTGTAAAAGAAGGCGAAAACTTAAGCCTTAATAAAATTGTAATACAAGGAAATGAAGTTGAGAATATTGGAACAGCCAAAATAAAAGTAGTAAAAAAAACAAATACAGCTAAAGCAGTTATTCAAGAGGTAAAAAAAGCACAAGAGGTAGTTTCTGCCATATCTGAACAAGAAATAAAACAAACCACTGCTACGGATGCAGCTAAAGTAGCTGCTCGTGTACCAGGTGTTACTTTAATGGAAAATAGGTTTATTATGTTGCGAGGATTGAGCCAACGTTATAATAGTGTTCAAATCAATAATATAAATGCACCAAGTACAGAGGTAGATAAACGTGCTTTTTCTTTCGATTTAGTACCCTCAAATATGTTAGACAAGGTATTAATTTACAAATCAGGTTCGGCAGAGCTTGCAGGCGATTTTGCAGGAGGCGTAATAAAACTTTATACCAAAAGCAATGTAGAAAAAGATTTTTTAACCGTAAATATTGGATTAGGCTATAGAGTAGGTACAACTTTTAAAACCCGTTTGAATAATAATATTTCATCTGGTTCAGATTTGTTGGGCTACGATAACGGACAAAGAAAATTGCCAATAGGTTTGCCAGAATCTCTTGCAGGAGTATCGCAAAGCACTTCTATTTTATATGGTAAACAATTTGAAAATAATTATGCCCTAAATTCAACTACTGCACCGCTCGATTTTGGCTTTGGTATTGGTTTTGGTAAAGAAATAATATTGAATAAATTGAAAAAGAAAAAATTATTTTCAATTAACAATATTGGTTACTCTACATCTTATCAAGCTTATAATGCCAAAAGATACCGCTACCAATTCGACCAAACAGACTATGTACGTCAAATGTTTAATTACAATGACGAAAACTATGCTGTAGAAAGTAAAATAAATGTATTGAGCAATTGGATATATAGCCCAAATAAGAAAAGTACTTATTCTTTCAAAAATATGTTTAACCAAATAGGCGAAAATGAAACGACTATAAGAACAGGTGTAAACCCAACTGAAAGACCAAACGATGAATGGAAAAACTATGGTTTTCACTACACCAGCAGAAGTATCTATTTTGGTCAATTGGAAGGTGTAAACAAGCTAAACAAAATGAATGATAAACTGAGCTACACTGCTGGCTATAGTTTTATTAAAAGAAACGAACCTGATTTTAGACGTTTTAGAACTTTTAAAGCCATAGGTAGCAATGATGATTATACACTACAAATTCAAGGACCAGCAAGTTTGTTTGATGCCGCTCGTTTTTATTCTAATTTGAATGAAAACACCAAATCGGGCACTGTAAATTATGAAAAGAATTTTAAAAATAGCTTTGATACCGCTAAAAATATTGTATTGAAAATAGGTGCTTATGCAGAAGATAAACAAAGAGATTTTAGCGCACGTTGGTTAAGCTATTCTTATACAGGAAACCCAAATGCTGCATTGTTAAAATTACCTATAAATGAAATTTTTAATTCTGATAATGTAAGTACCAATGGTTTTAAAATAGCAGAAGGTACAAACCCAAGCGATAAATACGATGCTAACAACACATTGGCAGCTGCTTATTCAGGTTTAACTATGCCTCTTGGTCGTCTTAATGTTGTAATAGGTGCAAGGGTTGAACATTTTAGCCAAACGCTAAAAAGCGCAACTAATAATGATAAAGTAGATGTAAACTTAACCAATACCAATTTATTACCTTCTTTAAATACTGCTTATTATATAAACGATAAAAGTTTGGTTCGCTTAACCTATTGCCGTACTATTAATCGTCCAGAGTTTAGAGAGCTTGCGCCTTTTGTGTATTACGATTTTATGTACGATTTGAACGTTGTGGGTAATCCAAATTTAAAAATAGCCACTATAGACAATGTAGATGCAAGATACGAAATATATCCTACAAGTTCTGAAACCATAAGTGTGGGTGCATTTTACAAAAAATTTAAAAACCCAATTGAAAATTATGTACAACCAGTGGGTTTAAGTCCTCAATTTACTTTGCAAAATGCAAGCAGTGCTACAAATTATGGTGCAGAAATAGAAGTAAGAAAATCGTTAGATAAAATATCACAAAATAATTTGATTAAAAATTTATCGTTGGTATTAAATGCTTCGTACATTTTTAGCCAAGTAGATTTAGGTAAAGACAGTACATTGAGCCAAGCGCAAAAACGTCCACTACAAGGACAATCGCCATATATTGTTAATTTTTCAGTATTCTATAACAACGATAAAAAAGGCTTAAATGCTAATATTTCATACAATGTATTTGGCAAACGCATAGCTTTTGTAGGTAATACTATTTTCCCAACTGTTTATGAAATGCCAAGACATGCTATTGACTTAACTTTCTCGAAAAACGTAGGCAAAAAATTATCGTTAAAATTCAGTGTAAGCGATGTGTTAAACTTCCAAAACCGCTTATGGCAAGATACTAACAACGATGGCAAAATAGACTTTAAAAAAGGTAGAACCGACCACGAATTACTAAACTTTAGAAGAGGGCAAATGGTAAGTTTTGGGGTGTCGTATAAGATAAAATAATTACACCAACAACAAATTGCAAATACCCAATACAATTAATATTTTATACATTAAATTAATGGTTTTAAATTGATTGTATTTAAGTAAAAACAAATTGATAAAAATACAAAGCAAGGCAAGTGTAAGAAAATAATTGCCAATGCTAAAGCCATAAAAAATTAATATGCTAAAACCACATAAAAAGGAAAGCATTAATATAAAAACACTAAAATACCGTGCTTTATCAAAACCCAATAAAACAGGGATAGATGAATTGTTTAAGGCAATATCGCCTTTGTAATTTTCAAATTGTTTGATTAATTCTCGGCTATACACCAAGCTCATAAAAAACACGCCATAAATAAATATGAACGGATAAAATTTACCATAATGCAATATAATGGCAAAAAAAGAAGTAACGCTTAAAATAGATGCTGCAAATTCTTTTACAAATGGCAATTTTTGAATTTTATGCGAGTAAAACCACAATGAAAAAATAAATGCCAAAAAGAAAATACAAATTTTAAAAGAAGCTGTCAAAGCTATTAAAACGGCAACAATATTAAATATTAAATAAATATTGAGTGTTGTATTTTTACTAATAAGTTTATTAAAAAGCGTAACTTTGGGTCTATTGATTAAGTCTTTTTCAAAATCGTAAAAATTATTGACAATAAAACCTGCTGCAATGCTAAATACTGATGCTAAAACTATGGCATGCAGTTTAAAATCGTAAATTAATTGCCAATAATTGCCACCAGAGTGCGAAATAATAACATAAGCAGAAAGGTATTGCGCCAACACGGTTAATAAAATATTGTACCAACGAATATTGGAAAATAAAGCAATAAGCTTGAATGCTAATTTATTTTTACCCTCCAAGTTAGCGTTGGCGGTCATTGCATTTAAAATTTATAAATTACTTGTAGTTTATGCTCTTTTAACTTGGTTTCGGCTGTTTCTAAATCTTGGGTAAAGCCTAATATAAAACCACCACCACCGCTACCACACAATTTTAAATAATAACTATTAGAATCTATGCCCTCTTTCCAAAGTTTTTTAAACTTATCAGGAATCATAGGGCTAAAATTATCATAAACCAATTGCGATAAACTTTTTAAAGATTTAAACAATGGTTTAAAATCTTTCTTTAAAAATGCTTCAATACATTCATCGTTGTATTTTTTAAATTGGTGTTTTACCAAATTGCGGAAACCTTCATTTTTGCATTTTTCTAAAAAAATAGAAACCATGTTTTGGGTTTGACCTGGTATGCCCGAGTTAATTAAAAATATTGCGCCTTTGCCTTGCGCATTGGGTTCTGGCAAGCCAATAGTATCTAAATCAGTTTTAGATTTGATTAAAACAGGTAAGTTTAGATAACAAATCAAAGGGTCTAAACCCGAGCTTTTACCATGAAAAAAAGATTCTAATTTACTGAAAGTTTGTTTTAGTTTTAAAATTTCATCGCCCACTTGGTTTTTAGCCACTGTAATTTTATTGGTACAATATTTATCGTAAACAGAGGCTACCAATGCGCCCGAACTGCCCACACCAAAACCTTGCGGAATGCTGCTATCAAAATATAAGCCTTTGTCCAAATCTTGCTTAAAAGCTTCTAAATTAAAGGTACAAGGCAATTCGTTTGTATTGTTTAATTGAACTAAATAATTATAAAATGCTTCGATATCCTCGTTTGAGTTTATAGAAAATTCATCTTTTCTACCATCTATTTTAAGCGCACCATTAAATTGATTGTAAGGAATAGATAATCCCATAGAATCTTCTATGATGCCGTATTCTCCAAACAATAATATTTTTGCGTAAAAGAGTGATTGTTTAAGCATTGTTTATTTTTATAGGTCCGTTTCCAATTGCGTTGCAAAAATACAACCGATTTTGACAATATCCTACCAATTCATTTTGCACAAATTGTTGTACTTGTTCATTATGTTTGGCACTGCTTATCAAATGGACATTTGCGCCTGCATCTAAAGTAAATAACAATTCAATTTTAGCTTGGTTTCTAAAGTCCCATATTTTTTCAATAATGGCTAAAGTATTAGGCTTTACCAATATAAATGGTGTGGGCGATGTCATCATTAAAGCATGTAGCATCAATGCCTCGCTTTCTACCAAATGGGTAAAGGCTGTAAAATCGCCATTTTTCAGAATGGATAATAATTTTTCTGTGTTTTGATTGGCAATATCATAACGCATTTTAGCAAAAGGATGTTCTTTTAATAAAGCGTGACCTTGGGTGCTTGAAACTGCTTTTTTTCCTTTTTCTACAATTAATATCGTATCGTGTAAGTTTTTAAAATTATTATGAATTTCAGCATCAATATTTACAGCAAACTCATCTGAACTATGCGCTACACTTGGTGTTTTTCCCCAAAGATTATAACCGCCATAAACGCTTCTACAAGCACTGCCACTGCCTATACGTGCCCAATAAGATGCTTTTTGAAAGAAGTTTGTTAGTTTAGTTTCAGTAATTTCTTCGTGCAAGCTGCATAAGCACAAAGCCAAAGCACTAAAAGCTGATGCCGAACTGGCTATGCCACTACTATGCGGAAATGTGTTGGACGAATGAATAGTTAAATGATATTGGGTAAGCCAAGAAAATTCCGATGAAACTAATTTCAAGAAGTTCGCAATTTTTAATGCAAAAGCATCGTTTTTTTCATTTTCAAAATAAAAATCTAACGAAATTGCGTTTTGTGTTACGTTAAATTCTGCACTAATTCTTGTTGTAGTAAGGGCATTATCCAAAGTAAAGCTAATGCTTGCATTTGCAGGAATTTGGTTTTCTTTTTTGCCCCAATATTTTACAAGGGCTATGTTTGAGGGCGATTGCCAAGTGGTTGTTTTCATATTTTTCTTATCCCTAAATCCCTTTCCAAAGGAAAGGGACTTTTGAGAGATGCTTTTTTTATTTCTTTGTCACGCAAAGACGCAAAGTTTTTTTCTTTTTGCCAATTACTAATTATTTTTTTGCCAACTTTAATTTGCTTTTATCATATCTTCAAATTTCACTATTTCATTGTATCCTTTTGCGCTAAAATAGGCTTCTACATTGCTGCCTGTAGCTAAAACATAATCGCCACCCCATGCACCCAAACTTTTAATTGTACCACTAAAATCTGGAAATAATTGTTGTTTAATTGTTGGGCGATTTAATGCCTCTGATGTTACACTTTCAGCTATTTCTAACAACAAACAAAACTCAAAATAATCGTTACAATGGGCTAAAAGCTTGCTAACTCTGGTAATTTCTTCTATTTGCATAAAAGAAAATACAGGCTTTTGTTCGTATTGGGCAATGTCATTGCGGCTAATTTGTTTTTTATTCAAATACACAAAAAACAATTGTTCGTTAAAAGGCTTATGCCATTCTATAGTTTCTATAGTAGGAACTTGATGGTTTACTTGATACAACAAAGGCTTTTGCTGTTGAGCAACTGCAATATCAAATCCACTGCCTTTAAAAGTGTTGAAATGCAATTTGAAAGCATCTACCCCAGCCCATTGCGCAATATTATTGGTTAAAGTGCTGCTACTGCCCAAGCCACTTTCTCTGTTAAATTCTAAAACAGTTTTTATAGTATAAATACCTTTTTCTGCTAAAAATTGTGGATTTAAAGCCTTTCCAGAAATTAAAAATCTGATTAATTGGATAGCTACCATTTTATCTGTTGTATCTTCTACAATAAAATAGGGTAAATTTATTTTTACGCTAAACCAAATATCGCCATTGTTATCATAACTATCCCAAAATATGCAATGTTCTAATAAATCTGTTTTGTAATCTACTGCAAGCGATTGCCCTTTATGGGTAGGCAAAGCCAATGCTGTTGCGCCATGCAACACTGCATATTCGCCACTTAACATTAGTTTTCCTGCACTGTAGAAGGTTTGTTGCATAATCCTATCCCTAAATCCCTTTCCAAAGCAAAGGGACTTTTTTAAGTTATTTTAATAAATTATTTTCATTTAGTTCTGTAAGACATTCTTTTATAAATTCCAAGGCTTTATGTGTTAAGAAATTTCCTTTATTTTTAATTAAATTACTGAATTTCGTGAATTTATAAATATCTTTATCATCATCATTTTTCCACTCTTTGCTTAAATTATTGTATTTCTTTAAAACATTTTCTTTCTCAATTTCATTCAAATTATATAAATGAACAGCTAAATTCATTTCATTACCATTTAACCAAAAACCTATCCATAGTTTCCCGTATTGAAGATTAGTTTCAATACCAATTGAAAATTCCCATTTCTGTAAAATGTAATCATTAAATTTTTTTAAATTGAATGTATTTGAAATATCACTATCATCTTTAACTAATTTAAAAAAATCTTTTATTATATAAAACACTTCTTCAAAATTTCTAAAAAAACTCTCATGTTCTTTTTTAAAATCTAATTTTTTGCTCATTTTTTCTTTTTCTAAATATAATGCTAATTCTTTTGTTATTTCATTTGTTGGTTTTTGGATTAGTTCATATACATCAAACCATCTTAAATATATAAAATTAAAATTAAGTTCTTTTGATATATTAGTTTCCTCATAATGTTTAGTAATAAAAATTAAACTTTTATTTTTAATCTTATTATTTTCAATGCTTAACAAATCATTTTTGTAATTTTTTAATTGATTTTCTCCTTGCAAAGAATCTATTTTATTTTCAATAAATATTAAATTATTATCATCTTTTAAACAAATATCAGGTCTCCCTTTTGTTTTAGTTATATATTGAGTTTTTATCGATTCTTTTATTTGAGAATCATTATACTCAAATAGATTAATATTAACAAAAAAACTTTTCCTAAACACCTCATCATTTTTCAAACAATAGGCAAAAATTTCAGTTAAAAAATTCTCTTGACTATTTTTTGTTTCAGATTGCTTGAATTTATATATTTTTTGGAAAAAACTATCTGACATAATTAATTCTATCCTTTAACCACCGCAGGTAGCGCTATCCCCCTCATTTTACAAAAAATTTCTACTGCTGCGCTATGGCTTACAATTTTATCTTTAAAATAATGTACAATATCCGCTTTTTCTTTTTCGGTGGCTTCCAATTGATTTAAAATATTTAACAAGTGCATTTTCATGTGTCCTTTTTGAATGCCAGATGTAACCAACGAACGTATGGCAGAGAAGTTTTGAGCCAAGCCTACTACAGCCGTTATTTTCATTAATTCTTGGGCATTAGGATTGCCCAATAATTTCAATGCAAATTTTACCATAGGGTGCAAGCCTGTTAAACCACCTACTGAGCCCAATGCCATTGGAATATCTAACCAAAAACGCAGTTCGCCATTTTTTATTTCAGCATGGGTAAGGCTGCTATATTTGCCTGTTCTTGATGCATAAGTGTGTGCGCAAGCCTCTATGGCTCTAAAATCGTTGCCTGTGGCTATTACAACACTGTCAATTCCGTTCATAATGCCTTTGTTGTGGGTTGTGGCTCGGTAAGGCTCTATTTCGGCTATGCGTATGGCTCTACAAAATTTTTCGGCAAACTCTTCGCCACTCATTTCGCCTTCGCTCAAATCTTCAATTTTGGCTTTTACCTCTGCCCTTACAATACAATTGGGCGTATAATTACTCAAAATACACATAACTACTTGCACCTCTTTTTCATTCTCGGCTAAAAGTGTGGTTGTAGCAATTTCTTGTTTCAATATTTTCGAAAATTCTTCTAATACAGAATTTATAAAATTAGCTCCCATACTATCGCAAGTATCAAAGGTGGCTTTTAGTTGATAATAGTTTGGTTCATCGGCTGTTTTGTCAATCAAATCTATACTTAAAATACCACCCCCACGCAATTGCATATTTTTGGTAATATGATTGGTTTCGGTATAAAATTTTTCTTTTATGGCATTAAAAAAAGTTTGAAGTTTTGCGCCATCGTTTCCATTCCAAATAAAATGTACATGCCCTATTTTTTCAAAGCCTAATATTTGGGTAGTAAAGCCACCTTTATCTAACCAAAAGTTAGCCGATTTGGCTGCTGCTGCCACAACGCTACTTTCTTCTATAGCCATTGGTATGCAGTACATTTTACCATCTATTTTAAAATTGGGCGCAATGCCAAAGGGTACATAAAAATTGCTGATTGTATTTTCTATAAACTCATCGTGTAGTTTTTGCGCATCAAAATTGGTATGCCAATAGCTTTTTAAAAAATTGATAGCACTTTCATCGCCCTCAAGATAATTGTTTACTATCCATTCTATTTTAGCCTCTTTGCTAAGTTTAGAGAATCCTTTAATTTGTTTCATATTTTTTATTTTTCACGCAAAGACGCAAAGTTTTTTATTGTCTTTTTGTGTTTTTCTTATTTCTTTTCTTTGCCAACTTTATTTTCTTTTCGCATTAAGCTTACGCATAACGCTATGAGGTTTCGCTGCTACGCAGCTTTTTGGTCAATTTCATTTTTCATTATTAATTTTTCATTATTAATTAAATATCCCTAATCCCCAAATACTGATAACATGTTTCCAATCCTTTTTTTTGCAAATGGCAATATTGCTGCAAAGCCTCATAACTGCCTGTAGCATACTTTAAAAATGCAGATGCTTGGGCATATATAGCATTGCAATTGGCTTTTTGCATAAGGTAATAGCCGTCTAAATAATTTTTTATCCCTCCGCTAACAATTATATTATGGCATTGTACCTTATTGCCCAAATGCTGCATACCATAGTTTACAAAATCTACCATTTCGGCAGCTGTATGCCCTATGGCTGTTATAGGTAGCAGTTGTTCTTTAATTTCTTGTGGCTGACGCAGTAGTTCCAATGTGGCGAAATTAGTGCCCCCATGTGCGCCAAACTCTATTGCCTCGATAGGCAGCTGCAATAATTCTATCAACGATTTTGGACCAAAGCCCTGCCCCACTTCTTTTACTATTATTTTGTATTGCGCTGCATCTATCAGTTTTTTTAAAGTATCTATAGGGGCATTTTTTATCTTATCGCCCTCTGGCTGTAGCCATTCCTGCAGGGGGTTTATATGCACAATTAGCCCATCTGCTTGCAGGCTTTTTACCAATTCATCTATTGCGTGGTGCTGTTTATTTTCCAGCAGTTCCTCCACTTGCGCTATGCCAAGGTTGGCAAACAGCGGCATACTATTGCCCAAATACTGCCTAACATCAAAATCTTTAAGATAGGTTTTGTCTTTTAAAATAATACGGCAGCTGCCCAAGCCCATGCCCATGCCAAATTCGGCACAAGCCATAGCCAAGTTTTTGTTTATAAGGGCTGCCTTTTCCGTACCGCCTGTCATACTGCTTACCCATAGGGGCAGCGGCAGGGTTTTATTGGCTATTGTTTTTGGGGGAATGCTTTGCCCTGCGGGGTGTGGGGCAAGCAGGGGTTCGTAAAAAAAACGGGTATCTATGCCTTCCGTTTGCGATTGGAAAGCCAATTCTATATGGTCTTTTTTGCGTTGCGAGGTTTGGTTTGTATCCAAAGTTTTGCTAATTAATATATTAACCGCAAATTTATGGTTTTGTTTGGGAATTTGCCATTGTTGGTTTTTTTCTGCAAGGGCTGTCATGTTGAGCGTAGCGAAACATCTTTGCTTTGTATGCCTTATGCTAAAGCATAAGGCAATTGATTGTTAGCTTTGTTATAATTTAAAAATGCTAAAACAAAGAAAAAAAAACACTCTCAAGGATTTAAGCGTTAATGGGATTAGCGGAAAAAACTTTTAATTTTTTATGCAAAATGTTTGAAAACACTGTCTTTCATTTTGTCTTTGAAATCATAATTTTTAGAGAATGAATATAGGTTGTTTACAAGGTAGTCCAAATAAAATCTGTCTGAACAACATACAAACCTTGACGCCTGCTGAATAATAAGTGTGTCTAAATGAAGTAGAAATATTGAAGGTAGATTTTTAGGTTTAGGTCGTGCTGTATGAACAAAAACCTTGTCGGAAGATAGTGGGAACAAAAGCTCTCCGTTTAAACTACCAAAATCAACAAATTTTTCAATTATAAGTGGGTTGTCGCTTGTAAGTTGAAGTTTATTGCCTCTAAAATAAACACGCCAATTTTCGTGGTCAGTTCGTCTGAATTTTTCTTGTGTTGATATAAGAGGAATGAATATGCGATACATTTTTCGAAATAGTTCAACACTTTTTAATTGCTCTTGAAGTTCTTTTGTTGCAATGGATTTGCCAGTAATTTTATCTTTAATGTCAAAACCCGTGTCAGAAAAGGACAACTCATCTATTAGTTTTTCTATTTCCTCATCACTCTCAGGAATACGCCAATAAATCTGGGCAATGAACATTTTTATTCTGTGAAGTATTTCAGGTTCTAAAGTAAAGTTATCAATTGTTGACTTTCTAATTTTTTCAAGCTCTATTGATGTTTTGCTGTCGAAGTAAGCATAAATTTCTTCGAGCAAAGTTGATTTTTAATCCTTAACGTTTGCTGTATTGCGGTGGTTTTCAAAAAAAGAATTTAATGGATTGCTTTTTCTAATCTCTTCTGTTTGTTTATCAAAAACATAAAACTCTCCTTTATTGTCTGTAAAACCTCTAAGATAAAATTGTGGTAAATAATGATGTCGTTTTGATGTTGCCATAAAATTACTCCACAGATTTATAATTGACAGTAATCTTACTTATTACGTTTTCAATAACAGTTTGGTGAAAATATTATTCAATTCCAAACATAATATATTTATTGTGATTAGAAACTAAATCTAATACCAATGTCTGGGGAGTTGAACAATTAACAGTTGGGTTGAAAAAATTTTGGACTTCTTCAATTGTTGTAAGGGTATGAATTATTGACCCATTGGCATCTAAAAAATTAATTTCAATCATAAGGTTTGGTTTGAGTTTATTTTGTTTAATTATTGTTTGTTTTATGTCTGAGGATTTAAGGCTGCACGTTAGTGATAGCCTTGCGCATAATTGCAAATATACTGAACTATAATTACTCTCCAAATTCCTTTAGAATTTAGGCTTAAACCAACCAATTTTTGAATACCCTTTCCCCACTTCTCGATACAAAAATGCAGAGCCATTTTTTACTCGAAGTGACCAAAAAAATCAAAAATCAAAAATCAAAAATTAAAAATCCAAACCCCCTACTCCTCAAACTTAACCACTTTGCCCTCTTTTATTTTTTTAAGCACAATGGTGGCTATATCCAATTGGTTTATATCCATGCTGCCTACAATATCTAAGGGGTGGTTTGCCAAGGGGGCTTTTACAAGCTGCTGCAAGGGGTGGGCGGGCGGTAGGGTTTGGGCTGCTGGGGGCGGTATATCCAGCAGGTCGTTAGGGGTGCAGCCTAAGGCGTGGCAAAGGTAATAGAGGGTATCAAGTTTTATGGTTTTTACATTGCCCGAAAGCAGCTGGCGGGCGGCATTGTAGGGTATGCCCATTTTGGCAAGGTTTAGGTTGCTGCGCTTTTGCCCCAGTTTTATGAGTATTTGGTTAAGATAAAAGGTAAACATAGGGCAAATATATAGCTAATTTGTTGTTTTATTACAAATTTTGATTAAAATTTGTTATTTTATTGCAAGTGTTTTGCATTTTGTTGCAAGTGCTTTGCATTTCATTACAAGTGCTTTGTATTTTGTTGCAAGTGTTTTGCATTTTATTACAAGTGCTTTGCATTTTGTTGCAAGTACTTTTTATTTTATTACAATTGTTTTTTATATTGTTACAATGGCTTGTTATAATATTTTTCAGATAGCTATAGGGTTTGTTAAGATAGGTATAAAATGTATTCAGATAGGTATAAGGTTTGTTCTGATAGCTATTTTGTATAGCAAGGTGTGTTTTGTTCCCCTCCTGTGGTTACTGAGCTTGGCTGCTGAGCCTGCCGAAGTATGTCGAAGTATGGAGGGGTTAGGGGTGGTTTGTTGCAGCAAAGAAAAGAAATGCCAAAGGCAAAGAAACCAAACACTCGCAAGATGCGAGCGTTAGCGGTTTTATTCCCCTCCTTTGCCTGTGCCGCCTATGCGGTGGAGGGGTTAGGGGTGGTTTATCTATGTTATAAATAATTAAATTATAAGTTTATATTTGCAGCGGTGAGAGGCACTGTCTCATACCCTCCGAAAAAAAGCAATGCGCAGGTGTTGCTTTTTTTTATGGTATTTATCGTTATAACATTAATTACCCTTTAAACACCCTGAAAGGGTGGTAGATTTATAGCAAATTAATAGATAAGTAAAGGGCGACCCCGAAGGGGTCGTACAATAATACATAGCCAATAAAATAATTGAATTTTAAGATTATATTTGCCTATAAAATTATGAAAGAGATATTAGAGTATTTATTTACAGATAGGCTTAAAAGCTATTTTTACCGCAGCTTTATAGTTACTTGGCTAATAATAAATTGGAAAATTGTGTTTACAATTTTTGGATTTGGTTTGCTTGAAGAAAGTGAACAAAAAAAAGGTTTGATTAAAGCAGTTAAAGACAGTGTAGGAGATAATCATAATTTGGTATGCTACCCTCTATGCTACACATTATGTTTTATTTTATTAATTCCTTTAATTGATTTGCTTATTACCCTTTTTAAAAAGGGAGTAGTTAATAAACTATATTATAAAATAATATATTCTGGCAAAATACCATTTACTGGAAAAGACATTAAAAGAAAAGACAAAGAATATGCTGAATTAGAAGAAAAATATACCAAAGCCGAAACTAAATCTACAGAATATGAAAAAAAATATACACAAGAGAAAGAAAATTTTGATAAATATCTAAAAGAACATGAATATGCAAAAAATTGGGAAATGAAACCTTTCAATGTATTTGGTGGATTAGAATATTATTATGAAATAAAATCTAATTCAAATAATGTGTTAGGGGAAAAGGGAATATTACATTTCACTGACAATAACATATCTATAAGTTTTAAACCAAATGGAGAGGGAAATCAATATTACTACCCTAAAATTTTATCATTCAAATACATAAATAATAAATTAGAATTTGTTTTATGGATAGGGGAAGGTAGAAGTTATAAAACACAATCAATTAATGAAGAAATAATTTTGCATAAAATTTTTACTTTAGAAATAAATTCAACGAGTTTAAAGGGTATTATATTTTGTCATTGGTATAATGAACATAATAAAAATTTTAATGTGGAAGAATACAGAATAATACTAACTCAAAAAAATTAATTAATATCCTCGAAATTTTCCTACATTTGTAAAACAAAACAAGGCTGTCATATTGAGGAACGAAATATCTAAACAATAAAAAGATGCTTCCTACCTCAGCATGACAAAGCCAACAAACAATATAACCATTCAACCATAAAACAATTTACACCATGAACGACCAGTTAGAAAACCAATTGAGCATGTTTCAAAAAGTACAAGGACATGCCGTTATTCACTCCGCAGCATTGGCTACCGTGCCTGCTATTCCGCTATTACATACCGAGTTTAACGGCTATGTAACCACCATACTAACCACAGCAGGGGCAGCCACAGCAGATTTAACAGGCTTTGCCGTAGATAAGCAAAACAAACGTGCAGATTTTACCAATGCCCTGCTTAATGTAAGCACGGCATACGCTGCTTGGGCATATAATACAGGCATAGCCCGTGCAGGAAAGCGTTTTGATGATAACCCCGCTGCCCTAAATGCTATGCGAGATAGCGAAATATACACCTATGCGCAAGATTTGCTACAAATAGCCACACCCCTATTGGCAAGTATTACCCCCTATCTTAGTACCCCATTAGATTTAACTATACTTACCGCCAAGGCAGCCGAGTATTTAGCACTTATCAATCAGCCAAAAACCCAAATAGACGACCGAGCAGCCAAGCTAATAGCCCTAAAATCTGTTTTCGATAAAGCTATGGATTTGCTGCGCATAAGGTTGGATAATGTTATGAGAGTATTTATTGTACGCAATCCTTTGGTATATAACTCCTACCAATTTACCCGAGGCATAGACGATACAGGCAGCCCCACCCCACCCGATTATGAGGGCAGTATTAATGCCAATACCATTTTAGAAATAGCCAATTTGCCTTATTTATCTGCCAGAAGATTTACCCTTAAAAACACAGGCACTGTAGCCCTTGTAATGGCATTAAGCAATGTAAACAATGGCGTACAAGGCACACCAGCCATAGTACCCCCAGGGGAGCAAAGCAGCGTATTGAGCAATACCCTAAATGCAGCAGGTGGCAATTTTTTACTTTTGCAAAATACAGATGCTGCCACAGCAGGTAGTTATGAAATTAGAATTGTAGAGTAATAAAATTAATCAAACAAAATATAAAAAATGCGCTTAACCATTAAGCGCATTTTTTTTGTTCCCTACCATACACATGTGCATAGTAATTAAAACCTAATATTAACATCATAAACCAATAACAATAAAGTGTAAATTTTGTAAAATGAAAATACGAGAACTAGAAATAGCCGTGCTATCCGATATACATTTGGGCACTTATGGCTGCCATGCCAAGGAGGTGTTGGCTTATTTAAACAGTATTAACCCCAAAACATTGGTATTGAATGGCGATATTATAGATATTTGGCAGTTTAGTAAAAATTATTTTCCTAAAGCCCACATGGAGGTATTGAACAAAATACTCAAAATGGCTTCTAACGGCACCAAGGTTCATTACCTAACAGGCAATCATGATGAGCTTTTGCGCAAATTCTCTGGCTTTGCTATGGGCAATTTGGATTTAGATGATAAATTAGTGCTAACCCTTGGCGATAAAAAAGCGTGGTTTTTTCATGGCGATGTATTTGATATAACCATGCAACACAGCAAATGGCTTGCAAAATTGGGTGGCAAGGGCTACGATTTATTAATAGTATTGAACCGAGCTATAAACTATTGCTTGGTAAAAATGGGTAAAGAAAGAATTTCTTTTAGCAAAAAAATAAAAAACTCTGTAAAAGAAGCCATCAAATTTATTTCTAATTTTGAAAAAACGGCTACCGATTTAGCCATAGAAAATAATTTTGATTATGTTATATGCGGGCATATTCATCAGCCAATAATTAAAGAATGTTGGAACGATACGGGCAGCGTTGTGTACCTAAATAGTGGCGACTGGGTAGAGAACCTTACCTGCCTTGAATACAACAAAGAACAATGGCAATTGCTCAATTTTAAAGATTTAAACCTGAATACAGAAACCATTATTGAAACATTAGCACCAATAGAAAACCCACTTGAACAGCTTTTTGGGAAAATAAAAGTAGCGTAATTTTAATTAATAATTCATAATTAATAATTATTAATTAAAAAGCTTCTTTTAATTGCATAATAAACGAACTAACCACACTTGGCTTAACCATAATTACAAATAAAATACCATACAAAGCACCGTAAAAATGGGCATCGTGCCCAATATTGTCCATTTGCTTTTTGCCCATATAATATTCATAAACCAAATACAATATACCAAAAAGCCAAGCAGGAATGGTAATGGCAAAATACAAAGTAATGCCACTTAAGGGCGCAAATAAAATACTGCCAAATAGCACCGCAGCCACAGCGCCAGATGCACCCAAAGCTGAATAGCCAAAATTGTTTTTATGTTTGTAAAAACTGTACATACTGCTTATGGGTATGGCAGATAAATAAAGTAAAACATACAGCACCAATCCGTTTGTACCAAAACTATTGGCTAAATAATATTCTAAATTGCTACCAAAGAAATAAAGCGTTAGCATATTTAAAAACAAATGAAAATAATCTGCATGCACAAAACCTCCGCTAACCCAACGCCAATACTCTTTACTATTTGAAATATTAAATGGGCGAAACAAGGCTTTTTCTAAAAAACTTGGTTGCCCAAAGCCCATAATACTTACAATGGCTGTAAGGGCTATCAATATTGTTGTAATGCTAAACATTTTATTTTTATTATGTGCAAATATGGTATTAATTTGCGGTGTTGTGAAAAAAATTTTATTGTTGAGCGATACCCACAGTTGCACGGAAGCAGATATAATTAAACACTTTGCCAATGCCGATGAAATATGGCATGCAGGCGATTGGGGCAATTTGGCTTTGAATGAAATTATTGAAAAAACAGGCAAAAAAATTAGAGCAGTTTGGGGCAATGTAGATGGGCAAGAATTAAGAACCATTTATCCGCTACACAATCGGTTTATGTGCGAGGGCATAAAGGTATGGATTACACATATTGGCGGTTATCCTGGCAAGTATAATCCTAAATTAATTAAAGACTTATACAGCCAAACCCCCGATTTATTTATTACAGGGCATAGCCATATTTTAAAAGTAATGCGCGATAAAAACCTAAACAATATGCTACACATGAACCCTGGTGCAGCTGGCAGACATGGTTTTCATATTATGCGCACCATGCTCAAATTTGAAATAGACAATGGTAAAATTCAAAATGTAGCTGTAATAGAATTAGGCAAACGTACAGAGGGAGTGGAATTGCCAGAGTAGATACCGATTATCACATCTAATTATAAAAACAGTTAACTCTAATATATTTATGAGTACAATTGTAAACTAATCAATCCATATTTTTTTTGTATATAGGTTATTGATACGTATAAAATTTAATCCTTTTTTATAGGTAAACATTTCTATATGAACTGAATTTTGAGGTAAGTCAATTTTACTTAATATAACTTTACCTTGCAAATCAATAATATCTACTTGATTGATAAATTGCTGACTTTTTATGTTTATTGAGCCTTTACTTGGATTGGGAAAAATTGTAAAATCGGGTTCAACTGATAGATTTTTAGTAGATACAGTTTTAAAATCATTAAAGTTGGCAATGCCATTCCAGATAATAATTTGATCAACAACCCCTTTAGGGGAAAATTCACTTTGTGTTGAGCTATCATCGTTAAAAAAACGTAATTCTCGTGTATTATTTCCTCTTAAAATTACATCATAACCAATTATTTTATTGCTAATACTTGCTGCATATTCAAATTTTCCATTGTTTAAATAATATAAATAACTGCTATCGTTAGCTGTATCTTTGGTATATAGCAAGGTGTAGAATTTATCTATTTCTAAAATAGTGTCTATATATCTTATACTAGGATAAAGCCTGAAATTATTATTAAAATAAAGACCTCTGTCAGATTTTGCACCCTCAAAATCTATGACTTTTCTATAACCTATAACTTCTGAAAAGGAAAACGTAAGCGCAATTGAATATTTATTAATATTTAGTAAATCTTTGGGTACTTGGTATATAAATCCTCCCCCAGTAATGGTTCCCGAATCTACTTGCCAATTAAGTTTACCATTGCTAAATGCGCGCTTAGATATGGCATGTGGCATCAATTGTCCATTGCCTTTAGTGTCATTTAAATTATTGTTGAAATCAAATTGAGAGACAATAACAGCTTGAGCCTTCGCTGCATGATTAATAAAGTAGAATAGACTTAATAATAAATGTAGTTTTAGTTTCATGAAGCAAAATTAGAAAAATTTATTTACAATATTGTCTAATAATCCAAAAATTTACTTTCTTCCCCTTTTTGGTATTAAGTTTGCAATTCAATATTCTGCAAATATGAAATATTCAAAAATTATCATCTGTTTTTTATTATTAGGTTTTACCTTTAATGCCAATGCTACCAATTTAAAAAGAAAGAAAAAAATGCCCATTACCAATTCATACAATTATACCAAAGCCTTTGCCGAATTAGATTCGCTAACTTACAAAGTGGACCAACCAAAAAATGCACAACTAAAATTAGATGAAATAAAAGCCAATGCCAAAAAGGAAAACAAAGATGCCTACTATATAAAATGTGTGCAATACCAATGCACTTTAAACAGTAAAAATGCGGAAGATGACGATACAAGTAATGTTAATTGGAATTTATTAATTACAGAAATTGCTAATGGCAGCAATGATGTAAAAGCTTTTTTAGGCATCAATGCCGCCCAATATTTAAAAAATATTTACAGCCAAAATCAATACAATAGCGAACGAAATACAGACGATAAAAGCACTAACCCAAACAATTGGAGCAATGAAAAATTGTTTAATGAGATAAATAAACTTATAGACAACACCACACAATATGCTGCCAATGTGCGCTACAATGATGGTGCTTGGGAGCCTATTATAGAAAACTTAAAAACCAAAGATATTGATTTAAGTATTCAGCAAATATTAGGTTTACAAGCCATTGAAATTTTAAACAATTTAGAATTACCTTCAAATACAGACTATACCCAACCCAATGAAAATGATGCTTGCGCAACTTTGGATAATTTCTTGAAAATAAATTTTACAAGTACAAATGATGCTAAAAATGAATATAAAATATTGCGTATATACCAAACGCTTTTAGGAAGTGGTAGCATTTCTTCTATTATTTATATTGATTTACTGCGCATTCAATATGCCAATAGTATAAAATACAACGAAGACTTAAAACTAAAAGCCTACGAGGCTTTACAAACTAAATACATTGAAAATCCTTATAGCAATTTGGTAGCCAAAGAATTGGCAGCACACTACCAAACCAAAGAACCTACAAAAAGCATGGCTATTATTAACCAAGCCATAAAAAAGCACCCCGATTTTAAGTTTAACAACAATTTAAATGCTATAAAAAAAGAAATTGAAAAGCCAACGCTTGCCATTCAATTAGAAAAAATAAACCAACCGAATAAAAAAAGTTTAGCCAAAATAGACTACAAAAATCTTTATAAAGTATACATCACAGCATATAAAATAGATTACATAGATTACCTTAAAAAAACAAGCTACAATTACCAACTACAGAAAACAGAATTTACCATTAACGATTATATTTTAAGTTTAAAAGTTACAAGTACTTATGCCATTACCTTACCTAAATATAACGACTATAAACTACACAGTGCCGAAATAGCTTTGAATGCATTAGCCGAAGGTACTTATATTATTTTAGCAAATAATACCGAAACCCTTACCGATGATGCCATTGCAGCACATGGCATTGTGCATATTTCGCCCTACAATATTGTAAAAAACAATAAAACCTACACTTTGGTAAATGCTTTGGATGGCAAGCCTGTGGCAAACGAAGATTTTAAAATTATTGATAACCAATATCATTACAATACCTCTGGTACAGGGTTTAATACATTAATAGAAGGTAAAACAGATAGCAAAGGCAATTTGAATTTGAGTAAATTATCTGGCAATGCTCAAAATGAAAGCGTAATTATTGAAATAGACAATGGTGTTTTATACAGCAATGAGTATCTTTCTGAAGATTATAAAGCAGAAAAAGAATATGAATCTATTAATGGAGTAATTTTTACTGATAGAAGTATTTACCGCCCTGGTCAAACGGTTTATTTTAAGTGTATTAGCTACAATGAAACTACCAAGAAAACAATAGCTAATGATAAGTTACAGATAATTCTATTAGATAATAACGAAGAAATTAAAGGCGAACTTAATCTAATTACTAATACTTATGGCAGCGCAAGTGGTAGTTTTGTATTGCCAAAAGGTGGTTTTAATTCAGGGCGGTTTTCTATCAGTGTAAATACCTTTTATGATGTATATTTTAATGTAGAAGAATACAAACGCCCAAAATACAAAGCCGAATTTTTAACACCCGAAAAAGCCTATAAACTGAATGATGATATAAGTATAATAGGAGAAGCCAAAGCTTATGCAGGCTATGGTGTACAAGATGCCAAAGTAGAGTACAATGTAGTTCGTAAATTAAAACCACGCTACTATTGGTATAATTGGAATTACAACCATGGCTATAATAACAGCCAAGAAGTAGTAATTACCACAGGCAATACAGCAACAGATAAAGAGGGTAAATTTACAATCAATTTTAAAGCCTTGCCCGATGCCAACCAAGACCCCAAAACGAATCCTTATTTTATTTATGAAATAAACGCCACCATTACCGACATAAATGGCGAGGTAAAAACCTGCAATTACAGTCTTAATTTGGCTTATACAGATAAGCAAGTAAGTATTAGCGACAATGGCAAAAACTGGCAAAATGAGGCTGTAAAACTCAATTACAGTTGCACTAATTTACAAGACAAACCCCTACCCTTTTCGGGTACTATTTCCATAGAAAAAATAGAAGAAAACACAAGTGTATTGCGAAACCGACTTTGGGAAAAATGTGATACAACCAATATTTCTGCCAATGAATACAATACGCAATTTAACAGTTATGAAAATATTTACATTCAAAATCAGCCAAAAAATAAAACCATTTTAACCCAAACCTTTACAAACGATACCAAAACAGAATGGATAATTCCTGCCAATAACTTAAAGGATTTGGGTAGCTATTTAGCCACCATTACTGCAACTGATAGCCGAGGCGAAACCATTACTGAAAGTACCCAATTTACAATAGAGCCCAAGCAAGAAGGCGCTTATAATTTGCCCAATGCCCTGCAAATGCAAGTAGTAAACGGTAATAGTTTTGAACCCAAACAAACTGCCAAACTATTAATAAGTAGTGGCATTAAAAATGCTTTAATTACTTTAAAAATTGAAAGCCAAAGAGGTGTAATTTTAGAAAAAGAAATTACACTAACTGAAAGCTCACAACTGATAGATATACCAGTAACCGCAGCTGATAGGGGCAATATTGTAGCCCATGCTTATTTAACCTACAATTACCGTTTTTATACCAATAGTGAAACTGCAAATGTACCCTATAGCAACAAAGAACTTTCTTTAAAAATAAAAAGCTACAGAAACCAAACCGAGCCAGGAGCAAAAGAAAAATGGATAGTAACCCTAAAAGGACCAGCAGCCGAAAAAGCAGCTATGGAAACTTTGGCAACTTTATACGACCAATCTTTAGATGAATTGAATGCAGATAATTATTGGGGCTTGAATGTGTTTTCTGATTTTTACAGTTATAACAATGTAAACTCAAATTATGAAAACTTGCATTTAAACCAATTAAATTACAGATACGATTATGTGCAGTATGAACCTTTTTTAATCCCTACTTATAATTGGAATTTTGGAAGTTTAAGTCGTTACTTTAGTTTAGGTTATTCGAAGGCAGGAGGAAGACGAAGATTAGTTGATGCAAGAGCTATGGTTGCAGATGGAAGTATAGAAACTTTAAAAGCTGGTGCTATGGAAATTACTATCACTGAATCACAAAGTTGGGTAGGTAAAAAAAATGATGGTAATTTTAACATAGAATACAATGTTATAGACAAATCTTCAAATCAACCTAACCCAATTCCCCAACCAAAAATTCGTAAAAACTTTAACGAAACTGCGTTTTTCTTTCCGCATTTGTATGCCAATAAAAATGGAGAAATTACTTTAGAGTTTACCATGCCAGAGGCTTTAACCCAATGGAAACTAAAAATGTTGGCACACAGCTCCACCTTGCAAAGTGGCGCTTTACAACAAAGCATTACCACCAGCAAAAAAGTAATGGTGCAGCCCAATATGCCTCGTTTTTTACGACAAGGAGACAATATAACCATAGCCTCTAAAGTAGTTAATACCACCAATGAAGCTATTACCGCTTTGGTTAATTTTACAATAACCAACGAGGAAACAGGCAAACCCCTAACATGGCTAACAGACAAAGCCACTAAAACTATTACCGTGCCTGCCAATAGCAGCACACCTGTTAGTTTTAGCCTAAATATCCCCAACTATACAGGCGTAGCAACTATAGCCATAACAACCACTGCAGGTACATTTAGCGATGGCGAGCAACATACTTTACCTGTATTGAGCAACCGTACTTTAATTACCGAGAGTATGCTTATAACCGTGCGTAAATCAGGTACTCAAAATTTAGAATTTAAACATTTAAAAGAAAACAATAGCACCACTTTAGTAAACGAAAAACTAAGTGTAGAAATGAGCAGCAATCCTGCATGGTATGCCATACAAGCCCTACCATATATGATGGAGTTTCCACACGAGTGTGCCGAGCAAACGTTTACCCGCTTATATGCCAATAGCATTGCTGTAAACATGGCTAAAAGCAATCCTGAAATTAAAAAAGTGTATGATGCGTGGGTTCGCCAAGCTGAAAATGGAAAAGGTTTACAAAGTAAATTGGCACAAAATCAAGATTTAAAAACCACTTTAATAGAAGAAACACCTTGGCTAATGGAAGCCAATAACGAAACCGAAAGAATGCAAAAAATGGGTACATTGTTCAATCAAGCAAAAATGAATGAAGAGTTGCAAACTGCCTTTGAAAAATTAAAACAAATGCAAATGGAAAATGGCGCTTTCCCTTGGTTTGGCGGCATGTATGCCAATGTGTATATTACGCAAACCATTGTTATAGGATTTGGCAAAATGCAAAAAATGGGTGTTGATATTTCGCAATATCAAGAAATGATTGACAAAGCCATGAATTACCTTGATGCAGAAGCTACAAGAGAATACAGCTATTTTAAAACTTTAAAAGAGTTTAAAAATTTCTATCCCTCTAATTTGCAGTATTTGTATTGCAAAAGTTATTTTCCGAAAAGTGGCATAGAAACAAGCAGCGAAGTTGTGCAATATTATTTGAATAATGCCGAAAAAACGTGGGTAGAAAATAGTTTAATGAACCGAGCGCAACTGGCTACTGCATTATTGGTTTTAAAACCAAAATCGGAAGTACCTCAATTGATTATAAAATCATTTACAGAAAATGCCAAACAAACTGATGAAATGGGCATGTATTGGGCAGCCAATAAAAGTGGCTACTATTGGCACGAAGCCCCAGTAGAAACACAAGCTGCTATTATAGAAGCCTACAATACCATTGGTAAAAACACAGAAGCTATAAAAGAGCAACAGATTTGGCTATTGCGCCAAAAACAAACACAAAACTGGCAAACCACTCGAAGCACTGCCGATGCTTGCTATGCCTTGATTATGAACAATAATTTGCTGAACAGTAAACAGCAAGTAACAGTAGCGGTAAACAATGTAAGCATAAAACCACAGGCCACCCAAGAAGGCACGGGCTATTACAGAGAAAATATAGCCAAAGAAAGTATTACCAACAATAGCGGAAACATAGCTGTAACAGCCACCACCAATGATTTTGCTTATGGGGCAATTTACTGGCAGTATTTTGAAGATTTAAATAAAATACAAAGTGTAAGCGCAGGATTAAAAATTACCAAAAAGATTTTTAAAATTGAAAATACACCAACTGGTATTAAAAAAGTAGAAGTGCAAGCCAATGAAACTTTAAATGTAGGCGATATGATAGAATTGAGTTTGGATATTAGTAGCGATAGAAATTTGGAATTTGTACACATAAAAGATTTAAGAGCAGCAGGCACAGAGCCAGTAGATGTTTTAAGTGCCTACAAATGGCAATCAAATTTAGGCTATTATCAGGTAACCAAAGATGCAAGCACCAACTTTTTTATTGATAACCTTGCCAAAGGTATCTACCAAATAAACTATACCTTAAAAGTAGAACAAGCGGGCACTTTTGACAGTGGATTAGCTACCGCACAGTGTATGTATGCACCAGAGTTTGTAGCCAATAGCAAGGGAGTTGTTTTGAAGGTGGAGTAGTTCATTAAAGGTGTGGTCATTCTGTCCCGCATATGCGGGATGCTCTGAAAAAAGATTATTCCGCTACGCTACATGAAATTGTTCAGAATCTATGAATGGATAAACTATTTACTTTCGAAAATGAGAAAAGTTGTTAAATTGTTCTTTCATTGAGCTTGGCTACTACGTTTATTTAAGTATATCGAAATGAAACCATCTAATATGATTAAATTGCAGTGTTGTGCTTGTGTTGTAAGCAAGCATACTATTGAAAAAAAAAGCGTACTATTGAAAAAGCCCTTTAGATAATTTATAATTGTTAAAATACATTTTATATCACTTTTTGTTAGTTACAGTATTTGTTTTATGCTCCACTTTTCATAAAATATACCCATCTATATATGCCAAAAAATTGAACAATTTTGAGAATAATTTTTTGTATGATAGCTTGAATATTGCTAAACCAAATGGCAACTATTTTATAGGCATTGATATTTCGCATTACCAAGACAGTATAGATTGGTTTAAACTAAAATATAAAAATAAAGATTCAATCAATTTTGTTATTATTAAAGCTACTGAAGGCAATACTTATAAAGACAATATGTTTGTATACAATTGGGAAGAAGCAACAACTTATAAGATAAAAAAAGGAGCTTATCATTTTTATAGAGCTGATAAAAATTCTGACTCGCAAGTACTTAATTATTTACAAAATGTAGCATTTAAAAATGAAGATTTTGCACCAATTTTAGATTTTGAACACACAGCCAACAAATGCAACGATACTTTGGTAAAAAGTATTCAAAATTGGCTACACAAGGTTGAGCAATTTTGCCATAAAAAACCAATTATTTATACCAATAAAACATTATACAAGCGTATTGTAAAGCCTTATTTTAGCCAATATCCCTTATGGATAGCCCATTATGATACAACACATTTAAAAGATAACAAATGGAAAATGTGGCAATTTTCAAACAAAAGTAATATTAGCGGTATAAAAGGCGAGGTAGATATTAATGTATTAAAAATAGATTAACGCAATAAAGTAATAGTGCCTCTAAAGGTAAATAAATCATTGTTTTCATATTCTCCGCTAACGCTCCATATATATGTTTCTTGCTGGCATTCTTCGCCTTTAAATGTGCCGTCCCAGCCTTTGCTTCTATCTGTTGTTTCAAACATCATTTCGCCCCAGCGGTTATACACTCTGAATATATAATTTCTGTTTTTTACCCCTAAAGTTGCGGGTATAAATTCATCATTACGTCCGTTTTTATTTGGCGAAAAACCGTTGGGCGTAAATACATAGCCTGGTTGAAAAGTTTCTATATAATCCGATTTAATAATGGTGTCTTTACATCCCCAACCATTTTCTTCTATTAATTTTATATCGAATCTTCCTTTTTGAGTAATCTTAAAAGAAGGGTCTCTAAGCTGCGACACATTTATTAAATTGCCTAAACTATCATACACATACCAATTGTGCTTTATGGCATTATTGGTTAAATTTTCCATAAAAAATACTGCATTTGGCAAGTTTAAGAATCTTTTTGTGGTAATAAAATCGGCAATAGGCTTTGGGTTTACAGTAATTATCATTTTTTGCACTAATGTAGTGCTTCCACCTGTACCGGTAGCTATAAGTGTTACATCCCAAGTGCCCGGATATTCAAAAATATGTATTGGTTCTTTTTCTAATTGGTCGGGTTTACCATCGCTAAATACCCAACGATAGCTGAAGGCATTTACAGTTGTATTTTTAAATTTAACTGCAAATGGTGCGCAGCCCTCATACCTATCGGCTGTAAAGTTTACAATTGGTTTGGGGTCTTCTACATAAATAGGTTTTTTTACAATATCAAAACATTGTTTATTCCATACAATAAGCGTAATTTCCATATTGCCCGATTGGGTGTATAAATGCTGTGGTTCAAACTGGTTTCTATTTGCTGTTGGAAAACTGCCATCGCCAAAGTTCCATTCGTATACTAAATTATTGACATTGGTAGTAAAAATTTTAGTTTTATTGATTGTAAATATTTGTGCATTAGGCAATTTTGGTGTTTGCGGTAGATAATCAAAATCGGCTTTTGGACGTTCTATAACAGTGAAAAAATTATTGCCATAAGAACTATCTACACAGCCATCTTTATCGTAGCCATAAAGCTTTATTTCATAAGTGCCAAAGCGATTGAAAACATATTGTGGATTAACCTCGTTAGACAAACCACCATCGCCAAACTTCCAAAAATAACGTACTGCATTGCTCGATTCGTTTCTAAAATCTACTACACCTTTTTCGCAACTTTCCAATGGTTTTTTGCTAAATTTAATATCTAATTTTGGTTTTACTTTTATTATTTGGTCAATAGAATCAAAGCATTTGTAAGCATTGTTTACCTTTAATTTTAATTGGTAAAAAGTATCTTTGATTAAAGAAGATGGAAGAACCATACTAAATGCTTGAGAATAAACAGTCGTTCCATCGTTAAAAGTCCATTCGCTTTGTGATTGGTTTTTAGATTGGTTTATAAATTGATAAATCCCAGCATCGCAGGGGTCGAAACGAACAGCTTTAAAAGCAGCCGTAGGTTTAGGATATACCATAATAGATGTGCTTGAAGTATCAAAACAATTGAAACGAGCGCGGTGCAAGCGTATTGTAGGTTGAAAAGTAATATTGCTCAAATTAATATACGTATGTTTTACACTGTCTGTAAATTGTACTGGCGAGTTATCGCCCAGGCTCCAAAAAATAGTTTTAAATCTTTTAGAAGTGTGGTGCATATTTACTTCTAAATTTGTACAACCCAATTTTTTATCTAAAGTTAGTGGCTCTAATGGGCGGTTTACCAAATATACTTTTTTTGCAGCTGTATCTTTGCAGCCAGTAGAAGATTGCACAATAAGGGTAATTAAATAGCTGGTATCTCTGCCCGACATTCCGTTTATTCCAAATTTTTTGCGTGGGTTAATAGCTGTAGAGATGGTATTATCGCCAAAATTCCAATTGTATTTAAAACCGCCCAAAGTATTATTTACCATACTCACATTTTCTCTTGCACAAAGAGAATCTTTTGCAAAATCAAACTCTGCCTGTGGGCGACCCAATACCAATACTTGTTTATATGCTGTATCGCTTAGGCAACCATAAGGCGAGGTAACAGCATGAGCTATAATATAGGCTGTATCAAATAAATTTAAACCGGGTAAACTTAAGTTAGTGCTAATACCATCTTGGTAAAAATTATTGCCAATAGCCCAATAATAATCTTTGGCATTTATTGAGTTGTCGGTAGCTGTTAATTTCATAGGTGCGCAAGCTTTGTTGCTCGATAAATTAAAATTGACAATAGGTTTTGGACGAATTACAACATTGCTTGTTGTAGTATCTTTACAACCATAAATACTTGTACTTTCGAGCCAAATATTAAAACTTGTATCTTTATTTTTATTGTTTAAATAAATAGTAGAATCGTTTTCAATAAAAGAAAGATAACCATTGCCAAAATTCCAACGATGTGTTAATATTCCATTGTCAAATGATTGAGATAAATTATTGGTATTTATTTTTAAAGGTGTACAGCCTTGGTATTTATTCAATGTAAAAATGGCTTTTGGATTTGGGTGTACTGTAATTAAAATGCTATCTTTTGCAACACAACTATGCTCGCTATAGCCTGTAAGCATTACTTTATAGATAGTATCGGCATATTTTGAGGCTCTATAACTTGCATTGAAGTTTTGCAAATTTCCATTATTACCATTACCGCTATTCCAATTAAAAGTCATCATACTTATTTTACCTGTATCTTTTGGATTAGATTGATTGGTAAAATTGACATTTAATATTTCGCAACCACTTGTTTTATCTGCCGTAAATTTTACTGTAGGTATAGGATATACTTGTATTTTTTGTACAGTAGAATCATTGCACCCATTTTTACTTGTTGTTATTAATGCTACGTTGTAAAAACTATCTTTTAAAGCATTGGGTAAAAATGTGGTGTTAGCATTTGCAGTATTCGCGGTACTACCATTGTTAAAACGCCATTTAAAACTTAAAGTGTTAAAATTATCCGAATTATTGGTTAGCGAATTATTGGTAAATGAAACATTTAAAGGTCCGCAACCATTAGCTACACTTGGGGTAAAAATAGAAGAAGGACCAGGAAATACTTTAATAATTGTTTTTAAAGAATCTACACAACCAGCCCAATTGGTAACTTTAAGTTGGGCTGTATAAAGCGAATCTCTTTTTTTTGCAGATACATAATCAGCCGTTGGATTTGTATTTGAAGAAAATGTGCCATTGCCCAATATCCAATCCGATTTAATAAAATTTGTAGATTGATTATTGAACACTATTTTTAAAATACCACATCCAGAATCTTTATTACCAATAATGGCTTTTGGATTTTTTGGAGTAAAATATAGTTTTTCAATAGAGTCTCCTTGACATGAAGATGCACTTGATACTTTTAGTTTAATTCTTACAATTGTAGAGTCTGTATTAATTGTAGAATCGGTTAAGAAAGTATTGGTAGAAATAAGCTTGCCATTGGCATACCATTTATAATCTTTGGCATATATAGAGCCATCAGTAACTTTAAAAGTAGCAGGATTGCAACCATAATTTTTATTGATGTTGAACAATGCTTTTGCGCCAGGTTTTATTCTAACGATATGGGTAGTTGTATCTTTGCAACCAGAGGCTGTTCCTGCTATTAGCTGAACAGTAAACCAAGCAGATGTTGTATATAAATGCTTGGTAACACCAGTTGTATAAGTTGTTTGAGTAGTATTATTACCAAAACTCCAATTAAATGTATTTGAGTTTGTAGAATTATTGGTAAAACTTAATGAATCAAAAGTACAGCCAACTGTATCGCCTATTAATATGGCTTTAGGAAGGCTATAGGCTGTAAATGTTTGGCTAAATGTATCCGCTCCGCAAGTATCTTTTACAATTAAGCGAACAGTATAATTGCCCGCAGTGGTATATATTTTTGTTGGCGGATTTTGAGCATTAGATGTAGTACTATCGCCAAAATCCCATTCATAGGTTGGGTTATTAAAATAAGAAGTTGTTGTGTTTGAAAAAGAAATATTGGCAGGAATACATACACTTGCTATGTTGGCAAAGCTTGCCGTTGGTTTATCATTTATTATTATTGTTCTTGTTAATGAAGAGGATGCGCAAGGATTTGTAACTGTTAGCCTAATGCTATAAGTACCTGCATTTCTAAAGGTATAACTGTATATAGAATCTGTAGATGTAGTACTGCCATTTTTATCTGTTACAGTCCATAATCTTCTGTTTGCTCTGCCTTTAGAGGTGTCTGTAACATTTACCACCACAGGGTTACAACCTCTTAATACATTATATTTAAACCCTGCAATTGGATTGAAAAATACACTTACAATATCTCTAAAAGTATCTTTACCGCAGCCATTTTTTGCAATTAATGTAACCACATAATTACCCTCTTTTGCATATCTATGTCTTCTATCTGCTTTGCTTGTTGTCCAGCCAAAAGTAGTGCCATCGCCAAAGTCCCAATAGTATTCTTTTACATCTGGCATTAAGCAATATTTATCACCACTTATATTTTGAAAAACCAAATCTGCTGTAGGGTCGCAAGTATTGGTTACGCTCCATCGTGCAGGGTCTTTATCGCTTACATCAACAGGATTCCATGAAGCTAAAGAAGAACCACATACATTTTTTGCATTTATTTTAATAATAGCATTGCAAATTCCTGTTCTATAAGTATGATAAATAGTATCGGCAAAGCTACTTGCAGGCAAAGTAGTGCTATCGCCATTGCCCCAGTTTACATCAAAAATAGTATTGTCGGAAATATTGTAAGAGTTATTTACTATTCTTAATCTATGTGGAACACAGCCTCTATTGCTACCTGCTGGCGGACCAATAATACCAGCCGTAGGCTGTCTTTGGTTATACACTGTGCCATATACGGTATCTATACAACTACCATTTGTGGTTATAATTTTATATGTAAATACACCCAATCCACTGTAAAGATGGTCAACAACTCTTCCTGGTGCCAAATCTGTACCATTGGTATAAGATGAGCCATCGCCCCATATAATTTTTAAACTTTTTAATGTGTCCGATGATTCTATTTTTATTCTAAACGTATCGGGGTCGTTTATGTATTGTAAACAATTCATCCATACTGGATTGTACGATGGATTGCCCGTTTGGTCTAAAACCTGCCTTGCATTGGTAGATACAGTAATACTTGTAGCCGAACTTGAATCAATACATCCGCTCGAATCCCTTACAAAAAGCTTAATGGTATTGCTGCCTGTTTTTTTAAGCAATAAAATAATTGAATCTAAACCAAAAGTACTATCTATGGTTTTGTAATTTACTTTCCACCAGTATTTGGCATTGTTACTATAGCTACCAGTAGAGGTATTTTTTGCTTTAATAATTGTAGGTAAGCCACAAGTATGGGTAGCACTGTAAGTAAATGTAGGCGTAACATTACAACCATACATTAAGTACGATTGAAAAAAAATGAAAGAGATAAAAAAAAGTTTGAGTAGTTTTCGTATCATACTCGAAGTAGTAGTTTAGTTGTACCAAAAGTATAGATTAATTTCTTATATCCAAGTAAATTATTGTTTAATTTTACATAATTAAAATTAAAACTTGTAAAATATTGATAATTAATGATATAATTTAATTTATTGCTATGATTTCTTGTCCAATACCATCATTTTTGTTTATCAAATTTAAAAATAAGCTAAACAATATTTTAGAAAATTAAATCTAAACCAAGCATAAAGTTGGTAAAAGATTGTGGATAATAAAATGTTTCTGTTATTGTTTCGCCACCCGAAATGTATTTATAAGCGTATCCATTATTTGCATAATTGGCAGCTAAAATATTATTAACCATTAGTTTTGTTCTTATTGTTTTCAATCCTTTAATAAAAAACGTTCTACTTCCATTAAAATTAAGTGTATAGTAGCTGCTTAATTTTGCATTGTTATTTTGGGTATTATCCAAATATTGCTTACCCAAATATTTACAGTTGATAGCAAGTGTACTATGTTTAATGTGCTTATCTGTTATGCCAATATAGCCAATAACATTGGGCGAAAATGAAATGTCTGTTTGCGTATATTCTTTAGTTATTACACTGCTGCTATCATAATTGTAAAATACATCATTAAATTGCGCTATTTTATTGCTACTTAAAGTTATATTACCTTCTAATTCTATTTTTTTATTGAATAAATATTTTGAACCCATTAGTTCTATGCCTAATCGGCTGCTTTTATTTACATTTTTACGAATACTACTGCCTACATCATTTAGCTCGCCTGTAAGCACTAATTGATTGGTATAATTCATATAATATCCATTCAATTGAAAATAGGCATTTCTATTTTTATAAATATAGCCTATTTCTAAATCTTTTAGCTGCTCGGGCTTGGGTATTGCTGCTTTTGCATTGTCTATAATATCCGTTCTTACAGGCTCTCTATGGCTTATACTATAACTTGCATATACTGCTTTTTTTACAGAATAATTGTACATAAAACCTATTTTAGGATTGATAAACGTAAAATTTTGATTAAAATCAATTGGCTTTAAATCATTGTCGTTTCCTTTGCCGCTATAGTTTATTTTTCTTATTTGAAACTCGGCAGTTAGCGTTAGTTTTCTTATCAGTTTATAATCTGCTTTTATATTGCCATTCCATTCTTGTTTAAGGCTTTTGCTTTCGTAGTATTTTTTGTTTAAGCCAAAAGGTTCTGCCACTTTAGCCCATATTACTTCGCCAAAATGCTGCCCATTGTATAGCGTATAGCCAATTGCTGTATTTAGGTTCAGCTTATTTTTCTTATAATCTAAACTTGCAAAATTGCCATAGTAATAATTATCTAACCAACGCCTACGCACAAGGTCTGTGCTGCTTATTGTATCGTTATTGGTTGTATAATTAGCCACACCATACCTACTATATTTTTGGTCGGTTTTATATTCTTCAAAATAGCCTTTGCCTTTGGTTAAAAAAGAAGAATTATTAAGTGTAATATAGCTGCCAATTTTTTTACTAATATGCAGTTGATAGTGGTTTTGCCAATAGTTATCTGTTTGGTTTGGATAGGTATAATAATTGTATGTTCTACCGCTGTTCAATAAGTTTTGAGCATCTTCTGTAGTTAAATAATTTCTGGCAATATAGGCATTCATTTCTGCCACATTGCCATTGAAACGGCTTATAGGTGTACCATACCAACTTTGGTACGTTTTTTCTTTGCCCCCAAAGCTTACCGCATTTATAAGCCAATTATTTTTAGCATAATTCAAATTGAACTGAAATGCTTGCAAATTGCTACTTGCCCTATCTATATAGCCATCGCTAACTATTCTGCTCAAACGCCCACTAAAATTAAAGTTCCCTATTTTGCCAGTGCCAAATTTTAGCGTATTTTTCAATGTATTGAAACTACCAAACGATTGATTCAATTCTAAATTTTTATTGGTATCTATTTCTGTGTTTAAAATACTAATACTTGCTCCAAAAGCACCATTGCCATTGGTGGTACTGCCTACGCCTCTTTGTATTTGAACTGAAGATGTAGATGAAGCCAAATCGGGCATATTTACCCAATATACCCCATGGCTTTCGGCATCGTTTATAGGAATACCATTAATGGTTACATTTATTCTTGTAGCATCGCTACCTCTTATTCTAATACCAGTATAGCCAATGCCTGTGCCAGCATCGCTTGTAGTTATTACCGATGGGGTATTGCCTATAAGATAGGTAAAATCTTGCCCTAAATTTTGACTCTGCAATTCCTTAGCACCAATATTTACAAATGCAAATGGTGCTTTATTGCCCGCTCGGGTATTGGCTACAATATGTCCGCTTTGTGTATAAATAGCATTGGTATCTATTTCTACTTTTTTTAGCGAATCATTGTTTTTTTGAGCAAATAAATGGCTAAAAAATGTGCAGAATAGAAATAAAAAAAGTAGGCATTTTTTGAATAAAAATGTAATTGTAGATTGAGGCTTATTGTTTTTCATATGGTTAAAAAAATATAAGCTTTGGCGTACTACTAATAGTTATGAATTAGTACAATTAAAAAAGAAATTGTTGTTTCTTTTTTGGTTTTTTCTGTCGCAGCTATTACGCTTATCCAGATATTGTGGGTATTATCTCAGCACCAATATTAAACAATAGGGCACCCCAAAACTTGGGGCAAACATAAAGTTAAATTTTGAATATTTGTTATTTAAAATAATTATTACTGTATATCCGTAAACATTCATAAATTAAAAAAAGTTATTATATTAGCAGCA
>CAZDGF010000025.1:0-46244 GCA_964505065.1 uncultured Chitinophaga sp.
TATTGTCTTCTCTGCCAAAGTATTGAGTTACATTGTAATTATATCGTTCCAAAGTTGATAATATATTTTTAAGCAAACTGGTATTCAATTTCAAATGCACCTCAAGTTCTGTAGCATTTTCTATTTCATAGGTTATAACGCCAATAATTTTGGCATCGTTGTATTCTATAATTCGGGCAATATCTGCTAATGAGTAATCAATTGGTTTTACTTTTAACACAATAATACTGCCCACAGAGCCAATGCTTAAACTTTGGCTCAAGGTTTTTACAATATCCGAAGTTTTAAGAATACCTTCATATTTTCCCTCTTCCGATTGCACAGCCAATAGGGGCATTTCCAACAATTTCAATTGTTTTAGCGCATCTAAAATATGCTGATTAGGCAATACAAAAGGCAAATAAGGTGTATAAAGCGAAATATCTCCCAATTGTATATTAGGATTTAATTGCTCCAAATGCTCAATAGCAATATAATTTTTGAGTTCATTATTGGCTATAAGCGGCAGTAAATTTACATGTTCGTTATGTAAAATTTCTTTGGCTTGCTGCACAGTAGTAGCAGTTTCAAATGGTTTTAAAATGGTATTCAAATATTCAGAAGCTATCATTAATTATAGTACAAATTTAAGCGTTAAATTTTAAATTTTAATTAAAATATATTACCGCCCCACACAAAAGCATTGTAGCCGCTTGGGGCTATCTTTCTACCAATTAATAAATTGTTTTCAAGCTCCAAAGGCTGCGACCGCCTAACCAAAGTTTTATAATCGGGCTCGCTTGGGGTTTCTTTTACCTCTATTGCTGTGTTTTTATTAAGTATAAAATCTATTTCTGTACCCGAACTTTTTTCGTAAAAATTTACTTCGCCCACATTACATAATTGATTTGCTATAGCATTTTCAAATATAGCACCACTCGATGTTTGACCGCATATTTGCAGCAAACCATTGTCGGTAAAATACAATTTGGCTTGCTTGGTTATTTCCTTGTCTATACCTTTTGTAAAAGGTTGAATGGTTTTTATTAAATAGGTATGCTCCAGTAGTAAAATATAATCTTTTACCTTTAATCTGTTTATGCCTAAAAGGCTACCAATTTTACTGTAATCTATCTTGCTGCCCACTCTATTTGCCAATAAAAATATCAATTTATACAAAATATCTGAAGCACTAACATCGCCCAAAAGTTTTACATCTAATTCAATATGAGAGTTTAAAATATCTTTTAAATAAGCAATTTTATCATTGTTCAATTTGGCTAAAACTACCTCTGGAAAACCGCCATATTGGAGATATTCTTCGTAATAGGTTTTGTATAAATTATAATAAGTAGGTAAAAAAGGTTTAAATTTTTCTTTACCTAATTTTTGAGTATCAATTGTTTTAAATTGTAAAAATTCTTCAAAATCTAAAGGGTGAAGCTCAAAAATACGTTTTCTGCCAGCTAAGCTTTCCGAAAAATGATTTTTAATGTAAAAAGAACTTGAGCCAGTAACAATAAACTTTGTGCCATAATCATCATAAAGGGCTTTTATTATACTGCTGCTATTTTTTACCATTTGTATTTCATCAATAGCAATAATGCCAGATTTTGAAAAATCAAAGCCTAAAAGCTCAATAGAATGTTCTATATCTTTATATGAATTTTGCAAAAATAGTTGTTGGTTTTCTAATCTTTCTAAATCAAAATAAAGTTTATTTTTTAATTTAGAAAAATTGACTAAATGCTTCAGAGCAGTAGATTTACCCACCCTACGCAAGCCTGTAATTACAGTTACTTGCTTTTTATCAAGGTGTTGTTCTAATTGCAGATATAATTTTCTTAAAAACATAGATATTCTATTTTAATTCTTTGCAAATATATAGATATTATAATATATTTAAATACAAATAAACATATAATTTGAAAAATTATTTATCAAATTATCCGATAAAATGTTTTTTATTAATGTAATTATATGTAAATAAATGATTTAATTATTACTAAATTTTAAGCTATTTTTTTTTATATTGTTAAAAATTGGTGAATTCAAGTTTAAGATAAAACAATTAACCCAAATTCAGCAATAGAGTTGCTGAATAGAATAACAAATTGCAAATCATGTTTTACAAAACATAATTACAATATTTAAATCGGGGTTAATCCCAACTAAATCAAATAGTTCAATTTTTCAAATCTCCTATTGATTAATTTGGGATAAAGATAAAAGTATTTATACATAATCTTGTTTTGCAATATAACCAAATAGTAAAATTCGTAAATTAGTTTTTATGAATATAAACCTATTGTTAATTATATAGTTGCTATAACCTTTAGCTCAATAGCAATAGGCGTTGGTAAGCAATTTATTTCAATTGTAGTGCGGCAAGGTGGGTTTTTGGCAAAATATTGTGCCCAAAGGGTATTGTAAGTTTTAAAATCATCTTTCATATTGGTTAAGAATACTGTAACATCTACAATGTTGTCCCAATTGCTGCCGCTATCTTCCAAAATATACTTAATGTTTCTAAAAACGCTATGGCATTGGGTGGCTATGTCATAGCTTATTATTTTGCCATTTTCATCTAACTCTACTCCAGGTATTTTTTTAGTGCCTCTTTCTCTTGGACCTACACCACTTAAAAACAATAAATTTCCTACTTTCTTAGCATGTGGGTATAAACCCACAGGCTCTGGAGCTTTGCTGCTATCTATGCTGTTGTTTATTTCGCTCATTTTTTTGGTAATACTGTTTTTGTTGTTTTAGGTGTAGTAGTAGCTTTTTTAATAGGAGGCGAAGGTGGTGCAATAGCCACACCAGTGCTATATATTAATGCGCCAAATTTTTCAACATCCATACTTGTTGTTATTGCCAAATGTTTAGCATCTGGGCTAAAGGCTACATCTTTTACATTTTTCCCCATTTCTTTAAAACTGGCTATTTCTTTGCCTGCTTCTGTATCAAATAGTTTAGTTTCGCCAGTGTTACAGCCGCCTACTATGTATTTGCCATCAACACTATACTCTACACTGGTTACTTTCCATTCGTAGCCTATATATTGTTTTATTTCTTTTAGCGTAGCTAAGTCCCAAGTTTTAATGGTTTTATCACTACTTCCGCTCACAAGTGTTTTGCCATCTGTCGATAAATCTATGGCATTTACCTCGTCTTTATGTCCTATTAATTCAGCCTCTGTTTTACCCGTTATAATATTTATTTTAAGAATATTACTGCCTTTAGCTACATAATAAAATTTCTTATCACTGCTCATCAATACATCGTTCAAAGGTTTGCCAACGGTAACAGTTTTCGATTTTTTAATATCGTAAATATTTGTGCTTTTAATTGTGCCATCTGTGCTACAAGTAATAATGTACTTACCCGATGGGTCTAAAAAAGCATTTTTAACTGATTCCGTATTGTTGTTAAATGTTTTAATTAGTTCTGGGGTATCAATATTCCAAATACGTGCGCTAAAATCTTTACCACAGCTAACTATAATTTTACTGTTTTTAGAAAACCACAATGAGTTTATTGCACCCAAATGACCTGCAAATGATTGTTGAAATTTAGGATTACCAAAAGAATCAATAGTATAAAGATGAACCAAACCATCCCAACCGCCTGTGGCTAAATATTTACCATTTGGCGAATATACTGCCGATTCTACATTGGCATTATGTTCCGTTAGTTTTAGTTTTAATGCCTGTGCTTTAGCATTATTGTTGAATATTGCAGATAGAAAAAATACAAGTATGATGTTATAACGCATAAAATAAAATTTTGCGCTAAATAAAAGCTAATAAATGAAAGTTTAATAACATTATTTAAACCTTTTTTACATTTTATAATTGCAATTAGTAAATTTACTCAAAATATCGTTATAAATAAAATAGCTACAAAATAGTTGATAAACTCATCGCTTTTTCTATTACTTTTATGCCATAATTTAATTTTTAAAAAATGAAAGCAAATCGTAATTGGCTTATAGCCTTAATTTTATTCAGTTTTTCGTGCAATTTTAACAAAGGAAAAGTATTTGTTTTAAATACCAATTTTGGCGAAGAAGTAGCTCGCATACAGAATATGATTTTTAAATTTAATACGAATTTGCTTGCTGAAGAAAGCAAAATAGGCGAATGGGATAGTACCCAATTGATAGAATTTACCCCTGCCATAAAAGGTAAATTCAAATGGGTGGGTAAAGATGAAATACTATTTGCACCAAGCCAGCAATTAGAAATTTGCCAACAATACGAAGGTAGATTATCTAAAAATTTGCTTAAAAATACCAAAGAAAAAAAGAAATTAGACAACAGTAAAAACCTAAAATTTCATACGCCATATTTGAATTTGGAAAGTATTCAAGCCTACTGGGGGCGCAATGAAAATACAAGTAAGCCAGAAATAAAATTGGCTACAAATTTTAACTATACTGTTCAGCCAAATGTATTGTTAGATAAATTGAAAATTGAAATAAATAACAACGAAGTAGGCTTTAATATCAACGAAAATAAGGCATCTGAAAATTTTAATTTGGATATTAAAGACCGCAAAGCAATAGATGAACCTACCAATATTACTGCTACTGTTTTAAAAGGATTAAGCCCAGTGGGTAGCAACTATACTACTACTGAAAAAATATTACAAACCATTGTATTGGCTTCGCCCTACGAGCTTTCTGTGGTTAGTGCTACCTCAAGTTTCGAAGATGGTATTGGTATTATAGATGTTGTAACCTCGCAAGAGATAGACAAAGAAAGTATTGATGCTGGTTTTACCATTCAGCCAGAAGTGGAAACTAAAGTAGAATTAACCAAAAATGGTTTTAAAATAAAAGGCGAATTTGCACAACAAATAGCTTATAGCCTTACTATAAATACCAATTTAAAAGGCATATTGGGCGGTAAATTAAAAGCAGATTATACCAACAATTTGTTTTTTGGCGAAATGCCGCCTTCAATTAGTTTTGCCAATAAAAAAGCCCAATTTATAACCAAAAAAGGCAATCAAAATATTGGATTAAACATTATCAATGTGCCGCAAGTGGAACTTAAAATTTCTAAAATTTATCAAAATAATATTTTAATGTATATGAACAATATGCGTGGCTATAATTATGAATATTATGATGAAGAAGGCGGAGACTACAACTACGAAAGCTCTGATTATTTTCAAGAAGATTACAACGACCAATACGGCAGTGTAATTGTAAACAAAGAGGTATTAACAAAAGATTTACCCAAAAACAAAGGTATTTCGCTATTGAATGTAAACCTAAATGACGATAAAAAATTTAAAGGTATTTACCATATAAAAGTAAGCAGCAAAGGCGATAATTACCTTTCTGCATCTAAACTGGTATCAGTTTCAGATATTGGTATTTTGGCTAAACAAAGTAAAAATGATATGATGGTTATGGTAAACTCTTTGCTAACAAGCGAGCCATTGGCAGATGTTGATGTATCACTTATTAGTACCAACAATCAAAATGTATATACCCTAAAAACAGATAACAAAGGCATAGCACATTTTAGCGATTTAGACCAAAAGGCAAGTGGTTTTATCATTGCCATGATAACTGCCAATATGGGCGAAGATTTTAATTTTTTATTGCTAAAAGACAACAGAGTGGAAACCGCCCGTTTTGAAACCGATGGCATAATGGATAACAAAGCTGGTTGGTGGGCATTTAGCTATGGCGATAGAAACATATACCGCCCAGGAGAAAATATTTATGTAAACACTGTGGTAAGAAACGACAACATGGAAAACATAAAGCAAGTGCCAATTATTGTAAAATTGGTAATGCCAAATGGCAAAGTGCTGCAAGAAAAAAGATTGAACACCAACGAGCAAGGCGCAGCAGCTACCGATTTTACTACATCTACAAGTAACATAACAGGCACATACACTATTCAAATATACAATAGCAACGAGGTGTTATTGAATACAAGAAAAATAGCGGTTGAAGAATTTGTGCCTGATAAAATAAAAGTGAATCAAACATTGAATAAACCCAATTTTAATGTGCCTGAAAAAGTAATTTATACAGGCGAAGCCCTTACGTTTTTTGGTCCGCCAAGCCGAAATAGAAGCTATGAAAGCGAGTTTACTTTTCACTCTGAAATATTTGAAGCCCCGAAATATCCCAATTATAATTTTGCCATAAAAAGCAAAATAAAATTTGAACCTGATGTAAGACAAGGCAGTACAGACGAAAATGGAAAATTTACTGAAAGCTTTGATATACCTGCCGAATGGGCTAATACAGGTTATATTTCGGGCAATGTGTTTACCACTGTTTTTGATGAAAACAGCCGCCCTGTAAACCGTGTAAAAGCAGTAGATATTTACACCCAACCAGTGTTTTTTGGTGTACAACGCCACGATGATTGGGTGGGAACAAATGCCCCTCTCAGTTTTAATTTATTGGCATTAAATAAAGATAGAAACCCTATAAACTACAAAGGCGCAACTGTAGAAGTAATAAAATATGAATGGCAAAGTATGTTGGAAAGTTATTATGGCAATTATCGCTACAATAGCAAGCCTATTGAAAGAGTGGTAAGTAGTAAAATAGTAAATTTTGCAGATGGCAAAGCCGTGTTTAGCTACGTTCCCACAGTATCTGGCGAATATGAAATTAGAATTAAACAAAATAGCTCAATATCTGGCTATACATACTCTGGTTTTTATGCCTACCAGTATGGCAGCACTTCTTCTTCAAGTTTTCAAGTAAACCAAGATGGCGAAGTAATTATAGAAACGGATAAAACAGAATATCAAAATGGCGATAATGCCAAATTGTTATTTAAAACCCCATTTAATGGTAAACTATTGGTAACTGTAGATAGAAACAAAGTATTTGAATACCATGTAATAGATATAACTGATAAAAGCGCAACATTGGAGTTGAAAATGAAGGAAGAATATGTGCCAAATATATACATTAGTGCTACTTTAATTAAAAAAGCCAATTTAAGCGATATACCGCTTACTGTGGCGCATGGTTTAAAAAATATTACCATTTCTAAAACCAATACTAAACTGCCTGTAACCATTACCGCAGCCGAAAATAGCCGTTCGCTTACCAAACAAAAAATTAGTGTAAAAACAGAACCTGGTGCAGAAGTAACTATTGCCGTTGTAGATGAAGGCATTTTATCTATTAAAAATTTTAAAACCCCCGACCCATTCAATTATTTTTATCAAAAAAGAGCCTTACAAGTAGAAAGTTTTGATTTGTATGCACGTTTATTTCCAGAGCTTACCGTAGGTGCAAGTGGTGGCGATGAAAGTTTAGAAAAAAGAGTAAATCCGCTTTCGGTTACTCGGTTTAAGCCAGTAGCAATATGGAGTGGTGTGCTAAAAGCCAATAGTAGCGGAATAGTAGAATTTGAAGCCAATATTCCTAAGTTTTATGGTGCAGTGCGCATTATGGCTGTAGCTTATAAAGACCAAGCTTTTGGTAATGCTGAAAAAGAAATGAAAATTTTCGACCCCATTGTTGTAAGTTCTTCATTGCCTCGTTTTTTAAGTCCTAATGATGAGATAACATTAGGTGTAACCATGATGAATACCACCAGTAAAACAATTACTGCCAATCCGAGTATTACCCTTGGTGGACCATTAGAATTAGTAGCCGATAATACTGAAACTTATACCATAGAGGCAGGCAAAGAAGCCATTGCTTTGTTCAATATTAGGGCTAAAAATGATATAGGCAAAGCAAGTGTAAATGTAAAAGTGAGTGGGGCAGGAGAGGTGTTTACAGATAATACAGATATTAGCGTTCGCCCAGCTGCTGGCTTCCAAATAGTAGCTAACGAAAACTTATTGACCGCAGGAAAAACAGACAATATTGCCCTTGGTGCAGATTTTATGGGAACGCCCAATATTAAAATTATAGTAGATAATAATCCTTTGGTGCAATTGGGGAGTAAAATGAGAGAACTGCTGCGCTATCCTCATGGTTGTGCGGAGCAAACTATTTCTACCGCCTTTCCTCAATTGTATTTTAGCGAATATGCCAAAGCTGTGGGCGAATTTTCTAACTATCAGAAATTGGGCGAAAACGAATTGAACCCCAATTTTAATATCAACGAAGCCCTTAAAAAACTGAACGGATTAGCCAGTAGCGATGGCAATATTTCATACTGGCCTGGCGATTATTATTTCCGCAATTTATGGCTAAATGCTTATACGCTTCATTTTATTTCGGAGGCTGAAAAAAAAGGATTTGCTGTGAATCAAAATTTAAAATCTCGCTTAATTACCTTGTGCATAAGCCAAACAGGCAATGTATTTGAAGAAAAAGATTATATGCGCTCGGAAAGCGGAAAGCTTTTAGAAAAAAACTTTATTAGCCGAGAAAAAGTATTTGCGCTCTATGTATTGGCTGCCGCAGGTTCGCCCAATAGAAGTGCCATGAATTTTTGTAAAATGTCTCGCAATAAATTGCATAATTCATCAAGGTATATATTGGCAAGCACCTTTGCCCTTGCTGGCGATATGGCAAGTTATAAAGCCCTTGTGCCTACCATATACGAAAGAGAAAACAATACGTATTGGTATGGTGGCAGTTTCTCTTCGCCAATTAGAGATAAAGCAATGGTGCTAAATGCACTGATAGAAGCAGATGGCAGCAACCCTCAAATATTAGGCATGGTAAAAACCCTCACAGCTGAACTTAAAGCAACGCCTTATACTAATACCAACGAAATGGCATTTAGCTTATTGGCATTAGGCAAATATGTACAAAAAAATATTGTACCTGGTGGCAAAGCCAATATTATTGTAGATGGTAAAAACGTGGGTACATTTACAGGCAAAACTTTTGTTTTAAACCTTAAACAAGCCACCCAAAATATTAGCATACAAAATACTGGCAACGGCACAGTGTATTACAGTGCAATGTATGAAGGCATAAGTAAAACAGGTACTATTATGGAAGAAGACAAAGGACTAATTGTAAGACGTACTTTTTACAATAGAAAAGGAGAAAGTATAAACCCTGCAAACATTACCCAAAACGATTTAATTGTTGTAAAAATAACAGTACAAACCACCTTTACCACAGGTTGCCAAAATGTGGCAGTTACAGATATATTACCCGCTGGGCTTGAAATAGAAAACCCTCGCATAACGGCAGCCAAAGAGCTGGATTGGATAAAAAACCAAACCTACCCCGAGTATATGGACGTAAGAGATGATAGAATAAATTATTTTTTAAACCTGCGGTATAACCAAACCGAAACCATGTATTATATGTGCAGAGCGGTTAGCAAAGGTAAATTTACGCTTGGGCCTGTACAGGCAGATGCCATGTACAATGGCGCTGTGCATAGCTATTTTGGCAAAGGTGTTTTAGTGGTAAAGTAATTTTTGCCATTGTTGGTTTTTTCGCAAAAGCGGAACATGTAATGACCAACAATTTTTCAAGGTATATTGTAGCTTTGGTTGCTTAACTTTTCTCTTTGGCTGTATGCCAAAATAATACCTACAAGGACAAAAAAAATGTTTCCCCATTATTTAATTTAGGGAAACATTTTTTTAATTCTAAAGCTTTATGTTTTTTATGTTTTTTAAATTACCATTGCGTTGTTTTAAAGGCTCTTGCAGTGCCATTGCCTATCCATTCGCATTCCATGTCTGTATCGGTATTCCAGTTAAATTTCCACTTAACTTTAGGGTCGCCTTGTATATATACTATTTCCATAGTATCTGAATTATTAACCCATTTCCATGTACCATTAGCTCCATAAACACCACCTGACTTAAATGGATGAGATATAGTACCACCTTTATTATACCAAGTTTTATTATTGGTCAAGGTAGTTTTGTTCAGTGTTTTAGCAGGTTCTGTTTTGGTGTCGTCAGTTTTGTCTTTACAAGCTGTAAAACCGATAAGTAATGCAGGCAATAATGCCCATGCTGTTTGTTTAATTGTTTTGTTCATTTTTTAATTGATTTATTGTTATATTGTTTAATTGTTTTATTGTTGAATCAAGAGGGTTTTATTCCCCTCCTTTGGAGGGGTTAGGGGTGGTTTATACTTAAATTTTAAAAATGTTTATTTTTTCGTTCATTGAGCTTGTCGAAATGAACTTATATTGCTTGTACCCTTCGACAAGCTCAGGGTACGTCAAGATTTCGTTTATTGAACTTGTCGATTGTTCGTTCATTGAGCTTGTCGATTGTTCGTTCATTGAGCTTGTCGAAATGAACTTACTAAAAAAAGAAAATGATAAAATGTTTGTTTTTAAAACTAAAAAATTAGTTCGTGAACTTGTGTACTTGTGTACTTGTGTACTTGTGTACTTGTGTACTTGTGTACTTGTGTGGAATGCAGAATAGAAAAAAGCATACTTTACTTACTATCTACAAAAATATGAAATATTTTTTAATTGCAAAATTTATATTTTTACAGCACACATAGTGCTATAGCCACGGGCAATAAGGGTTTCATTTCCTTTATTATCAAAACAAATAATATCTGCTTCGCAAAAATAAAGCAAGTTTCCTGCTTTTATTACCCTGCCTTTGCCTATTATTTTTGTGCCAATGCCTGGGCGCAGGTAGGCTATTTTCAAATCGCTGGTTACGGTGGCTTCGTTTTCGGTTACCAAAGTATATGCCGCAAAACCCATAACCAAATCTGCCACAGTAGCTGTAACCCCACCATGCACATAGCCTAATTGCTGCTCATGGTGTTGTTGCATATCCAATTCGCCTTCTACATAGCCAACCTCAATTTTAGTAAGGTTAAAGCCAATATGGTGCATAAAAAACTGGCGTTTTAGTTTTTCATTAATGGTTTGTTTAAAGTTTGGGTTTTTGCTTATGTACATTGTTGAATTATTTTTGCCTCACCCCTAAATCCCCTCTCCCAAGGAGAGGGGACTTTTGGGATATGCCATTTTTTATTTTTTATTTTGCCAACTGCCAATTTATATTTTGCCAACTTGCCCATTGCCCCCTAAAAAGTAAGCTCCTCCAGCGCACTTCTCAATTCGCTTGCTGTTTTTAGTTCTTTTTGTACAATTGCCAAAGCAATGCCTTGTTCGTATATTAATATGGCTTTATCGGTTTCGTTTTGTTTTTCGTAAATATGGGCTAATTGGTAATAGTTGGGTAAATAATTAGGGAAATTTTGATACACATATTCCATTTTTTCTAATGCCTTTTGTTCTTCATTTAAAGATAAATACTCCATAGCTATGCCAAAGTGCAGAAAAGGGTTAGTAGGGGTTTGGGCTACAAAATTTAAAAGGGCTGAAAGTCTATCCATTGGTTAAAATTGTGAATATCTCTGCAAAAGTGGTTTTTTAAAAGCATATTTTATGCTTAATTTTGCAAAAATATTTTAAACCATAAAAAATGAAGATATTAGTGTGCATGAGTGTAGTGCCCGATACTACCACCAAAATTAATTTTACAGACAACAATACCAAACTGAATACGCAAGGCATTCAATACATTATCAATCCTTACGATGAGCTTTCGCTAACAAAGGCATTAGAAATTACAGAAAAAAATGGCGGTACAGTTACAGCTGTAAATGTTGGTTTGGCAGATGCAGATGCTGTGATTAGAAAAGCCCTTGCCATAGGTGCAACAGATGCTATAAGGATAAATGCAGAACCTATAGATGGGCAGTTTGTAGCCGAGCAAATAGCAGAAATAGCCAAAGCAGGTGCTTACGATATGGTATTAACAGGAAGAGAAAGCATAGACTATAATGGCGGACAAGTTACAGGTTTATTAGCCCAATTGTTGGATATTCCTTCAGTAAATGTATGTACTAAAATGGACGTAATAGATGGCAAAGCCCATTTTGAGCGCGATATTGATGGCGGTAGAGAAACAATTGTTGCAGAATTGCCCGTTGTAGCCAGTGCGCAAAAAGATTTGTGCGAGCCTCGTATCCCTAATATGAAAGGTATAATGGCAGCAAGAACAAAGCCACTAAGCGTTGTAGAACCTAAAGTCATAGAAGGTTATAGTGTGTATAGCCAATTTGAAAGCCCTGTAGCTAAGCAAGCCGTTCAATTATTTGATGCACAAAATGCAGCCCAATTGATAGAAAAATTAAGAGAGAACAAAGTAATTTAATTAAAAAAAAGAGAAAACATGATAGGAATATACGCAGAAAATTCGGAAGGCATTTTTAAAAAATCAGTATTAGAAGCGGCTACTTATGCCAAATCTTTAGGGCAAAATATAACCGCTATTTGTATAGGTAAACCAAACGATGGCGAAGCAGATAAATTAGCAAAATATGGTATCAATGAGTTGGTAATAATTGAAGGCATTGCTACTTTCGATGCACAAAATTATGCCAAAGCAATTTATACTATTGCAGCCCAAAAAGGCTTACAAACAATTGTTGTTGCAAACACTTACGAAGGCAAATCTTTAGCTCCAAGAATTTCAGTATTAATGAATGCCTCATTGGCTACCAATGTTGTAGATTTTCCAAATACTGCCAATGGTTTTACAGTAAAAAGATCTGTGTTTTCTGGCAAAGGCTTTGCTTATGTAAATTTAACAAGAGCCAATAAAGTTATTGCCATTACACCTAATTCTATTGAGTTGAAAGAAAATAATGCCTCTATTACTGTTTCAACAGCTAATGCACAAAATAATTCTAAAACAACCATTACAGGCACATCAAAAACAGTGGGTAAAATACCATTAACAGAGGCAGAAATAGTGGTAAGCGCAGGCAGAGGAATGAAAGGTCCAGAAAACTGGGGTATGATAGAAGAATTGGCTACAGAATTGGGCGCAGCCACAGCTTGTAGCAAACCTGTAAGCGATATGCACTGGCGCCCACATAGCGAACACGTAGGGCAAACAGGTATTACCATTAAACCTAATTTGTATTTTGCCATAGGTATTTCGGGTGCTATTCAGCATTTGGCAGGTGTAAGTAGCAGCAAAGTAATTGTAGCAATCAATAAAGACCCTGAAGCACCATTTTTTAAAGCTGCCGATTACGGTATTGTAGGTGATGCTTTTGAGGTAATTCCACAACTAATTTCGGCAGTAAAAGCAGGAAAAAATTAAAAATTAGAGTGGAAAGGGTAAAAGTAGATATATATGGCATTGCTCCCAGCCAAATGCAGGGTTCGTATAGCTTAATACTTGCCGAGGTAGAGGGCGATAGAAAAATACCTGTAATTATAGGTCAATATGAAGCACAGGCAATTGCTATTCAGCTTGAAGGCATAAATACTGGTCGCCCATTAACCCACGATTTGTTTGTAGCTTTTTCCACCAAATTTGAAATTACAGTTTTAGAGGTTTTTATCCATAAATTAAAAGAAGGCGTTTTTTACTCTACTTTATTATGTTCTCAAAATGGTATAACTAAAGAATTAGATAGCAGAACAAGCGATGCCATAGCACTGGCAGTTAGATTTAATTGCCCAATATATACTACCCAAGAAATATTTGAAGAGGCAGGAATTACTATTGAAGACAATACAGCAACTAAGCCAGGAAGAGATACGCCAGGTGAAGCCCCACAATTTAAACCCAAAACAGAAAATAAGTATAAGAATAAAACCATTGATGAATTAGAGGTTTTATTAGACGATGCCTTGCAAGCTGAAGATTATATGAAAGCAGCCATTATTAGAGATGAACTGGATAAAAGAAAAAAATAAGTTTTTTTTGTTCTGTTGCTTTCTGCTTATTTCATGCCGTCATTATTCAGAAAAAGAATTGATTACAGGTGTTTGGAAATATAAAAGTGTAACCAAAAATAATGAAATGGCTATAAGAATTACCGATGAAGATTTTTTGAAGTTAAATGCAAATGGTACATTTTATTATGAACTATGCTTTATCAATAAAAAGAAACAAGGTAAATGGGCTTATGCCAATCATCAATTGCAACTAACATATCAAAATCCTGATACCATTAGATTGTTTGAAATAGAAATTTTAAATAAAAGAGAATTAATTTTTTCTGAAAATGATGTAGAATATAAATTTGTAAAAGAATAATATTTTTTTTTATTGTTATTCGTAGTTAAAATAAAATCATTTTAATTAAGGGTTGTAAGTTGTTCATTTATAATATTTAAATACATTTTTTATTTTTTTAATATTTGTCATAAAGTTGTAAATTTTAACTTTAAATTAACATTTGTTACAACAATTAATATTTTTTTCTTACTTTTGAAACTTTATATAACCAACAATTTTTATGATATTAAATTTACGAAGTTTAAAAAAGAATACTTTAAGGGTATTTTTATTTTTCGTGCATTTAGCTTTTTATCAAAAAGCAAATGCATTTGGCGGTGGTACTTATACAATAGATGCCGTAGCCGCAGCATCTGCTACTAATTATAAAAGCTTTACTGCTTTAGCCAACGATTTAAGAAACATTACTCGTGGCGATGGCGGTACTGCACAATATGCAGTGGGTGGTGCTGGTTTGCAAGGCAATGTTACAGTTAATGTTACCAATGCAACTTACACTGAAAGATTTATTCTAACAGCCATAGTAGGTTCATCTTCTACAAGAAGAGTTACTATAAATGGAAATGGCGCTATTCTCCAATTTACACCAACATTAACAACAGATGCTGGCGTTATTGATTTGAATGGAACAGATTTTTTTACTTTCAATAACTTGGAAGTAAAAATGAATCAAACTATTTATGGCTATTGCTTTTGGATAAGAAATGGTGCTGATAATAACATAATCAAAAACTGTAAATTAAGATGTGATAATATTTCTGGAGCTCCTAATGTTGGTAGTGCATATATTTGGCTAACAAATGGTACAACGGGCTCAACTTCTGGCAACAGTGGCAATAACAACTTAATAGACAGTTGCGATATGCGCTCTGGTACTGGCTTAAATCATGGACCATACTACGGCATAAATATGTATGGTATTACCACCCCTGCTGCTTCGGATGCTTGTAATAACAATACAATATCTAATTGTACAATTCGCGATTTTTATTTGTATGGTATCAACCATCCTTATACTTATGGTACAAGAATATTGAACAATACAATTACAAATGCAGGTAGAACAAGTTTATTTACAACTAAATATGGTACATATACTATTAGTGGAACTTTTATTATAGATAATAATAGAATATATAACCTAAATGGTAATACACCACAAGCTTCTACAATTTATCCAATGTATGTGAGTAATACCCAAACTGTAACTCCAAATATTACAGAAAATAAAATAACAGATAATATTATTTACGATTTTGGAACTGCAACACTACAATGTTATTTATATTGGTACACTGGCTATCTTCCTGGAGTAGCTTCTTTAGATGTGGAACACAATACAATTGCATTCGACCACCCAAGCGGTATGACAAATACAAGCACATTGGTTAGAAATGTACAAGGAAGCTGGTTTAGAAGTTTTAGAAATAATATTTTGTATAATAACGTTGGCGGTACACAAACCAAATGGCTATACTACGACCAAGCAGGTGTGGGAACAAACCAATACAGATGGACTACCTTTAATAACAATTGTTTGTTTTATGGTCCAAATGCTACTACAGGAGCTACTTTTGCTTACGGACCTTTGAATGCAAATGCTACAGCAGTTGGTGATTTGGCTTCATTGCAAGATATGATAACTGCAAGTTGTCCTACAACTAATATTACTACAAACCCAAATTTTACAAATAATAATCCAGCATCTTTAGATTTATCGCCTCGCTCTGTAGCTATGAGCAATAAAGCTGTTTATATCAGTGCTTTGCCAAGAGATATTAATGGAGCAACCCGTTCTACTTCTCGCCCAGATATTGGCGCAATTGAATATTTTTGTGATGTTCAAATGTCATTGTTTGATTTAACTTTTCCAAGTCCTTTATGTTCTGGGTATTCTACAAGCGTAACAGGGCGCTTAAAAAATAACAATTCATATTCAATAGCAAATCCTACAGTTAGTTATAGATTAAATGCTGCAAATGCTGTAAATTATAACTTGCCTAATACAATAGCAGCTGGCGATTCTGTTAATTTTACATTCCCACTTCCCTTAAGATTAACCGTTCCTGGCAATGTAAACTTGTCATTATTTAGCCCAGCAGCCGATGATAACTTGAGCAATGATACATTAAAGAAAATGGCTGTTGTTACACCTGCTCCAGGTGGAGGTGTAATATCTCATAATACAGCAGCATCTTCTACATTTGCTATTTATGAAATTACAGGTAAGCCAGATGTTACCTTTCCAAGCGAACTTATGGTTTACAATTTATCTGCACCAAGCAGAGTTGGATTTACAGATGCTGATTACAGTTCAAAATGGTTGGTAAATACAACAGCAAGAACAGTAAATGGCGTAAATGCTTCAAGTTTGGTTACGGGTAATAATGCTGCACCAAATACCATAACTTTAAATCCTACTAAAGCATGGGAAGATAGTACTTTGATATTATCTATAAGAGTGCTTAATTTACAAACAGGTTGCGATACAATTTTTACAAGAAGAGTATTTATAGCCCCAAAAGCTGTTCCAAATTTTGTAGTTCCAACACCATTGTGCGAAAGAAGCGAAATTTATTTCGAAAATACAAGTACAGTTTCAAGCGGTATTGTAGATTATGAATGGGATTTTGGAGATGGTTCAGGAATTTATACAGAACAAAGCCCTGTGCATGAATATAGCGCTTATGGTACATATACTATTACAATGAAAGCAAAAACTAATCCTTACAATTTTGTTACACAAAAAACTGTAATAGTAAATGTTACCGAAGTTCCAGTTGCTAAAATTATAAATTCTAATAAATGCCAAGGTCAAAATATTGTTTTAAACAATGGTACACAATATGCTGGTTCAGGCACAATATCTTATAATTGGTCATTTAGCGATGGTTCGCCAGATGTAAATAGAAATGTAGCGAGTGCAGTAAATAAAATGTTTACCAATGCAGGAGCTTATACTGTTACTTTAAAAGCTTCTGCCGATGGATGTACTGACCAAATAACAAAAACTGTTTATCAATTTGCAAAACCAGTGGCTAACTTTAGTAAGTTTACAGGCGAGTGTTTAAATGATGAATTTACTTTTAAAAACTTATCTACTTTAAGTTCTGGTACATTTGGAAACTCTTGGAACTTTAGCGATGCAGGCAATATAGCTTCAGATTTAGACCCATACTATACTTTTAAAACAGCTGGGAATAAAGATATTAAATTGAAAGTAACATCTGAGTTTAATTGTATTGATAGTATTATTAAGCAAATTACAGTTAAACAAATACCTACCACAAATTTTTCATTCCCATTTGCATGCGATAGAACACCAACTCAATTTACAAACTTAACCAATTTGAATGGCGAAACTTTAGCAAATTATACTTGGAATTTAGGACAAGGTGCGCCAAACTACGCAACTAGCCCAATAGTAAATTGGTCAACACTTGGACCTAGAACCATTACATTAAAAACAATGTTATTAAATGGTTGTAGTTCAGAAATTTCCAAAAATATAAATGTGGGTGTACAGCCAACAGCCAATTTTGAATTTGAAGCAAAATGTGCAGGTTCTGAAATTCCTTTCACCAACTTATCTACATATCCAAGCGGTATTATAAAATATACTTGGGATTTTGGAGATAATATAAGCTCTAACGAGAATGCGCCAACACATTTATACAATACAAAAGTAACCCAAACCTATTTTGTAAAATTAAAAGCCGATATTATTGGAGGATGTTCAGATTCAATACTTAAAAGCCTAACGGTGCTGCCTTTGCCAGCTACTTGCGATTTCAATATTACAAGAAACTATGTTTCGGGCATTAGAAATTTTGTATATACTCCTATAGGAACATCAATGAGTGGCTTATCATATACTTGGGTAACAGGCGATGGAAATACTATCAATTCTGTAGCAACAGGTGCTAACTATACTTATAAAGGCAACTTAGAATATTGTGTAACTATGATTGCAAAAACCCCCGATGGCTGCGATTGTTCTAAAACAAAATGTATTGATGTAAGCACAAATATTCAAGATATTGCTAATCAAAATTTTGTTATTTATCCTAATCCTTCAAACGGTATTTTTAATATTAAAAATAAGAATAATACTCAAAATGTATCGATTGAAATATACAATATAATTGGAGAGAAATTAGAGACATACAATTTTCAAAATGAAGAAATCAATACATTGGATTTAAGACACTTAAATTCGGGTATTTACATGGTTAAAACCAACGATGGCAAACAAACTCAAACACAAAAAATAAACATAGTAAAATAACAACATTTAAAAAAAGAATTTTATGAAATTAAATAATTATATAAAAAAAATTATAAGTAACGCAGTAAAAACAATATGTTCAATAACTCTGCTAACACTTTCCTATTCTGCCAATGCACAATATTGCACAAGCAATCCTACAAGTAATGCTTACGAAGCAATTTCGAGAGTTACATTGCAGGGCAATACCGTAAAGTTAGATAATATTACCAATACAGCTCCTCCGGGAATTTGCGAAACCTATAATGATTATACAACAATGACCCCAGTAGATTTATCGGCAGGAGGAAAATATACATTGTCAGTAGTATCTACAACTTGCACTGGTCTTACATTTTTTACCCATAGAACTTTAGCCTGGATAGATTACAATAAAAGTAATACATTCGAAGCAGCTGAAGCCGTTGTGCCTACTGCTATAACAGCAACTTCTACACCTTTTACTTTTAATTTTACTTTTACTGTTCCTTGTAATATTTCAACAGGAAATACAAGAATGCGTATTGTAATGATAGAAGGAGCTTTAACAAATCCTACAAATGCCTGTGGTACTTATACTTGGGGAGAAACTGAAGATTACACTGTAAATTTACAATTACCTTCTTCTTTATCTGCAAGTTTTGTTGCTCCTTCCTCTGCTTGGGTAAAATCTGTTGTTAAATTTGTAAACTCAAACCAAACAGGTTATATCTCACATGCTTGGGATGCAGATAATAATGGCACAAATGAGTATAACACTATTAATGCAAACCATACTTGGAGTACTTCAGGTACAAAATGTATGAAATTAAGAAGCACAAATTGCTTAGGAAGCGATAGTACGGTTAAATGTATTACAATAAATGCACCTACGGTAGTACCTGTTGCCAATTTTGTATCTGATAAAGTGGTTGTTGCTCAATATGAATCTGTAAAAATATTTGATTTATCTACCAATGGACCATGGAAATGGAGTTGGAAAATTTACGATTCTACATCTGGTCCTGGCGTTCAAGATATTGCATCTGGCGATGTAGACCCAGACCCATTAAGTAATGGCTCAAATGAATCTTCTCAAAACCCTGAATTTTTCTTTAATACACCTGGTTGCTATACTGTGGAATTAATATCTACTAACGATATTGGCTCATCTACGCCTAAAGTAAAAAAATGTTATATAACAGTTACATTACCTACAATTTATCAATTAGGATTTGGTATCTATGGTCCAAACCAAGACAATAGCGTGGAAAGCCCATCTGGTAGTATTTTTGACAACGGAGGTAAAAATTTAAACTACAGTAACAATCAAGGCTTTGGTACAAGGGCATTTTTAAAAATAACCCCATGTAATGCTAAAAAAATTACATTGAATATGACACAATTGAAATTTAACAGTGCCAACGATAAGCTATCTGTATGGGATGGAAAAACACCAGGCGGAGCAGGCTCTACAAAATTAGTAACATGGAGCAGCACAAATACCCAGCCACGCTCTGTAGTAGCAACAAGTGGAAGTATGTACATATTGTTTGAATCTGATGGTACAGGTGTTGATTCTGGATTTGCAGGAACATATACCTCAATATTAGGACCAGCCACTGTAGCTACGCCAGCATTTACCCAATCTTCCGCTCCGGCATACAATTCTGTACCTACCAAATTTACAAATACAACCACAGATATTGTAGGTATTCCTACTTGGGAGTGGACAATAGATGATGTACCTGTTGCAAATACACAAAATTTGAATTATGTATTTACAACAGATGCTACGTATAATGTTTGTTTAGAAATTAAATCGTGTGTAGGCAATAATAAAACATGTACCAGTGTAGATGTTGTAACGCCTAATACACAAACTAATTTAGATTTTACAAGTTCAAATAGACGTCCAAAAATAAATTTAGATTTAGCTACTTTAACACCAGTTTCAGATAAAGCCAATAGATTTGAATGGACAATATATCCAACAACTTACACCTTAATGAATCCTCCATCAAATCCTTCTACTTATGGCACAGGATTTATAAAATACAATAGTACACCTGGTGATTCTATTCCCACTCCAATTCTTAAATTTACAGGAACAGGTTGCTATACAATAGCTTTAAAAGCTTGGAACTCTATTGACCCAACAAATACAACCAAAACCGTGGTAAAAAATAAATTTGTATGTGCCTTAGATTATTGCAATCCTAATGCGTTTATAACTGCCGCAGATATTGGTATAAATGCAGTTAAAGTTTCTGATAATGGTGTTGATTTAATAGATAACAATTCTATTTCAGGTATTAGTACTTATTCTGATTTTACAAATACAACATCTGCTGCTTTAACTTTTGGTAAAACATACGATTTAGAAGTAGGTAGAAATACAAATGTTGACCCTGCAAATAGAAAAGCATGGATAGATTGGAATATTGATGGCGATTTTGATGATGCAGGCGAATTAATTTTTACTGAAACATCTACAAAAAATAAAATTTATTCAACTACTTTTACAGTACCTAATATTGGGAATGCTTTTGAAGGAACTACAAGATTAAGAATAGCTATAAATTTCGATTCTGAAAATACTACACCATGCGGTCCATTGGCTGCAGGCGAGTTTCACGATTATGGCATTGTATTATTTAATGACGATGAAAAACCATTAATAACTTTAAACGGTTCATCAATAAAAAGAATAGAATTAGGTTCAAGTTATGCAGATTCTGGTGCTACTGCTTACGATGCTTCGGAGGGAGATTTGACCCCCGAAATGATTGTAACAAACGATTTAGATGTAAACACCACAGGAATATACACTTATGAGTATAATGTTACAGATAATTCTGGAAACCAAGCAGCTCCTGTTATTAGAACAATTATTGTTGTAAACGATTTAACACCTCCAGTATTAACACTTAACCCAAGCGCGCCTGGTTGTATTGAAGCAGATAGAAACAATGTAGCATATACCGACCCTGGAGCTACAGCATACAATACTAATCCATTCTATTCTTTAACTTCTGCAATAAGAACTACAGGAACAGTAAATACGCTTCAAGAAGGTACTTATGTATTGACTTATAATGTTAAAGATTTTAATGGCAATGAAACCTCGGCTACAAGAACTGTTTGTGTTGCTGATACAAAAGCTCCTGTTATTAAAGGTACTGGTGCTACAAGCATTCAAATAGGATCTTTATTTGTAGATTTAACCTATGCAGAAGACGCTTACGATGATAACCCAACATTGCTAAAATCTTGGTTCCCTGAGCCATTGAATCCTGCTGTAAAAGGAACTTATACCGTTACATATACTGCAAAAGACCAAAACAATAATACCTCTGCCCCTGTAATTGTTAATTATAAAGTAGATGATTTTGTTCCACCAACAATTAGTTTAAATACTTTTGATGAAATAGAACATGATGTAAATACGCCTTATGTATCTGTAAAAGCTACTGCATCTGATAACTATTACAACCAAGTAAGTATATCAAGAATTTCTACAACTGTAAATCCTAATGTATTGGGTAAATATACTGAAGTTTTCAAATCTGTAGATGGTTCAAATAACGTAACTTTAAAAACAAGAACTGTAAATGTAGTAGATAAAAAAGCACCAACTGTTTGGGGTGGCACTATATATGGTTGTGTTGGCGAAAAAATATGGCCTATGTGGGATTTAACAACTACAGATAACTATTACGGACCAGATATATTAGTGCCTATGATAGAGGTAGTAAATCAAAATGTTGACCCTACAAACGAAGGCACATACTATATTACCTATAAAGTTACCGACCCAAGTGGCAATGTATCTGCACCATTAACCAGACAAGTAATATATACTTACTGGCCAAAATGTACAAATAGCACAGTAAGTGTTAATACAATAAATACAAACGATAACTTTATAAAACTATTGCCAAATCCAACCACAGGATTAACTAAAATTAACTTTAATTCTTCAGTTACTTTAGCAAATGTAAAAGTTTACAATGCTTTAGGGCAAGTAGTTTTAGAAAATAATAATAGCAATACATCTGAAATTGATGTAGATTTAACTGCTTTTGCAAAAGGTATTTATTCTATTAAAGTTTCATACGATGGCAATATTGTAACAAAAAAATTAATTGTACAATAATTTAAAATAACGTATTCAAAAAAAGCGAAGGTTTTAAAACTTTCGCTTTTTTTGAATTTAATAAAAAAATATTATGAATAAAAAAATACTACCATTATTAGCACTTTTATTTGTTATAAATAATATAGTTGCTCAAAATATTGCACCATTAGCTACTGTTTCAGCCAATGGTCAAAATGCCGCAGGCTGCCAAACAGGAGCTTGTGCAACACTTAATGATTTGAATTTTGGTACTTGTGGTACACAACAAATGTGGATATCTACTACAACGCCACCTAATGCTACTTTAGGTGTAGATTGGATACAATGGGATTGGAGTTCGCAAAGGGTATTGAATAGATTTGTTATTCATCATGCCCAAAATACTGCCCGTTTTTTAACTGGTGCAACTATTCAAACTTGGAATGGTTCTGCTTGGGTAACAGTTGGTTCGTTTTCAAATTTACCAATGCAATGTATAAATACGGTGAATTTTAATGCAGTAGCAACAAGCAGAATTAGAATTACAGGTTTTTTAATGCAAGGAACAGGGCAATTGTCTAACCCTAATTTTAGAGAAATAGAAATTTTTGGACCAAATTTTAGAAATGATGCAGGTGTTACAAGTATTTCTGCAATTGATATTTGCCAATTTAAACAAAAAATAAGCACAAGTGTTACCAATTTTGGTATTAGAAGATTAGATAGTTTTAGATTACATTGGTCTGTAAACGGAGTAAATAGACCAATAAGATATATTAGCAGTAGTATTTTAACAGGAAATTCTATAACTTATGATTTAGACACAGCATTTATATTTTCGCAAAATACTAATTATGATTTTAGAGTTTGGACAACCTATCCCAATGGGTTTGTAGTTGATTCTGGCGCAGCAAATGATTTATTTACTTCAAAAGTTGAATTTATGGGAACGCCAAGTTTGCCAACAATAGTAGATACGAAACAATGCGGACAAGGCAGAGCAATGCTCAAAGGCACACCTGCAAGCAACAGAGATAGTATATTATGGTACACCCAAGCCTCTGGAGGAATTCCCATTGCAAACGGTAGAAATGTATTAGGACCATTTATAACCCAAACATCTACTTTTTATGGACATAGTGTAAAAATAGCATCGAGTAATACAACATTTACCCATCCTGCATTTACAGGAGTTAATTTAACCCAAGCCAATCATTACGGTACAATGTTTAATGTTACAGTGTTAAAAGATATATTGATGGATAGCTTAATGTTAAGGTTAAATTATACCACACCTACAAGTATGGGTTATCAATTGTATTATAAATTGGGAACCTATGCAGGCTTTCAAACAAATGCCAGTGCTTGGACAATTTTAAATGAGGGAACTACTAATATTTTAACTATAAATGGCGCTACTTTTGCTAAATTATCTGCAAAATCTTTGTTCTTGTATGCAGGAAATACTTATAGTTTCTATGTAACATCGGATATTAATTTAGGCGGGGGAAATTCCTTTTTACATTTATTATCTGCACCTACTGTATCTAATGTAGATATTTCTTTACTAACAAGTGGCAGTGTGATACTTGGCAAATTTGGCGCAACAAGTGTAACAGCAAATTATTTGCCAGATGTTAGCTTTTTATACAAAAGAGAGTGTGTATCATCTGCCAGATTACCTTATATAGTAACCGTAAAACCTCGCCCTATTGGTGCTAGTGTTGTAAAAGGTTCTACATTTCAAGGACAATTTAGAAACGGCACACCTAATGACCCCGATGTTTTAGAAATTGGCAAAACAAATACATACAATTTAATACCGCCTACAGGATATATCAATGCCGACCATGGAAGCACATGGTCTGTAAACATAGTTAATGCACGCACAAAATTTAATGTTTTAGTGCCGCCTTCGGAATATACTGTTGTAGCACCAGGTAGCGGAGCAGGCACATTATCATTTAAGCCAAAATCTTTATATTTAGATAGTACAATTACTTTTAGTATCAATATTTCAGATTTAGGTCCTCATTTTTGCGACTCAACCATATCAAGAACCATTTATATAGCACCAACCCCTAAGCCTAATTTTAAATTGCCTACAGCTGCCTGTTCTAATAATGAGGTGTTTTTCGAAAATACATCTACTATACATTCAGGCTTATTAACTTATATGTGGTATTTTGGCGATGGCGATAGTTCTGATGCCAATACCCCAACGCATACTTTTGCTGCTTATGGCACATACAATGTAAAATTAAGAACAATTAGCGATAGATGGTTGGTAGTAAAAGATACCACCATGGTACTTAATGTAGGCGAAGTGCCAATGGCTAAGTTTTCATTGATAAACCGTTGTTTTGGCACAAATTTATCGTTTATCAATAACTCAACAGTATCTGTTGGAACGCTATCCTACAAATGGCGCTTTGGCGATGGCAATGAGCAAAATACAATTAGTAGTTCTACTATACAAAAAGGCTATGCCACAGCGGGTATTTATAAAGTAACCCTAATAGCAGATAACGCAGGTTGTAAAGATTCTGTAATAAAAAATGCTTACCAATTTGCTAAACCTTTGCCTAATTTTAATTTATTAAGCGGTAGCTGCTCCAACGAGCCTTTCCAATTTGTAAATACTACAACCATTGCCATAGGCTCTTATGGCAGTATTTGGGATTTTAATGACATGGGCAATATAGCTACAGATAATAATGCAACCTATACCTTTAGCTCTGGTGGTGCTAAAAATGTAGAATTAAGAATAAATTCGGAGTTTAATTGTACAGATTCTATAACTAAAATTATAACTGTAAAACAAGCTCCTGAAGCACAATTTTCATATCCTTTTGCTTGCGAGTTTACACCTACGCCTTTTACCAATTTAAGTGATTTGAAAGGCGGTACATTGCAAAGCTATACTTGGAACTTTAGCCAAGGTGTTCCTGTGTTTACAGTAAATCCTACGGTAAATTGGGCAGCACTTGGCGATAGAAAAGTAACCCTAAAAACGATGCTTACAAATGGTTGCTCATCTGAAATTACAAAAGATATTGCAGTGGGTGTGCAACCTATTGTTGATTTTGAATTTAACAACCAATGTATAGGCAATGAAACCGTATTTACCAATTTTACAACCCATAGAATAGGTGATATTAACTATACTTGGAATTTTGACGATGGTTCTACTGCAACCCAACCTTCAACCAAACATACCTTTGCATTGCCAAATACATATAACGTAAAATTAAAAGCCAATGTAGTTGGCGGTTGTTCCGATTCTATAACAAAAGCAGTAGCCATTTCGGACTTACCAGCCACTTGCGATTTTGACTTTGCAAGAAACTGGAACGTAAGTTCTCAAAATTTTGTATTTACCCCTAAAACAGGAAGCGCAACAGGTATAAACTACAAATGGCTAATGGGCGATGGCAAAACAATAAATTCTAATGCCGCAGGAGTAAATTATACTTTTGATAATGTATTGAAATATTGTGTAACCATGATTGCTAGCAATGCGGCTGGTTGCGAGTGTTCAAAAACTAAATGTATATCTGTATTAACAGATTTACCTTCATTAAGCAATACCCAGTTTTCTGTATTTCCAAATCCATCTAACGGGGTATTTAATTTAACTACTTTAGAAATGTACAAAAATGTAAAAGTAGAGGTGTATAATACTTTGGGTAAAAAAGTTAAAGCATTCAGTTTTGAAAATTCAAACACTAATGAATTAAATTTAACTGAATTTGCAACTGGGGTATATATGCTTAAAGTAATAGCCAACAACCAAGTAGGTATTGTTAAAGTAAATATTGTAAGATAATTTTTTTTATAAGTTGATAATAAACAAGCCCCGTACCTTTAGGTGCGGGGCTTGTTTATTAAAAATTTAATATAGCTTAATAAGTTTGTTCTATAACTCAAAAGTTTACTAAAACTTATTATAAAACATTATGTTTTTATAATCATTAAGCTAGTTAAAACAAAAAATTATGAAAAGTAAAAAAATGATTATCGGAACGCTTGTACTTACAAGTATTATTTCATCTTGTAACCAAGTACAACAACAAACCAAAGAACAAACGGACAAATTTGTTTCTAAAACAAATGAAAGTGTTCAAAAAGTAATTAATGATTTAGGTCTTCAGTATGTTGAAGAAGGCGCACAATCTGTAATTACTTACGAAGAAGTAAATGCCGCACAACAGGCGTGGTGCGATGCATTGGTAAAAATTGGTAAGCTAAAAGAAGATGGTGGCGATTACAAAACCTTCGCTAATGAAGTACTTTCTACTGCTTACAACTACGATAGTGGTAAAGTGTTTTTTAAACCTACATTAGCCTTTGGCGACCAAACTTTTAGAAATGATAAAAAAGGTGCTTTAGCTTATTTTATTGGAGGCGACCCAGACTATCCTAACGATAAAGGTTTTGCATTAACGCCATGGGTAAAAGCAAGATACGACAATACTGGCGAAAAAAACGAAGGCATTCAAATTTATGGCTCTATAGCTATTACAATGGGTAATGTATGGGTTACAGGTAAAGATGGCAAAGAAGTAATGGTAGATAAAACATGGGTTTTCAGAAAAGGGAAAGATGGAAAACTTAGAATAATTGTACATAAATCTGCGCTTCCGTTTACACCAACAAAATAATAAAAAATATATTTTATTGCCCTAAAATTTCATCTAATTTCAGGGCAATTTTTTAATTAAATTTATGTTTTAATCATAAAAATACATTTTATATTTGTGCAATATATAAATTTATATTTTCACAAATATGTTTTATAAGTTTTATTGTACTGACTATAATTTAAAATTAAAAACCTTGTCAAAAAAAATCTTTTTCTTCATTGTTTTGAATTTTTTTTTAACAAAATCTTTTGCTCAGCAAAATTTATTCAATATCCCATCGGGAGATATTACACCCCAAAAAAAATTATTTTACCAACACCAATTAAATTTTTACGAAAATAATTTTGATACAAAATCTCATTTAGTATATGGAATTGGTAAAAATTTTGATATTGGAGTTAATTTCATTTTTAAAAAAAATAGAATTAATCCCATTAAAATGTATAAAAATGATAACAATTCTTTTGGCTCTTTAAATCCATTATTGGTTTCAACAGTTCAAAAAAAAATACAACTTTACAAAAATAAATTACAAATTAATTTAGGGACTGTTTTAGGACTAAATTTAACAAATAATATTGGAAAAATTCAATTTGCTAATTTTAATTATGGGCTTTTGGTTTACAATATAAATGCTAAAAGTAGAATTGTAGGAGGCACTTATTATTCAAATAAAAATTATACTGGTATTCAAAACAATAAATTTGAAGCTTTGGTTGGTTATGAAATTAATTTGTATAAAAAATTTTATTTAATGGGCGATTGGGTTGGTGGGAATAATGATATTGGAGAAGTTGTTGTTGGGGCTATGTATATTGCAAATAAAAGAATACAATTTTGTAGTGGTGTATTACTTCCTAATAATTTTCATACCACTGGATTAGTTTTAGAACTTAATATTTTAGGTTGGGATTATCAATAATTTTAACTGAATGAAAAAACCAGTATATTTTTTTATTTTTTTTATATCAAATATTTCAATTTTTGCTCAAAACAATAGATTGAATCATAGCAATAATATTGGATGGTATAATTATTTTGGTACTTTTAAGTTGTCAAATAAGCTAGGCCTCCATTCAGAATATCAATGGCGTAGAAATAATATGATTACAAATTGGCAACAAAGCCTTTTAAGAATTGGGGTAAATTATAACTTAAACCAAAGAGTATTATTCAGAGTTGGTTATGCTTGGATAGAAACTTTTCCTTATGGAGAGTATTCAATAAATGGATTTGGTAAAGATTTTACAGAACATAGAATTTTTGAAATGGTGCAACTTTCGCATAAGGAAAATATCATAGATTTTTCTCATAGATTTATGTTAGAACAAAGATTTGTAGGCAGATACAGTTCTATTAATGATAGCAAAGAAGATGAGTTTCCTTTGCTAAATAGGTTTCGGTATATGTTTCGATTGCAATTGCCTTTAAAAGGTAATGAAATTAAAAATAAAAAACCATACATTGCATTATATGATGAAATTTTTATAGGATTTGGAAAAAATGTGAATGCAAATATTTTTGACCAAAATAGGTTATGTATTTTATTAGGTTATCGAATAAATAAAAATATAAGAATTGAAGCTGGATATTTAAATCAAATTTTACAATTTGGGCGACAAATTAACGGACAAAATGTATTTCAATACAACAACGGACTTATTTTAAATACGAATATCAATTTTTAAATTTTTGTATTAAAACGGATTTTTATGTTTTGAATCATTCAAAAATTCGCTATCAGTAAGCGTTTTTAAAAATTCTATTAAGTCGTCTTTTTGTTGCTGTGTAAGTTTTAATTGTTTATTGTGCGCAAGTATAATATCATCTAAATTGGGCGAGTAAAGTTTAACATTGTCAGAATAAAAATCTATTACTTCCTCAAGCGTTGCAAAGCGCCCATCGTGCATATAAGGGCCTGTTACAGCTACATTTCTAAGCGATGGTATTTTAAATTTGCCTTCGTCTTCCACTCTGCCAGTAATATTGCCAAAGCCTTTATCTTTATGTTCTATGTTTAATCCATTGTTAGACATAACATCGCCAGCACTAATATTTCCAAAAAAAGGCACATTGCTGTGGCAATGAAAACAATCTGCTCCGCCTAAATTAGCATCTTTAAAAAAATTTTTTAAGCCTCGCAATGCACTTTCGCTAATCACATTTAGCGTATCCGTTCTATTCCACAGTTTATCTATTGGCGCATTAAAAGAGGTAAGGGTAATTAAAAACTGCTCTATACTTTTTTGCAAATGAATAGGTTTTATTTCCGTTATGCCAAATGCTTTTTGAAACAACGGTAAATAACGTTTGGAGTTTTCAAGCCTTTCTATAGCATCATAAATATTCAAATTCATTTCATCGTGGGCAGCTATTGGTAGTAAAATTTGTTCTTTTAACGATGTTGTTCTGCCATCCCAAAAAAACTTATTGCTCCACATTAAGTTAAATAAAGGCATATTATTTCTTGTTCCTACTTGTCCTGTTATACCAATATTAAAGCGTCTTCCATCTGCAAATGCCCTACTTTGCCTATGGCAGCTATTGCAGCTTTGTGTGCTATCGCCAGAAAGTATGGGGTCGTAAAATAGCATTTTACCCAACAGTACACCTTCTTCTGTTAATGGATTATCGGCAGGTAGTTTTAGTTGCGGATACCAAGGTTTGGTTTCTAATACATAAGGCGTAGGTATGTATGGATAGCTGCTGCTTGCAGGTATATCTTTTTTGCAACTTTTAACAATAAAAAGTGCTGTAAGTAAACCAAGCAATATAATTATTTTTTTATTCAAATGCACTGATAGATATTATGCCATTGCTATTGCTTAAAAATTTTGCCATTTTAGGGTCGTTTGCAATAGAGTGCAAAGTTGTACCATCTGTTTTTAAACTATAATTTACATTGTTTGAAAAATATTTTTCCATGTTTACATCTAATGTTAGTTTGCTATTTTTTGTAAGTTCGAAATTATAATTTAAAGTGTAGTCTCTATTGTTGGCAATACTAGCCACATGAATAGAAAAGCCACCTGTTGCACCATTGTTTTTGTAATTGCCTTCTATTACATTAAAAATATAGCCTCCGCTCCAATCCCAATACATACTACTTACAGAGGGATTTAAAGGATGAGTTGCACTGTATTTGGCTGGGTCGCCATGGTTTGTTGCCGAATCTAATCCTACTTTTACAATAAGCGATTTATAATTGCCCTTTGGCACATCTGAAAAAGAAAATGTTTTGATATTATCGTACAAGCTTACAAAAGCATTTGAATTGGCTATGGGTATTTGTGTGCCATCTTGTTTTACCAATATAAAATTGCTTAAAATATATTTTACTTTATTAAATTTAATGGTATCGCCTGCTTGTGTTATTTGCCAATTATCCCAATTATAAGCCTCATTATTATATTTGGCATTTATTTGAAAAGACAATGTAATTTTATCGCTTTGTGGCTTTACTGGTTCAATTGGGTTGTTTTCTTTGCATCCATAAATTATAAGCGTAACTAATGCAATTTTTAGTATAATTTTATTGTGTATCATAGTTGGTTAATTTTTGATAAGTTTTTTAGTTATTGTTTGGCTTTCATTTTTTATAACAATGGTATATTGCCCTGCTGCAAGTGTATTGCAATTTATATTTTCTATATTTCCTTTTAATAACATTTCAGTATATTTTTTGTTCAATACAATTTTGCCATTGGCATCTATTATTTGCCATTCGTTTATATCTATTGTATTTAAAGTGATAAATATTTCTTGGCTAAAAGGAATTGGATATATTGTTATCGCATCTGTATTTTCCACAAATGGAAATATAATATTTGCTTTTGCAAGAAGCCATTCTTGTGGGTCAAAAACAAGTTCATTTACTTTAAATGGCATTTGAATTGAAAAAGACTGTGTGCTACTGTTAATAGGGATTCTCAATAAAGTATCTTTGTTATAACCATTCAATTTTATGGGTAAATCGACATTAAAAAGGGTAACACTTGGGTGGGTTTGTGTTTGTATAATATCTATTTTTATGGTTTCGCCATTTTGTTGCCAAGTTATTTTATATTCAGGGTAGCCTTCGTTTGTTATCCAATCGCTAAAATAATCGGTTAAATTTTTGCCACTTGTTTGTTCAAAATGCCATTTAAGGTCGTTTTCTTTTGCAAATTTATAAGCTAATTTTTGGTCGGTTAAATAATTTTTTAAACCATCAAAAAAAGCTTTATCGCCTATTTGCCATCTTAATTGGTGTAGTACCATTGCGCCTTTTTGGTAAGTAGTTCTGTAATCAAATAATGGTCCATTATCGGAAGTATCTTTAGCCATAACGCTGCCGTTTGGCTCTCTTAAAACATCACGTTTAAAGTTTTTTAATTGGTCTATCCATTCGTTAGGTCTCAAAAAGTTATAGCACAATAAATTACAATATGTAGCAAAACCTTCGTTTAGCCATAAATCTTGCCAGGTGCCGCAGGTTATTTTATCGCCAAACCATTGGTGGGCAAGCTCGTGGGCTATTAAATCGTAGCCAAAATTGCCCATAAAACTCATGGTTTGATGCTCCATGCCGCCACCCACAGTAAATTGTGCATGCCCATATTTTTCTTTATTAAAAGGATAAGTACCAAATAGGCTATCAAATAGCTGCATTATTTTAATGGTTTCTTTGGTTTCAGTTCTTGCTCTTGCCTCATCGTGTGGAAACACATAATTCTGTATTTCTATTGGCTTATTGGTGCTTGGTAAAAGAGCATAATCGCTGTAAACAGAATACCTTGAGGCTGCAAAAGCCACCAAATAAGTAACAATAGGGTAGCGGTGTGCCCAAAAATAGGTATGTTGGCTACCATTAGTAGTAATGCTTTTAAGTATGCCATTGCTGGCTATTTTATATGCTGTATCTACTGTTATTTTTATATCTATAGAGTCTAATTTATCGCTAAGGTTTTCTCTACAGGGCCACCAAAAGTGTGCGTTATACGGCTGAGAAAGTGTAGCTATAACTGCGCCAGAGATGGTTAGGCTTCTTTCGTAAGCTCTTGTTGTTTGGTTGGGAATGCCTTTGTAAAATATTTTTAGGCTATCTGTACTATTGGCACTTATAGTGGTATTGAATGGTATGGTTATTAAATGACTACTATGGCTAAAAGTTAATTTTTGATGTCTAAAAATAATGCTGTCAACTGTAAGTTCATTTCTTAAATCTATACTAATACTACTTGTGTTGCTGGAGGTTTTAAAATGGTAATTTACATAGCCGTTTACATAAGCATTGTTCATATTTACTGTAAATACCAAAGCGGCATATTGCATATCTATACCCTGCCCTGAGGCTCTTTTATTGCTATATTTTTTCAATAAGGTATAGTTTTTTATTTCGCTTTTTGCCAAGCTTTCCATTTCAGGTTGGGCATTGGTTTTATACATAAAACACAACCAAATAATAAACGATACAATATATTTCATAAAAAATGGAATAACAAAATTAAGCAAAATCAAAAACAAATTCAACTATTACTTTAAATCAAAAGTAATAATTTTAGGTTTTGCTCAATTATTTGTCAGTTTTTTTAACTTTAAAATATTTAATATTATAAGTAAAATTGAGCATTAAGTAGCGTTGTAGAATATTGCTTTGCACATCTTCATAATAGGTTTCGGTAGTATTACGGCTAATGCTTGTGTTTTGCGACAATATATCAAAAACCACCAATCTAAATTCGGCTTGTTTATCTTTTAAAAACTTATAGCCCAAGCCTGCATTCCATAAGGTAAAATTGGTATTTATACTTTGACTTAAGCCTTGGTTTAGCTGATGGGTAATATCTGTTTGCAATACCAAGCCTTCCCATGGCATAAGCTGTATTTTAAATTTAGATATTTGATTAAAAAAACTAGTATTTAAATTGGTTTGCAATGTATTGGCTATGGTGCTGTATGCGCTATTAGAAGAAATGGTAAAATCTGTATTTTTACTAATATTGCTTGTTAGCGAAAGCCCCATGCCTGCGTTGCTGCTTTGAGCATAGTTTACAATATTATTTATACTACTTGGGGTACGTGTAGTATTGGCATATGCATTGGCATTTATATTCGATTTTAATTTTTTAACCACAAAGCTATAATTATGAAAAGAGCGTATAGCATAATAGCCTTGCATATTCAATGGTTTTGAAAGCTGCGAGCCTGTGCCAACAAATACATTTTCTAAAGCAGAATCTGCTTGAAAAATAAAGGTGCTATTGGCAATATAATTGCGGGTAATACTACCGCCTATCATACCAAAATAGGTGGTATTTTTTTTTGTATTGGTGCTTGTATAGCGTATGTTTACAAAGTTTTGAAAATCTTGTTTTAGGTTTTTATTTCCTGTGGAAAGTTGCAGAGGATTACTGTTGTTAATAATATCTTGCAACTGGTCTATACTTGGGGCATTATTGCTGCTTCTATAAAAAAAGCGAATATTTTTAACATTGCTAAATTTGTATTGCACCATAGCTGTGGGTAATAGGCTGTAAAATGTGCGTGTGGTATCAAACAAAACAGGAAATGTTCTATCTACTTTCAGTTGAGCTATTTGAAAATTTGCACCAAAATTATAATTCAATTTGTCTTTTTTGGCAGCATAGCTAAGCCCAGTACCATTGGCTATATAATTGCTTTTAAAGGTATTGGAAAGTTGAGTATCGAGGGTATTATATCTGTTTTCGGTTGGTGTATATTGGTTATTTCTTTTATCCGATTGGTTAATGTTAATATTGTTAGTATAATTAATGAGTAATTGAGTGTTTTTACTTAATGGCTCAGTAAATGTAATATTTGAGTTAAGGCTAAAACCATCTTTATAGGTATCTACCAATTGGTTGAAAGTATCATTATTTAGCGAGTCTAAATAGCTATTTTGTGCCAATGTTTTACTTTCGCTATTGCTTTTATTAAAAGCAGGCGTGGTATTTATAGATAGTGTTCGCCCTCTTTTTTGTTTGTAAATATGGCGGTATAGTATAGTAGAGTTAAGATTATAGCCATTTTGTAAACTTTGGTATAGGCTATTCAATCGGCTTAATTCTGCACTCAATTGGGTATTTACACCCATAGTATTTTGCGTGGTATTATTTTTTTGAAAAGAAAGTTTTGGTTGTATTAAAAGCGAGTTGAAAGTATCTATTTGCCAATCTATTCTAAAATTGGCTCTATGGTTGGTGTTTTTTGTATTCGATATACTGTTTTCGTTGTATAGCAAGCCGCTTGTTTGTTGGGTAATATAGGTTCTATAGGTATTGTTAATGGTATTGGTGTTTGAGTAATTAAAAAAATAACTGGCGGCAAAATCTACTTTTTTCCATTTGTTGGCATAGTTTATACCAAAAGCTTGTGTTGTGGCTATTCCATTTTTATTGTTTATCAAAAAGCTTTCGCTTGAGTTTTGCCCAAACCCACCGCCTCTGTTTCCTCCACCTTGAGGGCGCATACCGCTTGGCATTCCGCCACCCATTCCGCCTTGGTTGCCCTGTGTGCTCATTACGCCCAATAGGTCGTCTGCCGAAAAATTTTGTTCGTTTACATTGTTGCCATTGTATAAAAAAGATATTTTACGGTTGTCTTTAAAAAAATTGATACTTGTACCTGCTCTGTATTTATCCTCGTAGCCATAGCCAGCATAGCTTCTGCCAAATATGCCATTTCTAAACTGTTGTTTGGTAATAATATTAATGGTTTTACTCGTATTGCCATCATCAAAGCCTGTAAACTGGGTTTGTGCGCTTTTTTGGTCGAAAACCTGCACCTTGTCTATCATATCCGCAGGAATATTTTTAAGCACTGCGCTTGGGTCGTCTCCAAAAAAAGGTTTGCCATCTACTAATACTTGTTTAACATCTTCGCCCTGCGCTTGCACTTTGCCATTGCTGGTATTTACACCAGGCATTTTGGTTATCAGGTCTTCGGCAGTGGCATCGGGGTTTGTTTTATACGCACTTGATTTATACTCCGATGTATCGCCATTTTGTTTGGCTATTGGGGTTTTTATGGTTACTTTGGCTACTTGTTCAAAACTTGCTATTGGGGTTAGCTCTATGGCTAAAGTTTGGCTACCTATGGTATCAAACACAATAATATCTTGATAGTAGGGTTCAAACTTATCGGCTGTTATGTGTAATAAAAAGTTGCCTATGTTTATATTGGTAAATCTAAAAAAATCTGTTTTTGTTTGGTTTGGGGTAAAAACTTTATAAATGCTTGAATCTGCTTTGAAAAGCAAGTTTACTTTTACATTGCTTATGGTTTGTTTAGTAGCAGATATTTTACCAAAAATACTATACTTTTGGGCATTTAATGAAAAGGATATTAATAAAAAACAAAAAAGAAATAAGGCAGTAATTTTCATAAATAATATATTCTGCAAATTAAGACGAATTAATTAAACAAAAGTTTAATGGAGGCAAAAAAAATATTTAACCAAAAAATGTAATACAGGGTTCTCACTTCGAATTATTTCATTTCTCGATACATTTTTGCAAAGCCAAAAACACTCGAAATGACACCGCCCTGTTGTCACTTCGAGTAGAATCCCGCACGTGCGGGAAGCTTTGAATTTTTCGTATCGATAAGTGGTAAAACATTTAGCTTCGCTGAACTTCATTTCTCGATACATTTTTGCAAAGCCAAAAACACTCGAAATGACACCGCCCTGTTGTCACTTCGAGTAGAATCCCGCACGTGCGGGAAGCTTTGAATTTTTCGTATCGATAAGTGGTAAAACATTTAGCTTCGCTGAACTTCATTTCTCGATACATTTTTGCAAAGCCAAAAACACTCGAAATGACACCGCCCTGTTGTCACTTCGAGTAGAATCCCGCACGTGCGGGAAGCTTTGAATTTTTCGTATCGATAAGTGGTAAAACATTTAGCTTCGCTGAACTTCATTTCTCGATACATTTTTGCAAAGCCAAAAACACTCGAAATGACACCGCCCTGTTGTCACTTCGAGTAGAATCCCGCACGTGCGGGAAGCTTTGAATTTTTCGTATCGATAAGTGGTAAAACATTTAGCTTCGCTGAACTTCATTTCTCGATACGTTTTTGCAAAGCCAAAAACACTCGAAATGACCGCTTCGTTAAGGCATTGTTGGCATCTCCCAAAGTCCCTTTCTTTTGGAAAAGGATTTAGGGATAGGAATAATAAAATGGCATCTCCCAAAAGTCCCCTCAAAAATAATCTGCCTATTTTCTTCTCCTTTGGAGAAGATGCCTGAAAGGCAGATGAGGCAATGGAGAGGGGATTTAGGGGTGAGGCAAAAGAGAGCTGGGGTGAGGCAAATTAAAATGGCATCTCCCAAAAGTCCCCTCTCAAAAAACAATCTGCCTATTTTCTTCTCCTTTGGAGAAGATGCCTGAAAGGCAGATGAGGCAATGGAGAGGGGATTTAGGGGTGAGGCAAAAGAGAACTAGGGTGAGGCAAAAATTAACCCCCTAACTTTCAACACCTTACCCACCCAATACACAAAATATGAAAAAATAACAAATTTTTATACTAATCTTTGTATAAACCAATTAAAACAAATAAAAAATTATGAACACAAAGTATCACGAAAACCAATTAAAAAGCCTAAGAAATGTGAGTAAAAACTCAATTTTAAAAATCGCTTTTCTTTTTATTATTTCTACTGCTTGCTCTTTTACTGCAAAGGCACAGTTTGACCTTGCTGTAAGCAATACTTCAGGTTGCCCAACGCTTATTGAAGTTTTAGATAATAGCTCTAATGTATTATATTCTGTTACTAATACTTCCACTGCCTTTTATTCATGTGTTGGAACTTCTGGTACTCCTGTAGAAATAAGATATTCTGCTGGTGGTTATAGTGTAATCATTCCAGTTGGGGCAAATAATCATCCTACTGGTGCTCCATCTACAAGCTGCTTGTTTGGGCTATTAGTAAATTCTATTATGACTACATCAGGCTCATGTCTTCCACCAGCAACTCCTTATTACGTTTCAATTTCATTTTAATATATTTTCTTACAGGGAACATATTATCTATTGATTTTCCTGTTTTGCGTATTTTTGTATTATAAATTGCATGAAATTATCAATTAAATATTATATTTTTATATTTACTATATTGATGGTTTCAACAACTAATGCCCAAAATGTAGAGTTTATTAAGGCATACGGTTCGGTTAATGGATTTGATAGGTCAGATTTTATGAATGCAAACCCAGATGGTAGTTTAACATTTACATTTGAGTCTAATAAAGCTTGGATTACCAATCCTTCTTTAGATACCATACATTTTGATACAATATCTTATCAAATTCAGAGAACATGGAATAATAAATTTTCTTATATTCATACAATGGATAGTACAGGCAGGATAATTAAAAGTAAATTATTGGGGCAAATGGGTGCAGTAAGATTGTGTAGGCTGCCCGATGGCGATTATTTAATTGCAGGAGGAGTTGGTAAGCCTTCTAACTTTATAGATAGCTCATTAATATTTAATCAATATATACGCCATGAAAACGGAATGATAATTATGGCACGAATGGATAAAAATTTCAATTTAAAATGGATGCGGCAAACAGGTAAGCCACATTCAGCAATTGGCAACTTGTACTATGCAGAAAATCATCTTTTTTTTACAGCAAGCGTACAAGACAGTACAGAAATTGGGGGTAAAAAATTTTATGCTCAAAATCAAAATACGTCATATGCATCAGCAATATTAGGCGAACTTAATCCCCTAAATGGGAATGTTATATGGGGTAAAACTATCAATAATGTATTTAGTAATTTAAATAATAATATTGTATATACAGGAAATAAAATATTTGTTGCTGCTGGGGGTGGATTTGGCGGCAAAATAGGTACAGATACAATATACCCTTCTTCTTTAGTTGTGTTCAAATTCGACTCATTGGGTAATTATGAAAAACGATACTGCCTTAGGGCAAAACACGGGATTGTGCCCAGAGGCGGCATAAGTACAGATGGAAAAAATTTGTATTTATCAGGTTCTTTTGTTGATAGTGTATATTGGAAAGACAATGAAACAATAAGTCCCTGTTATCCAACAGGTATTTCATATACTGGTGGAATATTTGCGGCTGCTATTACCACTTCGTTTACCCCAAAATGGTTTTTTAGACCCAAAGTAAACTATATAAATACATCAAGTATTTTTATTGGTTGCGATTTAAAAAGTTGTGTTTATAGTGGTGGTTACTTGTATTATCATGGGCATACAAGAGATGAATTGCAAATTGATAGTAATTTAATTAAAGTTGACCAAGGTCAACTGAATTTAGTTGTCATCAAATCTGATATATTAGGTAATATTTTATGGAGCTTTGGTGCAAAGTCAACAAGAATTTATGCTTCAGCTATGTCTGCCCAAGCAGGCAAAGGTGTTTATTTTGCTGGAGATTACATGACAGATACTATAGCATTTAAAAACAAATGGGCAGTAAGCCCAGGTTCAAGCATTACTCCAAATGGCTTTGTAAGCAAACTAAGCGATAACGCCATTATACGAGGGGCGGTAAAGGCAGGTCCCTATTGCGCAGGCGATAGCATTAGCATACCCTATACCAAAATAGGCAGTTATGATACAGCCAATTATTTTATGGCACAGCTAAGCAATGAGGAGGGTAATTTTACACAAGGCTATGTTAACCTTGGGCGCATAAAAAGCAATAAAAATGGCACTATTAAAGGTAAAATTCCGTTGTCCAATATAAGCTCATCGGGCAAGTACCGCATTCGTATAATGAGCACCCTACCTGCGGTGCAAAGCTATTACAAAGCAGATACCCTAAGGCTGCTTATCTACTCGCGCGATAAAGCATTCGCTGGTGGCGATACCGCTATTTGCCCTAACGATACCGTGCAGCTACGCACCTATGGCGGCACCTTATGGCAATGGAGCCCTAATTATTATTTACAAGATAGCAGTAATTATAAAACCAAAGCCTATCCCCCAAAAACCACACGCTACCGCATTGTTATATCCGATAGCTCGGGCTGTGGTGCTGCCGATACAGCTTATAAAACCATTACTGTGCGCAATTCTCCTAAAATAAACATACGCACCAAAAAAGATACTGCCGTATGCTTGGGGGCTACTGTGCCTATTATAGCCACATTCCACCAAGGCGATAGCACAAGCTATAGCTACAATTGGTATAGCATTAGCCCCACTGGCAATTATACAGAGCTAAAAACAGGCAGCAGAAAGCTAAAAGATACCCTCTTTTATCAAATGCCCATAGGGCTTAAAGACTCGCAAAGGCTTATTCTGTTTTTAACCGATGGCTGCAATAAAAAAACAGATTTTGCATTTTATACCATTTTTATTTCCAAAACAAAAACCAAAGCAAGCCTTGCCAAAGATACCATGGTATGCCCTAATACTACAGCCAATATTGTGGCAAAGTTTACCCAAGGCAATAGCGGCAGCAATTATAATTGGCGTTGGTACGATGTGCCAAAAACAGGCAGCTGGATAGCCCTAAGCCCTACAATAAGCAAAAAAACTGCCGATACCCTGCGCTATACCCTTGCATTAGGGGCTAAAGCCAAAAAAATAGGCATTCGGCTTTTGGATAATTGCACAGGCTTGGCAGATACCGTGTATCAAACCATTACCCCTGCCGATACCCTTTCGCTTAAACTGAATGTGCAAGATACCCAACTATGCAAAGGCAAACAGCACAGCTTTAAAGCTATAGGCAAAGGCGGCTATGCCAAAGGCTATAAATACACTTGGATAATTAATACCAACGATACCCTTTCTAAAACCGATAGCCTACTATATACTGCCAATACTACAAGCAGCATTACCCTTACATTGAGCGATGGCTGTATGGCAAAAGCTATTTCAAAACAATTGAACATTACTGTAAGCCCTGCCATTAGCAGCACTATACAGCACAATAACACAGCGCTGCGAGATACCAATATTTGCTATGGCAGTTCACTTTCCCTATTAGCCAACGCTCAAGGTGGCAAAGGCAGTGGCTATGCTTACCAATGGCTTATAAATAACAATAGCTTATTTGGTAATAGCAACAACATTGTTATAACCCCCTCGCAATACACCCAAGATACAGGCGGCAGGTTATTGCTTTCTTTAATAACAACAGATAACTGCACCACCCTACCCGATACCGCTACCATACAGCTAACCGTATTGCCCAAGTTGCAATTACAAGCATGGTATAAAGATAGCTTATGTTATAAAAGCACAAGCACTATATGGCTAAAAGCCAAAGGCGGCAGGGCAAACGCCTACCAATACCAATGGCTAAATGCCCAACTACAGCCCTTGCCAAGCAGCGCAGATAGCTTGCCTATAACTTATACCACAGCCAACCAAAGCGGCTTATATACTTATTATGCCATAGTGAGCGATGGCTGCTCTGCCCCAGATACCACTACCATAAGCTATAGGCTGCTGCCCCCACTTGCGCTAAACATAAGCAGCAACAATACTTGCCCTGCATATAGCAGCCTGCTAAAAGCCAATATTACAGGTGGCAAAGGCTATGGCTACCAAGTGCAATGGTGGCGAAATGGGCAACTATTAAGCAGCAGCAAAGATACCCTTACTGCATACACCCAAGGGCAAGCAAATACCTACCAAGCCATTGTTAAAGACAATTGCAGCACAGTATCAGATACTGCAATATTGCAGCTTGGCGTTATGCCCAATATACAATTAATAGCCGATAAAGACAGCGGTTGCGCCCCTTTTTATCTAACATACAATATTGTAAGCAATTATCAGCAAGCCTTTAACTGGACACTATACACAGGCAATAACAACGACAGCATTAGCGGCAACCATACCCAAATAAGCCCCACAGTATTATACAATGCAGGCTTATATACCGCCAAGCTAAAAGTACAAACCGCTACAGGCTGCCAAGCCATAGTAAATAGCAATGCTATATGGGTACACCCTGCGCCCATTGCCAAGTTTTGGCAAAGTACCTACAATTTAACCCTCAATTACCCCGAGCTTAAATTGGAAAACCGCAGCAGCAATGCCGCCCAGTACCAATGGCTATATCCTCCCATTGGCAGCTCCACCAATACCGATTTAACTATAAAGTATTCCGATACAGGCATTTATACCATTACCCTTATAGCCATATCGCCACATAATTGTACAGATACCATTACAAGTACTATAGCCGTAAGCAACGATTTGCAAATACTAATGCCCAATGCTTTTACCCCAAATGGCGACAATGTAAACGATGTATTTAAACCCATAGGTGTGGGTATTCAAAAACTACAAATAAGTATTTACAACCGCTGGGGCGAGCTAATGTATAGCAGTAATGATAAAAACGCAGCTTGGGATGGCACTTTTATGGGTAAAGAGGTGCAACAAGGCGCATACCTTTACTTTATTGAAGCAAAAGGGCTGTATGGCACTTTTCAATATTTTAAGGGTATGGTTATGCTGAATAGGTAATGGGAATTTAGTTTCAATTTGAAACTACGTTTTTTGGTAAAATTTTAATCTTCCGAAACAACTTTAAGCGAAAATATATTCAATAGCAACAAAAAAGCCTAAATACTTAAATTTAGACTTTTTATACTTTAAAGTTGGCTTAAATTAAGCTTCTTTCTTTTTAGTTGTTTTTTTAGCTGCTGGTTTTTCGGCTGCTGGTTTTGTAGCAGTTACTTTTTTTGCTTTTGCAGGTTTTTCTTTTACCTCTAATAGTGCATTGGCAGCTTTTGCTTTTGCCACTGCGCTTGGTCTTGGCCTTGTTACCCCATAGCTACCAGCTATCATTTTGCCTTTTTTTGAGCGTTGATCTCCTCTTCCCATAATTGTATTGTATTATTGTTTAAAATTAAATTTTCTTTTGGAATGCAAATGTATTGCTATCTTTTCAAAAAACCATTACTTTTTTTATGGCATTATTTTGCCAATAATTTGGCTACGTATTTGCCTATAATATCAAATTCTAAATTTACATTATCGCCTATTTTTAGGGTTTTAAAAACAGTATTTTCAAAAGTATAGGGTATTATAGCTACTATAAATTCATTCTTTTTACTTTCTGCAACAGTAAGGCTTGTGCCATTTATGGTAATAGAACCTTTGTTTACCGTAATATCATTGCTATTGTATTCAAAAGTAAAAAGCCAACTGCCATTTTGCACCAATATTTGGGTGCATTTGCCAATAGTATCTACATGCCCTTGCACAATATGTCCATCAAAACGCCCATTTGCAGCCATACAACGCTCTAAATTTATAATTGTTCCTACTTGCCAATCTTTTAAATTGGTAACTTCTAAAGTTTGATGAATAGCGGTAACCGTATGGGTATTATTTTCTACTTTTATAACCGTAAGGCATACACCATTGTGCGCCACACTTTGGTCTATTTTTAAATATTGGCTTATTGCTGACTGAATAGTATAGTGGATATTGCCATTTTCTTTTTCAATAGCTGTAATTATGCCAAGCGTTTCTATTATTCCTGTAAACATTTTTTTTATTTGCCAACTGCTAATTTAATAATTTGCCAACTTTTTACTTTCTTTTCGCATTAAGCTTACGCAAAACGCTAACAATATTTCCCTGCTACGCAGCTTTTTCCCTAAATCCTTATTCCTATTTCCTAACTATTATTTTTTCTTGGTCTAAATGGATTTAAAAAGCTTGTTAAAGGCTGCACCTTGCGGGTTTGTATCCATATTTTACCATTGCCAGAAAACCTACAAACAAAGCCTTCGCCAGAAAAGAATAAGGATTTATAACCACCTATTCTACCTACTTTGTATTCTAAATTTTGCGTAAAACCTACAATATGCCCTGTGTCAACTACAAAATCTTCGTTTACATCTATTGCCATAATACCGCCATAGCTATTGAACCATAAATGCCCTGTGCCTGATACTTTTATTAAAAATAATTTTTCGCCACTAAAAAAACCTTTAATAAAACCTTGCCATTTGGTTTCTATTGTAAGGCTTGGCGAGCAAGCCACAAAGGCACTATTTTGCAAATAAATGGTTTCGTTATTCAAGTAAATATGCTCCATATCGCCAGGCGATGATGGCGCAATACCTATTTCGCCATCGCCATTTTGGGCTGTAAACTCATTGATAAAAATACTTTCGCCTGTTAAAAAACGAGATAAACCGCCACGCATTTTGGTTTTCATTTGAATATTGGTATCCATAGTAGCCATTGCAGAGGCTTCTACCTTTAGGGTTTGCCCAGCAGGAATATTGATAGTTAAAAAACTATAATCGGGTTTATGATTGATTTCAAAATTTATATTTTCCATTTCTATTTTTCTTTTACAAATTAAAATTACATTGGTTTTAAACTTGGACCCAAAGAGCCGCCAAAACTATTAGGATTATGCGATTGACACCAAACTGTGCCTTTGCCTTCAAAACGACATACCAAACCTTCGCCACCTAAAAAAGAACTCATCCAACTTTGCCCAGCTTTGCTTATTTTAAAATTTAAACTCGGCTCAAATGCAACAATATGCCCAGTATCTACAATATAAGCACCATCTACTTGTACAGGATAAATAGCCCCAAATGAATTGATTATCACTTTGCCTGTACCATTTATATTGAGCCAAAATAAACTTTCGCCACTGAATATAGATTTTAAACCTTGCCAGTTAAAATCTACCTCTATGCTTGGTTCTGAAGCAACATAAGAACCACTTTGCACAATTAGTTTTTCGTTGTTCAATTCTTTTACAAACATATCGCCAGGTAAGGTTTGTGCTAAATACACATCGCCACCATTTGCACCTGCTGTAAAATGATTGACAAAAAAACTTTCGCCACTAAACATTCTTTTTAAGCCTTTCATAATATTTCTACCGCCACTTTTTTTGTAGGTATTGGTTTCTATTGCTATATCATTGCTCATGGCTATCATTGCGCCACCTTCCGATGTTAGGGTTTCGCCAGCAGCAAGACTTACTTTTGCTACAGAGCTGCCAGGACCCATTGTTATATCTATATTCATTTCTTTTTTCTTTTTTATAAATTTCTATTTACCCAACCAGATAAACCCCTAAAACTGCGGGTTTGAATAATAATTTTGCCTTTACCTTTTATACGCATTACAAAACCCTCACCACTTGTAAAACTTGATATCAAGCTACCTGATAGTTGTGTTTTAATTTTCATACCTTCAGGATATGCCACCAAATGGTCGGTATCCACTATTATTTCGCCATCTATTTCTTTTTCTATTAAGCCACCATAAGCGCCAAATACAAATTTTCCACTGCCTGTGGCTACCAGTCTGAATAAGCCTTCGCCACCTATCCACGAGTTTATACCAGCCCATTTTAGTTTTATTTTTACGGAAGGTTCGCTACAAATGTATGCACCAGGTTGAAGGTATAATACTTCGCCCTCTTTTAATTCGTACATTCTAATATCGCCAGGAAAAGGTTGGGTTAAAGTAAGCCTTTGTGGCATTGAGCTATTATTTACAAATTCATTGATAAATAAACTTTCGCCACCTAAAAACTTGCGGGCAAAACCTTTAACCAAACCTCCGTTAAATTTGGCATTCATATCCAAATTGGCATCCATACTTGCCATAGCATCAGATTCGGCTATAAACTTTTCGCCTGGTTGTAAATCTACATGCACATAGCCAAAGCTTGGCACACCTTCTATTGTTAATTGCATTTATTATTTTATTTTTTTATTGTTGAATTGTTTTGTGCCTCACCCCTAAATCCCCTCTCCAAAGGAGAGGGGACTTTTTCGGACAGTTGTTTATTTTGAATTTACTTTTTTTAATTATAAGCAAGTTATTATTATGATTTATTTGCTAAAGCAAATGAGAATAGTTGTTATTTTGCTAATTGTTGTACTTGTTGTTGAAATTGCTCGAAGTTAATATTTATTTTTCTTCCAGAATCTTTTATAAATTGCATTCTTCCTTCCAAATCTTTTATTCTTTCTTTTACAGCAGGGTGGGTGCTTAAAAAGTTGGATATTTCTAAATTACGATGTTCTTTATCTAAAGTTTTGAAAAAAGATACCATGCCATTAGGCGAAATACCTGCTTTTAGCAATAAATCAAAGCCTGAATTGTCCGATTCTCGCTCATAATCTCGGCTATATTTCATAGATTCTAATGTTGCACCAATAGTTAATAAATCGGTAGAAATACCTGTAACATCACCTAAAAAACCTCTTACAATGGTAAACATGCCAAGGTTGCCAATAATGCCTCGCATATGGTGTCTGCGGGTAACATGGCTTATTTCGTGGGCAAGTACACCAGCTATTTCTTCGGCACTTTTGGCTTTTGCAATTAAGCCAGAGTGTATCATAATAGTGCCACCAGGTAAGGCAAAGGCGTTCAATGTAGAATCTTGAATTATGGTAAACGAAAATTTGAATGCTTTGTCCTCAACTGCATTTACCAATGGGTTTGTAATAAGCGCCAGTTGGCTATCTATGCTGGGCGATGCAATTACTTTATGGTTTAATAAAATACTTTGTTTTAGTTTTTCTGTAATGCTTTGCTCCACACTTGGTGGTATAGTATTGGCTATTTCTTCTACAATTTTTACCCTAAAAATATAAAAACTTACCAATGTTGCTATTACTATACCTATTAAACTAAAAGAGGCTATCCAAAGCACTCTTCTATTGTTTTTTATTTTTGTTGTGCTGTTTTTTAATTGGTAATCGTATTTAATTTCTTCATGGTTCAATATCCTTTTATCATCTGTGTAAATGGTAATATTTGGAATATTGGGGTGTTTGAAATATACATATCTATTGCCTGCACCACCTTGTGTAATAGCAATATTTTTAAGTGGTAGTTTATAGGTTTTATTTCCGCTATCTGTCAATATTATTTCGCTATAAGCAATGGTAATACTACCACTTTTTCTGCCTTTTTCAAATTGCGAACCAAGTACAATACCTTCAAACATTTAATATAAAATTATTGAGCGAAAATAATGCATTCGTTTATTTAATTTGCATTATTAAATGGTAAATATTAACAAAGTATAAGCATTATAGCATAGCCATTGTTAATAATTGATTGGCTGTTTTTAAATTTCGAGTAGTAGCAGTAACTTTTAGTTTTTTTTCAAAAAATGTATTGTTCAGTTTGGTGGTGCCATAACCATTGGGGCAGTATAGGTATATTGTTTTATCCCAAATTACGCATTAAAAAAAAGAATATTATTTTAGCGGCAAAAATCCTAATGC
>CAZDGF010000026.1:0-45120 GCA_964505065.1 uncultured Chitinophaga sp.
AAAATGATTTGCAATTTGTTATTCGATTCAGCAATTCTATTGCTGAATTTGGGTTTAACAAACGAAATAGCACCTTGCACATAAAAATATAAATAAGATGCATTTAAACTAGAATTAAGAAAAAATTGCATTTATAAAATAAAAAATATTTAAATAATACAAATAACACAAATACTAAAAGTATAATATCTAATATAACGTAATTATAATTGAATATAATTTGATGGAAATTTGTTATAAAAGAATATTGGAACCTTATTTCAAAAAGCAACATTAAAAATTGACTTAACAAAGTAATGATAGCAATAAACTTACAATAATTTTTTTTCATTTTTCAATATTTGGAGGATTCAAGTTTAAAATATAAAATCAAAAATTCTCCATCTCTCCCTCAAACACCCTTGTAGCAACACCACAAAGCCATACATTGGTATAAGTAGTTTGGTTTTGGGTAAAATTTATTTTTAAAATACCGCCTGGCGTATGTGTTTCTATGGTGTAATTATTAGGCGCAAAATTTAATTTTTTAGATAAGGCAATTGCACAAGCGGTAACACCTGTGCCACAGCTCAATGTTTCGTTTTCTACCCCACGCTCGTAGGTGCGTACTTTTATGGCTAGTGGGTTTATAATTTCTACAAAGTTTACATTAATACCTTCTGCTTTATACGTTTCATTATAGCGTATGGCTTTAGCCATTTCAACAATATTTAGGGTATCTATATTTTGTACAAATACTACATAATGGGGCGAGCCTGTATTTAAAATATAATCTTTCTCAAATAATTGAACGTTGGCAACATCTTGCATTTTTAGTTGCACTTCGGCATTGCTCCATACGGCATCATGTGCGCCATCTATGGCTTTAAACAATGTTTTTTCGCCAGTAAACACATTCAAGCTTTTTGCAAAATCTACAATACACCTGCCACCATTGCCACACATGGTGCTAATATTGCCATCGCTATTGTAATACACCATTTCAAAATCATAGCCTTCTGTATTTTGCAGCAGCATTAAGCCATCTGCACCTATGCCAAATTTAGGGTGGCAAAGTTTGGCTACATCTAAGTTGTTATAATTTAAACTTCTATTATCTATTAGTATAAAATCGTTGCCTGTGCCTTGGTATTTTAAAAAAGGTATTTTCATTTGGGAGGGGTTAAGGTTGAGCTAAAATAAAGTTTACAATTGCGGCATCGGTTTCGGGCTTGTACATACAAGCGTCTGCACAGGTTTTAAGTGGATAAACAGCACCATTTGCTCTTAAATAAGTGGTATTATTTAACGTAAATAGTTTTATGCCTTTTTCGTTTAGTCCATAAAGTTGTATAGTGTTTCCTACAAATTTATACCCCTTAAAATTTAAAGGCGATTGCCAAAATTCTACTGTGTATTTTGTAATACTTTGGTTTTTACGTTTTTCTAATTTTTTTAAAGCAATAGTATCATTATTATAGTTTGAATTGTTATTATCTAAAACGGTAGAGGCTTTATTATTTACAGATGCGGGTGTTTGAATTGCTTTCTTTTTACTTTCGTAGCTATTGCTTTTAGTGGTTGCAACTTCAATGTCCTCTTTTTCTCTTAATTTATCATTATATGCCAAATAATAAGCTACTAAAATAGTATCATTTAGTTTTTTTTCGGTTATTACTTTGTAATCGTCTTTTAGTTTGTCATCTGTAGTAGATAAAATTGGTGCTTCTGTTGTTGCAAAACCTTTTTCATCATCTAAAACTTGAGGCACTATATCTGCATCACTTTCTTTTTGTGGCATCATTTCAATTGCCTCTTCTTTCTTTTCACTTTCTATTTCTAAAAAAGTAATTGTTGGTTCTACGGAGTCTTTTTTACTTGGTGCAGTAGGTTCTGTTTTTGGTAAATCTTTTATGGCTATTTTATCCGTATTTGGTAAAAAAGAATTTTTAGCAAAATATCCAATCGTAATTAACAAAGCCAATGAGGCTGCTATTGCCAAAGGTTTACGCCAAAGTTGAACAGTTTTAATTTCAGGTTTAGGTTGTGTTTTTAAAAATTCTTTTAATTCGGCTTTGCCATAATCTTGAATGCCTAAAACTAATATTTTATACTGCTCAAAATCTTGAGTAAAAGCGGTATCATGCAATAATTTTTCTTCAAAATTTTGCTTTTCATCCGTGCCTAATCGATTGAAAATATAAGCATCAAAAAGTTCAATATGTTGTTCGTTAATTTCCAAAGTTTATATTAAATCTTTTTTTTGATAAGTATTGATAAAAAGTTGCTGTAAGTGTTTAAAACATTGGTGTTTTTTGGCTTTTACAGTATCAGCATTGTTGTAATTCAGTTTTTGGGCAATGGTTTGCATATCTAAACCTTCAAAATAAAAATAGGTGAGTACATCTTTGCAATTAGCCCCCAAATTTTCCATCATCCGCATTACAATTTTTCTGTTTTCAGTTGAAAAAGTTTCATCTTTTACTGCCAAATTTTCAGAAATAATACCATCGATATTGGTTTGTTTTCCTAATTTATTTAAGCGTTTCAACCATAAATTTCGGCTAATGGCAAATACCAAAGTGCTTAATTTGGCTTGCAATACCAATTGGTTATGTTTTATTTTTTCCCAAATAACAATAACAGCATCTTGGATAATATCTTCTGCATCGTCATTATTGCCGCTATTTTTCAATATATAATTTCTTACACTCATGTAGTTATCTTTGTATAATTGCGCCAACGCTTGTTTACTGCCATTTTTAATAGCAGCTACCAATTGCTCGTCATTTAATTTTTTGCTTTCGGGCACTGTTGGTGGTTTATTTATACAAATTAATCGATAAAGGTAAATACTTGTGTAATATTTTATGTCAAATTTGCGTTACAAAAGTAATTAAAAAAAATTGGAACAAATTTTGAAAAAATTAATTTAAAAAACAAATGAAAAGTAACATGAAAAAAGTAATTGGAATTTTTGCCATAGCTGCTATAGGCGGCTTGGTAGCATTAGGAATCAACAAATTAGTGAGTAGCCAAAGTAACAACAGCACTTTTGACGAAATGCAAAAACGCAATACCAAGTTTGCCAGTATGTACGAAAGCCCTGCGGGTATTGGATTCGATTTTGTAAAAGTATCGGAAAGTAGCACACCTACTGTGGTTCATATTAAATCGCATTTTGGCGAAGAGAAATCAATTACCAAAAAACAACAGCAACAAATGCCTATTGACCCATTTGATTTTTTTAAAGGCAATCCTTTTGAAGAAATGCCACGAGGACCAGGTGTAGCCACAGGTAGCGGTGTAATAATTACACAAGACGGCTACATTGTAACAAACAACCATGTAATAGACAATGCCAGCAAAATAGAAGTTACAATGAATAATAAACGTACTTATGTTGCAGAGCTTGTGGGAACGGATAAAACTACAGATTTAGCCCTTTTAAAAATAGATGAAAAGGGATTAATGTTTATGCCTTTTGGCAATAGCGATGAAACCAAAGTAGGCAATTGGGTAGTGGCAGTAGGCAACCCTATGAACCTTACAAGCACTGTAACAGCAGGTATTATAAGTGCTAAAGGACGCAGTATAGATTTATTACGAAGAGAAGACAACCAATATGCCATAGAAAATTTTATTCAAACAGATGCAGCTATAAACCCAGGCAATAGCGGTGGCGCTTTGGTAAATACCAACGGACAACTAATAGGCATAAATACTGCCATTGCCTCTCAAACAGGCAGCTATACGGGCTATGGCTTTGCTATTCCTGTAAATTTAGTAAAAAAAGTAATGGACGATTTGCTAAAATATGGCAAAGTACAACGTGGGGTTTTGGGTGTGGCTATACAAGAAATAACCAGTGAAATTGCTGAAAAAGAAGGCTTAAAAGAATTAAAAGGCGTATTGGTGCAAGATGTAACTGCCGAAGGAAGTGCAGCAAAAGGTGGTGTAAAAAAAGGCGATGTCATAGAAAAAGTGAATGGTGTAGAGGTTAATTCTGTATCTGGTTTGCAAGAGGAAATAGGCAAACACCGCCCTGGCGAAAAAATTAATTTAACCATAAACCGTAAAGGAGATTTAAAAGAACTTAGCGTTATACTTAAAGGATTAGACGGCAAAGAAACCATGAGTATGGCAGATAAAACAGAAGCTAATACCATAAAAGGTGCTACGTTTAAAACTTTAACTAAAGAGGAAAAAGACAAATTGAGTATAAAAAATGGGGTTAAAATAGAGAGTATTGCAAGTGGTCCATTTAAAGGTAAATTACAAGCAGGTTTTATTATTACTAAAATAGATAAAGAGCCTGTTTACAGTATTCAAAACCTAAAAACGATATTAGAAAATGCTGATGGGGCAATTTTAATAGAGGGCAAAAATGCCGATGGTTCGGATAATGTAGTAGGTTTGAAAATAACGAAAGAATAATTTTAAATTAACGTGATGCAGTGTAAAGAAAAAAGTACTGACCAAAGTGTCATTATGAACTTTTTTGCTCTGAAAAAAGATTCAGAATCTCTATAAATTTCAGATTCTGTATAATTTTGCAAAGCCAAAATTTACAGAATGACAGCACATTTACTTATCCCAAGAACTTTAGTTCTTGGGCTTTTTTGATGCGTTTCTATTGTATTACATTTTCAATATTTCTTTAATAGTATTTCTTGAAACAGCATGGTAACTATTTTCTGCTTTTGCAAATATAGTTTTAGCAAATGCCAAGCCTTTTTCTGTTTTGGCTAAATTTTCATAAATGGGTTTTACAAACTTTCGTCTGCCTACGCTCATTAAGTATTTTTCAATAAATGGAAATGCTTTATCATACTCGTTTTTAATGGCTAAAATATACCAATCGCATTGTATTTCGGCATTGGTGCTTTGGGTTAAATAAAATTGTTTGTCTAATATTTCCATACTTGTTTTTATTGAATCTGCATTCAAATTGCGCAACAAATAAAGCCAATGGTGGGTTGTAAACCCTGTGGTATCTATCGTTTTCAAGTCTTTGCTTGTATTAAAAGCCGCAGCCATAGTATTTACTCTTTTTAGCTCTGTACTATTTATTTGCGGACAATTTTTTGGCAAGCCTACATTGTGTATCCATTCTTCATAATTAATATTGGCTTTAGGATATTTTTGCAAAAGGTTTTCTTTTAAGAATGCAATAAATTGTTCTGTTGTAACAGTTTTCCATTTAAAATGATTGAAATATTGGTTTAAAAATTCGTCCCAAGCTGCTCTGCCCACTTGCTGCTCTGCCATGCGTAAAAACATACAGCCTTTTATATAGGCTATATCTGTTAGCCCATCATCAGGATTTCTACCGTCTAATTTTAATTTTAATTTTGTATCGCCAGAGGCTGTAGGCATCAAATCTTCTAATGTAAGTTTCAACTCGCCCAAGCCCAATTCTGCCAACATATCAGCATAAGGTTTGCCATATAATTTTTCCATTATACGTTCTTCAAAGTAAACTGTAAACCCCTCGTTTAGCCAAAAATCATCCCAAGTATGGTTGGTTACTAAATTGCCACTCCAACTGTGTGCAAGCTCATGTGCAATAAGCGATACCAAACTTCTATCGCCAGCTATAATAGTGGGTGTAGCAAAAGTTAAGCGTGGGTTTTCCATGCCGCCAAAAGGAAAACTTGGAGGCAATACCAACACATCGTATCTGCCCCAAGCATACTTGCCATACAACTCACTTGCCCCTGCTATCATTTTTGGTAAATCTGCAAATTCAGCAGCCGATTTTTCAAGCATTTCTGGTTCGGCAAATACACCACAGTCTGTTCCCAAACTTTTAAACTCAATATTGCCCACAGCCAATGCCAATAAATAACTTGGTATGGGTTGTTTCATTTCAAAATGATATTTACCCTCATTATTTTTTGCCAAATTATTTTCGGCACTCATAAGGGGTAAAAATTGTTTATCGCAAGTAATATCGGCACTGTAGGTAAATCTTACCGCAGGGGCATCCATACATGGCACCCATGTGCGGGCAAGCACCGCTTGGCTTTGGGTAAATAAAAAAGGAAATTTTTTGCCTGCTGTTTGTTCAGGGTTTAGCCACATAAGGGCTTCTGCATTCTTGTTTGTTTCGTAAAAAATGGTAACCAGTTGCGTGTTTTTTTGTATTTCTATAACCAAAGCTTGCCCCATAAAAGCTTGTTCGCTACTGTCCATATTTTTTGAAAAAGAAAAAGCTGTTTCTGTTTTGTTATCCAATAAAATTTTAGAAACATCTAAACCTTTGGCATCTAATATTAAATAGGGTGTGCCCGAGTGGTTATCTATAGTTATTACCGCATTTCCTTTCAGTTTTTTTGCCTCAAAATCTACCGCTAAATTCAAATGCAAGTGTTTAAATGTTACAGAATCATAATTTGAATACGAATGGTTTTTAATGGAAAAATTGGGCATGGTTTTAATGGTAGGGTGTTGGTGTTTGCAGCCATTAAGCAGCAAAATTACAAAGGTAAAATAAGTTAAAAATTTAAGTTTCATTTCTTTAAAATAGAGTAAGCAAAGGTAGTTTAGAAAATAGGAATAGGCAATAGAGATGCTTTTTATGGCAAATCTTAATTCTATGTTCGCCAAAAATTAGATTGTTAATAGGGCTATATTCCAATTATTATGCTTTTAATGTTTGTGTGCTAAACAGCAAAGCAGCAGCGAGATTAAATGTTTATGCAAAGTATGAATTGATAACTCCGCCTATTTTTTCTCTGTTTAACCATAAACTTTCAAAACTATCTTGTTCAATATTTTCTGCATCTTCCCTTACCTGCATGCTTTTGTATATAAACCGAAACAAGGCATTGGCAATGGTATCTGCACAAGTATTGTACTCCTTTTCTGTCATTCAATGGGGATAAAACGCAAAGGTTTTACAAAAAGTTACAATTAAGCGGAAATAAATTTTAGACAGATGTTAAAGCATTGAAAATAAGGGAGATAAATATTAATTGCCCCCTGCTAAAGCAGGGGGCAATGGATAAAAAAATCAAATTATTTAGAATCTTTGTAATTTAAAAATGATAGAGGCAAGGAAAACAAAGCGTTGGCTGAAAACGAACAATGCCTTTAATATTTTTTCTTTTTTAAAAAAGAAATAAATAGAAATAAGTATGTTTGTAAACATATTTTATGTTACGAGTTTTTTAAAGAGTGCAATAAATCAAATGGGAAGAGATATGGGAAGAGCAGTAAGTAATCAAATATTAAAAAATGCTCATTCAACACCTTATAGAAGAACAAACTATATTAGTTCAAATAATAATTATCAGATAAATGAAAAAACAGAGTTTGAAAAAAATATTAATTTTCAAAATGGACTAAAACCAATTACTTTAATAGAAAAAATTTCTGTTGCTTATATCGCTTTAAAAAATGAAGCAAATTATTTTATTTCTGATGGGTATTTAGATATGAATGAATCAGATAGATTATTTTCAATGATGCAAAAGTTTAATGATAAAATTGAAAATATTTGTGAAATTTTAGAATTAAATGAAATAGCTAATAAAAATGAATTAGAGCAGTTGGTTAAAATTTCAGAAAAAAGCAAGGAACTTTTTTTTAAAACTTTAAAAGTTGCAGAACAAGGTTGTATTGCAAAAGAAAATGAATTAAAATTAAATTTTGAAAAAATTGAAAGTATAGATTTTTTTCGATTTGTAGGATTACACACTATTTGGATGGGGAAATATGCAACTTCTGGAGAAAATCATATTTTCAAAACAATAATTGCAAATTTACTTTCATTACCTGTATTTCCAATTTTACATATCGCAGCATTTCTTTATGGATACTATAATTATAATATTGAAAATAGTAAAAGGAATAATTTAAAAAAATCATATATTAAAATGGCTGAAATAGAAATTGATAGAGCAAAATTATATAAATCAATATTGAATTAAGATTTAACTATGGTTCGTTTACTTTAAACCCTTTTTCCACTTCTCGATACAAAAATTTCAAAGCTAATTTTTTACTCGAAGTGACTCCTACCCCCTCACAAACACCCTACAACCCAACACCGCCCCATTGCTATCCAATATTTTTAAGTAATATATCCCTTTTTCTAACGTTCGAATATCTATTTTATTGCCTTCAATAGTTAAATTTATTTTACTACCTATGCTGTTGTACACCACTATAGCCGAATATGGCAATGGGCTATTGAGCGTTATAAAATCAGCAGCAGGATTGGGGTAAATGTGTAGTAAGTTTTCTGCTGTTTGCAAGGTATTTAACCCCACAGGGTATTCAAAACTTAAATCATCTATTGCCATATCTGAAAGTGTATCATCAAGCGTATTGCCAATGTTTAGTACCAATATTTTACAACTATCGGGGTTAAAATTTTCTATGTATGTAAATGGGTTTACAAATTTGATATAATTGCTCTGCGATTGGATAAGATAATACAAGGTGCTTGCCACTTCTTTGTTGTTTTTTGTTAGTTGGCATACTATGGCAAAGGTATCATCTAAAGCCAAATTGCCTTTTACAAAGCCTACTAAATTACTCGGTCTGCCTGTAAAAGGAAAAGCAAAGGTTGCATAGCCCGGCAATACTACGGTATTGGCTACAAAATTAGTTTTTACCCCCATGGCATAAGTGCCTGTTTTTGCAGGTTTGTATCTATAAATAGCTGTATCTTTATATTGCCCATAGTTAATGGTTTTCCAGCCCACTGGCTCATAAGTTTGTGTAGCATTTTCATACTCCCATTGCTCAAAACTGCTGTTGGGTATTTGTTGCGCCTGTAATTGCACTGCTATAAAAACAAAAAATAATACAATTAATTTATGCATATTGGTATAGGGTTTCTTGGTTTTTTAATTGGTTAAAAATTTCTAATATTTCATTGCGTGAATTGCTGGTAACCAAAGCCACACGGTGTTCTTTAAAATGGGGAACATTTTTAAAATAGGTGGCATAATGGCGTTTCATTTCGTTAATGGCTATTTTTTCGCCTTTCCAAGCTACGCTTTTTTCAAAATGGGTAAGGCAGGCTTCTATACGCTCGTTAAATGTTGGTGGGGAAAGTTTTTCGCCAGTGGCAATAAAGTGTTTAATTTCTCTAAATATCCAAGGGTGGCCTATGCTTGCTCGCCCTATCATTATGCCATCTACATCGTATCTATTCTTATATTCCAAAGCTTTTTCAGGCGTATCTATATCGCCATTGCCAAATATTGGAATATGTATGCGTGGGTTGTTTTTTACTTTGGCTATCAGTGTCCAATCTGCATTGCCTTTGTACAATTGGGTACGTGTACGTCCATGTATTGAAAGGGCTTTAACACCAATATCTTGCATACGCTCTGCTACTTCCTCTATGTTTTTTGTTTGCTCGTCCCAACCCAAACGTGTTTTAACTGTAACAGGCAAATTGGTGCTTTTTACCACAGCCTCAGTAAGCCTTACCATTAGCGGAATATCTTTTAGCACAGCTGCTCCTGCACCTTTACACACCACTTTTTTAACAGGGCAACCAAAATTAATATCCACCAAATTGGGTTGCGTAGCATCTACAATTTTTGTAGCCATAGCCATTGCTTCCTCATCGCCTCCAAATATTTGAATACCAATAGGGCGTTCGTAATCAAAAATATCCAATTTTTGACGGCTTTTAACCGCATCTCTAATTAGCCCCTCGCTGCTTATAAACTCTGTAAACATAAGGTCGGCACCGTGTTTTTTACATAAATAGCGAAATGGCGGGTCGCTTACATCTTCCATTGGGGCAAGCAATAATGGAAATTCTCCTAATAATATGTCAGCTATTTTTACCACCTTTGCACTTTCTTTAATTTTAATTTACAAAAATAAGTGGAACGACACAGAATACAATATTTTGCAGATATTTTAATGCTTATAGGCTTTGCCATTATTGGTGCTATTGCCTTTGGCACATTGGGATTGTTGGTATGTGCACCCATTTTTAAACTAAGCATTGCAGAAATTTTTAACCAAGTGCAAAATGGTGTAAATAGCGAAAACATTCATTTGTTTAAAATTTACAATTTGTTTGTTTCCATAGGCACATTTGTGCTTTCTGCTTTTATTTTAATTAAAATTAGAAATTACAATACCCTACAATTTTGGCAATTTAATAGCCCTAATCATAGCAGAACAAAGCTTTATGTGCCAATTATATTTGTTTGCATTGTTATTCTTTCAGCTTTTTTATTGCAAGTAAATCAAAGTATTCCATTTCCAGATTTTTTACAAAGTTGGCTACAAAGTACTAAAGATACACAAAAAATGATGGCTACTTTTCTAACTATGGAAACACCTGCTCAACTCATTGTAAATTTGTTGCTTGTAGCTGTTGCCCCTGCCGTGTGCGAGGAGATTTTTTTTAGAGGCACTTTACAAAAATTAATGATATGCGCTACAGGCAATATGCACATTGGCATTATAGCTACAAGCTTTGTATTTGCTGCCATACACATGAATGCAATGCAGATTATCCCAATGTTTTTTATTGCATTGGTATTGGGTTATTTGTATCAATTTACACAAAGTATTTGGACCAGTATTGCACTGCATTTTTTAAACAATGGTTTAGCAGTATTGGGGGTGTATTACCAAAATAAAAATGTTTTAGCTAAAAAGCTAACAGAAGATACAATGGATATTCCCATTTTAAGCATTTGTATAGCTGCTATTTTATTGAATTTAATCTTTATTATATTGTATAAAAATTATAAAAAAACACAAATTATAAATGAATAATTTTTGGCAAAGAGCCTTAACAGGTGCAGTATTTGTAGCTATAATTGTAGGCTTAACATTGTACAATCAATATACTTTTTTGGCATTATTGGTGCTAATAGGTGTAGGCTGTTTGGTAGAGTTTTATAAAATTACCAATCAAAATAAATTAAGTTTAGTACATTTTTTAGGTTTAGCTGCTGGCATAGCTTTAATTGTTGGCAAATACTGGCTTTCAAGTATTGAAGTGTTAATGTTAAGTAGTTTGGTAATGGTTGTTTTTGCATTGGTTGTTTTATTTTCTAAGGAAAAAAATTGGCAAACTATAGCCTTTACATTTACAGGTTTATTTTATATAGCTGTGCCTTTAGTTGTTTTTTATTTTTGTTGTTTTTACAGAGTAGGTGCAGGTTTTATGGTTATTACCCAAAAAATTTATAATCCATTGCTTGCGCTCAATTTATTTATCCTAATATGGTGTAGCGATACTTTTGCTTATTTGTGTGGCAGAGCCTTTGGCAAACACCCATTTTTCCCGGCTATTTCGCCAAAAAAAAAGTGGGAAGGTTTTATTGGTGGTTTGATATTGACAATAATTGCTGCATATTTCATAGCTCTTTGGTTTGGCTTAAATCCTAAATACAATTTAATTATTGGCTTTATTACAGTACTATTTGGCAGCCTTGGCGACCTAATAGAAAGTATGCTAAAAAGGCAATACAACATCAAAGACTCTGGCACAATGCTGCCAGGGCATGGCGGCTTTTTAGATAGATTTGATGCGCTTTTAATAGCTTTGCCATTTAATTGTGTGGTATATTATTATTTATATTTCTAACCATTATTACCAAAAACAATACCACCTCATTTTTTTTAACTTAAAATTTATAGTAAGTTTGTATTCCAAAAAATTTAAAATGAAATTCATCAAAATACTATGTTTTCTTACAGTTTGTTTATTTAATGATTTAGTAAAAGCTCAGCCAGAAGCACCAGCACCGCCTAAATTTAAAATAACATTTAGCAACAATGCGCCAAAAACAGGCGACATTATTGAAGTAATATTTAAAGCCAATATTCCTGAAGGCATACACATGTATAGCACCTACAACAAATGTGATATTGGTCCTTTAATGTTTAGTTTAAAATTAAAGCAAAATACAGCCTTTAAATTAGAAGGAAAACCATATAGCGTAGGCGACAAACATATTACAGACGATATTTTCAAATGTGAAGTTGGCGAGTTTTTTAAGCTAGCAGATGTTAGGCAAAAAATAAAAATTTTAAACAATGAAGTTAAAATAGATTCAGATATTGAGGGGCAATGGTGTAGCGAAAGTGCTTGTTTTAATTTTGGGGGAAATATTACACCCTTAAAAGTAAGTTCTATATTAAAAGCTACAGGTTCTCCAATTGTTGAAAAAGGCGATGTAATAGAACCAAAAGTAGCTATAGACACAACTACTGTAATTGATTCAATTAAAAATAACGTAAAAACTGACACATCAAATTGCTCCAATTGCAGTTATAAATTAACAGACCCAAACGATAAAACTCCTTGCAAAGTAAAAACTTTTAATGGACAAACCTCCGAAACAGAAAAAGAAAGCAATTGGGGTTTATTTATTATTGCCTTTTTATCTGGTTTGGCGGGTTTACTTACGCCTTGCGTTTTCCCTATGATACCAATGACGATTTCTTTTTTTATGAAAGATGAAAAAAGCAGAAAACGCTCCATTATCAATGGTTTATTTTTCGGCATTTCTATAATTTTAATTTATGTTGTTTTAGGTGTATTGGTATCTATTATTTTTGGTGCGCAAGCTGGCAATTTTTTAGCTACACATTGGTTGCCCAATATGCTGTTTTTTATCATATTTTTAGTATTTGCTTTTTCATTTTTTGGTGCTTTCGAAATTGTATTGCCAAGTTGGTTGGTAAATAAGGTAGATAAACAAGCCGATAAAGGTGGTTATTATGGCATTTTCTTTATGGCGCTTACATTGGCTATTGTTTCATTTTCTTGCACAGGTCCTATTGTTAGCTCGGTATTAGTAGGCAGTGCCAATGGGCAATTTGAACGCCCCATAGTTGCCATGCTTGGCTTTGGTTTGGCTTTTGCTTTACCCTTTAGCTTGTTTGCTATTTTCCCCAGTATGCTTAATCGCTTGCCTAAAAGTGGTGGTTGGCTAAATTCTGTAAAAGTAGTTTTTGGTTTTATAGAATTGGCATTGGCATTAAAATTTTTAAGTATTATAGACCAAACTTACCATTGGCATATATTGGACAGAGAAATATATTTAAGCCTTTGGATAGTAATTTTTGGCTTAATGGGTATTTATCTTTTAGGTAAAATAAAATTTTCGCACGATAGCGATTTAAAGTTTTTGAAAGTGCCTCGTTTGCTATTTGCAATAGCTACTTTGAGTTTTGTTATGTATTTAATTCCTGGTTTATGGGGTGCACCATTAAAAGGTTTGGCAGGCTATTTGCCCCCTATGAGCAGCCAAGATTTTGATATTAACCGCAGCATTAGAGAAGCCAATGGCTTGGTAGGCAATGTTTGTAAAAAACCAAGTTATAGCGAAAGCTTACATGTACCATTGGGTTTAAATGGGTATTTCGACTATGATGAGGCAGTTGCTTGTGGCAAAGAATTAAAAAAACCTGTGTTTTTAGATTTTACAGGACATGGTTGTGTAAATTGCAGAAAAATGGAAGAAAAAGTATGGAGCGACCCCAAAGTGTATAAAATTCTTTCTGAAGAATATGTTATAGCCTCGCTATATGTAGATGATAAAAAAGTAAAACTTAAAGAAGGCGAACAATTTACAGGCAGATACAGCAAAGCCAATATTACCATGCTTGGCGATAAAAACACTGAAATACAATTGTGTTATTTCAATGGGGTTTCGCAGCCATTGTATTGTTTGCTCGATGGCAACGAAAATTTATTGCACTTGCCAGTAGGTACAAAAGTGTATAAAAACGATTTCGATAAAGAAGAGTTTTACAAATTTTTAGAAACAGGATTAGCAGAGTTTAAAAAAAGAAGTAAAAAATAATTTTAATTTAATGTTGTAATATTCAATTTCTTTATACATTTGTAGTAATTTTAAAATAATAAATACAATATGAAGAAAATGAATTTGTTTGGTGCAATTGCGGTAGCTCTTGTACTTGTGTTTGGCATGAACGCATGCAAACCAAAAGATGCAGATGTAAAAGCTGCTATTGAAAAAGCTTTACAAGCTGAAGGTATGACAACTTCGGTATCTGTAGAAAAAGGCGTAGCTACCTTATCTGGCGAGTGTAAAGATGATGCTTGCAAAGCCAAATGCGAAAGCATTGTAAAAGGTATTAAAGGCGTAAAATCTGTAGCTAACAATTGCACAGTAACACCTCCACCTGCTCCACAACCTGTAATTGAAGTACCAACAGTAAGCGCTGTAGAAATGAGTGTTAAAGATGCTTTGAAAGATTTTCCTAATGTTACTTACGAGCTTACAGAAGGTGCTATCAAACTGAAAGGCGAAGTAGCAAAAGCTAAATTAATGACTTTAATGCAAACATTACAAGGTTTAAATTTAAAAGTAGATTCTAAAGAATTAATAAAAAAATAAATATGGCACTTCAAGAAAAATATAAAGACCTAATAGCTATTGCACAAGCAGAAAATGTTACAGATTTGCAAATAGCTGAAAACAACAATGTGCTATACATTAATGGTAATACCAATGCTTTTACCAAAACAAAATTATGGGATACTTACAATAAAATAGACCCTGATTTTGCCACTGGCGATTTGGTATTAAACATAGATGCACCAATATTGGCAGCAGGTACAAAACTTAAAGTAGTAACTGCAAGTAGCAATTTGAATATTCGCTCGGGTGCAAGTACTGCCGATGCTATTGTTGGTAAAGCCGCACACCACGAAATTGTAACTTTGGTAAATCAAACCAATGAGCAATGGTGGGAAATAAAAACCGATCAAGGCGAGCAAGGCTATGCTTATACGCAGTATTTAACACCTGCGGAGTAATTCTTCATCCTATTTGTCATTCTGAACTTTTTTGCTTTGAAAAAAGATTATTCCGCTTTGCTCCATGATAAATAGTTCAGAATCTCTATAAATCTCAGATTCCGTATAATTTTGCAAAGCCAAAATTTACGGAATGACACGATAAAATTCAAAAAACTCTTTCGTATTGTCGGAAGAGTTTTTTTATTCCCTTAACTTTGCCCATAATATGAATGAAATTAAAAATCATTTTTTAGAAGCACAACAAGTTTTAGCAAATTTTTTAGCCAACAACAATAATTTTTTAGCCATAGAAAAAGCAGGTGCTGCTATGGTAGAAAGTATAAAACAAGGCGGTAAAATAGTAAGCTGTGGCAATGGTGGCAGCCTGTGTGATGCTATGCACTTTGCAGAAGAACTTACTGGGCGATACAGAGACAATAGAGCGGCTTTACCTGCTATAGCAATAAGCGATGTTAGCCACATGGCTTGTGTGGGGAATGATTATGGCTACGAATTTGTTTTTTCAAGATATTTAGAAGCCTTGGGTAATAAAGGCGATGTATTATTAGCCATTAGCACAAGTGGTAATTCTAAAAATATACTAAATGCTATTGCTGTAGCTAAAAATAAAGGTATGGTAGTAGTAGGACTTACAGGCAAAGACGGTGGAGCTATGGCTACGCTTTGCGATATTGAAATACGAGCACCACATTCCCAATATGCTGATAGAGCGCAAGAGATACACATAAAAATAATTCATAGTTTGATAGATTATATTGAACGAAATATAGTATAAAAATGAATTTTAAACTTGAAACTGAAAGGCTTTTATTGGTTCCATTTTCAGAAAATGATACTGATTTTATTATTGAAATTTTAAATAGCGAAGGCTGGCTAAAATATATTGGCAATAGAAATGTTGTTACTAAGCAAGATGCTTTAAACTATCTGCAACCCATTTTTAAAAGTTATAAGGAAAACAGCTTTGGATTATGCAAACTAATACTAAAAACCACCATGCAGCCAATAGGTATGAGCGGTTTGATAAAACGAGATAATAAAAAAGACATTGATTTAGGCTTTGCTCTTTTGCCCAACTTTATGGGCTATGGCTACACCACAGAAATAGGAAAAGTATTAATTGAATATGCTAAAAATAGCTTAAATCTTAATAAATTAGTAGCTTTTACTTTACCCGAAAATACTGCATCTATTAAAGTATTAACAAAATTAGGTTTCAATTATGCAGAAAATTACATTGAAAACAATGAAACTTTGGCTTTATATGAGTTGAAATTTACCAAAATAAATTAAGTTTAAATAATTTTCTACCCTTTCCAAATAAACTTTACCAATACCAAACCCATGGTAATAATTAATATTGCCATTAATAATAGCAACCCTATTTCTGGCAATAAGGTAGAAAACCCAAGCCCATCTACCGCTTTTTTGCCTGCCTTTATGCCTATCAATATAATAGGTACTATTAAAGGAAAGGTAAGCACGGGTAATAACATACCTGCATTATCCGTTTTGGCAGCTATGCTGCTGCTAATGGTAAATATACAAGCAATATTTAAGGCTGTAAGCAAGGCTACAACTATAAAAAATAAATTATCTTCTATAATATTGCCATGTATAATTGCAAACAATAAACTTGCAAATACTGTAAATACAAACATAAGCAAGCCATTGCATATTAATTTTGCTGCTAAAAAATGTGTGGGTGTTACCAATTGATGCCAATATACAAAATGCCCTTTTTGCATATTGATAAACGATTTACTAATACCTTGTAAAGTTGTAAAAATAATTACCAACCAGAAAATAGATGCATACAGGGCTTTATCCAAACCTGGCAGGCTTAAAAAGGTAATTAATACAGCAATAAAAATATACAGCAATACACTTACAAGCGTAAATTTAGATTTCCACTCTGCCAATAAAATAAATTTAACGGTATGTATGATTGCCTTCAAAAGTAAAATTTGTATTTTTGCACAAAAATAATAGAAAAACAGACAATGCACAGTAAAATATCGCACCTTACAGCACAAGAGCAAGACCTAATAAACCAAGCACCAATTTTAGTTGCTACACTTATATCTGGTGCCGATGGCAATTTTGATCAATTTGAAATAGCCAAAGCAGTAAAAATAATCCATATAAAATCGTATGCAGAAACAAAAAATGTAAGAGGGGTTTACAAAGATATAGATACTAATAGCGAGGAATTAATAGAAACTTTAATAGCAGCTTTGCCAGCCGAAACTTTTGAAAGAACCAATTTATTGGTTAGTCGTTTGGAAGGATTGAATGAAATATTTCCTAAATTAGACCAACATTTTGCAGTAGATTTGTACAAAAGCCTTAGAGAACTTGCCTATTATGTTAGCCATGCCCACGATGGTAGCTTAGGTATTGGTTTTCATAATGAGCAAGAAGCACATTTAGCTCACTTGGATTTTTTAAAAACACCAAAGGCATAATTATCGCTAACGGTCATTCTGAACTTTTTTGCTCTGAAAAAAGATTATTTCACTTCGTTTCATGAAATTGTTCAGAATCTATCCCATTTTAAGATTACTACACTTCGTTTCGTGAAATTGTTCTGTATAATTTTGCGAAACCTCCCGCACTTGCCGGATACAGGATGACAACCTACTTTATTTTACCAAACCCCTAAACTTAATTTTCTTTTTTCAAACTTTTATCACACAATATTTTGTGGTTTATTTACGTTATTCTCTAAAATTGACACTTATTTTGTTGCTTAATTTATTGATTGTTAGTTTATTATACAATTAATAAAAAATTAAACCAACAATTCATTAAAAATCATACTTTTGCAAAATAATAGAAATAGAATAATATGTATTGGACATTAGAATTGGTATCTTATTTAGATGATGCCCCTTGGCCTGCTACTAAAGATGAGTTGATAGACTACGCTATACGCTCTGGTGCGCCTATGGAAGTTGTAGAAAACCTTCAAGAATTAGAAGACGATGGCGAACCTTACGAAAGTATTGAGGAAATATGGGGCGATTATCCCACAGATGACGATTACTTCTTTCACGAAGACGAGCATTAAAAGCTGTTTTTAACCAAAGAAAGCTTTTGGTTTTCTTGCGCTTGTATCTATTTTTAATACTAAAATAGGTGCTTCTATTGTTGGCAAAACTTCTTCAATCTGTATTTTCAACTTCGGTTTTATAGCTGCTATACTTTCCCATTTTAATAGAGGTTTTTCTATGGTTAAATTATTGTAAGCGGCAAGTCTAAATGGTGCTTTATTGCTTGGGTTTATATAGGCTACCCATTCTTCTTCATCAAAGTTTACAGCTATAGTTTTATCTTCTACCCATTGTTGTAAGCATAGTATTTGCTTTTCAGTTAGCGTTTGGTTTGGCAAATCTTCTATATTTATAAAACCTTTTAGTGCCAATGTTTTAGCCAAGTATTGGCTTGCCTCGTTTTTATCTGTATTTAGTTTTAGGTTAAAATTTAGATTGAAAACATAATTATTTGCAATTTTTTGAATAGCATTTAATTGATTATAGCTTATTTGGGAGCGGTACAATGCTTTTAATTCTGCTTTTATTTTTTCAATTTGTGATTTTATAAAATCTATTAATTGATAAATAGAATTACAACCTTCGCGGTTTTCTTTGTTCCAATTGTTGTAAAAAAAATGTTCTAAATTAAACAACATAGCCACATTGCCAAAATATAGCCATAGCTTGTAATTAAGCCAAATTAAAATTTGCCTATTGCCCGAAAAACTAAAATTATCTAAAGTATGCCATTCGTAAAATTCTAAAATAATATTTTGAAGTACATTGCTTTTTGGGTGTTTGTGCCAGTTTTCAAATATTTTTTTTATAGTTAAAGGGCATTCGTCTTTTTTAACTATTTGGGTGCTAAATAAATCAAAACTTACCGTTTGTGGCTTTATTTCATTGAAAAAGTTTTCATAAAGCGCAGTATTGCTTTCAATACTTTTTAGTTCGTTAAATTTATCATACTCTGCTTGAAACTGCTCCGTTTCTTTTTTTAATAAAATATTGCGTGTTTGGTAGTTTTCAAAATAATCGGGTAGCAATAAAATATCAATGTTATTATTTACCAAACAAGCATACCAGCCAGCTTTATTTTTAAGCCCTTTTAGAACCAATTGTTGTTTGGTATTTTCAGTTAAAGGAATTAAAGAAAAATTTTGAGAAATAGCCTCAAATTCCAAATTTAATGTTTCAAATTTAGAGGCTGTTAGTTTTTGCAATTCATCAAAAGAAGTAGCTTTTTGCATAGAAATAAATCAGTGCAAAGTAAGTGTACATTTATGTACAATGCCATTTGCCGATAAAGCAAAGCCCCTTGTTTATAAACAATTACAATAAATTTAACATTTTGGTAATCTTTAAAAACTAACAATAGCAAGGGTTTTACAAGGTGTATATTAAAGTATACGCATACGTTTTTTGGCGGAAAACCTTGTAAATATTGACTTATATACCTTATTTACACATTAGATGCTTTAGCCACAAGCCACCTGCGCAATGCCCAAACAGAAAACACAGCCAATACAAGCATTTGCAAGGCATATAAATAAAAATGCGCATTGAAATAATAAGCACCGTAAACCAAGTTTAATATTATCCAATACCACCAGCAGCTTATATCTTTTTTGGTTTCTATATATGTAGCCAAAATACAAAAACAAGCCAACACTATATCAAAGTTTTTAATATCGTTAATAATTAGCACAGTGCTTAATTTTATCAATAAAAAATACAGGACAAAAGCCAATACTACAAACATTAAATGATGCCAAAGTTTGAAAAAATAGCGAGGGTTTATACTTGTTTTGCTTTGCCAATACACAAAGCCATACACCCCTTGAAAAACATAAATAATATTTAACAAACAAGAACCATAATAGCCTTTTATATAAAAAAACACCATACTAATAAGCGATGCCAATATGCCCATAAGCCAACCCATAGGTTTTTGATAAGCTATAAAAAACAAATACAACAATGTAAACACAAAAGCCAGTATTTCTAAAACAATTAACATTTGGGGCAAATATCTTTTTATTGCACTTAATTATTTAGTTTTATTTTCGCACATTGTTTTCAGCTTTGAAAAAATATTTAATTATTAGCTTTTGTTTTTTGTATTATAATGCCAATGCCCAACTTCGGCACATGTTTGACAGTATGCGTTATGATTTTAAGCAACCCAAAAAATTTTTTGTAAGCCTTGATGGTAAAAATAATTTGGTAAGCGATATGAACATAAAAATGTTTGGCTTACAGGGCGGCTATCAATACAATAGGCGCACAAGCTTGTATTTAGGCGTTTATTGGACGTATAACAATCCTTCTAAAATTATAGCCAATGCCCCAGCGGCAGGGCAATCGGATAGCAATACCATATATTCTACCTATGGACTTGCTTATTTAAACTTTGGCTGCGAGTATATTTTTTTTAACAGCAAAAAATGGCGAATGGCTATACCTGCTGCATTAGGCAGAGGCAGAGGCAACAACCAAATTACACAAAACAAACAATTAATTAGAGAAGAGAAACCAAGAATTATTCCGCTTGAAATAGGTATGAATGTTAGCTATAAATTAAAATGGTGGCTATGGGTAGGAGCAGGCATAGGTACAAGAATTTCTTTAAATAGCACCCACGAGTACAACGGACCATTTTACACCTTTGGCTTACAATTTAAAACAGGCGAAATGTATAGAAGGGTTAAGAAGTGGGTGAAGAAGGAGGATTAGAAATTATGGTTCATAATATATTGTGCCTTTGGAATCAAAGTAATATTCTATTTCGTAATCATTTGTTTCAGAATTTCTTTTTTCAATATAGAATAGTCCATTTCTATTATCCTTTATTCTAACATCGTCTTTTTTAAATTCCTTTATCAATTCAAAATTTTCATTGTACAAATATGTTTTATCTTTTTTATCTAAAAGAAAAACATAATTTAAGGAAGAATATAATAGATAAAAATTATCAAATTTTTGATTGATTGATATCTCTCTATAATTTGAATTTTGAATGAATATTTTTTTTGAACTCATAAATGCAAAACTGCAACTATCGTTATTCGTGCAATAATTCCAATTATATTTAATATTTTTTAGAACTATAAGTTTTCCATCGTTTTTAATAATTATAAGTTTTTTCTCCTTTTCTAAATAACAATAGTAATTCTTAAAATCACAATTAGGATAATTTTCTGAATGAACAGAATTGGAATAATTATCTCCAAAGTTTGCATCTCCATAATATGAATTATACGATTTTTTCTGTTTATATTTATAAACAATCTTAAAATTAGAATCAACTAAATATACTTTATGGTAATGATAATCTTTTTTGACATTTTGATATATTTTATAATATTTACCATCCAATAACATTATAAGTTTATCATAGCCTTTTACCTTTTTAGTTCTTATAGGGAAAGGGTTAAAATAAGTATATTCATTGTTTAAAGAATCATATATAGCATAATTGTACAAGCTGTTTTGATAATACCGAATATATGTAATTTTTGATGTATGATTGGATAATTTTACAACAGTATCACCAAATACATTTAAAATTATTGTTTTATCTTTAGTTTTAATTGAGAATTTTTGAGTAGTAGAAATATAAATAGAACTATTTTTATAACCAGAAATAAAAGTGTCATAAAAAACAATTTTAGAGAATAGGTCTTTATTCTCATAGTTTTTGGTAGAGTCGCCAAATACAGATTTTAAATAGAATTTAGGAGAAGTGGAGTCTTTGCACCAAAGTAAAGGCGCATTAAAATAAAAATTATTCCAAGAAAGCTCTTCATTATTATAAAACTGAATATTATTCAAAAATGAAAAAAAATTAAAATTTTCAACGATTAACTTTTCATACCTATACAAACTCCCCACATTACTGCCTTTATTATATAAAAATCTATAACTTCCTTTTATCATTTCTTGAGTAAAATTAGTATTGATTATAGTATCTAAATATTTGATGTATACATATTTTTTATTGTTATTTATGCTCCAACCATTAATTAAATAATGCTCTGATTCGTCATTGTTTCTATATCTGTCCCTATCCCTATCATCTTGGTCATAGAATTCTAATTTACTAATTGAGTGTTTAATTATATATTTAGTATTTTCTAACTTATTTCTATTGCCGCTATAGTTTTTGTAGGATTGAATGTAGTTTAAATATTTTTCAATAGATTTTTTATCACTAATTGTGTAATAGCTACCATAACCACTCCGAGGATATTTATTATATTCAAATTTGATATTCTTGATTAAATTTGATAATTTGTTGTTTTTATTGCCAAGTGTATCTATAATATATATACTATGATTTGTATCTTCAACAATGTAATAATTATCAAAGTTTGAATAATTTCCTATATTTTCAATAGAAATGTATGGTGTAGTATCTATCAACCTTATTGTATTGGCATCAGTTTTTACTCTATAATATAAATTATTTTTAAAATATGTATTTCCTGTAAAATTAGGATAGTTTGTAAATTTATAACTTGAATCATCAAGGGTATAATACGTGCCATTACTGGTATTAAAAAATTGATGGCATGATGTAATAATTTCTTGCCAGCCTATATTTTGAAGTAATTCTCCTTTAAAATTGAATGTAGAAATATAACCTTTATGAGAAGTAATAAAAATCTTTTTGCATACGATAATACTTTCAAAATTTGGTTCTAAAACAATTCGCTTTTCAATAATATCAAAAATTCCAAATACACTGTTTTTATTAATCCATAAAAATCTTTCTACACTTGGCGCCTCTACTTCATCATATATATAAGGCAAAATTTCATTTTTATTTGAATCGCAATAGCCCCATAAATCACCCTTGCGGTAGGGTATTATATTACTATTTTGTGCCAATAGGTCTATTGACGAAAATAAAAGAAAAATAAAAGTATAATACAATTTCATTGTTCGGCTTAATTTTATAACGTAAAAATACTACTTTTTATTTTAAAGCCAACATCATTAAAATATAGAAAATTATGAATTATTAAAAAAGTTTTTAATCACTTTACTTTTACCCCCAATTCCCCCAATTGCTTATCATCTATTACCGAAGGGGCATCTATCATAACATCGCGCCCTTGGTTATTTTTAGGAAAGGCAATAAAATCTCTGATGCTATCTGCACCACCAAAAAGACTACACAATCTATCAAAACCAAAGGCAATACCGCCATGTGGAGGTGCGCCATATTCAAAGGCATTCATTAAAAAGCCAAATTGATAACGTGCCTCTTCTTCTGTAAAACCAAGTGTTTTAAACATTTTGGCTTGTAGCTCTTTGTTAAATATTCTAATACTGCCACCGCCCACTTCCACACCATTTATTACCATATCGTAAGCATTGGCTCGTATTGCACCAGGGTTGGTATCTAATAATGGAATATCTGCTGGTTTAGGACTTGTAAACGGATGGTGCATAGCATGCCAGCGTTTGTTTTCGTCATCAAATTCTAACAAAGGAAAATCAATAACCCAAAGGGCTTTAAACTCATCTTTATTGCGGTAACCCAAGCGCAAGCCCATTTCCAAACGCAATTCGCTCATTTGTTTTTGCACTTGTTTGGTATCGCCACTTAATAGTAACAATAAATCTCCTGCTTGGGCATTGCATATTGTTGCCCATTGTTTTAAATCTTCTTGGCTGTAAAATTTATCTACCGAGCTTTTATAAGTGCCATCGGCATTGCATAGCACATATACCAAACCTTTTGCGCCTATTTGTGGGCGTTTTACCCATTCTGTTAGTTCATCTAATTGCTTGCGTGTATAAGTAGCGCAGCCTTTTGCAGCTATGCCTATTACACATTCTGCTGTATCAAAAATAGCAAAACCTTTGCCTTTAACTGCATCGGTTAAGTAGTTAAACTTCATTTCAAAGCGTGTATCTGGCTTGTCGTTGCCATAATTGTGCATTGCCTCATCGTAAGTTATACGGGGCAATGTGCCAATATCTATGCCTTTTACTTGCTTAAATAAATGCTGAACCATACCTTCAAAAAGATTTAAAATATCTTCTTGCTCCACAAAACTCATTTCACAATCTATTTGGGTAAATTCTGGCTGCCTATCGGCTCTCAAATCTTCATCTCTAAAGCATTTTACAATTTGATAATATCTATCAAAACCGCTTATCATTAGCAATTGTTTAAATGTTTGCGGACTTTGGGGTAAGGCATAAAATTCGCCTTGGTTCATACGGCTGGGTACAACAAAATCTCTTGCACCTTCTGGTGTGCTTTTTATTAATACAGGGGTTTCTACCTCTATAAATTCTTTGTTGTCTAAATAACTTCGCACATGCTTGGCTACAGCGTGGCGCAGCATTAAATTGGCTCTTACATTATCCCTTCTTAAATCTAAATAGCGGTATTGCATACGCAATTCATCGCCACCATCGGTTTCATCTTCTATAGTAAAAGGAGGGGTTAGCGAGGCATTTAAAATATTTAAACTTTCTACAATAATTTCAATATCGCCAGTGGGTATTTTATTGTTTTTACTGCTGCGCTCGGTTACTTTGCCTGTTATTTGTATTACAAATTCACGCCCAAGTTTGCGGCTATCTTCCAACAGTTGTTTGTTGTATTCCTCGTTAAAACTTAATTGGGCAATACCATATCTATCTCTTAAATCTATAAATGTAAGGGCGCCAAAATCTCTTCTTTTAGCCACCCAGCCACTAAGGGTTACCGTTTGGGTATTGTTTTCTATTCTTAATTCTCCACAAGTATGCGTACGAAACATAGCTGCAAAAGTAATGGCTATTGTTTAAAGTATAAAAAATGATTTTTGGGAATAAATTTGATGAAAAATGATTTGAAAATTGCAACTTCAAAATGAGGTGGATGTGGTTGGTAGTTCCGTACATATGGAACAAAGAACTTGGCTACATAACGACCACAGGGGAAAACCGATGTTAGTGGCTAGGCTTTATATTCATTTTCATTGTCAAAATATCTTATCATAATTGGCTCTTCTTTCTTTTCTTCAACTACATTATCAATAAATTCCATTATGTTGTCTAAACTTTCAGAATTATTCAATTTCAATTGATTTGAAACATAATTTAAGTAATTTATACCGTTGTAATAGTATGCAACTCTTATTACACAGATTAATAAAGTTGAATCTATCTTTTCATTAAAGCCTGATAAAGTAGCATTAGTCCACGCTTCAATATCATTATTACAAAGTAAGGCGGAAAATGCAAAAGCAATGAAAGCAGATTCTATGTTGTTAGCTTGTAACTCTTTAATACCATAATTAAACCAAGCTAAATCATATAAGAAATCACATTCTAAAGCTTTTTCATAATCACCATTTTTGGTGTGTATTACTGCAAGTTTTTCATCACGAATTTGTGAAGTTGGATAACCATTTTCTATTAATGTTTTCAAACAAGAATATTTTAAAAACCACTCATCATTATCTTGTAAGTTTGCTTGCTCAATTAGAAATTCATCAATTTTATTTGTTGCTGCTAAATAATTTCCTGAATACATTAATGAGTCTGCTAACAAAGCTTTAGCTAAATGATAATCAGTATTTAACTCTAAAGATTTTGAATAAAATTTACTAGCAAATTTAAATTTATTTAATAGAAATAGTACACCTGCTAATTCGTAATAATAATATGATTGAGATTTATAATCCAAATTGAATTTTCTTGCTTTTAAATAAAACTTTATAGATTCAAGATAATTTCCCTTACTTCGGAAGTAATTTCCAAGATTGTATGATGCAGTAGCGATTCCTAATTTATTTTTTTTCTTTTCAGATATATTCAACTGTACTTTTAAAAAAGTTTCATACACAAGTAATTTATTTTCGTCAAAACTCTTTTTATTAGAAATTAATAAAACACTTAAAATTATTTCTAGTATATTGTCGTCTTCGCTTTCTTGAAAAAAAGCAGTTAGTTCATTTATTGTTTCTTCAAAATAATTACCTTGAATTAAATGATGTAGAATACTAATTATATACTCTTTTTTAGTTTTTATAATTGAAAGTAAATTATTATCAAAAATTACATCATTTCCGAGATTATTTTTTCCAATATCAAATAGCGTTTGAGCAAAAGTTATTAATACGTATTTTGCGAGTTCTTCAAAGTGTTTTTCTTCTAAAAGAGAAAAATCAATTTTCATTGTTGAAAAAGCAAAATCTAAAAAAATCATTACTATTTCGTTTTTATCTACTTTTATTTGAAGTAGAGAATCATTTAAGTTTTTAGTTATGGAGAAATATTTCTTTTGCGATTCCAAACATCTTTTTATGTTGGTAATATTTGAATATGGAATATTTGATTTAGATTCATCGTAATCTTCTCTTAAAACTATTGTTCTAATTGGAAATTTAACTTTACCTTGTTTGATGATTGATTGTTTTTCTAAATAACTTATTATCTCATTATGACTTTCGTTATTCCATATATTTTGCTCATAAAAAGAAACATTTATGTTTTTTGTTTCAGATTTAAAATTTGTAATGTTTTTAGACCATCTGTAATAAAATATTTTTTTTAACGTTGAATACCTAACAATTAAAACTGGAATATCATATTTTATAAATTGAATAATTTTCTCATTTTTAAAATTTATATTTTTAATTGTTTTATCTTTTGTCGAGTCAGTTCCTTTTAGTTGAACCCAAAAGACTAATCCTGTTGTATCTCCATTTTCATTAAAGATTTCTACTTCGCAATCTATTCCATAATCATCACTTTTGTCCCTACAAACCCAATATTTAGGCAAAGATTTTTTAAAAAAAAGCCTTGATTCGTCTTCTATTAAGTGATTTTGAGTACGTTGCCCCATTTTTAGTTAAGTTGTTGTTTTTAGCGACTTGCGGCAGCCTTGCCACTAACATACAAATATACACAAGTGTTTATATTGCACAAATTTACTTTTTTATTAATTATGAATGCAATTAAACTAAACGCTAAACAATGTAAAATACGCAATATAAGTTTTGCATTTATCTTGGTGTTATTTAAACACCCCCTATTAACATTAGAACGGAAGGCATTTGATTGGTCGAATTGCCTCCAAACACTAGTTTTGCTATACATAAACCACCCCAACCCCTCCAAAGGAGGGGAATAATACACCTTTGCTTTTAAAAATATATAAAAAAGATTGGAATAAGTGGCAATTGAAAAATAATACCCCTATAAACATTAGAACGGAAGGCATTTTTTATCGATAATTGGCTTGGGGAAAATCCCCACGTTAATTTGATTGGTATAATTATGTGTAAATTGAAATAGAATGATGCTATATTTTGCCATATAACACTATGACAACTGAAACTAAAAATACCCCTATATAATTTAAAAAAATTTTATAGGGGTATTAAAATCAAGTCACAATTGTGTTACAATCCACTAATATATTTATCTTTAGGATATTTTACTTCGTAGGTAAATTGTAATTTCTTTGTATCTTTACTTTTTAAATTCATTTGCCATAATAATTTGCCTGTGTAGGTATTATAGCTTGGTTTTTGCTCGGCTGTATAGCTTATTTTTATATTCTCGTCATTGGTAATTGGCACTTGGTCTTCTATTTCAAAATCTAAATTAATGTTCTTCGTATTTCTAATGGTTATTTCTACTACTTTGGTTACAATAATATGGTCGCCAATGGTTTGGGTTTTACATTTTTCTTTTAAAATAGTACGTTTTATATTGATAGAATTATCTCTACCCAAATTAAGATAAAGGGTATCTTTGGTGGTTGTAGGGTCTATAATGGTTTGCCCTAAATACGATTCGTCAAAATATATTTTAGCATTGCCTGGCACTAAGTTTAAATCTTCCCAATTCACAATTTTACCCATTAGGAAAGCATCTTTATCCAATTTGGGCACACTTGAGTATGTAAGCATTACGGGTATATCAAGCGTATTGATAATAACATGGTGCGCTTTATTATCCGAACGTATAGAATACTTCGTTTTAATATCATATTCCGCATGAAAAAAATTATCTGTCATGGTAAATACGGGGGCTACTTCGCCAATGTCATCATTACTGTTATTGCTTTCTGTCAAATCTTCTTTATCTTTAAGCTTTAAACTTTTACTTTCCAATTTATATTGGTATTGGTTGTAGGTATTATTGTTAGAAATGGAAGGAGCAGGCATTCCTCTTCTATCATAAGTTTTACTTTGAGAATTGTATGGACTGCCAAAATACAAATACCAAGCATTTAGCGTAGGTTTAATGTTAGAGAATGATGGATTGCTGGTAGATAATTTAAGGTTTATATCTTTCCAATCTATACCCGAGTTTTGATACACTTGCGCTCTGTATGTTAAGTCAATTTTTTCTTTGCCAGATAAGGCATTTATATCATAATTGGGCACCCAGCCAGCATTTGCTATATAGTATTTTACAAATAAATTGCCTGAAACAGCTGCTTCACAACTAATAGTAACTATCAATTGGTAAATGGGATTATTATCTACACCCAAATTTGTAAGATTAGAAAGCAATTGCTCCACATTGGTTTTTCTTTCTTTAAGGCTTTTTTGCAGTTTATAATACATTGCCAAGCGTCTTTCTTGTACCAATTCTTCTTCGTTAATATTCATTAATCTTGAGCGCAATAAATCGAGTGCAGATTTAAGTAAGCCTAAAGAATCTTTGGCAAATTCGCCCCTAATTAAGCGGTTGTTTACCAATAAACTTTCCTCTTTTTGCAAAGCATTGAATTTGTTTTGCGCATCTTTTAGTAAAAACCCCAATTCATCTAAAGAATCATTTAAAATAGAAATTCTTTGTTCGTATTTTCTTTCTGCCAATACTGTAGAAACGGCATTTACCTCTACATAGCGAATATTTTTTCTGGTATCTATTACAATGCCACCACCTTTAAAAATAGCCGATACAGAGTTTTCATCAACGTATGGCGATACACCCTCAAGGGTTATTTCGTTCATGCCTGTTGTTAAATTTAGGCTTTCTTGGTGGGTAAGTTCTGCTCCTGCAAGGTAAACAGTGGCTTTGCTTGGTTTTGTTTTTATGGTTTTAATGGTTTGGGCTTGGGCAAAAGTTGTACAAAGTATTAGTACAAATGCCATTTTGTTTTTTAAATTTAACATATTCAATATTATTTTTTCTTGAATACATTTAAAATCTAAAAAGTAAACGAAAGGGTAAGAAATTATTTTTGGAATAAAACCTTTAACACTATTTCAAAATCTTTAGCAATAGTATAGTTGGCTGCATATAAAAAATTCAAACTTTCTATAAGGGCATTTTCTATTGCTTTGTTTTTTATGCCGCTATTTACTTGCCATACGCTTGGTTTCAATTTTGGCAAATGCATAGTATCTACTTTTAAATTATAGCCTATCCATGTTTTTTTGCCCAATAGTACTGCGCCCCAATTTGCAAAAAACTGCTTTAAAAATTGAAGATTTAAAATCAGAATTGGTAAAAATACAATGCCTAAAAAGCATAAAAAAATATCGAACAATCGTTTTTGCTTTAATACATGTTTGTGTTTTAAAGCAGGTGTAATATCTACACTGTAAAATTCGCCAGTGGTATTTTTACTATTGCTGCCTATAATATAATTGCCTTTTTCGGGCATTATTTTGTATTTTACTTTGGGCAAATCTGTATTGCTCATTATGCCCATTATTTCACTGCCACTTACATCTTTAGAGCAAAAAATAATTTCGTTGGCTTTGTATATCTCTGTAAGCATAGGCAAATTGGCAGAAATACCTATCCAAAAATTACTGTTTTCTTTCTCTACGCTTGGCTTTATAAAACCCAATATTTTAAAACTTAAAGGATAATTGCCCAATATTTGTTTTACACGTTCGCATTCTGCCTTGCTACCCACAATCAATACTTGCGATATTTGACTGGCTTGCATATCAAAATGCTTGTATTTTATAAAATGAACAAAAAGGCGAATAGCAACTGTAATTAACAAAGCCCATACAGAACCTAGCAAAATTAATGCCCTTGAAAAACGCAAACTCTCTGGCAGTAGTGCATAAATGGACAATAAAAACAAAGAACCTACAATAATGCCTTTGGTAATTTTTTGCAATTTGAATGTTTGCAGATAGCCCCCAAATGCCCATATACCGCCAAGCCAACATAAAATATAAGCGGGCACATGGTAGTAAATATATTCTGGCGGATAAAACCCACCAATTACAAATTTATTATACACTTCCCAATAGCGCATAAGTGCATAATAGCCTATAAAAATGAAAGTAAAATCTACCGAAAAAAACTGAATGGCTTTAGCAAACCTTACCACCAAAGCCACAAAAGCCCTTGCATAAATAGCGGCATAAATACAAAAAGTAAACCACCACCCTTGCTGTTTGCTGTAATGTTTTTGCGCAAAAATAGCCATGGCTTGGTAAAATATTTTAACATAGTTTACGCTATGTTTCTTGGTGCTTTCGCCCTTGTAATGTATAATGGTAGTATCTGCAAAATAATAATTTTTATACCCTGCTTTTACTATTCTGTAACTCAAATCAATATCTTCGCCATACATAAAAAAAGTTTCATCGAGTAAACCTACTTTATCTAAAACTTCTTTTTTTATCATCATAAAAGCACCGCTCAAAATATCGGCTTCGTGGGTTTCATGTTCGCTTAAATAGCTTAAATGGTATTGTCCAAAAGTTTTAGATTTTGGAAATAATTTAGCCAAGCCAGCCATTTTATAAAAAGCTACAGCAGGCGTAGGCAATCCTCTTTTAGACTCGGGCAAAAACTGCCCTCTGCCATCTATCATTCTTACACCCAATGCACCCGCTTGGCTATTTGTATCTAAAAAGTTTACAGTTTTTATAAATGTATCTTCGCTTACAACAGTATCAGGATTTAGCAATACAATATTTCTGCCTTTGGCTATCTGTATGCCTTGGTTATTGGCTTTGCTAAAGCCTACATTGTCTTTATTGGCTATTAGTATTACATCTGAAAATTTTTCAACTACCATATCGCAACTGCCATCTGCCGAATGGTTATCTACAACTATAATTTCTACTTTTAAATTGGCAATTGCTTTATAAACAGACAATATTGTTTGCTCTAACAATGCTTTAACATTGTAATTTACAATTATTACAGATAAATCTACACTATGCGCCATATACAATTCTATTGGTTATGGAGCGTCCAAGTGTTATTTCATCTGCATATTCAAGCTCGCCACCTACGGCAATGCCTTTGCTAATAGTGGTAATTTTAAGGTTAAATGGCTGTAATTTTCTGGCTAAATAAAAAGAGGTTGTATCGCCTTCTATATTTGCATTTAAGGCTATAATTATTTCATCTGTAATATTGTTTTTTACTCTTTCTATTAAATGTTCAATAGTTAAAGCATCTGGACCAATGCCATCTACTGGCGAAATAAGACCGCCCAACACATGATACAAACCATAATACTGCCCAGTATTTTCTATTGCCATTACATCCTGCATATCTTCAACAACGCATATAAGTTGCTTGTTTCTGTTTACGCTGTTGCATAGTTCGCATAGTTCTGAATCGCTAATATTGCAGCATATTTGGCATTGCTGCAATTCTGTTTTTAATTTTACAATAGCTTTTGAGAGTGTTTGGGCTTCTTCTATCGGTCGTCTTAGCAGGTGCATAACCATACGCATAGCACTGCGCTGCCCCACACCAGGAAAGCCAGAGAGTGCTTGTACAGCATTTTCTACCGTTTTTGAAGAGAAATTCAATTGTGGCAAATTTATGTTTTTTATTAAGAAAATATTGTACGTTTGCCTAAAATTTATTGATTGTATGACAAGTCCTATTGTGGCAGATATTGAAATAAAGGTAAAAAATAATTTTAGCGAATTGCAAAGTAATCCTGCGGCAAACGAATATTTTTTTGTTTACAATGTTAATATTCAAAACAATAGCGATTACGAAGTGCAATTATTGAGCCGCAAATGGTATATTTTCGATAGCAATACAGAAATGAGAGAAGTGGAGGGAGAGGGCGTTGTAGGTGTTCAGCCTATTATTGCATCAAATGAAAGCTACCACTACTTTTCAGGCTGTTTGCTCAATACAGGTTTTGGCAAAATGTGGGGCTTTTATACCTTTATAAGAACTGCCGATGGGCATTTATTTGATGTGCCTATTCCAGAGTTTCAGATGGTATTGCCTTGGCTTAAAAATTAAACTATTACTTGCCAAATTTTTTTATTAATTTTGTTTACTTTTTTATAAAATGAAATATTTCTTAAGCATTATATCTTGTTTAATTTTGTTTAGTTGCAAAAACAATCAGAATACAAACAACAAAACAACAGAAACGGATACCACAGAAAATAAAAATATTGCTGTAATTTTTGACGAAAACAATGCATACGATTTTATTCAAAAACAAGTAGATTTTGGACCCCGTGTGCCTGGCACAGCAAAGCATTTGGCTTGTTATAATTTTTTAGTTGAAACTTTAAAACCATTGGCAGATACCCTGTATTTACAAAACAATTTTGCTACTACTTTCGATAAAAAAAATATTCCTGTAAAAAATATCATTGCAAGCTTTAATCCAAAAGCCGAAAAACGTATTTTACTTTGCGCCCATTGGGATACACGCCCCTTTGCCGACCAAGATACCAAAGACAAATACAAGCCAATATTGGGCGCAAACGATGGCGGAAGTGGGGTAGGGGTATTATTGCAAATAGCAAAGAATTTAAAACATCAAAAAATTGATATTGGCATTGATATTATTTTATTTGATGCCGAAGATTGGGGCGATGCAACAGGTAAAGTAGAAAACAGTTATTGCCTTGGCTCTCAAGCTTGGGGCAAAGCCACACATGTGCCAAATTATAAAGCAGAATTTGGTATTTTATTAGATATGGTAGGTGCGCCAAATGCTATTTTTGGCTACGAGGCTTATAGCTTAAACAATGCTAGAGAATATGTAGGCTTGGTTTGGCAAACAGCCGCTAAAGCAGGGTATGATAATTATTTTAAAAACTTTGAAACCAATGGTATTACAGACGACCATCTATACGTAATGAAAGCTACTAATATTCCAACAATAGATATTATACACCACGACCCAACAACAGAAAGTAGATTTGGCAGCTATTGGCATACACACAATGATAATATGAATGCAATTGATAAAAAAACCTTAAAAGCAGTTGGGCAAACGGTTGTAAATGTAATTTATAATTATTGAGGAAAAGCCAAAAGCCCTCCTGTATGCACCAATAGTATTTTATCTGTAGGTTTAAAATATTTTTTTTCAAATAAATCTTCCACCGCCATAAGCATTTTGCCTGTATAAATTGTGTCTAATTTTATACTTGTTTCTAAATAAAATTTTTGAATATACTGAACCAGCTCTTCATCTATTTTGCCATACTTTCCTCTATGGTAATCATGAAAAATTGCCCAGCTGTTTGGATTGTATTTTTCTAATCTTTTATCCAATTCAAAATTATTTTTAAGTGCGCTAATGCCTATAATTTTTGTACTAATATTTTTTGAAATTATTCCTTTTACCAAACCCTCCATAGTAGTTCCTGTTCCTAATGACAAAATAATATAGTTGTACACTTTATCTAACTCATCTAAAATTTCTTTGCAGCCCAATAACGCCAGTTCATGGTTGCCTCCTTCGTCTATCATCATACAATTTTCCATTTGCCCATAATAGGTTTTAAAAAGCAATTCTTTGTTTCTATATTCTGCTCTGCTTACAGGCAATAATTGCATATCGTTTTCTAAACAAATTTTTTCATAATGGTTTTGCGTTCTTTGTTCATCGCCTCTTATAAATGCAGAACTTTTTATGCCCAAATAATTGCAAACAAAAGCCACTGCTACCAAATGATTGCTATAAGCACCGCCAAAAGTTACCACATGTTCTATTCCATTATTTTGAATATGCTGAACAATGTATTTTAATTTTCGCCATTTATTGCCACTAACAATAGGATGAATTAAATCATCTCTTAAAATATCTAAATTTAAGCCATTAAAAATAGCACTTTGCAATGGCTCAACTTTACTTTGGTTAAAAATTTTCAATGGCAATGAATTTAAGCTACAAAAAAAGATGAAAAAACTTACATTTGCCTAAAATAAATATGAGTTTAATTAACAATGAATATCATAATTGGTTAATAGAATTAAAATCAAAAATAAGGTCTGTTCAGGCAAAAGCTTCTGTTGCTGTAAATTCAGCTTTAATAGAATTTTATTGGGATTTGGGTAAAATGTTGAATGAAGTTTCCAAATCCGCTTCTTGGGGAAGTAATTGGATTCAATATTTATCGAAAGATTTACGATTAGAGTTTCCAGAAATGGAAGGATTTTCAAAAACTAATTTATACAATATTAAACGATTTAATCTTTTTTACAAAAATGATGAATTTTTCCACCAGCTTGGTGGAAAAATTCCATGGCGACATCATGTTGAAATTTTTACCAAATCAAAAACTATAAACGAAGCTTATTTTTACATTAACGAAACAATTAGCAAAATAAATTTAAATTAAACAATGATACTCTATAACGTAACCTGCAATATTCCTTTAGAAATAGAATCCGAATGGCTTGAATGGATGAAAAACGAACATCTGCCTCAAGTAATGGCGACTAATAAGTTTAACAGCTATAAAATCTTTAAACTGCTTACAGAGGTAGATGGCAACGAAGGCGTAAACTATGCCGTACAATATTTTTGCGATTCTATAGACACCTACAACGATTATGCGCAAAACTACGCCCCAGCTTTAAAAGCAAAAACAGCTGCCAAGTATGGCGAAAAAGTATTGGCTTTTCGAACACTTTTACAAGAAATGTAAAATATTCTTTTATCAATTTAAAAAAACATTACTTTTGCATTAATATCTATTTATGGACCCAATTACTCAAAACGTACTCGACATTATCAAATACATTTTACCTTCATTGGTTGTATTTGCTGTTTGCTATGTATTAATCAATAAAATGGTAGAAGACAATGCCAATAGAATACAAATGGAAATGCGCAAAAAAACTGCCAGTTTAATGACACCTCTAAAACTACAAGCTTATGAGCGTTTAATTTTATTGTTAGAACGCATAAGCCCTCAAAATTTAATTACGCAATACAATGATGGTACTACTTCTACTGTTTATGGCTTAAAACATTTAATGGAAGCCTCCGTTAACCAAGAGTTTAACCATAACCTTTCGCAGCAAATATACATTAGCAACCAAGGTTGGAATATTGTTAAAGTGGTAAAAGAAGAAGTTATCCAATTGCTACATACAACAGCCGAAAATATGCCAGCAGATGCCAAAGGTTTAGATTTTTGCAAAGCCATTATAGATAGAATGATTGCTGAAAATAAAATTCCAACACAAAAAGCAATAGATTTTCTAAAAGCAGAAATTAATCTTTATTTCTAAAAAAAATGGCTGATTTTAAAAAAATTGAGACCGACAGTAATATAGAAATAAAGCCTCTATACTCTTCAAATTCAGCAAATAAAAATATTCAAAACGAAGAGCCAGGCAAATTTCCTTTTACCAGAGGTATTAGAGAAGATATGTACCGTGGCAAATTATGGACAATGCGCCAGTATGCTGGTTTTTCTACTGCCGAAGAATCTAATAAACGCTACCATTATTTATTAGCGCAAGGCACAATGGGGCTTTCTGTTGCTTTTGATTTACCTACACAAATTGGCTACGATAGCACACACGAGTTTGCCGAAGGCGAGGTAGGAAAAGTAGGCGTAGCCATAGATTCTTTAAAAGATATTGAAACCCTTTTTGATGGCATCAAGCTGCAAGATATTACAACCAGTATGACCATTAATGCTACGGCATCTACATTGCTTTCAATGTATATTGCTTTAGCAAAAAAACAAGGGGCAGATATTAAAAAAATATCCGGCACTATTCAAAATGATATTTTAAAAGAATATGCTGCAAGAGGCACTTATATTTATCCGCCAAAGCCAAGCATGGGGCTAATTACAGATATTTTTGAATATTGTAGTATTGAAGTTCCAAAATGGAATACAATTTCAATATCGGGCTATCATATAAGAGAAGCAGGAAGTACAGCAGTGCAAGAATTGGCATTTACACTTGCCAATGGCAAAGCATATATTAAAGCTGCGCTTGAAAAAGGATTAGACATTAATGTATTTGCAAAAAGATTGTCATTCTTTTTTAATGCACACAATAATCTATTTGAAGAAGTAGCCAAATTTAGAGCTGCTCGTAGAATGTGGGCAAATATTACCAAAGAACTTGGTGCTACCGATGCGCAAGCACAAATGTTGCGTTTTCATACCCAAACAGGTGGCAGTACCCTAACAGCCCAGCAACCAGAGAATAATATAAGCCGTGTTACTATTCAGGCTTTAGCAGCAGTATTGGGCGGCACACAAAGTTTACACACCAATGGTTTTGACGAGGCATTGAGTTTGCCCACAGAGAATGCTGCTCGCACAGCCTTGCGCACACAACAAATAATAGGTTTTGAAAGTGGTGCTACTTATACAGTTGACCCTCTTGGTGGCAGCTATTTTGTAGAACAATTGACAGATGAAATGGAAGCCGCTGCTTACAAATATATGGATACTATTGAGGCAATGGGCGGTAGCGTATCTGCAATAGAGCAGGGTTATATGCAAAATGAAATTGCAAAAAGTGCTTATTTATACCAACAAAATATTGAAAATAAATCTAAAATAATTGTAGGTGTAAATCAATTTATTTCTGAAGATAAAAATACAACCCCAGTTTTTAAAATTGATGAAAGTATTCGCAAAATTCAAACAGAAAAAATTATGCAACTAAAAGCTGAAAGAAATTCTACTGAAGTAAGCAATTGTTTGAATAAATTAGAACAAGATGCAAGAGCAAATATCAATGTAATGCCAAGCATTATAAATAGTGTTGAAAACTATGCTACTTTAGGGGAAATAGCTGATATATTCAGAAAAGTGTATGGCGAATACCAAGGTTAAATTGATACATTAAATTATAGTTATTGATTTTATTTATTTCAGCCCTTTTTTTTGTGTATAAAAAAAATATTTATAGGTATAAATAAATTAGTTTTTAACTAAAAATAATTTTTAAAAGCACATAACTTTAGCTTAATCGTAAATTAACAAACCAAATGTGTTTTTTATGTAAAAAAAAAATTAAAAATTTATCACAAAAAAATTTTTTTAACAACTTTTTTTGAACGTAATTTCAGAACTGAATTATTTACTATACACATCAATATTTACACACAACTTATAAAAAGAAATTTACAAAATTAAGAATGAACATGAGTGGACAACAACTAAACGCTGAAACTGTATGGGGCAATTGCCTAAAAATTATTAAGGATAACTTAAATCCTCAAAGCTACAAAACATGGTTCGACCCTATTAAACCTGTTAAATTAGAAAATAAAGTTTTATCTATACAAGTTCCCAGTCAGTTTTTTTACGAATGGCTTGAAGAGCATTATGTAACATTGCTACAAAAAACGCTTAAACAAATATTAGGTGTAGGTGCTAAATTGGAATACAATATTATAGTAGAAAACAGCTCGCCTTCAAATGGACCTTACACTATAAATGTACCAACAGGCAATGGTAAAAAACCTGTTACCAACGATGTTAACTTACCGTTAAATGTTACCAATAATATTAAAAATCCTTTTATTATTCCTGGCTTAAGAAAAGTTCCTATTGATTCGCAATTAAACCCAAAATATACGTTCGATAATTTTATTGAAGGCGATTGCAACCGCTTGGCTCGTGGTGCTGGTTGGGCTGTTGCCCACAATCCTGGTGGTACAGCCTATAATCCATTAATGATATTTGGTGGTGTAGGTTTAGGTAAAACCCATTTAGTACACGCTATTGGAAATTTAATTAAACAAATTAATAAAAACAAAACTGTTATATATATATCTGCCGAGCGTTTTATAAACCAATATGTAGAATCTGTAAAAGCCAACAATCAAAACGATTTTGTAAATTTTTATCAAAATATGGACGTATTAATTGTGGACGATGTTCAGCAATTTGCACAAAAAACAAGAACACAAGAAATTTTCTTTACCATATTCAACCAATTGCACCAAGCAGGTAAACAAATAATATTAACAAGCGATAAAGCACCTAAAGATATTAAAGATGTAGATGAAAGATTACTATCTCGTTTTAAATGGGGCTTAAGTGCCGATTTGAATATTCCAGATTTTGAAACCCGCATAGCTATTTTAGAAAATAAAGCTTACGAAAGTGGTTTATCTTTACACAGAGAAGTGGTAGAATACATTGCACACAATATAGATTCGAATGTAAGAGAAATAGAAGGCGCTTTAATATCTTTATTGGCTCAAAGTTCTTTAAATAGAAAAGAAATAGATTTGGATTTGGCTAAGCAAATGATGAAAAACTTTGTAAAAAATGCAACAAGAGAAATAAGCATAGATTACATTCAAAAATTAGTTTGCGATTATTATGGCGTATCTGTAGAAAACGTAAAATCTAAAACCCGCAAAAGAGAAATTGTACAAGCCCGTCAAATAGCCATGTATTTTGCTAAAGATTTAACCAAAGCTTCGCTTAAAAATATTGGCACACACTTTGGCAATAGAGACCACAGCACAGTTATACATGCCTGCCAAACAGTAAACGACTTAATGGATACCGACAAAAAATTTCGCCACGATGTAGATGAATTAAACAAACGCATTCGTATTAATACGTATTAGTCTTTTTAATTATCATTATTTCAAAATAAAGTAAAATTTTGAGCAAAGCGTCATTCTGAACTTTTTTGCTCTGAAAAAAGATTCAGAATCTCTAATTATTTCAGATTCTGAATAATTTTGCGAAGCCAAAATTTTCAGAATGACTGCGTTCTTTCTTATTCCGAATGCATGTTAACTTTAAAACTTTAACCAAAGCAAAAAGTCCCTCTCCTTTGGAGAGAGATTTAGGGTGAGGCTCAAAAAAAATCCACCCTCAAACACAATATTTTAAAAAAAATTTTGTTATATTAAATATTAGCCTCATATTTGTAAATCATACTGAACCTAACTGACCGATGAAAAAAACAGTACTAAACCTCGCCATTGCAGTATTAACAATACTTTGCAGCACCCGCTTGTATGCCCAACAAGACCCCTATGTAACACAATATATGTTCAATAGAAACTTGTACAACCCTGCTGCTATAGGTGCAAATGGTAAATTTTGTTTATCTGCATTATCGCATTATCAATATTTAGGTTATGAAGATAGAACGCCAGAATTTTATTCTAAAGATAGGTTACAGCCACAAGGTCCAAAAGGAGAAGCTGTAAAAGCAGTAGGGCCAAAAACACAAATGTTTTCCTTTGGTGCCCCTATAAATATAAAAGACCCTTCAGGCGCATCAAAAAACTATGGTGGCATAGGCATTGGTTTTATCAACGATAAATTGGGTTATGAATATAGTACCCATATAAAAATTGGTGGTGCTGGCAGACTGCCTTTAGCCAATGGAAGTTCAATAGCTTTAGGTGGAGAATATACAATTATACAAAAAGGAATTGATGGCACGCAATTAAAACCTTTAGCTGCTGGAGATCCAAATATTCCTTTAACTAATGTAAGTGATAGAAATAATAATTATGCAGCAGGTATTTATTACAATAATCCTATGGAAAATAGCACTACTTGGAAAGATATGTGGGTAGGCCTATCGGCTACTCAATTGGCAAAAAAAACATACGTATTTGGGGGAGATAACATTACTTTTAACAAATCTGTAACTCACGCTTTTTTAATGGGCGGTATTACCAAACAAGATTTTTTAGGCAATTCTAATTTACAATTGCACCCTTCTTTTATGTATAAACGTGCGCCAGGTATCAATCAAATAGAACTAACAGGTTTGGTAGAATACCAACAACGCCTTTGGGGTGGTTTGGCATACCGCTCTACATCTGATGCACTTTCTGTATTGTTAGGTTATTCTGGTTTTCAAGGAAATTTAAAAGGTTTGCGCATAGGCTATTCTTACGATTTAACTTTAACAAGAATATTATCAGTATCAAGCGGTACACACGAAATTCAATTGAACTATTGCTTTACAGTTACGCTTCCTCCACCAGAAATTAAACGCTATGTTGACCCTCGTCATCAAATAAAAGACCCTGTTTTAGATTAATTTATAAATATTTTTTACTATTAACACAATATTTTACCATACAAAAACGTTAATCCCATATAAAGTTGTTGACAATTGTTAAAAACTTTGTATTTTTGCAAATTACACACACATAACACAAACACATATTTCAGTATACCAATGAAAAAATTAAAGGCTCCAGTTGTCAGTATTGTAAATAAAGAGACAACAATTAAAACAAGTAGATGGCGAAAAATAGCAAAGGCGAGTCGTCTTGTATTATTATTTGCTATGTTTACATTTATAGGCTGTGGTCCTAAAAGCACCGGTGATTTAATAGGTGAACAAGGCCGTAGCTTATGGTTCCACCCTCAACCATTCGGAACAGTATATGTTCCTACTGGTACTTACCATTCTGGACAACGTGATCAGGACGTTTTCCAATCTTTTGTAGCACCAAATAAGCAAGTAAGTATAGCTGCTTTTTGGATGGATGAAACAGAAATTACCAACAACGAATACCGTCAGTTTGTAAATTTTGTAATAGATTCTATTAAAAGAGTAAAAGCTGGTGGAGATGATGATAAAGTATTCATGCCATTTGCTGATAATTATACAGGCGACCAAAGCATTAACGAAGGCAATGGTTTTATCAATTACGATTACGACCCCGATTGGGAAAAACTTGAAGCAGATGGGGTTTTAGACGATTTATATTATACTGCCGAAAATCGTTTTAGAGGTAAAAAACAAATAGATGTAAACCAATTATTTTACGATTACGAATTAATGGATTTACAATATGCCGCCAACGACCCTGAAAACCAAAACAAATACCAAAAAGACAGGGTAAACAACCGTAAAAAATACATTAAAAGAGAACATACTTTGGTGTATCCAGACACTTTATGTTGGGTAAGAGATTTTACCTATTCTTATAACGACCCAATGGCTCGCCAATACTATAACCACGTTAAATACGATGATTATCCAGTAGTAGGTGTAAACTGGCACCAAGCCAATGCTTTTTGCGCATGGCGTACTGTTTATAAAAATGCGTATTGGGAAAGCTATGGCGACCCTATAACAGAAGATTTCCGTTTACCAACAGAATATGAGTGGGAATATGCTGCAAGCGGTGGCAGAGTAGGTAACCCATACCCTTGGGGCGGTCCTTATACCAGAAATAGCAAAGGTTGTATGTTGGCTAATTTTAAACCATTAAGAGGAAACTATGGAGCAGATGGTGGTATGTACCCTGTACGTGTAGATAGTTATTTTCCAAACGATTATGGCTTATATAATATGGCTGGCAACGTAGCCGAGTGGACTTGCAATGCTTGGAGCGAACAATCGCATGTATTTACGCACGATTTGAACCCAGACTATCGTGTAAATGTACCCGAGTACAGCAGAGATGGTGCAGGCGAAATAACTGTTGAAACCTCTGCAATGACCAAAAAACGTAAAGTAATAAAAGGCGGAAGTTGGAAAGATGTAGCCTACTTTATACAAAATGGAAGCAGAACTTACGAGTATCAAGATACTTCTAAAAGTTATGTAGGTTTCCGTTGTATTCAAACATACATAGGACGTTCTAATAAAGATAGAAAATAAATTTAATTTAAACTTTATACAATAACTTTTAACTTTATCTGTTATTAGATTAATAACACAAACAAAAAACAAACCAATTTTCAAACAATAAACATTAACCTTAAAAAAACAACACAAACAAAATGAGCAGCAGTAACAGCATTTTCGAAAGCAAAGGATTCAAAAAAACCATGTCTTATGTATATGGTTGGGGCGCAGCAGTAGTAATTATTGGCGCATTATTTAAAATTATGCACTGGAAAGGTGCCGATTTAATGTTAATTATCGGATTAGGTACAGAGGCATTAATTTTCTTTATTTCTGTATTTGAGCCAATTCATGCAGAGTACGATTGGAGTTTGGTGTATCCAGAATTAGCAGGTATGGAGCCAACAGAAAAAAAACAAAAAAATCAAGGAACAGTTTCTCAACAATTGGATAAAATGTTAGCAGAGGCTAAAGTAGGTCCAGAATTGATAGGTAGCCTTGGTACAGGTTTAAAATCTTTGAGCGACAATGTAAAAGAAATGAGTTCTTTAAGCAGCGCAACTGTGGCTACCAATGAATATACAGCCAATGTATCTAAAGCATCTAAAGCTATTGAGTCTATCAGCACTTCATCTAATGAAATAAGCTCTTCTATGGCAAATTTTGCAGGTGGCTTAAGCAATATGGTAAACAATCTTTCGGCTACAGCCAATGATAGCGTTGAGTTTAAAGACAATTTAGGTAAACTAAACAAAAACTTAGGCAACTTAAACAATGTATATGGCAATATGTTAAGTGCTATGGGCGGTGCTTCTAAAAACTAATTTTTTCACTAATTTCTAATATTTTAACAACGAAAGGAGAACAATAAAATGGCAAGTGGAAAATTATCCCCACGGCAGAAAATGATTAACATGATGTATCTTGTGTTAATTGCTTTACTAGCCCTAAACGTATCGAAAGAAATTTTGAAAGCATTTCATTTATTTGAATTATCATTTAACAATGCAAATAAAAATACCGACCTTAAAAACAAAGACGTAATGGCTGGATTTGAAGCCAATATGAACGACCCGAGCAAAAAAGGCAGAACTGAACAATGGTATAAATTAGCATTAGAAGCACAAAAAGTTTCAAAAGAGTTTAACGAATATGTTGAAAAAACTAAAACTGAAATTATTACTACGGCTGGCGGGCGAAAAGATGGTAAAGCAGATGAAGAGCTTACACAACCTGACAATATGGAAAAGCATGCCAACTACTTTGTAATACAAGGCAATGGTAAAAAATTGCAAGATAAAATTGAAGAAACCAGAAAAAAACTGATTACAATTTTAGGTGCAACTGCAACAGATAAAGAAGGCAAAGCTGCTTTAACTACATTAGAAAAAACAACACAATTAAGAGCAACCGATGATAAATGGATAAGTAATAATTTAGAATTTTCGCCATTGGCTGGTGTTGTAACTTTTTTAACTAAAACACAAAATGATGCCAAATCTTTAGAAGCAAATGTATTGTCTATTTTGGCTTCTAAAATTGACCAAACGAAACTTATTTTTGATAAACAAATGGCAGTTGTAATTAGTGAAAGTACCAATGTGATGAGCGGTAGTGCTTATAAAGCCGATGTTGCTTTGGCTGCATACAATTCTACGGCTGCTTCAAGAATATTGGTAAATGGCTCGCCTGTACAAGTAGTAGATGGTATTGGTAAAATTAGTATTCCTGCAAGTGGTGTTGGTTCGCATAAAATTATAGCACAAATAGAATCTGTTGACCCTCAAACAGGCGAAAAGAAACTAATTGATGCACCCCCAGTAGAATGGACATCATTTATGCCTTCAGCTACTATTGCTGCTGATGCTATGAATGTTCTATATGTTGGTTTAGATAATCCTATGTCAGTATCAGTACCAGGTGTAAATCCTGCTCAAGTTACAGTAAATGCTAGTGGATGTTCATTAACCAAAAGTGGAAATGATGGTAAATATATAGCTAAAGTGGCTTCTGGCACTAAAGAAGTATTTATTTCTGCAACTGCAAAAATGAGTGATGGTAGCAGTAAAAAAATGGGAGAAATGCGTTACAGAGTAAAAAATGTACCAAAACCAGAAGGTAAAGTTGGAGGAGTTTCAGCAGGCGCAGTTGCTAAAACAATGCTTGCTACTCAAACTTCTGTTTTAGCTGTTCTTGAAAACTTTGTATTTGAAGGCGTTAAATTCACAGTTACAAAATATAGTGTGATGCATATTTCTAAAAAGAGAGGACTTGACGGACCTTATGCTGTTCAAGGTAATAGTGCCGCAAAAATTAGTGCAATGGCTCAAAAATCTGTACCTGGTGATTTAATAATGATAAGTGGTATCCGTTCAATAGGTCCTGGAGGTGTAGAAAGAGCAGTAGCAGATTTAGTATTTACAATTCAATAAAAACATGAAAAATATAATTTTAATATTCGCTTTTTTTATAGGTGTTCAAATGAATGCTCAAGTAAATTACTCTGATTTTATTACGAGTGGGGAATCTACAAGCTATAAAAAGCAAGCGGTAAAAGAAAGAGAGGTAGTATCATATCCTTATCAAAGAGAAGCCGATGTTAAATTTGCTCGAAGAGTCATCAGATGTATTGATTCTCGTCAAAAAATGAACAAACAATTGGAATGGCCTAGAGAGCCTTTAAATAAGTTACTTTATGAAAAATTATTGAAAGGTGAGATAAAAGCATACCGTAACGATTCACTTATGTCTGTATATAATCCAGAAACTGAACTTTCTAAAAGAGGTGGAAAAGAGCTTCAGATACCAATTGTTGATGAAAATGGCGAGTGGCTTAGAGATTCAATTGCTTTTGAAGCTATGTATTTTGGTAAAATAAAAAAATATTATATAATGGAGGATTGGATTTTTGATTATAAATATTCTGTATTCAAACCCAGAATTTTAGCTATTGCTCCAATATTTAATTTTGATGCGGCAGGTAAGACTTATGAGCAAGAATTATGTTTCATGAAGATGGATGAAATTCGTCCTTTATTAGCCAATACAGAAATGTTTAACCGCTACAATGATGCATCTCGTTTAAGTTTTGACGATTTTTTTCAAATGCGTATTTTCGATTCTTATATTGTGTATGAATCCAATGTGTTTGACCTTAAAATCAATCAATTTCAGGAAAATGAAGATGACGGAATAAAATCACTTTTAAAAAGTGATGAAATTAAAAATGACTTGTTCATTTTTGAGCACGATTTGTGGCAGTACTAATTTAAAAAATAAAAAATTTATACAAACGCCCTGCACTTTAGTGTGGGGCGTTTTTTGTTAAACCCAAATTCAGCAATAGCATTGCTGAATCGAATAACAAATTGCAAATCATGTTTTTACAAAACATAATTGCAATTTCTAAATCGGGGTTAACCCAACTAAATCAAATAGTTCAATTTTTCAAATCTCCTATTGATTAATTTGGGTGGCTTTAATCTAAAATAAAAGCGTATATTTGTAACATGATAAAAAAGGAATTAG
>CAZDGF010000027.1:0-23910 GCA_964505065.1 uncultured Chitinophaga sp.
CTGCAAATATAATAACTTTTTTTAATTTATGAATGTTTACGGATATACAGTAAATATATATTTAAAATCAATTACTTCTTCTATTTTTGCTAATATAAATAAAGGCAATATTGATAGTGCTATTAAATACCATTATCAATTAGAATTACTGCCCGAAAAACTTGAATCTACTAATTATCTTTTAGATTATTATATTCAACAAAATTTAGATGATAGCATCATTAAATTTCAAAATTATAAATTACAATACAAAGATTCTCTTTACAACGAAAATAAACTTAAAATAATGAACAATAGCGTGCAGCTATTCGATTTATTGGCAAATAAGGAAAACCAAGTATTGCGCACCCAAAATACGGAAAAACGCAATTGGCTTATTTTTGCAATTTTGGGTATTGCAGCACTCATTCTTATTCTTTATTTATCTTTTAAAAATTATAAAAACAAACAAATGCTAACCCTAAAAACATTAGAAAGTAAAAACAACGAAATACAAGAACTACTGAACACACAAGAAATTAATGTATTGAATGCAATGCTAAAAGGACAAACGGAGGAAAGAAACCGCATAGCCAAAGATTTGCACGATAGCTTGGGTAGCTCACTTTCTACGCTTAAGCTTATAATTGGTAATATTTCTACCCATGCAAATAAGCAAAATGAATTAAAAAATGCCAATCAGCTAATAGACAATGCTTGCAAAGATGTAAGAAAAATTGCCCATAATTTATACAAAACCAACCCGCCCGAAATAAACTTTATAACAGAAATTGAAAATCAATTAAGTATTGTAAAATCTACAAAAAAAATTGAAACAAACTTTTATGTCAATAAAGTAAATTTGGAAGCCTATCCTGATATTCAAAAAGATTTATTCTTAATTTCGCTCGAACTGATAAACAATACGCTAAAATATGCCAATGCCAGCCAAATAAATATTCAATTAAACAAAATTGAAAACGAATTAGTTTATACTTACGATGACAACGGCAAAGGATTTAATCCTCAATTATTAAATACTTTTGAAGGTATAGGTTTTAAAAGTATTCAAGAAAGAGTACAAGCTCTTAATGGGCAATGGAACTTAGACACTACACCACAACACGGCATGACCATTATTATAAATATTCCATTTGTATGAAAACAACCATAGCAATTGCAGACGACCACCGCCTTTTTTCAGAATCGCTGGCGAATATACTGAACCAAAACCCAAATTTTGACGTAATAAAAGTAGTAGATAATGGCAAACAATTAATAGATTATTTGAATTTTACCCAGCCCCACTTGGTATTGTTAGATTACAATATGCCCGAGCTTGATGGCTATGAAACATCTAAAATAATTCTAAAAAAATATCCCAATGTAAAAATACTAATTGTAACCATGAACGATGCAGAAACCATTATAAATCCATTAATAAAACTGGGCATACACGGAGCAGTAATAAAAAATATAGGTAATGTAGAGCTAACCTTAGCTATTGAAAAAATAAGCATGGGCAATACCTATTTTAGCCAAGAAATTATAAGTAATATAGCCAAAGCATTAAAACAAAAAGAAGTAATATTGGCGCAATTTACCCCAAGAGAAAAAGACATATTAAAACTTTTAAAACAAGGCTTAAATTCCAAACAAATAGCCGATCAACTATTTATAAGCCACCATACTGTGGAAAGCCATAGAAAAAACTTATTGAGCAAAACAGATTCTAAAAATACTACCCAACTGTTAAATTATGCTATGGAAAATAAATTAATTTAACCCAAATTCAGCAATAGAATTGCTGAATTGAATAACAAATTGCAAATCATGTTTTTACAAAACATAATTGCAATTTTTAAATCGGGGTTAATACCAACTAAATCAAATAGTTCAATTTTTCAAATCTCCTATTGATAATTTTAGTTAAATTGATTTTCCAAAGTTTGTAAGAAAATTTTTTGAGTTTAAAAAAATTGTTACTTCTTCATATCTTTCAAAACCTCTACAGCTTCTTGAATATAAATGTCTTTTTCAAAGCCTTTGTTCCAATCGTTGCGCATTTTTATTTTAATGTTATCGTTGTTTAGCTCGTTCAAATCTGTATTAGGTGTAGAAAAAGTAAGGGCTTTTATTTGTTTAATACTCTCTTCGTAAAGCTTATTATCTTCTTCCAATTGTTTTTGCTCGGCTTTATATTCCTCTAAATTTAAAGTAAACTTGGTGCGTTTGCTTTGTGCTTTTATTTTTAATGCCAAGCGTTCTATTTCTTTAAAAATTTGGCTTTGTGCTATGCGTTTATCGCTATTGCGTTTGGCATTGGCTATAGCAGCACTATAATTTATCATGGTGCTATAATTGGCTTTTTCTATTTTATCTACACCCAGCGGATGTTCGCTGTCTTTTTCGCCATATTCTATGTAGCGGTATCTATCTGGAATAATAATATCAGGCGTAACACCGGCTAATTGTGTAGTACCTCCATTTATACGGTAAAACTTTTGTATTGTAGCTTTTACTGCACCTAATTCACCGCTTTCATGCCTAAACATAGCATCTAATTCAAAAAAACGTTGTACTGTGCCTTTGCCAAAAGTAGTAGTGCCTATAATAGCTGCTCTGCCGTAATCTTGCATAGCTGCAGCCAATATTTCTGAGGCTGATGCGCTATTTTCATTTACCATTATGGTAAGTGGTCCATCGTATAAAACGCTTCTATCATCATCTGCCAATATTTCTACACGTTTGCTTCTATCTTTTATCAAAGTTATAGGTCCTTTTTCTATAAATAAACCTCCCATATCTACAACATCATTCAAAGAGCCACCGCCATTGTTTCTTAAATCTAAAATAATGCCTTTTACGCCATCTGCTTTAAGTTTTTGCACCTCTGTAGCCACATCTCTTGCACAAGATTTGCCATTGCGAGGGTCGTCAAAATCTCTGTAGAAAGTTGGTAAATTAATATAACCATATTTTTCGCCATCTTTTTCTATTATACTGCTTTTAGCAAAGCCTTCTTCTAATACTACTACTTCTCTAATAATAGGAATAATTTTTATGCTTTCGTCTAATTTTTTTACTGTAAGCCTAACTTCAGAACCTTTTTTACCTCTTATTAATTGTATAGCATCGTCTATTTTCATATTGGTAACATCTACAGGCTCGGCAGCGCCTTGTGCTACTTTTAAAATGATATCGCCTGCTTTTAGTTCGCCTTGCTTATAACTTGCGCTTCCTGGCACAATTGAAGCTACTTTTAAATAGCCATCTTTTTCTTGTAATTGCGCACCAATACCCTCAAGCTTTCCGCTCATACGTATATCAAAATTTTCTTTATCCTTTGGTGGAAAATAATTGCTATGCGGGTCGAAAAGCTCTGTAATACAATTAATATAAAGACTTATTTTTTCTTTTTTATCGAATTTTTGTAAGCGTGTAAACCAATCGTTATGGGTTTTTAGCACCTCTTTGCGTGCTTGCATTTCTAAAGTATCGTAAGGCAATATTTTAATAATGGTATCTTTTTTCTCCTTTGCTTTATCTTGTACTTTTGTTTTTTGAAATAATTTTTCGAGTACTTGTTGTTTAATGCTTTTGCGCCAAAACTCCTTAAGTTCTGCATCTGTTTTTAAATATTGCGGATTTTCTTCATCAAACTCAAAGGTTTCTTTTTGGTTAAAATTAAAGGGCTTGTTCAATATTTCTTTATACCATACTGCTATTTGATTAATACGTCTAACATGTATTCTATTTGCCATATCAAAATATTGGTATTCATTGGCTTTGGCTTGGTCGTCAAGCTGTTTTTTATATTGTTTTAAAGAATCTATATCAGAGGCTAAAAAAAAGCGTTTGCTATTGTCTATTTTTTTTAAATATAAATTGAATAATTCTTCTGAAAATTTATCATCAATTAAGCGAGGTTCGTAATGTGAGTTTTCTAAAACTTCTAATACAGATTGTGAGATAATTGTATCACTATTTGTTTTATTTTTTTTAAAACAAAAAGCAAGTGATATAATTACCATTGCTGGTAAAAATAACAGGATATTTCTAAGTTTTTGCATAAGGGAATTGGGATTTTTAATTTTTTATAGTAGTGGGCAGGGGCGCAGGCGGAGTTAAAATTGCATCTTCGTTTTTTAATCCAAGCGTTTCAATACCTTGTTCAAAGATAATATCAATAGGAATATTTTTGGTACTCAATCTATCTAAATCTTTTTGCAGTTCATCGTTTATTTTTCCTTTGTCTTCCAATAGTTTTTTTACGCCTTCTTTATCGCCATCGCCTTGAAGTTTAATAATAAGGGCAGAAAGCGAGGTCATGGCTTCTTTCATTTTTTCAAAATTAATAGTATAAGTACCTTTGCTATTGCGTGTAAAAGCACCTTTTTCTTTAAAATAATTAAAGCGTATCATATTTGCTTTGCCATGCGCACTGGCTGCACCAAAACGTACCGAGCGAAAAATACCAGCCATAAAGGTTACATAATAATCCATTAAATTGCCTTCTTTCAGCACTTTTTTATTGTACAATTGGGTAATCATATACAAGCCCAAAATATCTGCTTTGCCTTCTTCCAAGGCATTAAAATCTGCCCCTAAAGCATCTTTAACAGTGCCTTTGCCAATTATAGTATTTTTAATACCCAAGCCATGCGCTACCTCATGAAACATAATGGTGCTAAAAAAAGCATCAAAGGTTACATGTTTTACTTGCAAAGGGTCTATTAGCTCTTTGGTAATTGGTAGCATAATATGGTCAAATTTTGCTTTAATTGCATTTTTTAGTTGGCTTCTTCGTGTACCTTTTTCTATTTGTAATTTTTCATCGTTGGGCAAGTTTACAGCTATGGTTTTGCTTCCTGCATTGCAATCACCAGCATAATATACAACATCGTAAGCGTTTAACTGGCTACTGCTGCCAGCTTTTTCGGCTTTATATTTGGCATCTACGGGTAAGTTTTCTTGCAACTCGGGTAAGTAGGCTACATATTTTTCAAGCCTTTTGCTCCATTCCAAATCTTTAATTAAAACATACGCCTCATAGCTTGTACGAATGCCTAATAATTGGTCTTCGTAGCTTTCTATTGGTCCTATAATTATATCGAATAAATTATCTTTCATATCCAACCAGGCTATGTCGCTTTCATTAAATTGTTGTGTCATTAAAGCCAAGGCTCGCATTTCTAAAAAGCTACTAAAGGCAGAATCGCTTTGTTTTAAATACATTGCAGCAGTTTGCAAAGCTCTTGAAGCATTGGATAGGTGCATCATATATTCGCCTGTTAAATTTATAACTTTTAGCTTACCATTTTCTCTTACAATTAATGTATTGGGGTTGTTTTTATTGTTATCATTTAGGCTGTCAAACTCACCTTTGCGTATATCTTTTGGGTAAAAATTAGCTCCCAATGGTTTTTCGCCATAGCCTTTTACAAAAGGTTTATTATCATTCAGCCTATCCCAAGGACCGTAGTTTACCATTGCAAATTCTTTAATAATAGGGTCTTTTATAGAATCTAACTCGGCTTTATTGCCAAAAGTTTGAAGCCAAAAAAGGTCGTTCATCTCCTGAGCTGCCATAATTAAAAACTTTAAACCACTTTGCTGTTCGGGGGTTAATTTAGAAATATCAGAATTTAAAACTACTTTTTTATAAGCGTTCAATCTTTTTTCTATTGTATCTCTATGTGTTTGTGCATTTAGATTAACAAACAATAAAATGAATGGTAAATAAGCTATTTTTTTTAACATAATAAAGTTCAAAAATAATGATTTTTAAAATACAAATAATTTTATTTTAATACCGTAGTTTTGTAAGCAAATACAATTATCAAACCAAATTTTAAAAACCAATGTTCGGAAATATATCTCAACTATTAGAAATGAAAAAAAAAGCTGGCGAACTTAAAGCCAAGCTTGAGGCTGTAACTATTACAGAGCAGCACAATGGCATAACCATAGATTGCAATGGCAATAGAAAAATATTGGCTATTCATATAGAAGAAAGCCAAATGGCAAATAAACTACAATTGGAAGAAAACCTCATTATGGCAATAAATAAAGCATTAGAAAATGCCGAAAAAGCATCTTTCGGACAAATAGGTGCTATGGCTGGCGGTATGGAAGGTTTGGCTAATTTATTTGGCAAATAGTTTTTTGCTATACTTTTATTTTTTATATCAATTTTATCAATACAATTTAAAACCATTACATTTGCACCAATGAACACGAAGTATCACGAACACAAAAATAACCCAACATTAGTGAGTAAAAAAATACTATTCATTTTTAGCACCATTTTATTATTGGCTTGCAATAGCAATATAAAATCTATTTCGGCAGATGATTTTTACAATGAAATACAAACCAATAATGGAAAAATTATAGATGTAAGAACGGCTGAAGAATACAGCAACGGCTATATTCAAGGGGCTACAAATATTGATTTTAAAAGCGATAATTTTAGCCAAAGTTTTAATGATATAAATAAAGACGAAAAGATATATTTGTATTGTCTAAAAGGCGTAAGAAGTGAAAATGCAGCTAAAAAATTAAGTGGTATGGGTTTTAAAAATGTTGTATCATTAGCTGGTGGAATAGAGGCTTGGCAAACAGCAAAACTACCATTGATAATGCCAGAGAGAATAGCGGAAAGTAATACGCCAAATTTGGCGTTAAAAAAATATAGATTAACCGAATTTGATAGTATAATTAAAAGCAAAAAATTGGTTTTTGTAGATTTTAATGCTACTTGGTGCGGTCCGTGCAAAGCTATGCAGCCTTATGTAGATAAAATAAAAGAAGAAAGAGCAGAGGAAGTAACAGTATTAAGTATAGACACAGATGTAAATCCAGAGCTTTCTAAAAGATACAGTATAAGCTCAATACCAGCCATTTATTTATTTAAAAAAGGCAAAGTATTAACCAATATTATTGGAGGACAGAGTGAAATAAAATTAAACGAATTTGTAGATAAATATAAATAAGATGGCTGTAGAAATAAGTAATGATGAAGTTTTTAAAACGCAATTGGCAAGCAATGCCAAAGTTGTGGTAAAATATTATGCCGACTGGTGTGGTAGTTGTAAATTATTTTCGCCAAAGTATAAGCGCTTAAGTGGCGATGAGCGTTTTACAGATATTCTTTTTTTGGATATAAATGCAGAGCATAATCCTGAAAGCAGAAAAATAGCTGGGGTAGATACTTTGCCCTATTTTGCTGTATTTAAAAATGGCGAATTAATAAAAGCCTTAAGCACCACCAAAGAAGAAAACTTTGTAGAACTTTTAAGCTCAATATGAATATAAACAGTATAAAAGCTATTGTAGAAAACTATAGCATAGAACAAATGCAGACTGCTGAAAATGAATTGTTAGAGGAGCAACCATTAAGCATAACCATAGAGGGTAAAGACGAAGGCGAACAACTAACCCATATTTTAGCCGCTATATTTTGCAAACACGAAATGCAAAAAGAAAACATCAATATTAACCAAGCTATTCGATTGTATAGCCAAAGGGTAAGAGGTAGTATAAATTAAATGATTTGTTTAACCCAAATTAATCAATAGGAAATTTGAAAAATTGAACTATTTGATTTAGTTGGGCTTAACCCCGATTTAAAAATTGCAATTATGTTTTGTAAAAACATGATTTGCAATTTGTTATTCGATTCAGCAATGCTATTGCTGAATTTGGGTTTAAATAAGAACTTCGCAAAATAAAATTGTTTTACCCTGCCCAATTTTCCCTATCCAAGCTTCTATATTGAATAGCTTCTGCCAAATGTTCTATTTTTATATCTTCGCTATTTGATAAATCGGCAATGGTTCGGCTTACTTTTAAAATTCTATCGTAAGCCCTTGCGCTTAGGTTTAATTTTGCCATAGCTGTTTTTAGTAATTGTGTACCTGCCTCGCTAATTTGGCAAATATCTATTACTTGATTGCTTGCCATTTGGGCATTGTTGTAAACCCCATTTTTACCTACATATCTTTCCGATTGTATATCTCTGGCTTTTTGAACCCTTGCTCTTACAGTGTCGCTTTTTTCATTTGTGCGCTTTCTGCTCGCCAATTCTTCAAAACTAACAGGTGTTACCTCAATATGTATATCTATTCTATCCAACAAAGGTCCACTTATTTTGCTCAAATATTTTTGTACAATTCCTGGTCCGCATACACAGTCTTTTTCAGGGTGGTTAAAATAGCCACATGGGCAAGGGTTCATACTGGCAACTAACATAAAGCTGGCAGGATAATCTACCGAGAATTTAGCCCGCGAAATATTTACCTTTCTATCTTCCAATGGTTGTCGCATTACTTCTAAAACTGTGCGTTTAAACTCGGGCAATTCATCTAAAAACAAAACACCATTGTGTGCCAAAGAAATTTCGCCTGGTTGAGGAATACCACCTCCGCCCACCAAGGCTACATCGCTAATGGTATGGTGTGGCGAGCGGAAAGGACGATGCGCTACAAGGCTTGAATTATCGCCTAATTTGCCAGCTACAGAGTGAATTTTTGTGGTTTCCAAAGCCTCATGCAAGGTCATGGGTGGCAGGATAGTAGGCAGGCGTTTTGCCAACATGGTTTTACCTGCCCCTGGCGGACCAATTAAGATAATATTATGTCCCCCAGCTGCGGCTATTTCCATTGCACGTTTTATATTTTCTTGCCCTTGCACATCGGCAAAATCTAAATCAAATTCGGAAATAGCATTGGCAAAATCTGCCCTTGGGTCGGTTATAGTTTTTTCTAATTTATGATAACCATTAAAAAAGCCTACAACATCGGTAATATTTTCCACACCATATACATCAAGCCCTTTAACAATGGCTGCCTCACGGGCATTTTGCAAGGGTAAAATAAAACCTTTAAAACCCTCCTTTTGCGCTTGAATAGCAATAGGCAAAGCACCTTTTATGGGCAAAATACTACCGTCTAAACTCAATTCGCCCATAATAATGTATTCCGAAACCGAGGTTTCGTTTTCTATTTGACTACTTGCAGCAAGTATGCCAGTAGCTATGGTTAAATCATAAGCACTGCCTTCTTTTTTTATATCGGCAGGTGCCATATTTACCACTATTTTTTTTCGCGGTATGTTTAAATCATTATTTTTAAAAGCTGTAGCTATACGCAGCCAACTTTCTTTTACAGCATTATCTGGCAAGCCTACAAGGGCATAACTTGCACCATCGCCACTCACATTTACTTCTACCGTAATTGTATAAGCATTTACGCCATACACTGCACTGCCAAAGGTTTTTACTAACATTTAATTATAAAATTTGAAAAAGAATATTTTACTCAAAAAGTATGCAAATATAAAGATTAAAGTTTTGCATAAGGCTATACACCGTTAAGAAGTATATTGCGCTTATATTTTGCTTGAGTTTGGGCAAAGCAGGAAGTTTGTAAAAATAGTCATTACTTCAATTTGTTTAGTGAGAATAGTTTTGAGTTTTTTGCATAAAAAAAGAAAAAAAAAACTACTATTTTATAAAAAATTTTAACTGTTTTCGATAAATTCCGCTAAAGCAGAACACTGGCAAAGGATTATTCATATATCTTTCTTTTACAAAATTGTGTCCAACTTTCGTTACTTGGGTCAGAATATAAAATAGGATTTTTTCCATAATATATTACATTTTTAACTCCAACTGCATCGGCTCTTTCTTTTAATTCTCGTGCGTGAAAGGCGTGGTGCGAGGGTATGTCTGGAGTATAAGGATTATATGGATTTACTACATCACGAAGTGTATTATTAACCCAAATTTCAGGATCTTCAGCACTCATTAAAGCTAAAATATCCACTTCTGCTCTATATGCATCAATGGCAGGAGATTCATATTGAATAGTTGAGGAAACGCCATATATTTTTTGGATATTTCCAGTTTCATTTGCTAAAATTGTTGACCAACTTACTCCATAGTCTATAAAAACATCATTTACCCATCGGTCTTCAATATTATAACTTGCTTGAGTTTCTCTTGCTACAACGCCTTTTACTCTGGTAGATTCTTTTAAAACAGGGTCGCTGTTTTGCGTTTCTGCCAATTCATTATTAAATGCTATCCAAAGTGAAGCGCTTGCCCCAGCAGAATTACCTGCTAAAACAATTTTACTTTTATTAATATTAAAATCATTTGCCCTATTTCTAATGTATTGTAATGCTCTTCTTACATCTGACATTGGTTTTTTAACGCCATCTGTTTCTCCTATATTATTTAGATAAGTGTAACGAATAGTTGCAACCGCAATATTGTTTTGAAGTAAAAAACGAATATCAGTTGGAAAATCCCATTCTCCGCCCGATTGAGTTGTATAAACAAAGTCTTTATCGCCACTAGTAAACCCTCCTCCATGTACATAAATTACTAAGCCTGTTGGTGTGCTAGAATTTGGTAGCCAAATGTCAAACTGAGTTCTTGCTTTGTTATCATAAGCAATGTCTTTGGAAAATTTTGCATTGATACCTTTAAGGTCAAAAGGCGAGTTTGAAAAAATGATATTAGAAATAGGTTTTCCAACTAATGGTTGATTTTTGTCATCTTTGTTGCATGACAATATAAGTGATAATATAAATACAACTATTATTTTTGCGAATATTTTCATTTTGTTTACATTTCTTTTTTAAATTACTTATAATTAACAAATATACGAAATATATTTTTGTATTTCTATTTGCTTTGCACAGGCGGTATTTACTTTATTTAGGTAGAACTTGTTTTTTTTACTTTGAAGTTGTCTAAAGTCGCCCTAAAAAAATAACTATTAATCCCAAATTAATCAATAGGAAATTTGAAAAATTGAACTATTTGATTTAGTTGGGCTTAACCTAATGGTTATCCATAAAGTTACTTTAACTACAATAGAAATTATTATTATTTTATCTCTTTTTTTCATATCTCCGAAATTACCTCAAACCCTTTAAAACTTCCTGTAATGGATAATCCTGTTATTTTATTAGCAATTCCTTTTTCTTTAATTTTAATTGCTATTTCATTAATTGTAGCTCCGCTTCCTATGGCATCATCAATTATCAAAATATGATTATAAGATTTTTGTGGATGAACCAAAAAAGTATTTTTAGCATTGGCAACACGTTCAAAAATTTTAGAAAGTGCTTTTTGCGGGATAATAATTTTTGTTTTGATTTTTTTTACTTTAACCAAAGGCAATTGAATATCCAAGTATTTTTCTATATACTCCATTATTTGAACTTTTCTTGGTATTGTAGGCGGCACATAAACAATGGCTTCTATATTTTCTTTTTCAATTAAATTCAAAATTCGTTGCCTTATTTCGTTTATAATTTGTTTCATTAGCTCTTTGTTTTGCCCTTGTTTTGCATAGTGCATCAATGTTCCCAATCTTGTTTTACCAAACCGCTCTATGGCATAAAAATCGAGGTAGAACAATTGATTAACGCCAATTTCATTTATCCCTTTGGTTTGTTCAAGTTTAGTAAGTCCATTTATCAAGCCATCATTTTTTATAAACGATATGTATTTCTGTTTGGTTTCTATAAATTCTTTGCTTGTTTTAGCAATAGGTAAATTTTGTTTTTCGCACCAATATTGCATGGCTACTATGCCTTCAAGTTTATTGCCCAAAGAGTCAATAGCAATAAAATATTGATTCAGAAATTGCTCTTGTTCATAAGAAATTTCAGTGTTTTTAGAAGTATTAATATTTTCTTCTATTTGATAATATACTTTTGGAGCAGTACCTATTTTTTTTATTCTCTTTTGTTCTTCAAGTACCAAAAGCAATTTATGTATATATTGCCTTGAGTAACTAAGCAATTCGGCTAAACTACTTACCCCTATTGGTCCTTTTGAAACAATAGTATCAAAAACACGTTCAATATTTTTCATACTGCAAAGGTATAAAAAATATTTTGTTTACAGTAAACTATTTACTGTAAACAAAATTTAATAATCATTTTATTGTTTAAAACTTTTGGCTTTTGTTTGGTAGCAGTGGCAAGAGGTATTTCTGAATACAAAAAAAGTGAATTTCGGTATAATATTTATTCAATAACCTCAAAACTATACCCTCTCATATCTAAAAGAAAATAATCATTTTCATTCTTCTTAATTTTTTCATAAAACAATTTAAAATCATAGTTAATTTTCATGTTTTCCCAATTATTGAGTTCTTCGATTATACCTAAAGCAATAATTTTTTCTTTACTGCCCTTGTTATACATAGAAACCAACCAAGGAATAACTACAAGAATATTAAGTGAATTTTCCGAAAAATCAACTTCAAGAGGCAATGAAGTCAATAATTGAATATAACAATTTGTTAGAACATTATCATAATACTTTATAGTACTTTTTTCATTTCCTTTACCTTGTATAAAAATTAAAGCGAGCTCTCCTTTTTCATTGAAATATTCTGTATATGAATTATCTCTAAATACATTTGATTTTTTAATTTTGTAATTGCCGTTTTTATAAAAATAACTATAGTTTTTGCTTACTAAATTTCCTGCTAAATCATAAATAAGACAATCCCCCATTAATGTGTAATCTTTATGAAGTTGCCCATTTCTATACCACGATTTTGAATGAATACAATCTCCGTTTTCATATATCCCATCAAAAGCTAATTGTCCATTTTCCCAATGTTCGTAACAACGTCCGTTGGCATTACCATCTTTATATTCAATTATCTCATTTTCATAAATTAAAGTTCCTGTAAAAGGTTTGCCTTTATATTCCATACAAGTATAAACATCATAGATGTTTTCTTCAAAATCTACAGAATTAAATTTTATAATTTCAGGCATAATTTTATAATTTTAATTTTACCACTCCAACAATTCTCTCAATCCCCTCTCCAACTGCTCCCTACCCAAAAATTTATCTTCTAAATCTTTTGCTAAAGGCACAGGTGTATCCAAGCTTCCAATGCGTTTTACAGGCGCATCTAGGCTAGTAAAACAATATTCGCTTATCCATGCAGCTATCTCTGCACCTATGCCGCCTGTTAGCGTATCTTCGTGCAATACCAACACTTTACCCGTTTTTTCTACAGCCGTTCTTACGGCTTCTTTGTCCCAAGGTAATAGAGTGCGTAGGTCTATTATTTCTGCATTTATATTTAAGTTTTTGCAAGCCTCAATAGCCCAATGTACTCCCCAGCCGTAGGTTATAATGGTTAAATCATTGCCTTGGCTTACAGTAGATGCTTTGCCAATTTCAAGCGTGTAATAATCGTTAGGCACTTGCCCTTCTATGCTGCGGTAAAGGTTTTTATGTTCAAAAAACAATACTGGGTTGGGGTCGTTTATAGCTGCACAAAGCAAACCTTTGGCATCGTAAGGATTGCTCGGATAAATTATTTTTAAACCTGCCACATGAAAAAACCAAGCCTCGGTACTTTGGCTATGAAATGGTCCTGCACCTACACCAGCACCAGTAGGCATTCGCACAACCACATCGGCCGCTTGCGCCCATCGGTAATGGCTTTTTGCCAAATTATTTACTATTTGATTGAACCCACAAGTTACAAAATCTGCAAATTGCATTTCTACAATGGCTTTGTATTTTTTTATAGCTAAACCATAGCCTGCACCCAATATAGAAGATTCTGTAATGGGTGTATTGCGAATTCTTTCCTTGCCAAATTGCTTATAAAAATTATCTGATATTTTAAATACACCGCCATATTCTGCCACGTCTTGCCCCATTAATACAGTATTTGGGTGGCGCTCCATACTTTGTTTTAAGCCATCGCTTATAGCATCTACCAAGCGTTTTTCGCTTGTTTCATTTGTTGCAGGATTTATTATTTCTTGTGAGTAGGGCGCATATACATCTGCCAATTCTTCTTCAACATCAGCAACAATTTCTGGCTCAGCAAATACGGCTGCCAAATCATCGTCCATGCCATGCTTTAGCTCATTGTAAATTTCTTCTTTTAAAGTTTCTGTCAATACATTTTCTTGCATTAAAAATGCTTCGTAATTGCTTATTGGGTCTTTTTTGCCCCATTCGTCAAACAATTCTTGCGGTACATATTTGGTGCCACTTGCCTCCTCGTGTCCACGCATTCTAAAAGTCATACACTCCAGTAAAATTGGGCGGGGTGCTTTGCGCATGCTTTCTGCCAACTCATTCGTTTTATTGTAAACATCTAAAATATTGTTACCATCCACCTGATAAGCCTCCATGCCATAGCCAATGCCTTTATCTATAAATTGTTTGCAGCGAAACTGCTCATTGCTTGGTGTGCTTAAGCCATAGCCATTGTTTTCTATTAAAAAAATAACAGGCAATTGCCATACAGCAGCCACATTCATAGCCTCATGAAAATCGCCTTCGCTTGTGCCACCATCGCCACTAAATACCACACTTATTTTTTGTTCTTTATTTAATAAATGTGCTAAAGAAATACCATTGGCAACACCCAACATAGCGCCCAAATGGCTTATCATGCCTACAATATGGTAATCATTCGTGCCAAAATGAAAACTTCTATCTCGCCCTTTGGTAAAGCCACTTTTTTTGCCTTGCCATTGGGCAAATAATTTTTTAAAAGGTACTTTTCGGGTGGTAAATACGCCTAAATTTCTATGTAATGGCAATACATATTCATCGGGCTGTAAAGCCATTGTAACACCTACAGAAATAGCCTCTTGCCCAATGCCACTAAACCATTTGCCTATTTTGCCCTGACGCAGTAAAATTAACATTTTTTCTTCAATTATTCTTGGATAAAGAATATTTTTATAAATACTTAATAGCTCCTCGTTTGAAAGTTGTTTGCGGTTAAAATTCACAATGCAAAAGTAATTGATTTATTTTTAACATATTTGCACAATGCAGATGCAAAAAATGGAATTTTCTAATAATGAATTGATACACGAGCAATTTAAATACAATTTTATTCGTATTGTACTCTCTGTATTTTTAATTATTAGAACCATTCAAATGGCTGTTAGTTATTATTATTATCAAAATGGATTGCTTACAGAAGAATTTGTTTTTACATCGTTTTATTTTATTGTTCTTATTGTTTTATTGATAGGTAAAAAGGTGCAAATTTTTGCTGTATTACTTTTGCTAATACAATACAAATTAGATGATTATTATTATAGCCATAATGTAATTAGTAATATCGTTTGTTTTGTATCTTTTTACTTAATGGTATATGCTTATAATTTTGAAAAACTAAAAAAAGAAAATATCAGCGAAACCTCATTTTTAAACCGAATAAATGGTGTAAAATATTTAATAGCTTTTATGTGGGGCGCACTACATTTTGTATCTATTTTTAGCCATTTTGATGATGCAAACTGGAAAAGCGGCAATGCTTTAGGTATGATATTATGTAATCCTTATTTATCAAAATTTTGTAATTTTTATCAAAATTTTAACCAATCTTACAATAATTTTTACTTGTTTTTATCCCAATTTTTTAGTTATTCTTTTCTATTTTTTCAAACCACCATGCTGTTGTTTTTTATATTTAAAAAAACAAGGGTGGTATTTTTTATTTGGTTTTTTTTATTCAATATAGGTATTACTTTTTTTATCAATGTTGCTTTTTTAATGCACTTTTCATGGTTATTATTTTATGTGCTTTTACCTAAAATAAAATGGCGAGAAATTAATCTGTTTTATTATGCTAAAAATATAAAATTGAGCACTGAATTAGGCAAAACTAACAAGGCTTTTTTTTGCGTTATTGTTTTATTTGTACTTATTAATTTTCCATTATTGAAAAATATAACACATAAAACTTTTTGGGTATTTAGAGAATGGGATACCTACCGCTATTTAGATAGAAAACTGACTATGATAGGCTTGTGTAAACTCAATGTTTTTAACAGTTATCAAATAGCCAATGGCATTAAATGGTTTACAATTTATAAGCAAGAAAACAATGAATGGAAAATGTTGCCTTTGGTAGATACCGATGGCAGTAGAATGTCATATTTTCCAGATGTATTGCATGCTGTAAATCACGGTAGCGATTTTTTATTTTATGCTAATGTTTTTCAATACTCCTGTGGTATAGAAGTTATAGATTATAGCAATTCTACAACGCCATATAAACTTCCAGGAAGAGTGTATGAAAGATTGATAAAATATGATAAAAATAGGTTCTCGCCCAATGTTGTAAAATACAGAGTAGATTTTTACAGCCGCAAAACAGATAATCCTAAATTTTATCCATACAAAGCAAGTTTGGATAGCACTATTTATATTAATCCATTAACATTAAAGTAATTTATAGAACATATAAAATTAAACAAATATAATATATAGCGTTTTACCTTTGCTTCTCATTTAATATTGATTTTATTGAATTCTAAAGATTTTTCTTTTCCGCCAAATTATTTATGGGGTACTGCCGTATCTGCTGCACAAGTGGAAGGTGCTTGCAATATTGATGGCAAATTACCAAGTATTTGGGACGATTTTGTATTGAAAAAAAACAAGATTCAACAAAAAATAAAAGCAGATAAAAATGGTGTTGATTTTCTTGAAAGTGCTAATTTTTATAAGCATTTTAAAGATGATATTCAACTCTTAAAACAATTGAAATTTAAGGCTTTTCGGTTCTCAACCGCTTGGAGCCGCATATTACCCAATGGCATAGGGCAAATAAACCCAAAAGGCATTGATTTTTATAAGCAATTAATTGATGAATTGTTAGCAAATAATATTGAACCTTGGCTAACTATTTATCATTGGGATTTACCATTGGCACTTCAAAAAAAAGGCGGCTGGTTGAACAGAGATATTTTACATTGGTTTGAAGAATTTACACAAGTACTACTCCAAAATTTTGGCGAAAGTGTAAAGCATTGGATGGTGCTAAACGAGCCTTTAGCTTTTACGGCAGCAGGTCATTTTTTAGGTGTACATGCGCCAGGTAAAATTGGTATCAATAATTTTACAAAAGCAACGCACCACGCCCTTTTAATACAAGCAAATACAGGCAGACAAATTAAAAATTTTAATCCCAAATTAAATGTAGGCACTACTTTTTCGGCTACTTATATTACCCCTTTTACGCAAAATAAAAAAGATTTAGATGCCTCAAAAAGAGTAGATGCTTTATACAACCGTTTGTTTTTAGAACCCTATTTGGGTTTGGGTTTGCCAAAAGCCGAACTGCCTTTTTTAAAACGCATAGAAAAATATACAAAAGCAGACGATAATTATGCCTTCAATGCAGATTTTATAGGTATTCAAAATTATACACGAGAGGTGGCAAAACATAGCCTATGGATGCCATACATAAAAGCAGGTATAGTGCCAGCCGAAAAAAGAAATGTGCCTATTACAGCCATGAAATGGGAAATATTACCTGAATCTATTTACCATATTTTAAAGCAAATAAACCAGTATCCAAATTTACCACCTGTATATCTTACCGAAGTGGGTGCTGCATTTAAAGATAAGATAACCGAAAATGGAGAAATAAACGATATAGAAAGGATACAATTTTTTGAAAAATATTTTGAACAAGTGCTTAAAGCACACGAAGAAAATTATACCACAAAAGGATTGTTTGTATGGAGTTTATTGGATAATTTTGAATGGGCAGAGGCTTATATGCCTCGTTTTGGCTTGGTGCATGTAGATTTTAATACACAAAAAAGGACAATAAAGGATTCTGGAAAATGGTTTAGAGAAATGCTAAAAAATAAAGGTAATATTGATTAATATTTTCTACCTAAAACAAGCCATTCAATTCGGCTTCTATTTTATTGATAACAAAATTGGCATCAGTTGCATCGTTTTCAAAATCAAGCTCATCAATATCTAATATAATTAATTTGCCTGTTTTATAGCTGCTAATCCAAGCTTCGTAGCGTTCATTTAGGCGTTTTAGATAATCTAAACGAATACTATCTTCATAATCTCTTCCACGTTGTTGTATTTGTTTTACCAATGTAGGAATGCTTCCTCTTAAATAAATCAATAAATCTGGTGGCTGTATCATGCTGTTTAATGAGTTGTAGAGCGAAATGTAATTATCAAAATCGCGTGTACTCATTAGTCCCATAGCATGAAGGTTAGGCGCAAAAATACAAGCGTCTTCGTATATGGTTCTATCTTGTATAACAGTTTTTTTATTTTCTCTAATTTTGCGAATATTGTTAAATCTTACATTTAAAAAATACACTTGTAGGTTGAAACTCCAACGTTGCATATCTTCATAAAAATCGCTAATGTAGGGGTTGTCGTCCATATCCTCCAATTGAATTTCCCAACCATAATGTTTAGCTAAAATATTGGTAAGCGTGGTTTTACCACTGCCAATATTGCCTGCCACTGCTATGTGCATTACTTTGTTTTGCGCTTTTGCCATTGTACTGCAAACTTATTGGTTTTTATTCTATTAATTAGGATTTTTACCTAAAATTGTGGAAATATTTATTTATATTAACCTGAGTTTGGATTAAGTAAATATTTTAAAGCTATAATTATTACTATTCTTTGTGTGAATGGTTTTATCCTTTTTTACCATTAAATTTTTTTCAGAATAAAATTAACTCAACAACAAAGAACTATCGCCATAACTTAAAAAACGGTAATTATTCTCTAAAGCTCCTTGGTAAATATTTTTCCAATTATCGCCCACAAGTGCTGCTATTAAAAGCATTAAAGTGCTTTTTGGTTGATGAAAATTGGTGATTAAACCTTTAATAAACTTAAATTCATAGCTCGGCATTATCATTATACAAGTATTGCCAGAAAGGGTTTCTAAATTGTTTTCTGTTAAATAGTTTTTTAAAATCTGCAAAGCTTTATTGCTTGTAGGTAGTTCTTTGTAAGTTTCATACGCTTGCAATTGTTCTATTTCAAAAGGATTTTTTTTGTTATTCAAAATATTTACAGCACACCAATATAGGCTTTCTAAAACACGCACACTTGTAGTGCCTACGGCAACAGGATAAGGACAGTTTTGTAGCGCATTTATTGTATTTATATTTACCGAAAAAAACTCTTGGTGCATAGGGTGTTCGGCTGCTTTTTGTACTGTAATAGGCAAAAAAGTACCTGCACTTACATGCAAGGTTAAATAATGTGTATCAATATTTTTTTCTATTAATTGTTGAAACACATTTGCCGTAAAATGCAAACCAGCCGTGGGTGCTGCCACAGCCCCAGCCGTTTTAGAATACACCGTTTGGTAGCGTTGTTTATCATTTTCTTCGGCTTGCCGTTTTATGTAAGGCGGCAAAGGCATTGCCCCCATTGTTTCTATAATATCTAAAAATAAATGTCCTGTTTGCCAAGTAAATTTAACAATATTTTGCTCATAGTTTACCCAAGTTAATTGAAAAATTATACTTGTGTTTTGAATAGAAAATTCAGATTGCAAAATTTCATCTTCTTTCCATTTTTTTTTATTGCCAATAAGGCATTGCCATTGGGTTTGGCTTGTAGTATTTAAGCTTGTAAAATAATCTGTATTTGAGGGTTGTAGCAAAAAAATTTCTATCCAAGCACCTGTGTTTTTTTGTACTTTTAAACGTGCAGGAATTACTTTAGCATCGTTTAAAAATAGGCAACTATTTTCTGGCAAAAGCTCTGCAATTTCATTAAAAATATGGTGCTTAATTTCGTTATTTTCGTAAACCAAAAATTTTGATGTATCCCTTTCTTGCAAAGCCTGTTGAGCTATGTTTTCATTGGGTAAATTGTAGTTGTAATCTTCTATGGAAATATTATTTACAGAAGTATTTTTTAACACCATAAAAACTTAGAATAATATTAAGGAAATAAAATAAGCAGATAAAAGAATTTTATAATTCATTTAAAAATCGGCTGCCGATGTTGTTTTTAATTTACCTTTTTTAAATAGTTTAACTTCTTTTAATCCAGTTTTTATATTATTTAATAAGTTTTCTTCAAGGACTTCATCATTATCAATTTTTGCAATAAAATCTGCATTGTAAGTTTTTTCTTTCTTTAACTTATAGCCTACTTTTAATGCTTTTAAAATATCTTTTACAACTTTTAATTCTTCATTATTTTTAGGTTGCACCAATATTGTTTCCATATTACAAAATTATAAAAAAATTTCTGTTTTTACAATTTATTTATATAACCCAACAACCCATCTACCGCTATTTTCCTATGGCTAATGCTGTTTTTTTGGTCGAGCATCATTTCGGCAAAAGTTAGGTTATAGCCTTTTGGTATAAAAATAGGGTCGTAGCCAAAGCCGTTCAAACCGCTTGGTTTTTCTGTTATTGTGCCTTCAATTTTTCCGCTAAAAAACAATTCTTCGGTAGCTGTTTTATAGCAAATAATGGTATGAAAAGCCGCATTTCTATTGCTTTCATTTTCCAAATTTTTGAGCAATAAAGCCAAATTGTTTTTATCATTTGCTGGCTCGCCTGCATAGCGTGCGCTTTTTACACCTGGTGCGCCTTTTAGAGCATCTACAGCCAATCCGCTATCATCTGCAAAACTTGGTATGCCTGTTTTTTCAAAAATTGTACGGGCTTTTATCGCTGCATTTTCTTCAAATGTTGCGCCTGTTTCTGCTATATCTTCTGTAAAATTAATATCTGCCAAGCTTAAAAGTTCAATATTGGAAGGCAATATCTTTTTTATTTCTTGAAGCTTATGTTGGTTGTTGGTTGCAAAAATTAGTTTCATCAGTTTTACGCTTGTTTTTTTACCATATCAAACATTCTTTGAACCATTATCCATAGCTTTTTTTTAAGCTCAATATCGTCTTTTATTTTCGCCATTGTATCTACGCTAATTACACGGCAGCCATTGTGCACCAAGCCTTTGTAGGGGTGGCAAGGTATATTCATGCTAAAAGGGTCAACACCCCAAAAAATGCAATATTTGGGGCTAAATAATTTTTCTAAATTAGCCCAAGTTAAGCCTTCGTAATTGGCAATATTGATAACCGTAAAACCATCGGCATCCATATTTATGCGCTCGTTTTGTACGGCATTTGCCATTTTAAAGAAAAAATCTCGGCTTTCGTTCGGAATTATTTCTTGGGCTGGGTGCATTACAATGTTTAAAAAACGGTATTTATTACCGCCCTCACTGTCAATACTTTCGTAGGTTTTGGGTTCGTGAATTAAATATATTTCATCGCCTAAAAATAAATTTAAAAGCTCGGGTTGTTCATCGGATAATATCAATTTTTCGTTCATTAAAATAAAATCTGTTTATTTGCATTTGATAATGAGCTACGAAATTACAATAAATCATATAGAACATTCCAAAATTTCTTCGTTTGATAGTAAAAATATCATTTTTGGAAAAACTTTTACCGACCACATGTTTATTTGCGATTACCAAAATGGCGAATGGACAAACCTAAGAATTGAACCTTTTGGCAAAATACCATTAAGCCCAAGTTTATCCGCTTTGCATTACGGTCAATCCATATTTGAAGGTATGAAAGCCTTTAAAAATGATAAAAATGGAGTGGCTTTTTTTCGCCCTTTGGAAAATCACAAACGCTTAAATGTATCTGCCGAGCGTATGTGTATGCCGCAATTGCCCGAAGATATTTTTATGCAAGGCTTACAACTTTTGGTAGAATTGGATAAAGATTGGATTCCTTCCTCGGCAGGTAGTTCTTTGTATATTCGCCCATTTATGTTTGCTACCGATGATTTTTTGGGGGTAAAACAAAGCGAAACATATAGTTTTATAATTTATGCTTGCCCAGTAAATGCTTATTATAATCATAATTTAAAAGTAAGAATTGAAGAAACCTATACAAGAGGTGCAAAAGGGGGTGTTGGAGCAGCAAAATGTGCAGGAAACTATGCTGCTGCTATGTATCCTACAAAAATGGCACAACAAGCGGGCTACGACCAAGTGCTTTGGACAGATGGCGAAACCCACGCTTTTTTAGAAGAAACAGGCACAAGCAATGTATTTATTGTTACACAAAATGCAATTTATACACCGCAATTGACGGATTCTTTATTGGCAGGTATTACACGAAAATCTATTATAGAAATGACAAAAGATATGGGCAAAACCGTAATTGAAAAACATATAGCCATTACAGAATTGATAGATTGGCATAGTAAAAATGAAATTACAGAAATGTTTGTAAGCGGCACGGCTGCTGTAATTACCAATATAGAACTGTTTAGCTATAAAGGAATTGACTATACTATTAATGCTACCGAAAATTTATTGAGCCACACATTAAAAGAAAATTTTAGCCAAATAAGAACCCAACAAGTGCCAGACAAATACCATTGGATGACACCTTTAAAAACAACTTTAACCACCGCATGAAAAATATTTTTTTAAAATCTATTGCAATTATTTGCTTTTGTATATTAAGCATAACAACAAATGCGCAAACAACAAAACCTACAACTGCTGCCACACCAAATTTGCATTTGCAAGTGTATAGAAATGCAATAAGTGCGGGCGATTTAGCAACTGCTATTACAGCCTTAAACTATGTTGTAGCTGCCGAAATGAAAACAGGTAAATACCAAGATAGCCTTGCCTTGCTTTATTTTGCAACCAATAATATACAACAAGCCAACTACTGGAGCAGCAAAGTATTGGCTACGCAACCCAATAATTTTGTAATGTTAGATATTAAAGCCTCTGCCTTAAAGCAAATGGGGCAACCGCTACAAGCCATAGAAACCTATGAAAAAATGCTAACGATAGAAAAATCGCCAGCGGTATGTTTTAGCTTAACCGAGCTGCAATACAGTGTAAAACGCTTGTACGAGTGTGTGGCAACTACCCAATTGGCAGAGCAAATGAAGATAGACAAAGATTTAGGGTTTATGTATAAAATAGAAGATAAAACTTACTCAACACCTTTAATGGCTGGTTTTTACAATTATAGAGGCTTGGCTTTATTTGATTTAGGCGAAAAAGAAGCCGCTAAAGCCGCTTTTAATGCCGCTTTAAAATTAGACCCTAATTTTATATTGGCTAAAGCCAATATAGAAGCTATAGAAAAAGAAGCAAGCACAACAAGCCCAGCACCTGCAAGCAATACAACAGCACCGCCACCACCTGCAAAGGGTAAATAAACCAATTTAACATTTGTTTTATGCGCAAACTAACTTGTATTTTATTTTTATTGTTTTTTATCAATAGGCTAAATGCTCAAAAGGTACTACCGCCTTATGAACATAATATAACAAGTAAAGATAGCGCAGAAATAAAAACATTGCTTTTTGCAAGTAAGTACTTTAGTTTTAGTATTGTATTAAAAAGAGAAGGAGTTTGGTTTAATAAAAATTACAAAATGATAGGCTATAAAGATACTAATTGGTATCAAATTAGAATTTTAAATGAAAGAGAAACAGGCGTACCAAAGAAATCAGACTTTGTTTTTTTTAAAGAAGAAACTGAATTATGTAATTCTATTTTAACTGAATTAAAAACTAATTTTCTTTTTTCAATGGATGTAGATTCCCTTAATATTGATGAATTGCTGGTTTACGATTCTTCTTCTAATGAATATCAATGGAGTTCTAAATATATAAGTGATGGAATATATAACTCATTTTATATCATTTCTAAAGATAAGGTCAGAAAGGTTAGTAATTATGCCCCCGAAGCTTACTTAGAATATCTTCCTCATATTACCCAACGAAAATATTTCATCAATTGCAAAAACTCATTTTTAAGATTAAATAAAGAATAAAAAGATAGAGATTCTGAATCTTTTTTCAAAGCAAAAAAGTTCAGAATGACAAAACCGAAAATAGTTCAATAATAAAAACCTTTGCGTCTTTGCGTGAAAATAAAAAAAACAATTAAAGTAAACCACTTCTCGATACGAAAAATGCAGAGCCTCCCGAACGTTCGGGATTCCTACTCGAAGTGACAGAAAAATAACATTAAAAAACTTTGCGTCTTTGCGTGAAAATAAAAAAAACAATTAAAGTAAACCACTTCTCGAT
>CAZDGF010000027.1:24010-44871 GCA_964505065.1 uncultured Chitinophaga sp.
CTACTCGAAGTGACAGAAAAATAACATTAAAAAACTTTGCGTCTTTGCGTGAAAAAAAATAAAAAAACAAATAGATGCTTCCCCGTATTAAAACGGGGCAGGCTGTGCCTCAGCATGACAAAGCCACCCAACAATAAAACAATTTAACAATACAACAATTCAGAAAAAAGCCCCATGTACGAATTTATAGAAGGAACAGTAGAACACGCCAACCCAGCGTTTGTAATCATTAATGCCAATGGTATTGGCTATCATTTGCAAATAAGTGTCAATACTTTTGAAAAACTAAAAAGCCTAAAACAAGCCCGTGTGTTGGCACATCTTTCCATTAAAGAAGACGGGCATTCCATTTATGGTTTTTTTGATGATGTGGAACGTCAATTGTTTAGGCAGCTAATATCTGTAAATGGTGTGGGTACAAATACTGCCCGTATGATACTGAGCGGACAATCGCCCACAGAAATTATAAGTGCTATAGCTACAGGCAATATTGCTATGCTAAATGCTGTAAAAGGCGTAGGTCCAAAAACAGCACAACGCATTATTTTAGAACTGCAAAGCAAAGTTACCCGTATGGCAAGCCCAGCTGAATTGGCTGGCATGCCTACACAAACGGTAAAAGCATTTGATGAGGCGCTTTTGGCTTTACAAGCATTGGGTTTTCAAAGAGCAGCAGCCGAAAAAGCATTACTTAAAGTTACCAATAACAATAAATTGAATTTGAGTGTAGAAGATATGATAAAGCAGGGATTAAAGGTGTTGTAAATTTACTCCCCAAGCCACCAAGATTTTCTTTTGGCTTGCTTTAGTCCAAAAGGTGTAATAGTATGTTTCAAAATATGTTGAACAGCCTCATCTTCATTATTTGTTAATAAATATAAATCCGAATCTTCAGGGCTAATTGTGCCTGCTTTTTTCATAAATTCAATGTATTCTATCAACTTGGTATGATATTCTGTATCAAAAATAACAACTGGATAGCGTTTTATCATGGCTGTTTGTATCAATGTAAGCGTTTCAAAAAGCTCATCTACTGTGCCAAAACCACCAGGCATACATACAAATCCATAGGAATATTTGAGCAATAAAACTTTGCGTACAAAAAAATAGCGAATATTTACAAATCTATCCAAATATGGATTTTCATGTTGCTCAAAAGGCAATTGAATATTACAGCCTACAGATTTTCCACCCACTTCTCTTGCACCTCTGTTTGCTGCTTCCATAATTCCGGGTCCTCCGCCTGTCATAATGGTAAAACCAGCTTGTGCAATTTTACCCGATATTCTAACAGTGGTTTGATAATATGGATTATCTTCTTTAAATCTTGCAGAACCGAATATAGTAATACATGGACCTACAAAGTGCAATACTCTAAAGCCTTTGATAAATTGGGAAGCTACTTTTATGGTAAACCAAAGTTCGTTCCAACGGTTTTGAGGTCCTTCTAAAAATTTAATAATTGGTTTGTTATTCGTTGTCATTTAAAATTTTTCTAATGCTATTTCTGTAAGAAAATTTTTTACAGTTTGTTCCTCCACTTCGTATCCTGGCATATATTCTATTTCTTCTGTGTAATTTATACCAACAAAATAATTTAATTGACTTTTAAATAATTTTTCATTAAAAAGTTGCCCAAAAATTTTATCAGCTTCATTACAAATTTCTTTAAAATTGTAGTAATCCTTTAAAATAAAATATAAATCTACATAGTCTTTCCATTTACTTCTATGCCCTAAAGCGTATGCTTTCATTGCTGCAAGTGTAAGTAAGTTTGGAATTTTCACTTGTCCGTTTACTATTGTTTTTGCTTCTATGTCAAAATCATAATTAAAAAAAGTGAATTTAACATCTCTACAAATTAAATTTAATTGCCCAGTTGTATTATACGTTACAGTATATTTTTCTTTGTTTAAATCAAATTTATTCAATAATTTCTTAGCATTGAATGTTCCTTTTTTAAACATATCAAAATCAATAGACAATCTATGTCCGATATGCAAGGAAATTGCAGTGCCTCCAACCATATAAAATTCTCTTTTAAATTGATTTAAAAAAGGCAGTAAATCTATTTGATTTTGATTTAAAATTTCAAGATGCATATTTTTTAAAATAATCTGAAAAATAATATTGATAAATTGGAAAATAATTGCTTCTTTCTCCCCATTCTTTTACCTGCTTAAAAAATATATCTGCTACAGTTTTTATACCCACAATATCAAACAAAGCCTTAATATCTTCTAATTGGGCATAGTTTAAAAAAAACTCTACTACAACAGGTAGCTCCAAGTCTTCTTTTTTACTGTCTTTGGTGTACCAAAATAAATGTGCATTTTTTCTTATCAATGCTTTTAATTCTGGGCTATTTTCCATTGTTCTACAAATATAATAAAAATAAAATGAATATGAAAATCTTTTAATCTTCGTCTTCTATCAAAGCATTTTCCAATTCTTTTTTCATATTGATGCTTTTTTCTAAAGATAAAAGCATACTCGGCAATAAAAATAAATTGGTAAGCAAGCCAATAATTAGGCAAATAGAAGTAAGTACACCCAATGCCACTGTACCCCCAAAGGTGCTAAATGCAAATATAACAAAACCAAAAAACAATACTACTGTTGTGTATATCATGCTAAACCCCGATTCCTCAACAGAATGGGTAACAGAGGTAAATATATTCCAATTTTGTTTTTTCAATTCTATACGGTATTTGGCTAAAAAATGTATGGTTAAATCTACCACAATGCCATAGGCAATACTAAACACAATAATGGTACTATTTTTTAAAGGAATTTCCATAAAACCCATAATACCTAATGTCATAATTAGGGGAATAATATTTGGTACAAGCGAAATTAAAGTCATCTTATAACTAAAAAACATAAATGTCATCATTATAGAGATAATAACCAATGCCCAAAGCATACTGCTTGAAAGGTTTGAAATCAAATAATCATTGCCTTTCATTTGTATTACCGTAGTGCCTGTAATTTTTACATCGAATTCATTTTTTGGAAAAATGGAATCTATTTGCATGCGCAATTTTTGGTTTATCTCATCTGTTTTTTCCGAGCCAACATCGGCTATTTGCATACTTACCCTTGCCACTTGATATGTGCTGTCCACCATGCTTTTTAAAATATTGCCATTGCTTTTTTCTTTGGGTAAATAATTTACTATTTCCGAAATATCTATAACACTTGGCATGATATATCTTTTTGGGTCGCCATCGTAATAGGCTTGGTTGCTGTATTTTAGCATATCTACAATAGAAATACTCCTTGAAAATTCAGGATAAGTTTTTATTTTCTTTTGTAGTTTATCTATTTTTTGTAAAGTAGTAAGTTCTTTAACTCCATCTTTTACTTTTGTGTCAATAGAAATTTCGTAGGGCATTACGCCTTTAAAGTTTTTTTCAAAATATTTTAAATCTAAATAAACAGGGTCGTTTTTAGGTATATCATCAAGCATATAGCCTACCGTTTTTATTTTGGTTATACCTATTATGGATAGTATCAATAAAAAACCTGTAAAGGCATATACCCATTTTCGTTTTTGAGTAATTATTTTATTTACAAAGCCCAATGCCCCAGCAAGTGTTTTTCTGTCTAAATGCCTTATTTCTTTGGAGCTTGGCGGCTTTAAATAGCTAAATATGGTGGGTATCATAATATGCGAAAGCACATATACCACTATAATATTTACAGTTGATACAATTGAAAATTGGTCTAACAACTCGCTACCCGAAAAACTAAACACGGCAAAACCTACAGCCGTAGTTATATTGGTTAAAAAAGAAGCTAATCCAATTTTAGATATTACACGAGAAAGGGCTTTGGCTTGGTTGCCATGTTTTTGAAATTCAAAATGATAAACATTAAGCAAATAAATACAATTTTGAATGGTAATTACCACAATAAGCGGTGGAATAACACCTGTAAGTAATGATACTTTATAATTAAAAATATGAATAGATGCTACACACCAAATAACACAAGTAATAACAACAAGCATACTATAAAAAACTGCATTGAACGAGCGGAAAAAGATTAATAAAATAAGGGCTGTAAGCCCTACTGAAAGTATGGTAAAAAAACTTAATTCATTACTCACTTTTGTAGCTACCACTGTACGGATAAAAGGCAAACCTGATAAGTGAGTTTCTACATTATATTTATCTGCAAAAATACCCAATGTATGAATAATGCTATCCGTAATTTTAATTCTATTTTTAGAATCTAATTCTTTTTTATTCATTGTAATGGCCATAAGCGTGGTATTGCTTTCTGGCTTATACAGCATATCTTTATAAAAACTAAGATTTAAAATTTGTTCTTTAAGGCTATCAAGTTCTTGTTGTGTTTTTGGTTTTTGTGTTATTAATTCACTAACTTCAAATTTGCTTAATTCATCATTTTTATGAATATTATAAAGTTTGGTAATAGATACCGTTTTATCTATACCTTTAATTTTATCAATATTTTCGGCTAAATCGTACCAACCATTAAATACATCTAATTGAAATAATTTATCTGTGCTAATGCCAATAATAATAATACCGCCATCATCGCCAAATGTATTTTGAAACTTTGTATAATCTATATAATCGGGGTCGGTTACAGGAATAATTTTTTTATTGCCATAGCCTACTTCTACCTTGGAAGCTTGCCATACCATAATACCTGTAAGGGCTATGATAGACATAAGCAACCAAAATCTATAACGTAAAATAAAACTTGCTATACTATTCCACATATTACCTTAAAGGGCGCAAAAATACACTAAAATAATTACTTATAAGGCATAAAAAAGGGCTGAATAAATTCAGCCCTTTTTATGTGTAAAATTTTATTTAATATTTTAATTTGCAGTTTTAAACTTTACAAGTCCATTAAAACATGAGTATGTAATACAATCTATTGTTCTGTTGCCAGATACTATTTCATCATTGTTAAATCTATAAATTGCAACTCTTAAACCTCCTACAGTATTAAATTCACTAATTAATGAAGCTGGTAAAGTATAATTACCATTGTCTTTTATAAATGCTGTGTAATAGCCTTTAACGCCTTGTGCCACTTGTTCTGGCGTAGGCAATATTTGCGACCTTATTTCTATAACCATATCGTCATTAGCATCTATAGCCTCCCATTCAAAATCAATAGATTGTCCTGTATAAAAATAATTCATTTGTTTATTAGGCGTTGGTTTTGAGAAAACCAAAGGCTTTACAAAATTTATTTGTTTACTTACAGGTTCTAAATTTTCTGAACTAATTCCAGCAAGCGAAACATTATTCGTTTGATTAAACCAATTTTGATTTTCAAATTCGCTATTTAATAAATAATTACTATTTGGAAGTAAATTTCCATTAACAGATATATTGCCGCAAGAAATAGTACTACTATTATCAGCCTTAATAATTTGTCCTCTAAATATTTTTTTGTGGTAAAAAAAACCAGCAAAGCTATTAATATCTCCAAAAGTTAAAAAATTTTGATGGTTTGAAATGATTGTTGAAGGTAAACCAACGTATTGAGTCTCTATACCCTGCTGTTCTGTTTCATTTGATATTTCTTTTCTACAGCCGTATTGCATAAATATTGCAAAGACCATGAATATTATTATTTTATTTTTCATATTATTATTTTTGTTTTAATTTTTATTAATCACAATCACATATACAAGTTGCTTCATCAAACCAAAAATCATATGGACCAGGGTTTAAGGCATATCTTTCATATTCTGTATATAATCTCACTCTTGGTCTTCCCATTTCTGGATTGCCAGGTATTGTAGCTTCGCATCCATCTATATTTGAATTTGGTCCTAATCTTTGCTTACTACAGCAATCTGTACAATCATCATAAACTATTGTTACTTCAATACTAAAATAACTATTGCTAGGAATATCTAAGTTATATCCTGGACTACCGCCTACGGTAATTAAATCAGTATTTCTAGCCGTTGTAGTACTCCATAATGTAGGACCTGGAGGACTTATAGTGTAATCATAAATTAAAATATCAAAAGTATAAGTTGCAGGAATATTAACATCCCAAGTACAACCTAATGGTAGCCCACTCCTATACAATGTTCCATTTACTATTTGAGGATCTCTTATCACAACTTGTTTGTCATGAATTACTTGATCAATAGCTGGCGGTGGTGGTGGTGGTGGTGGGTTGCGTTTCTTACATCGTCCGTTTAGAAAAATGAAAGAAATTGCAAATAATGTAAAATAATAAAGATATTTTTGCGTTTTCATAATCCAAACTAAAGTAAAATTTTTATGACAAACAAAATATTTTTTTATAAATTTTGTTAAACCTATGATGTACAAATTATTAAATATTAAACTATTAATTGGCTCAATTTTTGCTGCAAGTGCTTTTTCTTTATTAGCACAAATAAAACCTGTAGCCATTGGCAATTGGCGTGTTCATTTGCCATATAATAATACAATAAAGATGACAGAAACACCAGATAAGGTATACTGCACTACACCTTATGGGCTGTTTCAATTTTTAAAAACAGACGGAAGCATAGAAAGACTTTCAAAAGTAGATGGTTTTTATGGATACGAAATATCTGATTTGATTTATGATTTCAACACAGAAAACTTAATTATAGCTTATGCAGATTGTACAATAGAAACCATAAAAGGCAATAAAATAGAAACCAATAGCGATATAAAACGAGAAACAATTTCTGGTTTAAAGCAAATTAATAGTATAAATATAGTTGGCAATATTGCCTATTTAAGTTGCTCTTTTGGTTTAATAGAATTTAATATACTAAAAAATGAAATTAGAAATTCATATTTAAATATTGGTGAAAATGGTAGTAGAATAGCTATTAATGCTTCTACAGTTTTAAATGATAGTATTTATCTATCTACCAATACAGGAATTATAAAAGCCTCTACTTCGCCATCAATAAATTTATCGGATTATAACAATTGGTATAAAACCAATACCTTAAATAAAAAAAGTAAGCATATTGCTGCATTCAACAATCAAATATTTGCTGAAATAGATAGTCAACTTTTTGTATATAAAAATAAAAATTGGCAGAAATATGAAAATGATACAAATCTTATAATTACTAATATTAATGTTTACCATAATAAATTGTTGTTTGGCGTTTATGGTAAATATATTATTACTGAAGACATTGATGGAAATAAAACTTATGTAAGCGTTAATCAATTAAACCAATGTTTACTAGATAATAGAAACACCTATTGGTACACAAGCCCATACAACGGCTTGGTAAACAAACAAGCTGGTTCCGAAATATCTTTTATACCAAACGGACCAAAAGCAGCCGATAATTTTGCTTTTACAAATGCCTACAACAAATTGTATGTTAGCGCTGGCGGTTTTCCGCAAGATAATTTTAACAAATATTACAGCTTTGACAATACCAGTTGGGATAATCCACCGCAAAATGCCATAGCAGATACACTTAAAAATTATAGAGATTTTGCTTACAATAAAAACAATGGTACATTATTTATAAGCACACATGGCAAAGGTCTTTTACAATTAAATAATGAAATACCTACCCGTGTTTACGACAATACAAACTCTGCTTTAAAACGCTGGGCAGGAGTTCAAACAGTTGTTCTAGGATTAGCGTTTGATAAAAGCAATAATCTTTGGCTATGCAATAAAGATGTAGATAGCTCCTTGCTACAGCTTACCAATAGAGGTGTTTGGTACAAATACAAATTGCCCGTTAGCAGCAATACAAAAATAATTATTGATAGTAAAAATAATAAATGGATAGCAAGCCCAAATTCTACTGTACCTATATGTGTTTACAATGATAAAGGAACGCTTACAAAAACAGACGATGTAGTTTACTCCTTAGGCACAAGCAAAGGCAATGGAAATTTGCCTTCAAACAATATAACAGCAATGGCATTTACCAAACAGGGCGAACTTTTAATAGGTTCAGATTTAGGCTATAGCCGAATACCAAACCCTAACAATTTATTTACTGGCGGCAATTTTGATGCCCAAAGAATTGTTGTACCAATAGAAATAGTTGGCTTAGGCGATTTTTTATTGGATAAAGAAATAATTAATTGCATTACAGTAGATGGAGGCGATAGACGTTGGATAGGCACCAACAATGGCGTTTGGCTACTTGCCGATGATGGGCAAACCATTTTACAACATTTTACAACAGAAAATTCGCCCTTAATGACCAACGAAATAAAAAGCATAGGTATTATGGAAAGCACAGGCGAAGTATTTTTTGGCACACCAAAAGGAATTATATCATATAGAAGCGATGCCCTTGAAACATCAAAAAATTTAGATAAAATTGTTATTTTTCCAAACCCTGTGCGTTCCGATTTTGATGGCAATTTAGCCATTACAGGCTTAATGGAAAACACTTTAGTAAAAATAACAGATATAAATGGGCAATTGGTGTATCAAACCTTCTCTAATGGCGGAATGGCTACTTGGAATTGCCGAACCTTTAGTGGCGAAAGACCCTCTACTGGCGTATATCTTGCTTTTTGCATAAATGCAGATGGTAGCGAAACAGGAATAGGCAAAATATTATTTATTAAATAAGTTTAAACAAAAAGTGTTAGCCAAAACAAAAGGCATTGTTATTAGAACCACCAAATATGGCGATAGCTCTGCAATTGTTAATATATTTACAGAGCAATATGGCTTATTAGGTTTTATTATTCCTGCCATTTATAAAAATAAAGGCACTATTAAAACCTCACATATACAATTACTAAATGTATTAGAACTTACTTTTACATACAATAGCAGTAAAAACTTACAACGAATAAAAGAATTACATTGCATTTACCATTTTTATAACCAATCATTTAGCCAAAAAGCTACTTATACAATACTAAGTGAAACATTGACTCAAACCCTAAAAAACAATGAGCAGAATATAGCCTTGTTTAATTATTTAACCCAATACCAATTGCCATTATTAAATACCGATGGGCATTTTTGGCAAATACCAGAAGCTTTTATCAATATACTGCAATACTATGGCTGCGCCCCCTATTCTGAAACCTACCAAGAAAATTTTCAATTGGATATTCAAAATGGCGTATTTGCTTATCAAATAAAAAATACAACAACTAAAAATATTGCTTCTCAACCTATTAGTTCTTGTATTTACAAACTTTTAAAAGCCGAATTAGTTAATTTACCATTAAATAAACAACTTAGGCATCAAACCATTGAAACCCTCATTTTATATTTTCAATACCATATAAACGAAACTTTTGGGCTGCGTAGCAGAGAGGTTTTAGCAGAAATAGTACAATAGTTTAAAATTTATTCAGCTGAAAATCAATTATTTATTACTTTTATCGATACAATTGCAGCGTTTGTCTATTGCATATTGTCAAATGTGTATAAGCTGTTATCAATGTTAGTGTTGTTAAAAATGTTAAGTGTGTGTTTACAATGGTTGTAAGGGGGTGGGCAGTTTGTGTTTTTTTTACGGTTTACCTTTTGTTTATTTGCCCTTCAGTATTTGCCCATCCCTTTATGACCAATTTAAAATCTAACAACATTATTATTATTGATGATTTTCATTCTACGTTTGTAGAAAAACTAAATCATGCGGGTTTTAATGTTACCTATCTTCCAAATATAAGCACGCAAGAGGCTTTGGAGAAAATAAAAGATTTTGAAATAGTGGCTGTTAGAAGCAAAGTAAATTTTACAGCACAAATATTAGCCCAATTGCCAAAGCTTAAATGCATAGCCAGAGGCGGTGCAGGAATGGATAATATTGATGAAAATGCTGCAAAACAACAAAATATAACCCTGCTTAATGCGCCCGAAGGCAATAGAGATGCCGTAGCCGAACATGCCACAGGCTTAATTTTAGCTTTAAGTAATAATATTGTAAAAAGCCATAATGAGGTATTGCGCAATCAATGGCAAAGAGAAGAAAACAGAGGATTTGAAATAGGCGGAAAAACCATAGGTATAATAGGCTATGGCAATACAGGAAAAGCATTTGCGCAAAAAATTAAAAACTTTAATGTAAAAATATTAGCCCACGATAAATATAGCCCTGTAAAAGAAGAAAAAACCATAAAAAGTGCTACAATACAAAAAATACAACAAAATGCAGATATAATTTCTTTACATCTGCCCCTTACAACTGAAACAAATAGCTATATCAATTCCGCTTTTTTAAGCAATTGCAAAAAAAAAATAGTATTAATTAATACCGCTCGAGGAAAAATAGTAGATACCAATGCAATTATTAAAGCCTTTGAAAAAAAAATAATAAGAGCCTTTGCTACAGATGTGTTAGAAAACGAAAACTTAAATACTTTATCTGAATCTGAATTATTGATTTTCAATAAATTAAAAGTAAATAAACACATTATTATAACACCGCATATAGCTGGCTGGACAACAGAAAGCTACCAAAAAATAGCAGAAATATTAGCCAATAAACTAATAAAATTTAAGACGAAATAAAAAAAATATTAGATGAAAGTTGAAAATACCAAAAAAATGGCAGAAATTGCCACACTTTTAAAAATTAAAGAGACCATTAATTTAAACTTTAAATAAAAAATTTATACAAATGAATATTAAAATTACTTTAAAACTTGTTTTACTCACATTATCAACCTTGTTTATTGCCAATGCACAAGCTCAAAACAACACAGGAACTATAAAAGGTGTAGTTGCAGATTCCAAAACCGAAAAAGGTGTATCTGGAGTTGCTGTTAATTTTTACGACCCAACTGATTTATCTTTTGCATTAGAACTTCCAAAATTTACGGATGCGCAAGGTTCTTATACTATAGACAATGTTCGTCCTGGAACTTATACAGTTATATTTACAAAAGATAATTTCAAATCTGATACTCAAGAGAATGTTTCTATATCTCCAGATGAAACTAAATTTATCAATATTAGCATTAAAAGCTTAAAAAACGATGAAAATGTATTTATAGCAAATACTGGTCCTAAACCAAAACCAAAATCTGGAACAGATTTAGCTAAAACCACAGTATCAACAACATTTACAGGCGAAGAGTTAAGAAAAACAGGCTTTAGAAATTTAACTTCATTAGTGGGTTTTGCAGCTGGTGTTACCAATACATCTGGTGGAATTAGTGGCAGAGGAAGCCGTGTAGATGGTACAGTATATTTTGTAGATGGTGTAAGGGTTTTTAACTCTAATATTTCGCAAGGTTTTAGCGGCCAAGTAGATATTTTACAAGCAGGTATTCCTGCCCAGTATGGCGATTTTACAGGACTTGGTGTTGCTATTACAACCAAAGGCGGTGTTTCTACCAATAAGTTTACAAGTTTTGAAATTCAAAGCTCAAGTTTATTTAATCCATACCATAACAATTTAATAGAATTTTTTACTGCTCGCCCTTTATTACTAAAAGATAACCCTGCTTATATAACAGGCAAAAGCAAATTGAAAAAAATTCCTATTGCATCAGTTAATTTTGGTGCAAACTTTAATTTTAACAGAGATGGTGCTTCATATATACCATACACCCAAATAAAAGATGATAAATTGGCTGAAATTGAAAGAAATCCATTGGTATTTAATACACAAAGTGGTTATGTACATGCTGCCAATTATTTAACCGAAGATGATTACGATTTGGTAAAAGTTAAAAACAATGCACGTTCTTTTGGCGCTACTTCTCAAGCAAAATTTGATATTCGCTTATCTGAATTGGCTACCTTATCTGTATTTGGAAATTTTGTGTACAGTAATTCTTTAAATGCTGGTCAAAATATAATGGCTTACAAAAATAATCCTTTAAATACAAGAACAGATGTATTAGGCTATGTAAAATATTTACAAAAATTTAAAGACCCCGATTCAACAAAAAGAGCAAGTGGAGCCACTTTAAACAATACCTCCATTTTTGTGCGATTAGATTACCAATCTACTTGGACAAAATCTCAAGATGTAAATTTTAGAGACGATATTTTTAGCTATGGTTATATTGGCGATTTTAAACATTACCCTACTGCATTTTACTCGCCTGTACAATTATCCGATGGTGCTCCTGCCCGAATGTTTGTTGATCAAAATGGCGATACTGTTTATCTTAAAAACTTTTTAGAACAAACAGGATTTAGAGATACAGCTATAAGATTTACCAAAGCAAATATAAACCAAGTAAGAGGAAATTTTACACAATTTGTATTTGATAGAGAAAGAGAAAGAGGAAATGGTATTACCAGCGACCAAGAACTGCTCCAAAATCAAGGACTTTTAAATGGCTATAATCCTAATGTGGTTTATTCATTATTCAACACGCCAGGTGCACAATTGGCTGGCTATAGCAAAAGCCAAAACGAACGTTATACATTGTATGCCCTTGGCGAAACGGTATTAAAAGGAAAAGTTACGGCAGACAGAGCAGCAGGGGGCGATCATAATTTACAATTTGGTATTACTTATGAGCAAAGTGTAAGCAGAAGCTATGGTGTAGGTGCCAATAACCTTTGGCGCTTAATGTACCAATTAGCCAATAGCCATATTGCAGAGCTCGATAAAACAAACCCCATATTAAGCTACGATGCAAACGGTGTATTTAGAGATACAGTAAAATACAACCGTTTGGTAAATACAGAAACACAAACAACCTTTGATAGAGAATTTAGAAACAAACTAATAAGACAAGGTGCTTCTGATATTTATGGCAAAAGAATAGATTCAAGAACATTTTTAGATATTAACTCTTTCAGACCAAGTGATTTTAGCTTAAATATGTTTAGTGCCGATGAATTATTAAACAATGGTTCAGGACAATTTATTTCATACAATGGATACGATTATTTAGGCAATAAATTAAGAGGCCGCCCAGGTATAAACGATTTTTTACAAAACAGAGATAAAAGAAGTATTGGTGCATTTATGCCAATATACACAGCGGCTTGGTTTCAAGATAAATTTACCTTTGGTAATTTAGAGTTTAGATTAGGCTTAAGATTAGAACGCTACGATGCTAACCAATTGGTATTAAAAGACCCATACTCTCTGTATCCTATAAAAACAGCTGGCGAAGTAAGCACATTAGGCGGCAATGCAATTAGCCACCCAAGCAATATTGGTAGCGATTATGCAGTTTATGTAGACGACAACCAAAGTGCCAACCCTAAAATATTGGGTTATAGAAAAGATAATTTATGGTATAATGAAAGTGGTATATTAACCACTGGCGATTTTATTGCAGGAAGATCTAATGGCGGTAGTGTAAAGCCTCTATTGGTAAACTCTGCAAAACAAGAAATAACAGAAAATTCATTCAAAGATTTTCAACCTAAAATAAATGTTCTACCCCGTGTTTTCTTTAAATTCCCTTTAAATAGAAGTAGCTTGTTCTTTGCCAGTTATGATATATTGGCTCAAAGACCAGGACAAGGTACAAGCTTTGCAACTGTAGATGATTATGTTTATTTACCATTGAAATCTTCTACCATAGTAGCTAATCCTGCATTAACACCTCGTTTAACAACAGATTATCAAATAGGCTTTAAACAACAAATAAATAAAACAATGTTGCTTAGCTTTATGACCTACTACCGTGAAACCAAAAGCGATATTTCTGCTTTTCAATACCAAAATGCCTATCCTATTACATACATTAGCTATAACAGTTTAGATTTTAGCACAGTTAAAGGTTTTGTTACAGAATTTGATTATAGAGCACCAAACAATATTTCATTTAATGGCAACTACACTCTGCAATTTGCTGATGGCACTGGTTCTAATGTAAATTCTCAAAGAGCCTTAATAGCTAGCAACCAACCAAACCTACGTAGCCTATTTCCTTTGGGCGATTTAGATATTCGCCACCAAATTAAAGGCAGTATCAACTGGGAGTTTTTTGATGGAAAAGGTGTTGGTAAAATGAAAAAAGAAAGAAGATATTTAGGTCCTGTAATAGGCAGCACTAAAATATTATCGAACACCAATTTTAATATTACTTATGCAGCTACATCTGGTTTACCATACACTGCCACAACAACACCTGTACAACAAGGTTCGGCAGACAGAGCACCTATAAAAGGAACGCCATTTGGCTCTCGCTTGCCTTGGCAGTTTACCACAAATTTAAACGTTTCTAAAGATATTCGTTTTTCTACTATCAATGATAAAACTGGTAATAAAAGATTCTACACAGTTCAAGTTTATTATTTTGTAACCAATTTATTGAATACTCAAAACTTAAATGGTGTATGGCCTTATACAGGCTCGCCTAAAGATGATGGTTTCCTAAACTCTCCAAAAGGACAGCAAGCCTTACAAAACCAATTAAGCGCAGAGGCATTCAATTTTTACTACCGCACAGCTATCAATCAAATTGGCAATTACCAAGCGCCAAGATTTATGCGTTTAGGTGCTAAATTTTTCTTTTAATCAACAATAAAAAAAGTAACTAATAACTAAGTGTTTAACCCAAAATTAATTAAAAAAATGAAAAGTGTTTATTTTAAAACAGGATTGCTTACTGCTTTAGCTTTTATAGCAGTAAATACACAGGGTGCTGAAATTAAAAATTTTCAAGGCCAAGCCAAAAAACCAATAAGCCAAACAGCGGGCGGTGTTACAGCATTTGCCAATACTTGTAAGCCAAGCACACAAAGTGCCGATTTGGATATAAACAACGTGCGTACAAGAATATTGAACGGTGGCGATATGTGGTGGGATTTGAACAACCCAAAATATGAGATACCCAAAGTAACCGATGCCAATAGTGTGCGTAAACATTCATTGTTTGCAGGCTCGCTTTGGATAGGTGGTGTAAGCAGAGGCGATGGCAATTTAAGAATTGCAGCCATGACCTACCGTCAAAATGGTGGTTGGGATTATTTTCCAGGCACATTGGATACCAATAATGTTAGCACAGATGCAGATAGATGTTTGCGTTGGGATAAAATATACAAAGTAACCAAAGCTGAATTGTTAGCTGCAACAAATCCAACCAATCCTGTTATATCTCAAAGCATATTGGAATGGCCTGGTGCAGGAAATCCAAGCAATCCTGCTGGTACCAACCAAACAACAGATTTAGCACCATTTTTTAATGTTGGAGGCGACCCTGATAAATATGAGCCTTTATTAGGCGATTACCCAGTTTTAGACAATACCAAAGACCCATCAAAAAATTTACCAAAAGACCAACCAGACCAAATGATATGGTTTGTATATAACGATAGAGGAAATATACATACTGAAACGCAAGGTTTGCCTATTGGATTAGAACTACAAACAACAGCCTTTGCTTATCAAACATTAGATGAGTTAAACAATACTACATTTTACAGAACTAAAATTGTAAACAGAGGTTTTGAAGCATTGGATAAAACCTATTTTGGCCAATGGGTAGATGCCGATTTGGGAAATTATGCCGATGATTATGTGGGCTGCGATGTAGGCAGAAGTCTTGGCTATTGCTACAATGGCGATGACAATGATGAAGGCGTATTAGGTTATGGTTTAAATCCACCAAGTATAGGTGTAGATTTTTTTGAAGGACCTAAAGATTCAGTAGGCAATGTGCTTGGTATGGGTGCATTTGTATATTACAACAACGATTTTAACCCTGTAAACGGTAATCCAAATACAGCTACAGATTATTACAATTATCTACAAGCACAATGGCAAAATGGCAGATGTGTAACATTTGGAGGCAATGGTGTTGGCGGTACTGTATGTACAAAATATATGTTTGATGATGGTACAAATTCTGCAACATCAAGCTTACCAAGATGGAATGAAAGAAGCGCAGGCAATACACCTGCTGATAGACGTTTTCTGCAATCTGCAGGACCATTTAATTTATTTCATGGTGCCGTAAATAATGTTACAGTTGCTGTGGTATGGGCTCGTGCCAATAAAGGCGGTGCTACAGGTTCTTTAAACATCCTAAAACGCGCAAGCGATAAAGCACAAGAGGTGTACGACAATAAATTTTCTATTTTGAGCGGACCAGAGTTTTACGAAAGCAATGTAGAACATCAAGAATTAGAGAATGAAGTAGTAATTAAACTATTAAATACTGGTGTAACTGAGGCTTATAACGAAAAATTTATTAAAACATTAGCCAACAATACCAAAGTTACTTTAGATTATAGTTTTCAAGGGTATCAAATTTTTCAATTAAAAGACGGTTCGGTATCAAATAGTGAGCTTGATAATATTGACAAAGCTGTATTGGTTGCCCAGTGCGATTTGAAAGATGCATACAGCATTTTAATCAATAAAGAATTTGACAACGAAGTAGGAATTGATGTGCCAAAACTAAAAGTAGATGGAGCAAATATTGGTTTAAATAAATCTTTCTCAATTACAGAAGATAAATTTGCCGTAGGTTCTAATAAAACATTGGTAAATTATAAAACCTATTATTATTTGGTTATTCCTTATGGCTATTGCACCAACGACCCTAATTTTGACCCTGCAAATCCTACAGATAAACCCGAATCTTGGATTTCTTCAATACAATATTTACCAACCAATACCCCAGTAAAAATTAGTTTAATACCCCACAAGGTAGAATCTGAAGCCTTTGGTAGCCAAATACAATCAAAATATGGCGATGGACCAATAATTACACAATTGAGTGGCAGAGGCAACGGTGGGCAAGTATTAGAGTTTTCCGATCAAACAATAGATGAAATATTGAAAAATGGAAAAGCTGCAGCACCTGTTTATTTAGGCGGCAAAGGACCTATTCGTATCAAAGTTGTTGACCCTTTAAAAGTGCCAAAAGCAGATTTTGAATTGCGCTTTTTAGAACCTAACAATGTAAAAGTATTGCCAAAAGGTTCTTTAATTAAATGGCAAGATTCTATTTCTGCCCAAAGCTGGTGGGTATTAACAAATATTACAACAGGCGAAAAAGTATATTCAGAAGAAACAATAGCAAAAAGAACTGAAACGCTACAAGGAAGAGATGGATTTTTAGGACCTATTAAAACCAAAAAGAATTTAAACGAATGGGGTCTTGCTGTAGAAATACAACAAGTAAAAACACCCGGCAGAAACCCGCACAATCCAGACGATGCTACAAATGGCTACATTAGTTCATCTGTTAAATTTTCAGATGAATCTAAACAATGGCTAACCGCTGTTCCAGATATAGATAACGAAAACTCGCCTTTCAATTGGATAAGAAGCGGAACAAAAAACTTAAAAGCTGCAACAGCTGATGCTTACAATGACGATTTTGGGGGCGAATTTGATTGGACTAACCCTGATAAAGATTCTTATGACCCTAATGAAGTGTTTGAAAGAATATGGGACAGAAAAATAGCGCCTTATGCACTATGCTCAAGAGTAGAAGGTGCAAGCCCAAGAGGTGTTGTAGCTTATGGAATGGCTTGGAGCGGCTCGAATGTAACAGATAATCCTATTTCAGAATTAGCAAGTATTAAACTTGTATTAACTCCAGATGTAAGAAAATGGACAAAATGCGTAGTATTAGAAATGGGAGAAGATAAAACTTTGACTGAAGGAAATATGGCAAAAATGAATATGAGATATCATAATTCCATGAAACCTATCTTTAATTCTTCAAATGGAGAATTTATAAGATGGGAAGAAGATGCAAGCGAAAGAGGCAGAAGTTATTTTCCTGGATATGCTGTAAATTTAGAAACTGGCGAACGTATGAATATTATGTTTGGAGAAGATTCTTACCTACCAGGCGATAATGGCAACGATATGATATGGAACCCAACAAGCACTTTTTCAAGCAATTCTAATTATTTTCAATTTGGCGGCAAACACTATATTTATGTTATGGGAAGCTACCCTGGATTATCAAATAAATCTTACAAATCTCCTATATATGACGAAGGCGCTCAGTTTCAAACATTATTAACCTCAGTACCAAATTCATCGCCTTCTGCAGGCGATAAAAGAAAAGTATTCTCTCAAGCTATGTGGGTAATACCAGCTATGGCGAGTCCTGGATACAACTTAAAAAACGGTGTTCCTCCGGTAGAAGTTAGTATTGCTATAAACATGCGTAAACCTTACAACAAAGCAATTGCAGATCCCGACTCTACCAATTTGCCAAGTTATAAATTTAACACTGAAAGTATTTATAACAACGAAAATAAAGAAACAGGCAAAAAATCTGTAAGTAAAATTAATATTGTACCAAATCCATATTACGCTTTTTCTGAATACGAAGGAAGTGCAATAGATAATAAAGTAAAAATTACGAATTTACCTCCAAAATGTACAATTTCTATATATACATTGAGCGGTACATTGGTAAGAAGAATTAAAAAAGACGATCTTACTACTTTCTCCGACTGGGATTTAAAAAACGACAGTAGAGTACCAATTGCCAGTGGTTTATACATTATTCATGTAGATTGTGGCGACTTAGGCGAGAAAATTTTAAAATGGTATGGCGTTATGCGTCAACTGGATTTAGATACATATTAATATTTAGCAATAACAATTATATCAACAATAACAATAAGATGAATAAATTTTTAAAATATATAACGCTAACCTTATTAAGTGTAGGTTTTTATACTCTAAATGCTCAAAACACAGTAAGAGCAGGGCAAGCAGGCTTTACCCAATTGCTAATAAATGGCTGGGGACAAAGCAGCGGTATGGGAAACTCCAATACGGCTGGCGTATCGGGTGTCGAATCTTTTTTTCAAAACATAGCAGGCTTAGGTAAAACCAATGGCACAGATTTAGCCTTTAGCAGAACCTCTTGGCTTGGTGGAACAGGTATTAATATCAATGCTTTTGGTTTTGCTCAAAAATTAGGAGAAAGCAATAGTGTACTTGGATTAAGTGTTATGTCTTTTGGCATAGGGCAAATACCAATTACAACCGAACAGCAGCCAGATGAAGGTTTAGGTACTTACAAACCCTCTATAAGCAATATTAATTTAGGCTATGCATATAATTTTTCAAATGGTATTTCGGGTGGTGTAAACATAAAAATTATAAGCGAAAGCACACCAGATGTTAGAACAGGCGGAATGGCTATAGATGCTGGTATACAATATGCTACTCAAGTATTTAAAAGCGGAAAAGGCACAAAAGCCAAATATAGAAGCGATAACCCTGCCTCTCAAAGCAGAAAAGGCGATATGCGCTTTGGCGTTAGCATTAAAAATTTAGGACCCGATTTGAGATACCAAGGCGATGGATTAGCCACCAAAACAAATATTGGTTCTAATAGCTTTACCACTACAACAAGCCAAAGGACAGATAAAACCCAATTGCCATCAATGATAAATATTGGTATGGCATACGATTTTAGATTAGATAAAAACGAAGAGATGTATTGGCATAGATTAACAGCAGCAGCTAATTTTGCAAACAATTCTTTTTCAAGCAATCAAACATCAGTTGGGTTAGAATATGCCTATAAAGAAATATTGATGTTGCGCACTGGTTTTGACTACGAAGAAGGCATATTTAACTATGATACCCGCAAAACAGCTTATACAGGCTTATGCCTTGGTGCTACAGTTCAGTTTGCTACTGGCAAAAGAATTGAAGGTAAAAACTATAGAGAAAACAATAGCTTAATTGCAATAGATTATAGCTTTAGAAGCACCAATCCTTTTAGTGGTACACATACCTTTGGTGTTAGAATTAAACTGGCAGGAAAAGAAGAAATTGCAGTAGAACAACCTGCACCAAAAGAATAGTTTTTTTAAAACTAAAAAAAATAATTACATTTGCATAAGTGCTTTCAACATTAAAATTGAGAGCACTTATTTTTTTAACACACATACACAATAAAAAATGAGCGATATAGTATATTTAACCAAAGAAGGTTTCGATAAACTGAAACTTGAAATTGAGCATTTGCAAAAAGTAGAACGCCCTGCCATTAGTGCACAAATAGCCGAGGCAAGAGACAAAGGGGACTTATCTGAAAATGCGGAATACGATGCAGCTAAGGAAGCCCAAGGATTGCTTGAAGCCAAAATAGCAAACCTTCGCACCATGTTTGCCAATGCAAGAGTGCTTGACGAAACCAAGCTTGACAATAGCAAAGTAAATATTTTGAACAAAGTAAAAGTTAAAAATATAGTTGCCGATAGAGAAATGGTATATACTATAGTTTCAGAAAAAGAGGCAGATATGAAATTGGGCAAAATATCGAGCAAATCGGCAATAGGTGCAGCCCTATTAGGCAAAAAGGTAGCCGACATAGTAGAGATTACTGTACCTGCAGGTATCGTAAAATTAGAAATTTTGAATATTTCTATTTAATGCTATGGCAACTATTTTTTCTAAAATATTAAATGGCGAAATACCCTGCTATAAAATAGATGAAACAGCAGATTTTATGGCTTTTTTAGATGTTAATCCGCTAAAAGAAGGACATACCTTAATTATACCTAAAAAGGCAGTAGATTATATATTTGAAATGCCCAATGAGGAACTTGCCCAACTACATATTTATGCTAAAAAAATAGCCATAGCTATAAAAAAAGCCATTCCTTGCACAAAAGTTGGTATGGCTGTTATAGGTTTAGAAGTGCCGCACGCACATATTCATTTAGTGCCTATGAGTGCAGTTGTCGATTTGAATTTTACCGCACCAAGAGCCAAATTTACCGCAGAAGAATACATACAAACTTTGGTAAAAATACAAGCTTGTTTGTAAAGTTTTATACCTCCACAGGTATAAAATAGGTTGTCGCAGTTTTATAACCTCTGCCCACTACTTTATATACAATTGTTGAATGTTTAAAGCCTCTTTCCGCTGACGGAAAACTGCCATAATGTTGAGAAAATATACTTTAAACCCAAATTAATCAATAGGAAATTTGAAAAATTGAACTATTTGATTTAG
>CAZDGF010000028.1:0-44871 GCA_964505065.1 uncultured Chitinophaga sp.
TTTCAAAAAAAAAATTACTTTTTCCCCTGTTGCATTTTAAAGTTGAAAACAGATAATAATAATACTTTCCATTATTTTCATTATAATCAAAAGTATAAATTGTATAATCATCTTCTTTTTTAGGTTTATCTATTTTAGGCCATTTTATTATAAATTTAGATAAAAATTTTATAAACTTAAAATTAACAGTTCTGCTAATTTCATCAAAATCATTAAATTCAGCATAATGTGCTTCTTTTGGCAAAACTATTTTACTTCCATTAGGAGTTAAAAAAACAAATTTTTTATATTTATTTTGTAGTATAGAGTTTAAATTATTAGTTAATGTTATTGATCTTAAGCCCTCATCCTCATCTTGAAAAATACTTTTTAATTTATCTTTAATTCTATAATTATCAAAAATATTAAGCCATTGGTTATAATTAAAATATTTACCCTGGCTATAATCCATTATATTCAAACTTTTGCCACTTTTACTTTCATCGTTTTCAAATGTATGGTCTAATCCCATAGCACCATGCCCCAGCTCGTGTGCAAATGTTACAGCATTTATTGTTTGGCTATTTTTTAAAAAAATAAACCCAAATTGTCCAAATAAAGACATGTAGCCATCTATTTCTTCTTTATCTGCAAAGGGCCATAAAAAAAAGTACTGTGTATTTGCTTTAAAACTATCGTTAGCTAAAAATGTATTTAAAAAATAATAAATATCTTGGTTGTACTTTGTGTTTAGTAAGTTTCTATCTATTTTTATTCTATCTTTTTTAGCATCTAATTCTTCTATGGTAATTCCTTGGTGTTTTTGAATATCAACCGCTAAATTATAATTTGCATAATTCAAACTCAATGCTTTTTTCAACCTTTCCACATCGGCAGCAGCACCAATACCATTTACAGGCACTAGCACCACATTCATTTTTTTAATATCTGTGTTTATTATATTCAGTTTGCCCAATATCCAACGCTCGGGCTTGCTTTCTTTATTTAGGGCATAATTGGCTATTGACCATACGGCATCGGCATATAGGTGCATGCGCCCTGTGGCTTGTATGGTAAATACATTGCCCTGCCTTGTAAATGGCAATAATGTGCCATCGCTTCGGGCAAATTTTACACTATCTAAAGGGCATGGCATATAGGTACCCTGCACCAAGGTGGCTGTTAGTTTAAAGGTTTTGCCTGCTTGTGCCAGTTTCCATGCGGCATAATAAGCAGTATCTGCACAATCTAATGCATCGTATTGTCTGCCTGCTGTTAATGCTTGGTGCTGGTAGGTATCAAAGCTTTCTGCTAATGGTGCATCAAAATATACTTTTGCCATACCCGAGAGTAGGCTGCTTGGTGTGCCTTCGCCTGTGGCTATATTTTTTACAATGGGGGTTGTTTTTGGTCCTTCGGCTGGGCTTATTTTTCCGGCTGGGCTTATATACCAAGTTTTACCTTTGCTATCTGTAATTTCTATATTTTGCCCTGTTTTTATTTTTTTTTGTTCCTGCGCTTCCCTCTATGGTTATTGTGCCATCGGTTTCGTTAACATTTATTTGGTTAATATTGCCCTCATATTTTTGGGTTTCATATTTATTCCAATTGCTGCCAAACAGTTGTCGCCACATTTTGGCAACATTGGTAAAAGTGCGGTTGCTTAGCATTAAAGGGGCTTGCAAAAGGCTAATTTTGCCTTCTATCATCCGTTTATCGGCATTTAGCAATATACGCTCAAAGCTACATGGCAATGGCACTTTGCCTGTAAAAGGCAGGGTAACCAAGCCCGAGCCAGTATAATAGCCATTGCCAAGGCTTGTAATGGCTATTATTTTTATATCAAAATCGGCTGCTTGTATGGTTTCGCCTGTATTTAGGCTTAGCAAGGGCTTTGTATTGCTTAGGTCTATACTGGGCAGAGGTTTGCCACAATTGGTGGCTGCCCATTGTTGATAGCTGCTTTTGGCTGTATCTGTTGTTATGCTTAGCTCTTGGGTTGCCTCGCTGTTGCCCTCTTTACACAAGCCTACAAGGCTTATCAAATAAGTGGTTTTGGGTAGTAAATTATACAATGTTAAACCATTGCTAAACACCATTTCTGTTTTGTTTTCTCCCTTGCCTTTTTGTCTATAATTTACAATATAGCTTTTATGTTGAGTATTGGCTTGCCATTTTATATCAATGCTTGTGCCATCGCCTTTTTGTGCTGTAAACTCTGTGGGAATGGGGCATTGTTTGCCATATACAAACTCGTGTACAGGGCTATAGCCATTATTATCAAATATATTATATCCATTGGCATCTATGGCTTGCACCTGTAGGGCATATTTTCTGCCTTCTATTAGCGGTGGCTCGCCTGCTCCATATAGTATAGAGGTGCTGCTAGTAAAGGTTTCGTACAATGGCACTATGGTGCTTTGCATAGCCTCGTTGGCATTGCGCCCATAAGGTTACACTTCTATTAGCTTTATTTTATAACTTATTTTACCCTGTAAGCTTGGTGCTGCTGTATGTCTGGGTGTAAATTGTATAAATAATTGCTGGGGTTGTTTAATATCTAAAAAACTACCATTAGCAGGCAAATTGATAATGGGCGGCTGAAGCTTAAATAGTGTAACGGTACTAATTCCTATATTACTTACTTGGGCATTGTTATCAAAATAATAAGCTGTAATAGAAAACTGGTAAATACCTTAGGGCAATAGGCTGCCTTCGTTTATAAACTTGGTTTTATTAAGTCCGCTAAATATTAAATTATCTGTATTAAACAAATAGGCAATATCTGCACCACCAAGCAAGGTGGGCGAGCCTGCCACAAGGTTTATAGGGCTGTTGGGTTTAAAAAAGGGGGCTGTGCCAATGCTTATACCCGGCCCTTCTATGTTTAATTTTAAATAAACATTTATTTGAGGGGTAGCAAAATCTTTATTTAAAAGCTGAATGCTAAGGCTTTGTTGGTATGCAGGGTATGTGCTAAGCTGGGCACTATAAGGAGCTATTAAATTTAAATTGGCTTGTACAGGATAGTTTTGGGCATAAAGGGTTTGCTTGCCAACAAAAAGCAAAAAAACTAAGAATATATGGTTTATAAACCCTTTCAATTTTACTATGCAATTATACCCTTTTATCCCTAATTTTCGAATCATTATTTTAATTTTCTTTTAAGGTTAAAAAATTCCATGTTTACACTGTACACCAGCTGAAAGGTAGTTTCTGTAAATCGTTGGTTTTGGATGTATAAGTTATTATTGGGTGTATCTTTTCTATTAAGCAAAAGGGCGGTGAAATTAAATTGATGAAATTTTTGTAAGGTATAATTTACATTTAATGAGGTATTAAACATACTGCCACTTGGTTTTTGAGCCATATAGCTATTGGTATAGCTCAAGGCTATTGATGATTTTAAAAGCTTTTTAAAAAATGTTTTACCAATATTTAAACAAGGGCTAATATTTACAATATTTATAGTATTTAAAGTATTTCTACCTAAGTTTAAGCTAATGCCAATGGTATTGCCTGTTTTTACATAAGCAGTATTAAAAGCCATATTGCCATTGTAAAATATATTGCCATTGTTAATTTTTCCATTTTGATTATCGGCAGCTGTTTGGTAATTTATACCACCATTAAATGTGCAATTTTTAACACTATCATTTTTAATGGTGTAATTTAAATTGCCGTTTATATTTTGCGATATTTGTCTAAAATTTAATGTATCCCATTTTAAATATGGATTAATTTGATTTTGATAATCTGTAAAAGGTCGGGCATTTGTGTAACTTAAAAAATTAGAATAATTGCCCGAAATTTGTATTTTTTTATGCAATTGTGCATTTAAATTTACATTGCCAACTGTGCGCACCAAATTGCTTGCTTTTGTTTGGTTTATATTATCGCGCTGTTTGCCAGCATTGGCACTAATGGCAATTTTTTGCTTAAAAATATTGGCGTTAAATCCTGCGGTTATATTTTCAAAATCGTTGTTAAAATAATAAGCTCCCAATGTTTTATAATTTGGATCTATTTTTTCGTAACCCATTTGAAAACCAAGCTTACCCAAGTTTAAGGCTATGTTAGATTTAATAGCATTGTATATACACGATGAAGAATTGATTGGCAAAAAATTGAATAGCACATGTTGATTGGTTTCTGTTTTTTGAGCGTTTATATTTTCTGTAAGTAATGAAACACCATAATCTATATTGAAAATTAATTTTTTAAACAATTGTTTTTTAAATTGCAAACTTGTGCTGTAATTTTCTTGAGCTTTTATGGTTTCTATATTTTTAGGCAACGAGTTTAAAATATCTTTTGCATTAAAAAAACTCATTGTCCACTGCCCTATTTTTGTACTATTAAAACCTGTTTTAAACCCAAAGCCCATGCGTTTATATGTTGGCATAATTTGGCTCTTAGCAATTGTTCCTTGTGGATTTACGGCTGCTTGAAATTTGCCATACAAGGCACTAAAAATAAATTTACCAGGGGTTAAGTCTACTGCCAATCCTTTAAATAAATGCCCATTTACAGTAAATGGCGAATAACTGGTACTAATATCACCAAAATGAGTAGCTACCCATTTATAAGTGGGGTGAAAAGAGGTTTGGTTAAAACTTGGTTGGGTATATTGATTGCCTTGATTAGAATATACAAATGAGAAAGGTGCATTGATAACACCTAAAATATTAAAATTAATATTGCCATTTAATAAATAAGCATAGGGTCTTCTGGAGGGCAATGGTCTGGAGCCTGAATACAAAACATTTGAAAGTGAAATTCCGCCATTTGCTTTAAAATAATCTGCTTTTAAAGCAGCATCTATACTTTGTGCATTAATATTTTTAGTAAAATAAAAATTATAAATAAATAATATAAATAAATTTCTTGTCTATTTTTGCCAATATATTTTAATTTTAATTTGATTAAATCTTTTTTAGTAAAAATTGGCATCTTTCTAATTTGTTTAATTTCTTATCTCCCTTTTTGGGTTTTGTACCTTATTTCCAATTTTCTTTATATTGTTTTATACCGATTAACGAAATATAGGCTAAAGGTTGTAAGAGAAAACATGAAAAATGCTTTTCCTGAAAAAACAGAAATGGAATTGCTTATACTTGAAAAAAAATATTACCGCTATTTGGGCGATTTGGTTGTAGAATCTTTAAAAGCCATTACCATAAGTAAAGCGCAAATACTAAAAAGACTAACGTATAAAAACCCTGAAATTTTTAATAAATTATACGATGAAGGCAGAAGCGCCATAGTTGTAATGGGGCATTATGCCAATTGGGAGCTAATGTGTAAGGGTTCGCCATTATTGGTAAAAAATGAGATATTGGGAGCATACAAACCCTTATCAAACAAGCTTTTTGATGAATTAATGTTTAAATCCAGAACAGAATTTGGCACAAATATGATTCCTATGGAAAAAATACCCCGAGCTATTTTAAAAGCAGAAAAGCCATTTGTATTAGTATTAATAGCCGACCAGTCGCCAAGCCATAAAGAAAGCAGTATTTGGGTTAATTTTTTAAACCAAGAAACCGCAGTTTTGCCAGGAGCAGAAAAATTAGCCCAAAAGTATAATTTGCCAGTTATTTTTGCCAATATTATATGTTATAAGCGAGGATATTACAGTTGCGAACTATCGTATATAGCCAAACAACCTAAAGAAACTAACAATATTACCGAACTTCATACCCACAAATTAGAATCTATAATTAAAGAAAAGCCAGAATATTGGGTATGGAGCCATAGGCGTTGGAAAATGAAAAGGTAGTAAAAAAATTAATAAAAGATTAATCTAATATTTTGAATTAAAACTTGTTAACAAATAATTTTCCCTTTATATTTGCAGGCTATGGCAATGAGTAAGAAATCGTTATTTGATCAAAGCGAAGTAGATTTAAGTACAGTATGTAAAGCTTTGGGACACCCAGCAAGAATTAGAATTGTTAAAATATTATTGCTTAAAAACGACCAAACATGCCAACAGATAGTAGATAAATTACCATTGAGCCAATCTACTGTTTCTCAACATTTAAGCGAACTAAGGGCAGCAAACCTTGTAACAGGTAAAAATTATAAAACAAGTGTTATTTATAGTGTAGATAAAACCAATTTGGCAAAAGCACAAAAAATGTTTGGCGACTTATTCTACGCTCATATTTTAAATACCAAGCAGGCATCTTTATTTTAAATCAGCAATTATTGTTTCTAAATCGTTAATCTTATTTAGGGTTAATACATTGGTATTCTTTATTGTAGAAAGATGTTTTAAAAGGTTTTGTTTGATTGTTTCTGTGTTACTTTCTAATGGTGAGCGCAGCATTTCTCCTTTATTTAATAATAGCCAATCGGCACTTATGTGTGGAAAATAGTTCAAAATATTTACCACTAAATCTAAACTTGCCTTGTTTCTTCCGCTAGCTAAATGCGATAATACAGCATTGGCAATCCCTAATTTTGCTGCAAAGTCAGTACGCGATAAGCCACTATCAGCGTATATCTTCAGTATTTTTTCTTCTATCATTTTACAATTGTAATTATTAGCGTTTACAAATGTAATGTTTTTGTTTTACAAATGTAAATAACGTACTTTACATTTGTAAACAAGTTGTTTTACAAATGTAAATTTTATATTTATTTGTAAATCAATAGTTTGTATTCATTATTGCCAAAAATTTTTGTTATCCGATTGCTTTTAATCATCAATAAATTGAAAAGATTGTGTTTATATAACTTATAGCTAATTATCTGGAATTTAAAGCCATTGTTCGCCTAAATTAATACAAAGCACACTTTTTAATTATATCCAAACTAATACTTTATTTAAAATACATATACTATTGATAATTAATTATTTATAAATAATGTTTAATATTAATTTTTTAACTTATTTTGTTAGAATATTGTTTTTTTACACCCTTATCCTCTCCTATTTTAAAAACCAAATTCTAAAATAACCTTAATTAACTTAAATGGTATAAAATAAAATTTTTACTTTTAAATATTTATTTATCTTGCACCCAATTTTAATCCCCAGTCATGAAAAATAAAAGATACATTATAAGCGGAGCAGGTAGCGGAATAGGCAGAGCAATAGCTATTAAATTGGCTACAGAAGGTGCAGATATTATTTTAGCAGGCAGAAACGAGGTAAAACTTGAAGAAACATTAAAACTACTACCCTCTGGCAATCATTTGGTTATAGCTACTAATATAAGAGAAAGAGAAAACTGCGAGCAGGTATCTTCAATTTTAAGTGGAACACAAATAGATGGCATAATAGCAAATGCTGGTGTGGGTGGCGAAAACCAATATGGCGAAAACGACAGATGGGACGAAATAATAGATACCAATTTGAATGGTACTTATTGGTTTGTGAATGCTTTTTTACCCCAATTGAAAGAAAACACAAACACAGAAAAGCATGTATTACTAACTTCCAGCGTATTAGCACGATTGGGCGTAAAAAATTATACGGCTTATTGCGCCTCTAAAGCTGGTTTGTTAGGATTAATGCGCAGTTGGGCTATGGAATTAGCAGAGCATAATATTTTGGTAAATGCTATAAGCCCAGGCTGGGTAAATACCAATATGGCAAAAGAAGGTATGCAAGGTATTGCTAAAGGTTTAGGAATAGATGTAGATGATTTTCATAAAATAGCCATGCAAAGTGTACCCCTTGGCAGAATGGCAGAGCCAGAGGAAATAGCAGATTTGGTACATTACTTATTGAAGCAAAAAGCCATTACAGGTCAAGTGGTAGATATTAATTGTGGAAGTGTAATGAGTAGTTAATTAATTTTAACCTAAATTTGCGTTTTTAATTCATAATTTGAAATTTACCGAATTCAACCTTGAGCCCAGTTTGCAAAATAGCATAGAAAGCATGGGTTACGAAAATGCAACTCCTATTCAAGAACAAGCTATCCCTATTATTTTAGAAGGAAAAGATTTGATAGCTTGCGCCCAAACGGGTACAGGTAAAACAGCCGCTTTTCTACTTCCTATACTTCATAAACTTTCTTTAGCTCCTTCAGATTTTACAGATACCCTTATAGTAGTGCCTACAAGAGAGTTGGCATTACAAATAGACCAAGCTTTACAAGGTTTTACTTACTTTAGCAGCATTAGTTCATTGGCTATATACGGTGGTAGCGATGGGCAGGTATTTCAAAAAGAAAAAAAAGCTTTTTTGGAGGGTACAAATATTATTATTGCCACACCAGGTAGATTGATAGCCCACCTAAATATGGGCTATGTAAAGCTTCCCCATTTAAAGCATTTTATTTTAGATGAAGCAGATAGAATGTTAGATATGGGTTTTTTTGAAGATATTGCTAAAATTATAACACATATTCCAAAACAAAGGCAATCGCTTATGTTTTCGGCAACTATGCCGCCAAAAATTAGAACCCTTGCCAATAAACTTTTAACCAACCCCAAAGAAATTAGCCTTGCTATTTCTAAACCTGCGGCAGGAATTGCTCAATCTGCCTATATGGTTTACGATAATCAAAAAAACAATTTAATAAAACATATACTTGGGCAAAAAGACTACACAAGTGTTATTATTTTTGTAAGTACAAAACAAAAAGTAAAAACTTTAGAAATAGAATTACAACGAGAACGCTTTAAGGCAAAAGCAATTCATTCTGATTTGGAACAGGCTGAAAGAGAAGATGTGTTGCGCAATTTTAAAAATAAAAATTTGCAAATATTGGTAGCCACAGATATACTTTCCAGAGGGATAGATATAGAAGATATTGGTTTAGTGATAAACTACGATGTACCCAATGATGCCGAAGATTACATACACAGAATAGGTAGAACGGCAAGAGCAGAAAGTAAAGGCGAAGCCATAACATTTGTCAATGATTTTAAGCAATATAAATTTGCAGATATTGAAAACCTTATAGGTTATGAAATTGTTAAAAATACCTTGCCTAATTTTTTAGGCAAAGCCCCAATTTACAACCCAAGTAAAAGAGAAGAAAAGCCAATTTTTAAGAAAAATTTTAAAAAGAAATCTTTCTAAAAAATCAAACATCTCATTTTTTAAATAAAAACAATACCAAAAAGAAACCCAATTGAATAATATAAATAGGCAATGCTAACTTATTGGGCGGAAACTTTATAGCCTTTATATACAAATATTGAATAATTAAACCCGCTACAAACCAGCCCGCATAATTATGCAAAGGCACTCGCCCAATATTCCATTGCCATAAGCCATTTTTTATAGCAAAAGGCTCTAAAAAGAAATCTAATAATACCATAAAAATAGCTGCTATAATGCTTATTAAAAAAGTATCTTTGGCAATCATTTCGGCTATTTGACGGGTAATATATACCGTAGTTAGCCAGTTTACCATCATCATAAGCGGAGTATCCCACAAAGTAAAACCCAAAGTAGTGCCGTATTGGTATCGTCCAAATATATAGCCTGTTTTTACACCCACTACTTCCAATAAAAAACCTGTAAAAGCTATTAAAATAGATGCAAAAACAAATTCTTTACTCCATTTTTTATGGTAGCAAAACAATACAAATAGTGTTAACAATAAATTTACCCACACCAATTTACGCATTAGCATTTGGGTTTCATTAAAACAAAAACCTATTATGCCTACACAATAAATAATCACTAAAAGCCAACCTGCTGTTATTGGTTTTACTTTGGTCATTTTTATTTAACAATTAAATCCGTAATAGCCTCATAGCCCATAGCTTCGTTTACCAAATCTATGGCTTTCTGTTTATTGTATGTAAATTCATTCTTTATTACCGATGAATTAAAATATACAAACAACTCTTTGCCATTTAAGTACATTCCTGTTGTATGTTTGGCAATAACCTCTCCCATTACACCCGCCCATTGTTGTTTTATAGTACTTTCAGTTAGCCCTTTACTTATTTTTTTATCGCTTATTACCAAGTTTAAAGCTTCAGCTATTGTAAATTGGTGGTTGGGTTTCTTTTGCATAAAAAAATATAAACTATAAGGCTACAAAATTGATACTTTTTGTACCATTTTCAAAATGTTTTGTTACCCTTTCTGCATGGGTGTCTGTAATAATAATTTGTCCAAAATTTTCAGTTTGTAATAAATTGATTAATTGCTGTGCTCTTTGCTCATCTATTTTTTCAAATAAATCATCAAGTAGCAATATTGGTTGGGCTTTTAGGGTTTCGCTCAAGTATTGATATTGTGCCAGTTTAAAAGCAATAATAAACGATTTGCTTTGCCCTTGCGAGCCAAATTTTTTAAGCGGAAAACCATTTAACTCAAACACCAAATCATCTTTATGAATACCTGCACTTGTGCGCTCTAATGCCAAATCTTTGTCCTCGTTTTCTTTAAGTAATGTTTCAAATTTATAAGCTAGTAAATCGCTTTCATATATAAATTTCACCTCTTCATTGCCCGATGAAAAGGCTTTATAATAAGTATTAAAATAAGTATTTAATATAGCCAATACCTGCATTCTTTTTTCAAAAATATAATTGCCCGCAGGTATAAGTTTTGCATTAAAACTTTCTAATAGCAAAGCATCAAAATGCCTATGTTGGGCAAAAAGTTTAAGTTGTTTGTTGCGTTGTTCAAGCACTTTGTTGTACTCGCTCAAACAATTCAAATATACCCTATCGCATTGGCTAAGGCATATATCTATAAAACGTCTTCTATCTTCGCTATAACCTTGTACAAGTTCTATATCGTCTGGCGTTATCATTACAGCATTTATAAGCCCAATATGGTCTATCAGTTTTTCGTATTGCTTATCGTTGCGTTTTAGTTTTTTCTTTTTACCTGCTTCTATTTGCATTTGCAAATCGTATTGTTGCCCATTGGTAAATTTCGCATTTATAGCACACAAGGTTTCTTGGTGTTTTACAAGCTGATAATCTACTGCATTGAAATAGCTTTTGCATGTACTCAACATATAAATAGCATCAAGCACATTGGTTTTTCCTGCACCATTATTGCCTGTAATGCAAGTAATATCGGCATTAAAATCAATTTTTAATGCATCGTGGTTTTTAAAATTATAAAGCGATAAATTGTTAATCCGCACAGTTTGTTAAGGTAAAATATTTGTTTACTTTTGCCATTCATTTAAAAGTAAAAGTATGGCTAAGGCTGCAAAAGTAAATTTTAATAAGGAAACATACATCAAATGGTATGAAATAATGTTGTTAACACGCAGATTTGAAGAAAAATCGGCACAACTATACGGACAACAAAAAATAAAAGGTTTTTGCCACTTATACATTGGGCAAGAGGCAATAGTAGCAGGTATGATGACAGCCACCATAAAAGGCGATAAATTTATAACTGCTTACAGAGACCATGGACACGCTTTAGCATTGGGAATAACCCCAAATGCTGTAATGGCAGAACTTTATGGTAAATCTACAGGCTGTACAAAAGGCAAAGGTGGCAGTATGCACATGTTTAGCAAAGAACATAATTTTTTAGGTGGGCATGGTATTGTAGGAGCGCAAATTCCTTTGGGCGCTGGCATTGCTTTTGCAGAAAAATACAATGGCACAGATAAACTTTGCGTATGTTTTATGGGCGATGGTGCTGTACGTCAAGGGGCATTGCACGAGGCTTTTAATATGGCTATGCTTTGGAAATTACCTTGCATTTTTATTTGCGAAAACAACGATTATGCAATGGGTACTTCGGTAGAAAGAACAACCAATGTATTGGATATTTACAAAATTGGTTCGGCTTATGAAATGCCTTCTTTTCAAGTAGATGGTATGAAATGCGAAGATGTACACAATGCCATTCAAACAGCAGCAGATAGGGCAAGAAAAGGCGATGGACCAACATTTTTAGAAATAAAAACATACAGATACAGAGGACACAGTATGAGCGACCCAGCAACCTACAGAACCAAAGAAGAAGTGGCGCATTACAAAGAATTAGACCCATTGGAAACCACTAAAAATACAATTTTAGAACAAAAATATGCTACCCAAGAAGAATTAGACGCCCTTGAAGAGCGTATCATAAAAGAAGTAAATGATTCTGTAGAATTTGCAGAAAATTCGCCATATCCTGATGCTTCAGAGCTATTTACAGATGTTTACGAAGGAGAATATCCTTACATTATGGAATAATGAATTAATTTATCTATTTTCGCACACTTTTTTACAGAAAAACAAGCAATGAGCAATAACGAAGAAATAAACGAACAAGTTGAAGAACAAGTAGAATTTACTGAAAACGAAGAGGTAAAAGTAAGCAAACCTAACCTTATTATAGAGAATATAAAAAAATGGTACAAAAGCCAAAACAAAGCTTTGGTATTGGGTATAGCTGCTTTAATATTGGTAGTTGGCGCATGGGTGGCTTACAAATATTTGTATTTAAAACCAAAAGAGCAAAAAGGTATTACTGCTATTTATAAAACCCAAGCATTGTATGATGTAGATTCTTTTAAATTGGTATTGAAAACCGCACCAAAACTGGCAGAGCAATACAGTGGTACAAAATCTGGAAACATAGCTGCTTACATGGCAGGTACTTCGTATTTATATACAGGCGATTTTAAAAATGCCATTAAATATTTAGAAAAAGTAAGCTTTGATGATAGAATTATGAGCGCACAAGCTATAGGTGTATTGGGCGATGCCTATATTGAAAACAAAGAAATAGACAAAGGTTTATCTCTTTATTTAAAAGCTGCTAAAAAAGCTGAAACAGATTTTGCAATTAATTGGTACTTAAAAGCTGCAATAGTTTATAAATCTAAAAATGATTGGAAAGAGGCTTTAAATATTTACCGTTCTTTGAAAAAAGATTTTTTTGGTTCGCAAGATTTAAGAGATATTGAAAAACTAATAGGCGAAGCAGAAGCCAAAACAGGCGATTTTTAATTCAAAATGGCTACAATTTTAAAAAATTTATCAGAACATACTCCTGAAACAATACCTAATGCCGAAGACAATATCTTCGGCATTATTGTTTCCGAATGGAATACAGAAATAACCAATGCACTGCTGCAAGGTGTTTTAGAAACGCTTATTAAAGCAGGCGCAACAGAAAAGCAAATAATTATAAAAACCGTGCCTGGCACTTTTGAATTGCCTTTTGCAGCGCAACATATTATTGAAAACCAACATGTAGATGCTGTAATATGTTTGGGCTGTGTAATACAAGGCGAAACAAGGCATTTCGATTTTATATGCGATGCCACAGCCAATGGTATTATGCGTGTAGGATTAGATTTTAGAACACCTGTTATATTTGGAGTTTTAACAACAGATAACTTACTACAAGCCCAAGAAAGAAGTGGTGGAAAACACGGCAACAAAGGTGTGGAAGCTGCTGTAACGGCATTGAAAATGTTGCAGATATAAAATATCTTTATTCTATTTTTAAAGATGTCATAGTTAATGAACCACCTATGGCTTTATCATTAAAAATACTCAATTTATCATTTTCTTGCTTTAATGCCAATGTGTATAGCAAGGGTAAATAATGCTCTGCCGAAGGAATGGCTAAATCAAATGCTTTGCCTTGCGATTTAAAATTGATTAATGCCATAAAATTATTTTCTTGTATGTATTGCTTCATTTTTATGCTTGCTTCTAATGCCCATTCATAGGCATAATTATCTGCATTTAATTTATCCCAAGCTACTAAACCAAGATTATGCACCATATTGCCACTGCCTATTATTAGTACACCTTTGTTTCTTAAAGCCATTAGCTCCTTTCCTATTTCATAATGGCATAATGGCGATTGGTTAATATCCAAACTCATTTGAAAAACAGGCACATCGGCATTGGGATACAAATGTTTTACAACACTCCAAGCACCGTGGTCGAGCCCCCAAGTATTATCTAATCCAATAGTTGTATTTTTAACCATGTTTTTAGTTTCTAATGCCATTGTTGGGCTGCCAGCAGCAGGATATTGAACATCGAAAAGGGCTTGCGGAAAACCACCAAAATCGTGAATAGTGCGGGGTTTCTCCATAGCAGTAACATAAGTTCCCCTTGTTTCCCAATGGGCAGAAATGCAAAGAATAGCGGTAGGTAAAGGTATATTTTTACCTGCCTCTCTAAATCCTTGTACAAACTCATTTTCCTCAATAGCATTCATGGGGCTGCCGTGTCCTAAAAATAAAACAGGCATTTTTATACTGGTAGCAGAGGGTTCTATTAATTGATTGAGTGTGTTTAATTTCATACTTTTAAGTGATAAAGGCAATAAAGCAAGCGATTGTAAAAATAATTTTCTATCCATTGTTTAGAATAAAATAGCTATGGTTTACTTTACAATTTCAGCCGTATCTATTGTATTTGTATTTTTAGTATTGCTATAATTATTGGCTTGCATTTCGCTCAATTTATCAATAGCCTGCTCGTATATACTTTCTAATACTTTTGGGTATTGGCAATAGTAATCTTGGCTTTTTCTAAAAATACTGTCATTGGTTTTATATTTTTTCATTACAAATTCCCAATCTTTGGTTTTATTGCGTGGCGCACCGCTTTTATTGTTGTAAGTAGCAGCATCTACAATGCGTAAATCTACTACCATATCCACCATTGTACTTTCATTTATAACCCAATCTGGCTTACTTGCCACCTTGGGTTTTTGCTTACCACAAGCAGCTATTAGAAATAAACTTACACAAATGAAAATTTTAAAACTTTGTTTCATTAAGTTTGCAAATATAATGGTTGCTGAAAACATTCTTAAACTTAAGCAAGAAATAAGCCAAAAAGCAGAATTGGTAATTGTATCTAAAACAAGAACGCTGCAAGAAATAACAGAGGCATACAATACAGGGCATAAACTATTTGCTGAAAACCGAGTTCAAAACTTATTGGAAAGATACGAAGCCTTGCCCAAAGATATTGCATGGCACATAATTGGGCATTTGCAAACCAATAAGGTAAAATTTATTGCCCCTTTTATTGGGCTTATTCAAAGTGTAGATAGCCTAAAACTTTTAGAAGAAATAAACAAACAAGCTGAAAAATGCAATCGAAAAATTAATTGTTTATTGCAAATATATATTGCCCAAGAAGATACAAAATTTGGACTGTCAGAAACAGAATGTATGGATTTACTGCATAGTTTTGAGTTTCAAACTATGCAAAATATTCAAGTTGTAGGCTTAATGGGTATGGCATCTAATACAAATGATACAGCAATTGTACAATCTGAATTTGAAGGGTTAAAATCCTTTTTCCAAACGGTAAAAACTGAAATTAATTTACCCAATTTTAATATCCTTTCTATGGGTATGAGTGGCGATTATCATTTGGCTATTGAATGCGGCAGCAATATGGTAAGAGTAGGCAGCAAAATTTTTGAATAACTAATTAACAGTATAAAATAAAGGCTCTTTTTCATTTAATTTTGTACGCTAATATCATATTTTGACAGAAAACCTACTTTATCAAATTGCATTAACCAAAATAGAAGGTGTTGGCGATATTATAGCCAAAAACTTAATTAGCTATTGTGGAGGGGCAAAAGAGGTATTTAAAGTTAAAAAATCTTTTTTAGAAAAAATACCCAATATAGGTGCTGCTACTGCCAATCATATTGTTAAATTTAATGATTTTACAGCCATTGAAAAAGAAATTACAACCCTACAAAAACACCAAATAAAACCTCTTTTTTATTTAGATGAAGCCTACCCCTTTAGATTAAAAAATGCCGATGACTCCCCTATTTTACTTTACTACAAAGGCAATGCAAACCTAAATCAACAAAGAATTATAGCCATAGTTGGCACACGCAATGCTACGTTGTATGGCAAACAATTTACCGAGCAGCTTTGCGAGGCTTTAGCCCCATACAATGTTTTAATTGTTAGCGGATTGGCTGCAGGCACAGATACCAATGCCCATAAATTTGCTTTAAAAAACAATTGCGAAACCATAGGTGTACTAGCCCATGGACTGCAAACCATATATCCTGCTGCTAATAGAAACTTAGCCATAGAAATGCTAAACAAAGGCGGTTTGCTTACAGAGTTTGCCTACAATACCCCTGGGGTAAAAGAAAATTTTCCAAAGCGCAATAGAATTGTTGCAGGGCTTGCAGATGCCACCATTATTATAGAAAGCGGAGCAAAAGGCGGCAGCCTAATTACAGCAGAAATAGCCAATAGCTACAATAGAGATGTACATGCATTGCCTGGCAGAATTAATGATAATTGGAGCATAGGCTGCAATGCACTAATACAACAGCATAAAGCAGCTATTATAGATAGTATAGAACAGCTGATAATAACACTTGGCTATACAGATACAAAAAAAACCAAAGCTACCAACCAATTGCTATTGTTAGATAACTTGAGCGAAAGCGAAACCTTGGTTATAAACCTACTTAAACAAAGCGAAAAAGCAATAGACCAATTGCATTTTGATACCAAAATACCTATGGGGCAATTGGCATTGGTGCTATTAGACTTGGAATTTAAAAACTTGGTATATACCCTGCCTGGCAAGGTGTATGGGCTGCGGTAGATTCTAACTTTGCCGTCACTTCGAGTAGTAAAATTCGCTTTGGAATTTTGCGTATCGAGAAGTGGCTATTTTATTTCCTAATGTCTCGATACTTCCGCCCATGCGGGATACTCGACATGACCCCAAACCTCTGCTGTCACTTCGAGTAGTAATCCCGCACGTGCGGGAGGCTCTGCATTTTGCGTATCGAGAAGTGATTAACATTATTCATGTCTCGATACGTTCCTTTCAAAGCAAAGGAACTACTCGACATGACCCCAAACCCCTGCTGTCACTTCGAGTAGTAATCCCGCACGTGCGGGAGGCTTTGCATTTTGCGTATCGAGAAGTGAATAACATTATCCATGTCTCGATACGTTCCTTTCAAAGCAAAGGAACTACTCGACATGACCCCAAACCCCTGCTGTCACTTCGAGTAGTAATCCCGCACGTGCGGGAGGCTTTGGAATTTTGCGTATCGAGAAGTGATTTTAGCCGATGTTGGAGTTATCTCCAACATCTTTTAAAGACATTAAGCAATTATTTACTTCAAATACCCCCTTGTTTCTTCAATTAATTTTATAACCGATTTAAAAAACTGGTTGCGTTGCTTTTCGGCAACGGCACTCAATAAGGTAGATTTTGAAAGAATATTGTTCAACCAAAGTTCGTTTTGGTGGTTAAATTCGGCATTGGTGGTTTGCATAAAATTAAAGCTGCTATAACTTATAAATGAGGCTGCAAACTGATTGGCTTTGGCTAAAATACAATTGGTGCCTATCATTACATCGCTCAAATAAAACAAATGCTTTATACCAGTCATACTGCCGCCAGCATTGTATTTAAACCCTACATTGCTATTTTTTTGAATGTTTAATATCAATTGTTCCAAATCGTTTAGCACATTGTTGGCTGTTTCTATAGTATTAAAAAAACCTGCATCCCAATAGTATCTTATTTGTTTTATGGTGCTTAATACGGTTTCTGTTGTCCATATTTCTGTAGTTTGTATGGCATTAAATTTGGCATAAATTTTTTCGGCAGTTTGCAGTATTTGCTCTGGTATCTCTATGTCTTCTGTACTTAAATGCTGAAAATCGTTGATATTCATTAGCGATTTTAGCCAATATTTTATTTTAAAATCTCTTAAATGCGGCAAGCTAAAATGGTAATACACAGGAATATCTTCAGCAGCAAAAAATATTTCAGGGTTTTCAAATGCCGAAAGCCTTTCTACACTTTGCAGCATATTGTTTAAATAGGCTTGATACGAGGCTATATCGTTGCTTAAATGGTTAATTTTAAATGTAATTACATTTTGTAAATTACTGTTTAGGCTTTCCAAAGGAATATCAAAAGCTTGGGCTATAATGGCTACTTCGTTTAGCGTATATTCTGTTTGGTTTCTTAGCCTTCTGTAGGTGCTATCTAAGCTAATATTTAGCAATTCGCTAATTTCTTTAGCCAAAGAAATGCTTGCAGGGGCATTATTTTCCAATATTTGGTTAAATTTTTCTTGAAAATTATTTGCGTTTTGTAATTTTACACTCATTTTAAATTATTGTATTATGCAAAAATAGTGTTTTAATTATTGAAAATTGCAAAATAAACACAAAATTCTATTTTAATTTAATAAACATTATTAAATATTCATTTTTAATTATTAATTATATGAAATGCCAATAATTTTAGGTTTTTTATTCAGCCTTTCTTTGTACCAACAAATAAGAGAAATATGAACAACAAAACAACAGCTACAACATTTAACAAATTAAATAGTAGCAAAACGACAAAAACCTTTATGGTATTTATAATACTTCTTATAGGTTTATCCTCTTGCAGCATAACCAAATGCCGCTATAGTAATGGCTTTAAAATGGACTTACACATTGCCCAAAAAGAAAAAGCAATAGAACAAAAAGCAAAAATGGCAGAGAAAAGACAAGCGCAGTCTTACAAAAAAGATACAGCAATGGTAAAGCCTGTTGTATTGGCTGAAATGGATTTTGTTAAAAAAAGTAATAAACAAATTAAAAACAAAAGATTAGAAATTTTTAAAAATAAAGTGAGTAATAAATTTAATTTAAATAATACAAATTTATTAGCTAAAAATATAAACAACGAAAAAACAAATATTATAAATTTTGAAAACAAAAAATCTAATTTAGTTGCTAATAAGTTAAAAATACAATCTGATTTTGAGAATGATTTTTGGAAGAGTGATTTTGGTTATACCATTTATTGTATTTTAGAATTTTTAATGGTTATGGTATTTGGTGCGTTAGTAGTTATAATAGTTATTTGGGTCGCAACATTGCCTTTACCACTTCAATATTTAATTGGATTTCTTTTCGGATTACTAGGATTGTATATTTTATTTAATGACTTTATTTCGGGAGGAATTGATTTTTTAAATACAAATTATAATTAACAATTAACTTTATTAGTCTTTGTTAATAAAACAATTCAACAATTTAACAATAAATAAAAATCATCATGAAAAAATCAATCATCATCCTATCAAGTCTTTTAACTGTAATAATTACAAACATAAAAGCACAAACAACAAACAATGGTAAAGAAAAAATGGTACTTATAGAAATAGATACCAAAGGGCTAAACAACGAACCCAATTTTGACAAAAACCTTACCCCTGTTACAGAAATTACCCGCCTTGAGCTGGATAAACTAAACATATACCAAGTGGTAAACCAATACGATTTGGATTATATGGTAAAAGACAGCAATATTAACATTAGCAACTGTTTTAGCTCGTATTGTATAGCCCAAGTAGCTAAAAAATTAAACTGCGAGAAAGTATTTACTGGCAATTTGATAAAACTTGCCGATAAAATAGTAATTACATTTAAAGTATATGATGCGCAATCCAATGCATTTGAAAAACAAATAGTAAAAGAATACTTAAATGTGCCGCAGCAAATACCTTTTATGATAAAAGCTGCTTTAAGAGAAATGTACAATATACCTGTACCAAACGAGGATATAAAATCTATTACCGATAAATTTGAATTTGACGATAGCCGAAATAATCCTACCAAAAGCCGCTTGCGCTCCGATGGGCCACGTATGGGATTAACTTATTTTACAGGGCATACAGCAGAATTAATATCAGCTACTAAACAAAATGGTGGCTTTAATGCACAGCCTTTAATGTTTCAGTTTGGTTATCAATTTGAAAAACAATATTTGAACGAAGGCAATTTTCAAGCCCTGTTTGAGTTTGCTCCCATGATTACAGGATTAGACCAAGGCTTATTTATACCCAGTTTTACACTAATGAATGGTATGCGCAACAATAAAAACGGCTGGGAATTTGCCTTTGGACCTTCGGTAAGTTTGGTTACAAAATCTAAAGGATTTTACAATACCCAAAACCAATGGCAATTGGCTAAAGATACTGCTGGTATGCTTAAAAAACCATTTATTGAGCAACGTTTAGACTCAAGGGGCGACCCACAGTTGCAATGGTCGTTTGTATTTGCATTTGGCAAAACATTTAAAAGTGGTAAGTTGAATATACCAGTAAATGCTTATTTTATTCCAAGTAATGAGGGTTATAGATTTGGCGTTTCATTTGGATTTAATAGCAGAGCAAGGTTTGAGAATGTGGTAAATAATTAAAAAATTATTTTTACCGAAGCTATAAAGTCCCCTCTCCTTTGGAGAGGGGATTTAGGGGTGAGGCAAAAAAATATTCTGTGTTTCTTAATTTGTAAGTAAAAGGCATAAGTTTTAAAAAGCTTGTGTCTTTTTTTTTACAATAATACTTTAATTAATTTCAACAAAACTAATAAGTTCAAGCTTTAATTTATAATCAATTTAAATAAAAATTTAAATTGAGATAATAGTTAATAAACAATAAATTTGCAGTCAATAAAAAATCAATACAAAAAGTAAAATATGAATTGGATAACAGGCTTTTTAAAATCGAGTATCGGCAAAAAATTACTCATGGCACTTACAGGATTATTTCTTTGTAGTTTTCTCATAGTTCATTTAATAGGTAATTTGCAATTATTTAAACACGACCAAGGTTTGGCATTTAATACCTATGCAGTGTTTATGACCTCTAATCCAATTATTAAATTTACATCTTATGGCTTGTATGCCACTATTTTATTTCATGCTTTTTGGGGCTTATATTTGGTATTTGAAAATAAAAAAGCCCGTCCTGTGGCTTATGCTGTTACCAATGGTAATGCCAATAGCAAATGGACAAGCCGTTATATGGGAGTTTTAGGCACAATTATTTTAGCTTTTATTGTTTTTCACATGTGGGGCTTTTGGGCACAGTATAAATTTGGCGAAACACCTTATACGCAATACGTTACAAACTCTATAACAAAAGAAAATATTGTTACCCCTTATGATAAAAGCGAATATAAAGCCGTAATTGGAAAAATTAGCGAAAAGAAATTTGAAATTTCGCAAGGACCTTTAAAAGTATTAATTATTAAAGACCTTTACAAAGTTGTGGCAGATGCCTTTAAAAATCCATTAATCGTAATATTATATTTAATTTCTATGTTGGCAATTTCATTCCATTTAATACATGGTTTTAAAAGCGCTTTCCAATCTATGGGCTTATACCATAGCAAATATAACGGCATTGTTAATGCTTTGAGTATTGGTTTGTTTGGCATTATCATACCTATTTTATTTGCAGCTATGCCATTGTACTTTTTATTCTATTAATTCTTTATTTAAAACAATCATTCTATGTCAAATATATTAAATTCAAAAATACCCGAAGGCAATATTGCCGAAAAATGGACAAAATATAAATCGAGCGTTCCTTTGGTAAACCCAGCCAATAAACGCAGTTTAGAAATTATAGTGGTAGGTAGCGGTTTGGCTGGTTCTGCTGCTGCTGCATCTCTTGCCGAAATGGGCTATAAAGTAAAATGCTTTTGTTTTCAAGACTCGCCAAGAAGAGCGCACAGTATAGCTGCACAAGGTGGTATAAATGCTGCTAAAAATTATCAAAACGATGGCGATAGCGTTTACCGTTTATTTTACGATACCATAAAAGGTGGCGATTACAGAGCAAGAGAAGGCAATGTGCACCGCTTGGCAGAAGTTAGCGGTAGTATTATAGACCAATGCGTAGCACAAGGTGTTCCTTTTGCCAGAGAATACGGAGGCTTATTAAGTAATCGCTCTTTTGGAGGCACTCAGGTTGCAAGAACATTTTATGCAGCAGGGCAAACAGGGCAACAACTTTTATTAGGTGCTTACAGTGCCTTAGAACGCCAAGTAGGTATGGGACAAGTTCAAATGCACAGTCGCCACGAAATGCTTGATGTTGTTGTAATAGATGGCAAAGCAAGAGGAATTATTGCCCGCAATTTAATTACAGGCGAAATAGAAAAACATTTTGGACATGCAGTATTGCTTTGCACAGGTGGTTATGGTAATGTGTTTTATCTTTCTACTAATGCAATGGGAAGCAATGTAACAGCTGCTTGGAAAGCCCACAAACGTGGTGCTTTTATGGCAAATCCTTGTTATACGCAAATTCACCCTACTTGCATTCCTCGTAGTGGCGACCATCAATCTAAATTAACCTTAATGAGTGAATCGCTTAGAAACGATGGACGTATATGGGTGCCTAAAAAGAAAGAAGATGCAGAGGCATTGCGTACAGGTAAATTAAAACCAAGTGCTATAGCCGAAGATGATAGAGATTATTATTTAGAACGTAGATACCCTGCTTTTGGCAACCTTGTACCAAGAGACGTAGCGAGTAGAGCAGCAAAAGAAAGATGCGATGCTGGCTATGGTGTAAATAGCACAGGCGAAGCTGTATATTTAGATTTTTTCTACAATATGACAGAAAAATATGGCAGAACAGAAGCTACTAAAAAGAATATTAGCAACCCAAGTGCTGAATTATTGAAAGAACTTGGAGCTGCTGTAATAGCTGAAAAATATGGCAATTTATTTGATATGTACAAACAAATTACGGGTGTTGACCCTTATGAAGAGCCAATGCAAATATATCCTGCGGTGCATTATACTATGGGCGGTCTTTGGGTAGATTATAACCTAATGACCAATATTCCAGGCTTGTATGCTATGGGCGAGGCTAATTTTAGCGACCATGGGGCTAACCGTTTGGGAGCATCTGCGCTTATGCAAGGATTGGCTGATGGATATTTTGTAATACCATACACCATTGGCGATTATTTATCGAAAGAAATAAGCACAAAACCTATACCTACAACACATGAGGCATTTGAAAAAACTGAAAAAGATGTAAAACAAAGAATTAACCAAATATTAAATATTAAAGGTACTAAATCTGTAGATTATTTCCATAAACGATTGGGTAAAATAATGTGGGATAAATGCGGAATGGCTCGAAATGCCGAAGGCTTAAAATGGGCAATTGCAGAAATTCAAAAAATTAAAGAAGAGTTTTGGAAAGATGTAAGAGTTCCCGGAGAAAACAACGAATTTAACCCAGAATTAGAAAAAGCAGGTAGAGTTGCAGATTTTATAGAATTGGGCGAACTAATGTGTAAAGATGCATTAGAAAGAAACGAAAGTTGCGGTGGGCATTTTAGAGAAGAATACCAAACAGAAGAAGGAGAAGCTTTAAGAGATGATGTAAATTTTGCATTTGTATCTGCTTGGGAACATACAGAAAATGGCTGGAATTTACACAAAGAAGAATTGAAATACGAAAACATTAAAATAGCGCAAAGAAGTTATAAATAGGAATTGCTGATGGTTTTAAATAAATCTGAAATACTTGAATTGTTAAATACCAACAAATTTAATTTAAGCCAATTTGGCTTAAAAAAAATTGGCTTGTTTGGTTCATTTGCAAGAAATGAACAAACAGAAAATAGTGATATTGATTTATTAATTGAATTTAATGAAGGTAATAAAAATTATAAAAACTTTATGCGTGTAAGCAATTTTTTAGAGCAAATTTTTAACAGAAAAATTGAAATAGTTACCGAAGCATCACTCCCTAATTTTGTAAAAGAAAAAATAAAACAAGATATTCAATATACCGCGCTTTAAGTTGATAGATTTTTTAAAACATATTGTAAAAGAAACTGAATTTTTAGTTAATCAAACTATCAATATGGATTATAATGATTTTATTAATGATGAAATAAAATCAAGAGCATTTATTAGAAGTTTAGAAATAATAGGCGAAGCAACTAAAAAATTACCTAAAGAATTTACAAGCCAACATATTCAAATAGAATGGAAAAATATGGCTGGCTTAAGAGATAAATTAATACACCATTACTTTGGTGTAGATTATGAAATAGTATGGGATGTTATAAAAAATGAAATTCCAGAGATAGATTTCCAATTAAAAAAAATAATAGAAAAACACCAATAAAAATAATACTAACATGAGTAACCATAACATGAAAATAAACTTAAAAGTTTGGAGACAAAAAAACGAGAAAGCCAAAGGCGAACTTAAAACTTATGCTGTAGAGCATGTATCGCCCGATATGTCGTTTTTAGAAATGTTTGATGTACTAAACGAAGACCTTATTACCAAAGGCGATGAACCTATTGCTTTCGACCACGATTGCCGTGAAGGAATTTGTGGTATGTGTAGTATGCATATCAATGGTCGTCCACACGGACCTTTAGAAGGTGTAACTACCTGCCAATTGCACATGCGCTCATTTAGCGATGGCGATACCATTGTGGTAGAACCTTGGCGAGCAAAAGCCTTTCCTGTTATAAAAGATTTGAGTGTAAACCGCTCGGCTTTCGATAGAATAATGGCTTCTGGCGGCTATGTAAGTGTAAATACTGGCAATGCGCAAGACGCAAATAGCTTACCAATAGGCAAAGAAGAAGCCGATGAAGCCTTTATGAGCGCAGCTTGTATAGGTTGTGGTGCCTGTGTAGCTGCTTGTAAAAATGCAAGTGCTATGCTATTTGTATCTGCTAAAGTAAACCAATTAGCACTATTACCACAAGGAAAACCAGAGGCTAAAAAACGTGTAATGGCTATGGTAAACCAAATGGATGCCGAAGGTTTTGGTAGCTGTACCAATACAGGCGCTTGTGCTGCCGAATGCCCTAAAGGTATTAGCTTACACAATATTGCCAAAATGAACAGAGAATTTTTTGCAGCTAATATTAAAGGGTAAAAAATCAATTGCCCTGAACTTTAGTACAGGAACTGAAAATCAATATTGCCCTGCACTAAAGTGCAGGGCAATTGAACAAAAAATCCCAGTTCAAAAATTTTTGAACTGGGATTTTTCATTAGAAAAGTGTTTTAATAGCTATCAATATTTCCAAGCATTACCTGCACTAAGCATGCCTTCGTAATTTTTTCTATAGCAATAGCCTAAAAATAAATTTAACACTAAAAGTACAACACTAATTACCATAGAAGCAGGATTTAAAATTGCATGAAACAAAAAGATATTTATTGTTACAGGCAAAATGATAACGGCAGCCAATTGAGATTTAAAACCACTAAGTAACATTATACCACATAACAATTCTGTAACTTTAATAAAGGTAAACATGTATCCTGTTGCAAACATAGCGCCTCCAAATGCTGTTGCAGCTTCTGGCTGTGGCGGTTGTTCTGGCATTGCATTAAAGAAATACATTAAACTAAAGGCTGTGTAAACTAAACCCACAATACACGGGCAATTTTTTCTGATATTTTCATATTTTTACTAATATTTGTTGCAACAAATATTAGTTTTAGTTTCTTATTTACAAGAAAATATTTTTATTTCCATTTATTCGTTTATTTTTGAATAATAAATGAAGCATTTTTTTATTCAAATACTTTTGATTTTAACAGCTGCCATAAGTTGTAAAAATAAATCTGAAAAAGATATTTACTCAAGCTATAAGCCTATATTAATAGAAAACAGCAAACTCAATATTTGCGAAATACAAACGGCAAGAGAAAATAAAAATATTCAAAAAATAGAATATTTGGGCAATTATATTTTAGCTTTAGAATATGGCTTGGGTATCCATATTATTGATAATTCTAATACAAACAGTCCGCAAAAAATTGGTTTTTATTTTGTGCCAGCTTGTGTAGATTTTGAGGTAAAAAACAATACATTGTATGCCAATAATTACAAAGATTTAATTGTTGTAGATTTTAGCAATGCCCTCTCTCCTACTATAAGCAAAAGAGAAACCAATGCTTTTAACATTAAAATAAAAACACCCGATGGCATTGCCGTTTTTGAAGATTTGAATAAAACACCAAGCAACGCTACCATAATAAGCTACGAAAAAATATGAATAAGAAATTAATTTTACTTTGTTTGCCATTTTTTATTTTAAGTTTTACAAAATATTATGAGCCTATTCCAAAATATGTAAATGATGGGCAAAGTGTTAATGGCAAATTGATTAGTATTTACAATAATACTGTTTTTATCAATAAAAAAGATGCAATTTATCAATATGATTTGAATGGTAATTCGATTGCATTTTTTATACAAAATACTGCTTATAATTATCCAATTATTAGCAATATTGATTCTTTATTAATAAAGAATGAAGACAATGCAAGTTCTATTATAAGCCTTAACCAAAGCACTAAAAATAATATTATTGCTTCAAAATATTATAATTTTAATATTTCTGATATTGTACAATTAAACAATTATATTTTAATTTTAGATAAAAGTAAAAGTGAGTATATAAGAAATCGCTTTTCGGAATTTTATGTGGATACTTTAACTTATAAAAATAAATACACTAATTTTAAAAACTTTGGTAACATTACATTTCCATATAAAGAAAATGTATATGCCATAGAAAAAATAAACGACAGCCTTGCTTTTTTATTAACCAAAAATATAGAACTATTCAATATTAACCAGCCTAACAAAGCTATTTCAAGGGTTTTAACCTTAAATGCCGATTTTGATAATTTTACAAAAATGAAGTTTGTAAACAACCAATTAATTATAAGCAATGCCAATAAAGTATGGTTTTACACCTATAACAAAGCTGCAAATACACTTACTTTAAATGCTGAAATAAACTAAATGAAAAAAATATTTTTTTTAACCGTCTGTTTTATTTTAAGTCAATTAGTTAATGCACAAAATAAAGATTTTATATTAGGTATTTCTACAAATTTACTTGCATATACTCAACATAGATATGGAATAGATTTAATTGGCAATTTACCAAACAATAAATATCAATTTTTAGCAGGTATTAATTTAATTGGCGGCACTACAAATATGAATCAAAAAAGAACATTGCCCGAATACAATGCAGATTATATGAAAAAAGCCAACGACCAATTGAGCGGATGGGGCTACAACATACAAGCAAGAAAATTGATTTATGCCAAAACTTACGATTATCTTTCTTCAGATTTATTAATGTATGTTAGCTTAAATTACAATCAACAAAACAATAAAATAAGCTATTGGCAAAACGAATACAATTTAAGAAACAATTTATACTATTATGAATTGGTAAAACATAAAGGTAATTTAAGGAGCCAATCTTTACAATCGCAATTGGTAGTTTTTCAAAAAGGAAGATATTTTTTTAGCGAATTTGGATTAGGCATAGGTTACAATTTTATAACGCAAAACCAACATTTAAAAGAAACCAGAAAATACAATAAATATGTAACCGATATTGGTTATAATGCATTTATGCCAGTATTTAGTTTACGAATTGGATTTTATTTATTCAAATAAATTAACTATTTTTGTTTTATGAAAACAAAATTAATAACAGCAATTGCATTGTTTTTTATATTGATAAGCAATGCGCAAAATGAGGCAAAAAAAACCAAATTTAATATTGGGATATTGGGAAATGGCTCTTTTTCTGTACCTAATTACGGTTACAACTATTCTTTAGGATTAAGGAGTTTCAAACAAATTTATAAAATATTTTCAATTGGGTTGGAAATTAATTATAATCAATATTCAGGCACTTATTCAAATTTTGATGCTTTGAATGAAATTTTATTTTTAAAAGCCGCTCCTTTTAAGCATTTTTATGGTGAATTGGGTTTCCAATCATCTCAAATAATATCAAGTGCAAGAACTTCAACTCCTGCTAAATTCAATATGTTTGGCTCTTTAGGTTATCAAACAAAAATATACAAAAACCTTAATTTTGATAGCCAAATACGCACAGAAATAAACTATTTTGAAAATAGAAATGCACTAATAGCTGGCTTAAAAATTGGCTTAAACTATAATTTTTAAATATCTGTGCGCTATCTTTTTTTATTTGCTATTATAATCTTTGTTTCATTAAATTCTTACGCCCAAAGAAAATTAAAAATAGGTATAAACTTCTCTCCCGATTATTGTTATAGAATATTAAAGGTAGATTCTACTAACAACCATACAAAATCTCTAATGAATTACAGAAACGAAACTGAAATTCCAAAAATATCTTTCTCTACAAGTATAAATTTATTGTATCAATTTAGTAATAATTTTGAATTAGAAACAGGCTTACAATATTCAAATAATGGTTATAGAACAAAAAAATCTAAAGTTAATGGTTTTGATTATTATTTTAAATACTCTTTTCATCAATTAAACTTACCTGTTAGAATTATTTATAAAACCAATTGGGAGAAAAAAATGCAGTTTACTTCCAGTGTAGGCATAGCTACAAGCTATCTTTTTAAATATCAAACAATTACATTTTTATCTGAAAATAATGAAAAATTTGAACGAAAAGCCTATGATTACACTAAAATTTACAATTATAAAGAAATAAACTTTATGCCAACAGTAAGTATAGGTATTGACTATGTTATCAATAATAAATTTAATCTAAAATTAGAACCAACATTTAGATATGGGTTAGTAAAAATAATAAAAACACCTATTACTGAAAGATTATGGAATGTTGGCTTGAATATGGGTTTTTACTACACTTTGAAACAAGATTAAAAAAGACTTTTTTTGTTTCACAAAAAACTCAAAATGACTTTTAATTTACCTTTCTTATCCAAATGCTTCCGCCCTTATTTTTTAAGCATTTTGGCATATTTTCGGCAAACCATTTTTCTTCAAAAAGCTCTAAATAAGTATTGAATAATTCAATTTTAAAATCTGGATTGTGCAATAAAAAACTTTTTAACAAATAGGTTTCGTTCCAGCCAAAACCTTTCCAACCCAGCACCCATTCTTTTGGATACTCAAAAGGATAAAAAATATCATGAAAATGAATTAATACCCCTTTGTTTAAGCGTGGTAGAATATCAAATACAATTCTATTTACATCGCTATCGGCTTTGCTTACATGGGTGCTATCTATAAATAAAATATCGTTTTCTTGCAGCTGGTCGAAAGTTTCCAACCCAATAGTTTGAATATTTTTAACATGAATGGTGGTATTTTTTTTATCGTTTTCGTTCAATAAAGAATACAAACGCTGTGGATGTGGCTCCACAAAAGTGTGTTTTATTTCGCCATTAAAAAATTCATCATTGGTATCTAACATTACAGCCGAAGAAAAGCCTGAACCTACTTCAATTATGCGCTTTGGCTTGTTGTGGCGAATGATATTGTATAAAAATAAGGCATCGCTATAGCTATAATAATTGTTTTGAAAATAGTAGCGTTTTCCATCAGTTTTGGTTTCGGAAAAAGTATTTTCATTGTAATAGCCTACCATTTTGTTTAAAGTAGCCATTTGCGCATCTTTATTTAAAACAATACCTTTTATTTCCGTTGGAATGGTAAAAGCTTCATTGGCTCTACTGCCTATTTCTTTGGTATTTACTATGGGGCTATAATAATGGCCAGGGGCAAAATCTAAATTTACAATTCTTAAATTTTTTAGCTGGTTTAATCTTCGTTTTATGCCTTGAATATAGTTTTTTGCCATTGGTAAATATTTTTTGCAAAAATAGGTTTTACCCACTTGTTTCGCAAATGGATAAATAATGTAAGTTAGGGCGTAAGGTTAAAGTCTTAACGAAAGTTGTCATTCTGAACTTTTTTGCTCTGAAAAAAGATTCAGAATCCCCACTTATTTCAGATTCTGAATAATTTTGCGAAGCCAAAATTTTCAGAATGACCGCGTTTTTTTCTTATTTAGAAATTAAGTTAAATAACATTAAATCGTATCAGTTATTTATATTCAAAATAAGTTTTAGTTTTGCAGGCTATGTTTTTGCCGCCCAACAATGCTTTTCAACAATACGAAACCCTATTTAAAAAAATAGGCGATATAGCCGATAAAATGGGTGTTGAGGCATATTTAATTGGTGGCTTTGTGCGCGATATTTTTTTATACAGAGAAAGTAAAGACATTGATATTGTTGTGGTAGGCAGTGGCATTGAATTTGCAAAAAAAGTAGCTAATTGCTTACCCAATAGTCATTTTTCTTTTTTTCAAAATTTTGGCACAGCCCAAGTTGTTTATAATGAATTGAACATTGAATTTGTAGGAGCAAGAAAAGAAAGTTATGAACGGAATAGTCGTAAACCCTTTGTAGAAGAAGGCACTTTGCAAGACGACCAAGAGCGAAGAGACCTAACCATTAATGCCTTGAGCATTGGCTTAAATGCTGCAAATTATGGCAAACTTATAGACCCATTTAAAGGATTAGCGGATTTAGATGCGCAATTAATAAAAACGCCATTAAATGCAGATAAAACCTTTATTGACGACCCATTGCGCATGATGCGAGCTATACGTTTTGCCAGCCAATTGGGTTTTAGAATAGATAGCGATACTTATGATGGCATAGCAAGAAATAAGGAACGTATTGGCATTATTTCGCAAGAAAGAATTACCGAAGAATTGAATAAAATTATACTTTCGCCAATGCCCTCTATTGGTTTTGAGTATTTGTTCGACACTGGTTTGTTGCATCTTATTTTTCCTGAAATGGTAGCTTTGCATGGCGTAGAAACAATTAATGGCAAGGCACACAAAGATAACTTTTACCATACGCTACAAGTGTTAGACAATGTATGCAAGGTAAGCAATGATTTATGGCTACGTTGGGCTGCTATTTTGCATGATATTGCAAAGCCTGCAACAAAAAGATTTGAACCCAATATAGGATGGACATTTCATGGGCATGAGGATAAAGGCAGCCGTATGGTAAAGCCAATATTTACCAAATTAAAATTACCGCAAAACGAAAAAATGCGCTTTGTAGAAAAATTAGTTTTATTGCATTTGCGCCCCATTGTATTAGCTCAAGATATTGTAACTGATAGCGCTGTTAGGCGTTTAATGGTAGAAGCAGGCGAGGATATAGAAGCCCTTATGATGCTATGCAATAGCGATATTACAAGTAAAAACGAAAAGAAAATAGAACGTGTAAAACAAAATTTTGCCCTTGTACAAGAAAAAATAAAGCAAGTGGAAGAAAAAGACAATTTGCGCAACTGGCAGCCACCCATAAATGGCAACGATATTATAAATACTTTTGAAATATCAGAGCCAAAACAAATAGGCATATTAAAAAGCAATGTGCGAGAAGCAATTTTATCAGGAATTATAAAAGATACTTTTGAAGACGCTTTAAATTATCTTAAAACTGTGGCAGAAAGCTATGGTATAAAAATAAAAAAATAAGTTATTTTTGCGCTTTATATTTTATGATTTACCGTTTTAAAGTTTGGTTTGAAGAAGATGAGGATATATTTAGGATTGTAGATATTAATCCAACTGCTTCATTTTTAGATTTGCATAACATCGTTTTAGATTCAATAGGTTTTAACAAAGCCCTACCCTCTTCTTTTTATGTATCGGATGACAATTGGCGAAAAGGCAAAGAAATTACTTTAACAGATGAAAGTGGCAATAAACAAATAATGGCTACTTCCAAATTAAACAATTTTGTAAACGACCCACATCAAAAATTTTTATACATTACAGATTTTGCCGAGCAGTGGACATTGTTGTTAGAGCTACAAAGTATTCAGAATGATATTAAAGGTATAAAATATCCTTTGGTAAGTAAAACGGCAGGCAAAGCACCCAAGCAAAATGAAGGAACAGGAAGGTTTAAAATTGTAGATGAAACTGAATTTGACGAAATAGCAAGCAAAATTGCAAGCAAACACGCACCTGCATTAGACGAAGGCTTTGATGAAGAAGCCTTTGGTATAGAAACTGACCCAGATGATGAAACACCAGATGAAGACGATGAATTTGGTGAAACCTATGGCGATAGCGAAGAAGAACACATATAAATTTTTGATTTTTAAATTTTTGAATTTTGATTTTATAAACAATTCAATAATCCCCCTGCTAAAGCAGAGGGCAATTAACAATAAAACAATTCATTTCGACAAGCTCAATGAACTAACAAAAAACAATTTAACAATAAATCTTTATACCCCATTTTGCAAATAACATTTTTAGGAACAGGAACCTCGCAAGGTGTGCCGCTTATTGCCTGCCAATGTGCTGTTTGTAAAAGTACAGATAGCAAAGATAAACGTTTGCGTAGCAGCATTCAAATAGATATAGATGGGCAAACTTTGGTTATAGATAGCGGACCCGATTTTAGGCAACAAATGCTGCGCAACAATACCTTAAAATTAGATGGTTTAATATTTACCCACGAGCATAAAGACCATATTGCAGGTATGGATGATATTAGAGCTTTTAACTATATCAATCAAAAAGCAATAGAAGTGTATGCCACACAAAGAGTGCAAGAGGCTTTAAGGCGAGAGTTTCAATATATTTTTGCACCCATAAAATACCCTGGTATTCCAGAACTTAATTTTAATACCATAATTGCTGAAAATAATTTTAACATTGGCAATACCCTAATTACTCCTATTGAAGTATTGCATTATAAACTACCCGTTTTAGGTTTTAGAATAAAAGATTTTACATACATAACAGATGCTAATTTTATAGATGAATTAAATTTAGATAAAATAAAAGGTAGCACCCATTTGGTATTAAATGCCTTGCGAAACGAGCAACATATTAGCCATTTTACCCTTGAGCAAGCAATAGCAGTAGCTAAAAAATTAGAAATACCCAATGTATATTTTACGCATATTAGCCATCAATTAGGCTTGCATAACGAGGTAAATAAAACCTTGCCACAAGGTATGCAATTGGCTTACGATGGATTAAAGATAAATGGTTAATTATTCTTCCTCCGTTTTTGGTAATTCTTCTGTTATCAGAATATCTTTTTTAAGATAGTATTTTACAAAATTGCACCAATAGCAATCTTTATCATTGCAGCCTTTGGCAAACTCGTAGGCTTTTATTTTGCTGTAAGTTTCCTTTATTTGTTGGGTTACAATTTCAGCATCAGTAGGAGTTATGGTAAATTGAACTGTATCAAACTTATCAAACTTATTGGGCTCTACAAAATTCATTTCGCCCCTTGTCATTTGCCATTCGTTGGTATTATCGTTTTCTATCAATAAATGGTAAAATACCATTTGTCGCCAGTAGTCGCCCCCTATTATTTGTTCTCGCTTTTCGGGGTTTGGATTTTCTAATGGTGGATTACATTTAGGTTTAGCATTTTCAAATTTGCCTGTTTTATAATCTATCACATAGGCACTGTTATTGTCTATAATTATCTTATCCAATTTACCTTTTATTGGCACACCTTTTAGCTCTATATGGTTAATATTTTTTTCTACTGAATAATACTTTTCTTCAAGCCATTGTTTTTCGTAGGCAGCATAATATTTAGGTAAAATTTGAAAGCCGTAAGCCACACGTCTTTTATAAGCCTCTTCTGTAAAACTATCTCTTTGCACATACATACTTTGCTCAAAGTATTTAAGCATTGTATCTATGGTTGGCAAAGTTTTATCGGCATTGGTTTGTTTGTCTTTAAATATTTTTTCTAAAGCAAAATGCACAGCATTTCCAAAACTCATGCTCTCGCTTTTAGCACTTGGCACTTTTAGCACTTGGTTGAAATAAAACTCGGTAGCACAGCGTAAATACGAGTTTAAATGCGTAGCCGAAAGTGTGTAATTATTTAAAATCGTATCTAAATAATTATGGTCTATCAATTCAAAATCGGGAAATTCTTCATCTCTATAAAATTGACTTTCAAAAGCTATAACTAATTTTTCATCTACCGAACATTCTTTGAAGCTAACTTCATCATGATGCTCTATTTCGGCTATAAAACGTAATTTTTCCAAAGCTTTAGTATCCATTTTTTGGTTGTGATAGCTTATGGTTAAACTCTTTTTAGCCCTTGTCATTGCTACATAAAAAAGTCTCCTGTTTTCCTCTTCATCGGCATTTTCGTCTTTGCTTTTTTCAAAATATATTTTTGTAAAATTAAAATCATTGCTGCTATTGCCGCCTTTAAACCAAGCCTCATCTGTACAATTCAATATAAAAACATGTTCAAACTCTAAGCCCTTGCTGCTATGTGTAGTTATTAAATTTATACTGTCTTGCATTTCTAATACTTGCCAAGCATCTACAGAAAGTTTAAAATCATTGTAGCGTTTTATAGTATTCAAAACATCTGCAAGTTTCATGCGAGGGTTTTTAGCAGCTTCTTCTTTTATAAAATCGAAAAATGTGCGTAAAATTTGCATTTGCCAACGCTTATCGTCTGCCTGCATTACATGGCTTAATATCCCACCTTTTGCTATTATTTTTTCTACCAATTGTGGCACAGTAATATTATTTACCTGTGTAAGCCAATATTCCAAATCTAAAGCCAAGCGTTTAAGTTCGTTTACACCATCTATGCCTGCTTGTCCTGTAAATAAATCTTGATTACTTTGACTAAGTTTCTGTAAATAATCTCGCCAATTGCTGCGTTTGTTTTTTATATCTACACTGAGTTTTGCAAGTTCTAATGCTGGTATTTTATAAAAATCGTAATGCAATATTTCAAACAATAAATTTTCTGCACTAAAAGGTTTGTTTATTTCAGCATCTAAATACGCAAGAATGGTTACCAATTTTTCTACTAACAATTCATTTAAAACATTTATTTTTTTCTTTGAATTGAAAGGCATGCTATTGGCTTGAAAATACCTAGTAAGCATTTCTACTTGCTTATGGTTTCTATACAGAACGGCTATTTCCTTATATGGTGTGCCTTTGCTATGAAGCTGTTTTATTTGCTCTGCAATGCCAATGGCTTCGTGCATAGGGTTAAAATATTTTTCTATTGCAGGTGCAGTAGCTAATGCTGCAAATTCCTTGTGTTTAGCTTCTAAATGTTTATCAATACCCTCTATACGTTCCTTATTTTGCTCAATTAAAGCACGGCTAATGTTTAGTATTTTTTGACTTGAACGGTAATTTTCCGTTAGCAAAGTAATTTTTAACTCGTGGGCATATTGTTGTTGAAAATTGATAATATTGCTAATATTTGCCCCTTGAAAACGGTAGATAGACTGGTCATCATCGCCTACAACAAATAGATTTGGCACATCGTAAAAATTCATCAATAGTTCTACCAATCTGTTTTGCGAGCCATTGGTATCTTGGTATTCATCTACAAGCAAGTATTGGTATCGCTCCTGAAAAGGCATTAAAAAATCTGTATCCGTTTCAAAAGCTTTGATAACCCAAGTTATCATATCTGTAAAATCATACAACCTATTTTCAAGCATTACAGCATTGAAAGGCTCAAACAAATCAACTGCTGCCTTTAGCTTATCCACCTTTAGTTTTTCCTCATCATAGGCAGCTTGTTTAAAATCGCCTTTGTTATTTGCACCCGATTTGCGTTTGTATGTAAATTCTCCCTCATCTACTAAATTTTGTAAATAATTATCTGCTTTTTGTTTTACCTCTTCTGGCTTTATATTTTCTTGTTTTAGTAGATTAAACAAGTTTAAATAATTGGGCACATCGTAATATATTTCGCCTTTCAAACGCTTTAAAACACTATCGGCTGGCAGGTTGTCAATTATTTTTTGCACCAATTCTATTTTATCTAAATCAGTAGCAGGTTTTAAATTGTTATAGCCAAAATAGCTGCCATTAAATTGTATAATCTCGTTGCACAACGAGTGGAAAGTATGAATATTTACCCTATAAGCCAGCGGACCAATAAATTGAATTAAACGCTCTCGCATAGCCACTACACCAGCATCTGTATAGGTTAGACATAATATATTGTAGGCATTGGTATGTGTTTGCCTAATAATATTGGCTATGCGGGCAGCCAATATTTGGGTTTTGCCTGTGCCAGGACCAGCAACCACCATAATAGGACCTTCAATATGGTTTACAGCCTCTTTTTGTGCCTCGTTTAGTGCTTTGTATAATGTTTCAAAATTTTGAGCTTGCGTTTGCATATATTATAGAAAAAAGCAAAGGTAATGTAAATTGAAATTGTAAGAGGGAGCAATTAAATTATTCTTTTATTACTTTAAAAATTCTTACAAAACCATACAATATATTATGAACCCAAATTCAGCAATAGCATTGCTAAATCGAATAACAAATTGCCATTATGTTTTTACAAAACATAATGGCAATTTTTACATCGGGGTTAATCCCAACTAAATCAAATAGTTCAATTTTTCAAATCTCCTATTGATTAATTTGGGATGAAAAAACATTCTCATAAAAAATTGTTTGTGCGTTGGCTTGTGCGTTTTTTAAGAGTGTGTTTTTTGTGCGTTGGTTATTTCTTTTCTTTCGTCCAAAAGTCTGCTAATAATTCTGCTTGGTCTAAAACTTTGGTTACAGAAATATTATAGTCGCCTGTTGCTACATCGTCTGGCGGATATTTGTATTTACGCAATATTCGTTTTATCATAACTCTCAACTTTGCTTGAACACTTTCTTTTAGTTGCCAGTCAATAGAAGTGTTTCGTCTAACGCTGTCCACAAGTTCTTGTGCAATAGCTTTTAAAATGTCGTCACCCAAAATTGTCTCGGCTGTCGGGTTGTCGGCTAATGCGTCATAGAATGCAAGTTCGTCTTGTCGTAAGTTTAGCTTTTCACCTCGCTTGTCGGCTTCTCTAATGTCCTGTGCAAGTTTGATTAACTCTTCAATCAATTGTGCTGCTTCAATCAGTCCGCTTTGATAACGCTTAACCGCTTCGGCAAGCATTTCAGAAAACTTTCTGCTTTGAACTAAGTTTGTGTTGGAACGGATTTTTATTTCTTCATTCAACAACCTTTTCAATAATTCTAAAGCAAGATTTTTTCTTGGTAAATTTCTTATTTGCTCTAAAAACTCATCATTCAAAATTTCAATTGAAGGTTTTGCAATTCCAGCAGCATCAAAAACATCAACTACCTCTTTTGAAATGATTGCATCGTTTATAATTTGTCGGATAGCAGTTTCAATTTCTTCATTGCTTTTCTTTCTGTTACTCTCATCAAATTTTGAGAACCTGGCTTTGATTGCTTGGAAGAAAGCTAAATCATCTCTAACATTTTTTGCTTCGGGTGTTGTTCCTACAAGTCCAAATGCTTGGCTTAAGCGGGTAACATTGAAAGTAAATCTTTTCTTTCCTGTTACTCCGTCTTCATCTTTCAATGCTAAAATAAAGTTGGCAGCATCTAAAATGTAATTCAGTTTATCTCTAACCTCAATTTGGAAATATTTCTTGTAATCAAACTTTCCAAACATGTCAACTACAATTTCATAGAAGTCCAACATTTTTGCAATGGCTTCCGATTGGTCAAAAGTCAATTGTCCTTTTCCTTTTGCTTCTGTGTAGATTGCCAATGCTTTTTTCAAGTCTTGTGCAATGCCGATATAATCTACAACTAAACCGCCTTGCTTGTCGCCAAACACACGGTTAACCCTTGCTATGGCTTGCATAAGGTTATGTCCATTCATTGGTTTGTCAATGTAAAGTGTATGCAAACAAGGAGCATCAAAACCAGTTAGCCACATATCACGAACAATAACCAATTTCAAAGGGTCTTTCGGGTCTTTCAATCTATCGCCAATTGCTTTTCTTCTTGGCTTGTTTCTTATATGCTCTTGCCAATCTAAAGGGTCGCTTGCCGAACCTGTCATGATTACTTTGATTGAACCTTTGTCGTCTGAATTGTCTTGCCAATGTGGACGAAGTTTTATTATTTCATTATGCAGTGCAACGCAAATTCTACGGCTCATGCACACAATCATTCCTTTGCCTTCGGCTGCTGATATTCTGTTTTCAAAGTGGTTTACTAAATCTAAAGCAACTTGTTTTAGTCTTTGTTCACTTCCTACAATTGCTTCTTTACTTGCCCACTTTGCAAAGCGTTTTTGCTTCTCGGTTAATTCATCATCCTCTGTAACTTCTTCAACTCTTTCATCTAATAATTTTTGGTCGCCTTCGCTTAATTCAATTTTAGCCAAACGACTTTCGTAATATATTTTTACGGTTGCACCGTCTTCAACTGCTTGTTGTATATCGTAAACGTGAATGTAATCTCCAAAAACTGCGGTTGTGTTTTTATCTTCTTTCTCTATTGGAGTTCCTGTAAAACCAATGAATGAAGCATTAGGCAAAGCATCTCTCATGTGCTTGGCGTAGCCATCAATAAAATCATATTGGCTTCTGTGTGCTTCGTCTGCAATTACTACAATGTTTCTTCTGTCGGATAACTTTGGATAAGTTAAGGTTGTGTTTTCAGGCAAGAATTTTTGGATAGTTGTAAAAACAACACCACCCGAAGCAACTGCAAGTTTGTCTTTCAAATCATCTCTGTTTTCTGCTTGTTTTGGCTTCTGTCTGATTAGCTGTTCGCAATTTCCAAAGGTTTCAAATAATTGTTGGTCTAAATCGTTTCGGTCTGTCAATACAACAATTGTAGGATTGTTCATTTGCTCTGTCAAAACCAATTTACCACTATAAAAAACCATACTCAAACTTTTTCCGCTGCCTTGTGTATGCCATACAACACCAGCCCGCCCTTTTATATCTTCTTCGTTTGATGTAGTTGCTTCAATCGTTTTTGCGATTGCTTTATTTACTGCATAGTACTGATGATACGCTGCAATTTTCTTAATCGTTTTTTCTTTTGTCTTTTCGTAAACTATGAAATGGCGGATAACATCCAACAAAGTTTTCTTGTTCAGCAAACCCTTTATCATGGGTTCCATTTCGGGTTGCGTTTGTGTGTCCACAATGTTTACACCGTCTGCGGTTTTCCATTCCATAAAGCGACTGTAATCGCTGCTTAATGTTCCGCCTTTTGCAAACCAACCATCACTAACAATTAGGAAAGCATTGTAAGTAAATAGAGAAGGGATAAGTTGTTTGTAGGTTTGTATTTGATTGAACGCTGCTTTTACATCTGCGTTTTCATCAATGGCATTTTTTAATTCAATCACAACCAACGGCAAACCGTTTACAAATAAAACGATGTCGGGTCTTTTGTTGTTGTGGTTTTCAATTACTGTGAATTGATTGATGGCAATGAATTCATTGTTTTCAGGATTTGCAAAATCAATCAACCAAACTTTATCTGACCTCATCCCCGCCCCTTCTGCATTAGGAGAAGGGAGACGGTACTTTACATCAATGCCCTCTGTAAGCATTTGATGAAACGCTTGGTTGTTTTCAAATAAACTTATTGTTGTGGTTCTTAATGCTTTTTTAAATGCGTCTTCTTTTGCATCGGCAGGAATATTTGGATTGATTGTTTCAATTGCATTTTTCAAACGCTGCTGTAAAACAACTTCGTTGTAATCTCTTTCAAAGCCCCCATCCCCGCTTCCCCCAAAAGGGGAAGAGCCGGTAATATCAGGCCCATACAACACGGTATATCCTAAATCTTCATTCAGAATATCCAATGCTATTTGCTCTATTTCGTTTTCGGTGATGAAACGTGGCATTACTTATTTTTTTTCTGTTTTGGAGTTGAAAGTTGTTTTGTCATCTTGTCAAAATCGCTTTCTATCAATTTATCCTGTGCAATGCGGTATTTGTCAAATTCGTTTTCTGCCAATGCCAAAGCCACTTCATGAGAAACTTTGCCTTGATGCTTCAGCACTGCATTTTCATTGAATTGTAAAAACGCATCTAATTTCACTATCCAATCTTTCATATACATTACCACACCTTTTAGTGCCTGATTTTCGGCATAGTCCAAATACATGGTAACTATTCGGTTCAAACCGCTTAATTCTTTTTCGTCTAAATAATTTTTGGCAATGCCTACATCTGTTTTTCGGATATTTCCCTTCGGTGCATTTTTCCAAGTGGTTAAGCCTATGTTTTCTTTTGTACTGTCCACTCTTGATGCAATCAATTCGGCTGCCGTTTGTCCTGTTATTGCCCAATGCAATTTGTTTTGAACGGTGGCAAAAAAATCTTTGGTGCTTTGTGTTTCCACATTATAGTCGGCACTACATTGTGTGTAGATGTCGGTTATTTTTTGATAAAAACGCCTTTCGCTGCTGCGTATATCACGAATACGGGCAAGCTGCTCCTCAAAGTAATCTTTGCCAAAAATGGTATTCGGATTTTTAAGCCGTTCATCATCCATGGTAAACCCTTTGATAATGTATTCCTTCAACCGTTCGGTAGCCCAAATACGAAAGGCTGTTGCCTGACTGCTGTTTACACGGTAGCCAACCGAAATAATTGCGTCAAGATTGTAAAACTTTGTAGCGTAGTTTTTTCCATCTGCGGCAGTATGTGCAATTTTTGCACTAACTGAATTTGCCCGAAGTTCGCTGGTTTCAAAAATATTTTTCAAATGCTTTGTAACCACCGTTCTGTCCACACCAAACAGTTCGGCTATCTTTTGCTGTGTTAGCCAAATAGTTTCGTTTTGCAAATAAATTTCCACTTTCACTTTTCCATTTGGAGTTGTGTAAAGCAGTATTTCATTAAAGCCACTTTCTGATGGAATGTTTTTTTTCATGTTGTTTCTGTTATTGCTATTTCTCCACTCATTAGTTTTGGCAGCAGGCTATCACGGGAAATTTTCAAAGTTTCATTCTCTGCAAGGTTGTCTTGTATTTTTTCAAATAGAGGGCTAACAATTTTGTGAAATTCTTTTACTGTTTCTGATGCTGGTATTACTAATTTGTATTGTAATAATAGTTGCTGACTGATATTTTGTTGAGCAGAACCAACAGCCTGATTGATTATGTCTTGCTTGCACTGCAAAAGAAAATGATAAATAAAAGTATAAGGGTAATTCTCATTTGGAAGAAAAGCACAAATAGCTTGATTACAAGTTACTGCCTCTGTTGTAATCCCGATTTCGCCAACCGTTGCACCATACATTGCTATTAAAACAGAGTGTTTCGGAAGTATTTTTGCCGATGAATTTTTTAATGCTTCTTCAGTAATTTTTTCTTCTGTATCAATTATGAAAGTGTTGTTCAACTCTTTTGATTTTACCCATTGATAAATTCCATCATCATAATATTCCATCTTGGCACGACTTGGTGTTCCACCAGATGTTGTCTTATAAATATCGCCTAATATTCCCACTTTCCAATTACTCGGTATTTCTCCAAACTCACTGTGCTTTCTGCCTCCATCTGCATTTGGATAATTGAAATTTACAAACCATTCTTTGAAAAGTGTTCTTGCAATTTCTTCAAGGGTTTGATTGGTATTTAAATTGTTCTCTATTTTTTCGTCTATTGAGAAAAGGATTGATGTGATTTTGGTTTGTGTCTCAATCGATGGCAGATTAATAATTAAATTGCCTATTTCTTCTAAATTTATATTTGGTTGAGCAGATTGTCCTGTACTACTATTCACATAATTGAAAAAGGTTTTTTGTCTCATAAAATAGTCAACAAAATTTGGCAACGCATTTCGTTTATCTAATCTTATGATGGCTAAAGCTTGATTTGTGTTTGCAGGTATGTGTTCCTTTTTGACAACAGCACTTTTGCCTAAAACCATTCCAGCCATTGAGAATAAAATATCTCCTTCCTCTATTATTGACCTTTTTAGTTTTTCGTTTGCTTCCTCAGAAATGAAGACAAACTTTGAACTATCAATAGTTCCTTCAAAAGTTAAACACTCTGCCTTAATAAAATTAATCCCACTTTCAATGAAAGGAAAACCTAATGTAGTTGGCGTTGTTCCTTTTGTGATTTTAGTAGATATATCACCAAGTTTGCAGATTTTCCATTCGTTAGAACTCATATCCAATTCCTTTTAAATTTTCACGAATGGTATTTATGTTATGCTTCGTCATTATCATCTATTAATTTGTTGAGTGCATTTTGCAATTCGGTTTTGTCAGGCAAATACAATTGGTATTTTGCCAGCAATATTTTGTTGGTAATGCTATCGGTAGCATACTCTACCAAAATATGGTTTTTGTAAGCACCCAATACAATGCCTACAGGTTCATTATCGCCTTCGGTGGCTTCTTCTTTTTTAAAGTAATTTAGGTATAGGTTCATTTGACCAATATCTGCATGGTCTATTTCGCCTCTTTTTAAATCTATCAGCACAAAGCATTTAAGTATGCGGTGGTAAAATAGCAGGTCTAATCTAAAATGCTTTCCGCCAATACTCATGCGGTATTGCCTGCCTATAAATGCAAATCCTTTTCCTAATTCTAATAAAAAGTTTTGCAAATTGCTAATCAGTTTTTCTTCCAGTTCGCTTTCTGCATAAAGGTGTTGTTGCGGTATGTTTAAAAACTCTAGCACAAAAGGGTCTTTAAGTAAGTCTTCGGGTTGTTGCACTTCGTGCCCTTCATTAGCCAATTTTAAAACGCCTTCCTTATCGGTGCTTAGTGCCAGCCTGTGAAATAGCATACTTTTCATTTGGCGTTTTAATTCTCTTACACTCCATTTTTCTATTTCGGTTTGCTTGCAGTAAAAGCTAATTTCTAAAGCCGAATCGGCTTTAAGTATTTCATAATAGTGGCTCCACGTCAATTTGTGGGACAGTGTCCCACTTATTTGAAACGATAAATACAACTTACGAATATACAACAAATTAGATCTCCCAAACCCCTTGCCATAAGCAACAGTTAAGTCTTTAGAAAGCCTATCAAAAAGTTGTGTTCCGTATTCGGCTTTTTCATTTCCTTTTTGTTCAAATTCTACAATATATTTTCCTACTTCCCAATAGGTATTTACCAAAACAGTATTTACCTCTTGTGCCACTTTTTGCTTTGCGGCTACAAGCAAATTGCCAATTTCAATTATTAGTTTGTTATATGTATTTGATTGAAGTTCCATTTTTTAATTCTTGTGAATATTACTAAAACTCATACCCAATTCCTTTTAAGTTTTCACGAATAATGTTTTCTAACTCAATATCTTTAGCAAACTGTGTAGAAAGTTTTACGGTTAAGGCTTGCATCTTTTCGTCAAAAGGGATTGCATCAATTTCTTCTTCCTCTGTGCCTACATATCTGCCAGGCATTAGCACATAGTTGTTTTGTATTACTTCTTCCATTGTGGCTGCTTTGCAAAAGCCAGCAATGTTTTCATAGCTTCCGTTTTTATTTCTCCATTTGTGGTAGGTTTCAGAAATCAACTTTATATCCTCATCTTTCAGTTCTCGGTTTCTTCGGTTTAACATTACACCTAACTTCCTTGCATCAATAAACAGAATTTCGTTTGCTCTATTTCTAAACTTGCCATTGGTTTTATTTTTTGCTAAAAACCAAAGTGAGGCGGCAATAGTTGTGTTATAAAATAAATTTGCAGGAAGTGTAACCATACAATCTACAATACCTGCTTCTATCATATTTTTTCTAATCTCTCCTTCGCTACCAGTGTTGCTGTTCATACTGCCGTTGGCTAAAACAATCCCTGCTGTTCCGCTGTTACTCAACTTGCCTATGAAATGTTGCAGCCAAGCATAGTTTGCGTTGCCAACTGGCGGTACCCCGTATTTCCATCTTGCATCTTCTCTCAATTGTTCACCACTCCAATCGCTGATATTAAATGGCGGATTAGCCATAATAAAATCGGCTTTTAAATCTTTGTGCTTGTCGTTTAAAAAAGTGTCGCCTAATTCTATTTTGGCATCAATACCACGAATAGCTAAATTCATTTTCGCTAATCGCAATGTTGTTGGATTGCTCTCTTGTCCATAAATTGAAAGGTTTTTAATGTTGCCTTGATGTTCTCTTACAAAATTTTCACTCTGCACAAACATTCCACCGCTTCCGCAAGCACCGTCATAAACTCTGCCCTCATAAGGTTCAAGCATAGCAACTAATAGTTTTACAATGCTTTCGGGAGTGTAAAATTGTCCACCGCTTTTTCCTTCTGCATCGGCAAACTGCCCCAAAAAATATTCATACACTCTGCCCAACAAATCTTTTGCATTGTGCCCTTCTTGATTAAAACCAATTGTTCCAATCAGGTCTATCAATTCTCCAAGTCGTGTTTTGTTTAAGTCGGGGTCGGCATAAATCTTAGGCAAAACACCTTTTAAGCTGCTGTTAATTTTTTCAATTTCGTCCATTGCATTGTCAATGAACTTTCCAATTTCGGGTTGCTTTGCTCTGTCTTGCAAATATTTCCATCGTGCCGTTTCAGGCACAAAGAAAACATTGTATGCAGCATATTCGTCAGGGTCGTTTTCGTCTGCACCTGCAAAGTCGCCTTCGCCTTCCAATAGTTTGTAATGGTGAGCATAGAAAGCATCGGAAATGTATTTTAGAAAAATCAGTCCTAAAACAACATGCTTGTATTCGGCTGCATCCATGTTGTTACGGAGCTTGTCAGCCGTTGCCCAAAGTGTTTTTTCTAAATCTTTTATATCTGTCATTAATGTCGTCTTTTAGGTGGAAACTCAACTTTATGTATTCCGCTTATTTGGGTGGTTTTATAAAATAAATTTACTCAACAAACATACTCAATAATATTTTAATAAAAAACCTATCAGTTTTTATCCCCATAAGCCAATAGCCAAGCCTTGCTATCAAAGTTTTAATGGCTATTAATACCTTTTTAATAGCTTTCGCTATCGTCCCAATCGTTCGTACCAAAGTTTAGATAGTTAACACATTCGTCCTAATCCATCGCACCAAAGTTTAGATAGTTAACATCTTCGTTTTATCCCAAATTAATCAATAGGAGATTTGAAAAATTGAACTACTTGATTTAGTTGGGTTAACCCCGATTTAGAAATTGCAATTATGTTTTGTAAAAACATGATTTGCAATTTGTTATTCGATTCAGCAATTCTATTGCTGAATTTGGGTTTATTGTTCAACCCTTACAGGGTTGTCTTTTGTTTTTACACTATTTTTATTAATGTGTAACCCTTACAGGGTTAGCTATTCAATGGTAAATTATGCAAAAAATTAAACTTATAATAATAACAAACAAGTCCTTAGGAGTTGAACATTAATAATATAAAATGATAACTTATCTGTACAACTCCGTAGGAGTTAAACATTAATAAATTAAATAATCCTTACAAAAATACAACTCCGTAGGAGTTGAACATTATTCCCAAATTAATCAATAGGAGATTTGAAAAATTGAACTATTTGATTTAGTTGGGT
>CAZDGF010000029.1:0-44382 GCA_964505065.1 uncultured Chitinophaga sp.
AGGATTTTTGCCGCTAAAATAATATTCTTTTTTTTAATGCGTAATTTGGGTTAAACCAACACCCTTATAAACATTAGAACGGAAGGCATTTGATTGGTCAAATTCGTACCGTAACCATTACCACGTCAATTCGATTGGTCGGATTACCTCCAAACACTTGTTTTGCTATACATAAACCACCCTCCGCTTGGGCGGAGCAGGCTCTACCCTCTCTCCCGCATAGGCGGGACAGGCAAAGGAGGGGAATAATACACCTTTGCTTGGTTGAATTGCTTATAAATAGTTTTTTTGCTATAAATAAACCACTTCTACCTCTTTGAGGGAGGGGAATAATACCCTTTTGATTTGTAAAATTGTAACCAAACAAGTGTTTTTAATTAATCATTGTTAATTACTAATTTTTAATGATTAAAAAATATACCTTGCCTCGGCTCTGCCTATATGTATGGTTTTGAATACAGGGGTTTTGCGCCCTTCGTAGCTAATATTTAGCTGAATATTGCCTGCTGCTTTGCCGCCAAATGTTATATTCCAAGTTAGGTTTCTGCCATTGCTAAGTCCGTTTAGCAAATCGTATGCCAAGGGCGAGTTATTATTGCCTTTGTAGTTTATAATATGGTTGGTTATTTTAGCATCTATATTGCCTTTGTTTATAACAAAATAGCGCGCTTCTGCTCCTATTTCTTTTATATAGGCATTGTTTATACTATTGTCTGCATTTTTGGCTTCGGTATATTTATAAAATATGCCCAAGCGTATGCCTTTTATATTTTGATAAAATAGCTCTGGAAAAATGGATTGTACATTGTATTTGTATGTACGGTTTTCAAAAAATTGGTTGGCATTTTCTTTGTTTTGCTGCTCGGCTATTACTACTATATTGGTTTGTTTGGTAAAAGCATACCTTGAGGTAATATTTTGTCGGTATATTTTTTTTGTTTCAAATCCACTGTTTAAAAACTGCTTGCCTCTTGTGGTTTGTATGCTATGTTCCAAGCCAAATTTTGGGCTATTGCGGTTGTAAAAGGTGGTTTGTTTTATTAGGCTATTAATGGTTATCAATGCGCTATCTGCTACATTCAGTTTAAAAGGATTTACAATAGTGGCAAAGGAATTATCGGTAATTCTTCTATCGGCTTTATAGCTTGTAATGGTATTGAAACGGCTAATGCTGCGCTTTAGTTTATTGCCATTTTGCCATGTTTGAGGGGTTTGCAAACGTATGGTTTGATTGTACTCGTTGGTATTGCTTTTTATAAACTCGTTTGTAGGCAAATATATTTTAACGTATTGGGCTTTATCTGTAAATGCCGCCAATTCAAATTCATTAATTTCTTGAATACCATTGCTGTTATAATCTATCCAATCGTGGGTGCCATTGCCAGGCAACACTTGGGTGTAGCTAAATTGTTTGCGTTGCTCTCTGCCTGTGCTTATTTGATAATAGGTTGTAAAATTCATTACTTTTTTAAAAAAAGCTGCATTGTATTCCATTCTGCTCAATATTATTTGCTCGGTAGCTGCATTTTTGCTTATCAGTTCCCTATAGTTTGTAGTAAAAGCCAAGCGGTTATTTTTTTTAGATAGATGCTCAATATTTCCTTTAATATTGGTAGCCAATGTTGAGTTTTGCAAGGTATTGTTTGCAGGCAGTTTATCTTGCCTTACGCTGCTTTCCAATCTATAATTCCATTTGGTTAAATTTAGGCTTTGTATAGTAGCCGAATATTGGGTAAAACTATACGAAGCTGTGCCTAATTTGCTGCTTGTATCGGTATTAAATTGGCTATTTTCCGCTATGGCTTCTGTGCCTATTTGTAGGTTTTTAAATTTATAATTTATACCCGCATTGTAGCGCAAAAAGACATTTTTTGTGGTAATACTATCTGGTTTATTTTGGGTATTTAGCCTTTCGGTAGCAGATGTAATATTCAGTTTTTTATTGGTGTACATATAGCCCAATGCCGTGCGATAGCCCTTAAACTGATTGCCTCTTAAATAATTGCCCAATTCTATATTTATGGCAGATGATTTTTGAATTGCAATATTACTATTTGCAGTACTTATAAGCTCGTACAAAGCAGGGCGAAGGCTTGAAATATTGCTCAATTGTTTGTTCCAATTTCTATCAAACTCTACCGAGCGGTAGCGTTCCACAGCTTTAAAATTGCTGCTTACATACTCTACTTTGGCTTGGTTGGTTAGTTTTAATTTTTTCCATGCAATATTTTTTTGGTTAAAATCTAAAAACAATCCTATGCCATCATCATTTTTTTTATCTAAAACACTGTACGTATTTTGGTTGTAATTGGTATAAGCACTTTCAATTTTAAGATTGCTATTGCTGTTAATTTTAAACCTTGTGCTAATGCTCAACATCTGCATTCTATTGGGTGCTACAAGCTGAATATATGGCTCGTAGCTACCCTGCAACTGACCGCCTACAGGAGCTACCCAGCCATACACTCTGCCATTGGCGGCAGAAGCTATAGGCATATAATTGCCTTTTCCCTGCCCCGCAAACGAAAAACTTAAAGTATAAAATACTGTATCATTTCCCTTGCTTGAAACTTGCTTAAAGTATGTGTAATTTGTAAAGTTTACAATGCTATCTTTTTTAATATATACAATTCTATCCGTAGGAAACTCTTTGTATGTTTTAATATTTTGAAATAGGGTAGGATTATCGCCTGCTTGTTCTAATATTTGGTTAATAGTATTGCTATTGCTGGTATCTGTGGGTTGTAGTTTATTGTCTTGTTCTGTAAAATAATTAATGCTTGTTGTCCATTTTTTGGTTTCAAATGTATTGCCAACAGTAAATACCGAGCGGTTATAGTTTCTATCGCTATATTGAAACTCAATAACAATACGGCTATATTGGGTTATCAGTTTTTTAGGCATAAATATAACTTCGCCCATATTATAATCTATTACATAATCGTTTTGCTGCCCCCTGTTTAATTTTTCGCCATCTATATATACTACCTCTGTGCCCGATATTACAATAATATTCAATTCGCCATTATTACCTTGCAGTCTATATGGTCCTTGGTTTCCCTCAGTACCTTGTATTTGGTTTCTTGCAAACCTTCCTCTGGATATAGCAGCATCTAAATGTATATTGTGTTTTAAATTTTTACCTGTATTAATATCAAACTGCGCACCTCTGGATTTTTTGTAATACTTCATAAAATAGTTTTCTCTATTGTTTGCCATTAATACATCGCCAACGGTAAGCGTGCTGCTGTCTTTTTTAAAGGTTATAAATACTTTATCAAAATCTTGAATTTGCTGTGTGTTTCCCTCTGGTTGAATTGGATTATTTTCATCGCTTATGGCTGCCAATATAGAAATGCCTTTGCCCAAATTGCCCCCTATTTGTAAGTTCAAATTGCTGTTCAATACCACATCTTGATTATTGCCAAAACCCAAGCCTCGAGCTATATTACCATTAATATCTAATCCATTTGAATTTAAGAGAGGATTTCCATTTTTAACTTTTTCATTGTTGTAAAAGTAGCGTGGCTTTTCTGCATACGTTGGTTCTATCATCAATGGCGATTTATGCGCATATTTAGTATTAAAATTAAGATTAAAGGTGCGGTATATAATTTCTATTTCTTGGTTAAAAAAAGAAGAATCAAAAACAATGGTTTGTGTAGAATCTGAATAACTAAAACCTTCTGTTATTTTTATATTATTTTTACGCAAAATTATGCTGCCTTCCACAATAGGTAAGGTATCTATTTTTAATGAAGTTTGTTGTACAATTATTCTATAATGCTTTAAGTTTTGAGCATTTAGCGCATTTGGTTTTAGTACCATGCCTATTATCCATATTAAAGCTAAAGTGCGCAGCAATATTATTTTTCTATAATGGGTAATACCACATAAAAAGTAGCCCCTTGGTTTATTTCGCTATCAAAATAAATAGTGCCATTAAAGCTCTCTACAATTTTTTTGCAAATAGATAAGCCTAAACCCATGCCCGATGTTTTGGTGCTAAAATTGGGCGTAAATATTTTATCTTTTAATTCCGTGTCTATACCTTTTCCATTGTCTTTAAAACTAATGCTTATAGTGTTTTCAATACGTTCAATACCTACATTAATAATACAAGGCAAATCCTCAATAGCTGCTTGCTGTGCATTTTTTAATATATTGGTAAATACCCTTTGAATTTGGCTTTTATCTATATATACCATATTGGCTGCGGAAGGTGTTTTAAATTTAATAGTTACATTGCCTTGCGAGTTGAATAAATGTATTGAAGAGTTTAAAATAGTATTGATATCTACCAGTTCTAATACCGCAATTGGCATTTTAGCAAACGAAGAAAACTCTTCTGCCATATTACTTAAATGTTCTATTTGCTCTATTAATATATGACTAATGTTTTTTACTTTTGGTATTAGGTTTTCATCGTTTCTGCTAATAGATAATTGCAAATGTTGTAAATGCAATTTCATGGGTGTAAGCGGGTTTTTTATTTCGTGGGCTACTTGTTTTGCCATTTCTTTCCATGCACCCTCACGCTCGCTTTGAGCCAATTTTTCTGTACTCAACTCAAGTTTTTTTAGCATATTGTTGTATTGCTCCACAAGCTGCCCTATTTCATCATTCTGATGCCATATAATGGGTTTGTTTTGGCTGCCTACTTTCATTTGCGAAAGGCTATTAATCATTATTTTAAGTGGGCGAACAAGGCTTCTGCCTGCATACGTAGCAATTAGCAAAGATATTGCCATTAATAGTGTTGTAATATTCAATAAATCGCCCAAGTATTTAGAAAACTCTCTCTTCAAATCTATAGATTGAGAAAAGAAAGGCAAATGTACATAACCTATTAATTTTCTATTTTCATCAAACACAGCATTGTAGTTGGATATATAAGTAAGTTTACCAATAGTTTCGTTTTGCTTAAAGCTGTACGCATTGTTTTTTGCCAATTTTTCAAAAGCTACAGGGTTTATAATTTTAGAAAACCAACCCTCGTTGTATATTCTATTATTGCCACTTTCTGTAAGCTCGCCTTTGGTATTGTATAGGTTTATATCTACCTCGTAGCTGTTAGATAAATGTTTAATAAGTGTATTGAGCGAAAAATCGTTCTGTTTTTGATAGCCTATTTCAATTTCATTTACAATTTGCGACATTTTTTTATCCAATGCTATATTTTGCTTTTCGTTGAAACTATTGTTTACATTTTGTACAGTAAAATAAGTAACTACCGAGCATATAAATACTGCCAACAGCACAAATGCTATACGAATTTTTGTTTCTAAATACAGTTTGTTGATGTTTATAATCCTTAATTTTTTTTGAATTGCCACATATACCTTACTAACAATTCTATTGTGTTTAAAAATATTTAAAACAATAGAAAGTAAATACATAATAAAAATACCAAACAAAATAAGACTAATAAAAAACAAGAAAATAAAGGTAAATACACCTATTCTGCTTATCCACGATTCTGCTTTTTTAGATACAATTAAAAATGTATTGGTATCTATTTTTTTAAGTAAATGCGAAAACTCATCAGAATTGAAAAAAGAAGCATCGCTCATTACCTTGTAATTCTTATTATCACTCAATTTAAAAGGATAGCTACCAATACCTTTTACCAATAAATTATTTTGATATACGGCATACGAGTATTGATTATCTAAATCTGTTGAATATACTTTTTTATTAAAAAAGTAATCAAGATTATACAAATCGCTTTTTACCTTTGGTATCAGAATAACAAAAACATAGCCTTCTGTAATTTTTCCAGGGCATATTTCATATTTAGCCAAATAGCCGCCCAAATAGTTCAATTCATTGATAAATAAGAAATAATTGGCTACACTTCTGTTTGAAGATTTATTGTAAATATTATTGATAAAATTAAAAGGAATTTTATTGGGCGTTATATCTTTGCCTGTAGCATCATAACGCATAAAATCTATATCATAATTTTTAATATAATCATTAAAAAAAGTGTATTTATAGTTTAGTTCCAGCTCATTATAATCATTGCCATAATAACTATAAAATTTTGAAAAAACATTATCTTTTATTAGCTCTTTTTCTATTAAAGAAAGATTCATTTCGTTTTCTAAATCTTCCTGGTCAACAAATTTATTCGCAAATATTTTTCTATAATTTTGTTCTTTAGTATTTGTAATTTGATTGAGGTGTATGGCAAAATAAGCCGAAAAAACTACAGAAAGCGCAATAATATGTTTGGCTTTTAGCTTATTGGGAAACAATACCAAATAGCAACATAAAATACTTAATATACTAACGCAAATAAGTAAAAAACCATTTTCTAATTTATAACTAAAAAATAGCAATGCTACCAATAAGCCAATATTAAAGTGTAGCAAAATAAACAGCCCTTTTTTGTATTGATGATTGGTAAGATGAGAGATTATGCGAATGCCAATAACAATACTTAAAAACATGCCAAAAATATTTGTCATGCCTATAATGGTTAAAAAATTAACATTTGATAATTCGCTAAAGTCGTAGCTTATTTGAGAATTGTAAACAAAAGATGGAAAACAAAAAATAAGTACAAAATAGATTAAAGCCCATATTAATATGGCAGATACAATATAGTGTGTTTTTACTTCAAATGGTTTTCGAGGGCGGCTTCGTATTAATTGATGAAAAATTAATAACAATAAATTTACACCCAATATAAGTAATAAACAATGCCCAAGCGATGGCACAAAGGTGCTTAATGCTGCTATTTCGGGCGAAAATATAATATTCGAACCTTTTTCTTTAAAAATAATATTGGCATAAGAAAGCATGATTATTAACAAGCCATAAATACTTAATAGTATAATAAAAAAGTTTATTCTAAAGTATTTATGGTTTACACTTTGTAAAAAAACTGCAATTAAAAACAAAAAGAAAGACAGCAAATAAAGGAAGTTAGCAAGGCTATACTCGGCTTTTTGGGTAAACTCTGAATGGTTTATTTTTGGAAAATTAATTAATGTTGCTATACTATCATTTTTGGCAAAACTCTCTTGCTCCAATTGTATTTCGCCAATATTTAACTGGTCGCAAAATACATTTTTAAAATACTCATTGTTGATAGGAAACTGATGAAAAATTTTATACAAACAATAAATATCATAGCCATTTATGTTATGTTTTACTACTTGGTAATACCCATTTTTTGTATGAATAATTGAAGTGCCTTCGGCTTTTATATTCTTTAATTCTTTTTGTGGAAGGGTATTGCTTGTCCAAAAAACCAATTCATTGGTTTTATATACTGCAATATCATAGCGTTTGTCTTTTAATTGTTGAACATATTCCGAGTTAATATCAAATTTTATTAATGTTTGATAAAGCTTTATAGATTGCGCAATTTCGGCTTGTTCTACGGCTCTTTTTTGTAGTTCTTTTACTAAATAGTCGTTAATATTTTGCTTTTTAATTATTTGCAACGAGGAGTTATTCTCTAAGAACACTCCTATACTTAAAACAATAAATGACGCTATGAATAAACTTTTTTTTAGCAATTTTTTTTATGTGTTTACCAAATTTTCTCCTCTAATAAATAATGTTGAATATAATCATTTATACCCTCTTCTAAAGTATGAAAGGGAATATTATAGCCTGTATTCAGTAGTTTTTGGATTTCTGCTTTGGTGTAATATTGGTATTTATCTTTAATATCTATTGGGGTTTCTATGTAATTTATATTTGGCTCAATTTTTAAACTGTTAAATACTGCATTGCCCAAATCATTGAATGTACGAGCCATGCCGCTTCCAAGATTGTATATACCACTATCTTTTCTATGGTGTAGCCAATAATACAAAACATTTACCACATCTTTTACATATACAAAATCTCGTACCTGATTACCATCTTCGTATTCTGGTTTATGCGATTTGAATAAATTAAGCTTACCATTTTCTTTTATTTGCCTCGCAGCATGCAGTATTACCGATGCCATTCTGCCTTTATGGTACTCATTGGGTCCATACACATTAAAAAATTTAAGCCCTATCCAAAAGTATGGTTTTTCCTCTTGAGCCAAAGCCCATTTGTCAAATTCATTTTTACTTTTACCATAAGGATTTAAGGGCGAAAGTTGAGGAATAGTATTTTCATCATCATTAAAACCAAACTCGCCCATACCATAAGTGGCAGCACTACTGGCATACACCAAAGGCAAACCCTCTTTTATACACAAATGCCATAAGCCTTTTGTAAATTCTACATTTAGCTCCTCCAAAATGGTGTAATCAAACTCGGCTGTATCTGTGCGTGCTCCAATATGAAATATAAATTGTATTTGGTTGGCATTGGTTTGCGCCCACGCTATAAAATTTTTTCTATCTACAAGCTGCGTATATTTTTTATTTTGCCAATTTTTTTCTTTTTCTTTTTTCCCAAAATCATCTACCAATACAAGGTCGTAAAAGCCCTCGTTGTTCAATTTGGTAATCAAACAGCTGCCTATAAAACCTGCCGCTCCAGTTATTATTATCATATTGCAATGTAAGTTTCCAAAATTAAATAATATCTGCTTAAATTTGTACTCTATTTTTTATAAATGCAAAATCCCGTAGTATTTGTTACCCGAAAAGCCCATTTTAATGCAGCACACAAGCTTTATAACCCAAAATGGAGCAGAGAAGAAAATGAGCAACTTTTTGGAAAATGTGCCAATCATCATTGGCATGGTCATAATTTTGATTTGTATGTTACCATAAAAGGACGACCAAATTTGGATACTGGCTTTGTTATGGATTTAAAACAATTAAAAATATTAATAGAAAACGAAGTTGTAAGCCATTTAGACCATAAAAACCTCAATACAGATGTGCCTTTTCTTGCAGGTATTATGCCCTCGGTAGAAAACGTGGCCATTGCTATTTGGAACAGATTAATGCCCCATTTACCTCAAAATGTAAAACTACATAAAGTATTGCTTTACGAAACCGAGCGCAATTTTGTAGAATATTATGGCGATGAAACTCCATTTTAATAGACAAAAATTTTAAATGTGTTATTAATTGCATTGGTTTAAATTTTACTTTTGAAACATAAAAATGAAAGCCCTTTGGCATAAATATAGATATTGGTTAATAGGTATTTTTGTAATTATATGGATGACCTTTGTAGATAGCAATAATTTTATAGATTTAATTACTTTGCGCAAAGAAATACATACACTAAACGAAACTAAAACATATTATATAACCGAAATAGCCAAGGCGAAAAAAGAGCAATTAGAACTATTTACAGACAAGCGCAATCTCGAAAAATTTGCCCGAGAAAAATACTACATGAAAAAAGAAAACGAAGACCTTTTTATTTTTGTAGAGCCTGAAAGGAAATAGTTGGCAAATGTTTAATTGGCAATAGGCAAATAAAAGCTGCGTAGCAGCGAAAGGTCAATAGTATTGTGCGTAAGCTCATTGCTAACAAAAAATCATTATTCATTCATCATTCTTAATTTTTCATTGCTCGTTATTAATTCCTCATTATTAATTAATCATTATTAATTATTAATTAAATTTCATTAAACATAAGTTTTATTTAAATACAAATTAATATAAGCATAACATAGATATACAACCTTTGCGGCATTAATAATAAATATAAATAAAAAAATGAAAAGTAAATTTTTAACATTTGGATTAATAGCAAGCATAGCTGCTTTAACCATTACCTCGTGCAAAGAAGAAAAGTGCGAAACTAAAATAATAACTGAATACTTAGATACCAGTATTAAGTACCAAACTTTAACAGGTTCTATTTCTACTCAAACATTAGATGCTACAAAAAGATACCTTATTAAAGGTACTGCAAATGTTGAAGATGGCGCTACTTTAACTATACCTGCTGGCACAAGATTATTTGGCGAAAAAAGTACCAAAGGTTTATTAATAGTAAAAAAAGGTGGTAAATTAATTGCCAATGGTACATCTGCAAGTCCAATAGTATTTACAAGTAACCAAAGTAAAGGCGAAAGAGAGCAAGGCGATTGGGGTGGTATAGTAATATTAGGTAAAGCCAATGTTAACCAAAACAATCCTGCTATTGAAGGCGTAACACCTGCTGTAAACTATGGTACTTTCCAAAGCACAGCTAACGATGCAGATAACAGTGGTAGCTTACAATATGTGCGTATAGAATATGCAGGTATAGCTTTAACACCAAATAACGAAACAAACTCATTAACACTTGGGGCAGTTGGTAGCGGTACTACTGTAGATTATGTACAAGTAACTTACGGTGGCGATGATGGTTTTGAGTGGTTTGGCGGTACAGTAGAGTGCAAACACTTAGTATCTTTAGCCTCTTGGGATGATGATTTTGATACAGATTTTGGATACAGCGGAAAAGTACAATATGCTTTGTCTATTAGAGATCCATTCAATGCCGACCAATCTGGTTCTAATGGATTTGAAAGTGATAATGATGCATCTGGCACAACAGCTACACCAAAAACTTCAGCAGTATTTAGCAATGTTACCATTCTTGGCCCAGTATTCGACTCTGCAAAAGCGGTAAGCGGAAACTACCAACATGCTTTACATTTAAGAAGAAATACAGAATTATCTTTGTTTAACTCTGTAATTGCAGGTTTCCCATTAGGTTTGAATTTAGATGGCACTTTAGCTAACTATACAGCAGGAAATGGTGTATTAGATAAAAACATTATGGTATGTATTGGTAATAGAAGAGCTGCTCGTCCTTTCTTTAATGGCTCTACAGCTGCCGATGCAACAGTAGGTACATACTGGACAACAACCAAAAGCAACGAAGTATATACAAAACATGCGCCAGCACAAGGCACACCAGTATATGGCAAAGCTTATGCAGATGCAGGTATCGATGTTAGCTTATTTATGGGTTATAATACCACAGCTGGTGTTACAGGTTCATACCCAAAAAATCCAATCTTTACATCATTTAGCGGTATAACACAAAGCGGTGCGGCATTTACAGATGCTAAAGTAAGCGGTTCATTCTTTACAGTTACATCTTTTAGAGGTGCATTTGGCACAACAGATTGGACAGATGGTTGGGCTAATTTCAATGCTCAAAACGAAACATATTAATTTTTAAAAGTAGTATTTTTTATCATAGTAATAAAAAGAGCCTTGCATATTGCAAGGCTCTTTTTGTTATTCATTTAATAATAAAAAAAAATAATTATTTACTTTATATTCATTCTTACAGCAAAGGCATCTTTATAATTTTTACCCAAAGGAATATTTTTATTGCCTATTTGCACCTCATGTGCACCTATGCTTTTTACCTTATCCATAGCTACAATATAGCTGCGATGTACCCTTGCAAATTTATCTGCTGGCAAGCTTATTTCCATGTTTTTCATGGTTTGTAGGGTAACAATGCGCCTGTCTTCTGCAGTAAATATTTTTACATAATCTGCAAAAGCCTCTACATACCAAATATCATCATAGTTTATTTTTATCATTTTACTATCTGCTTTTACAAACATGTGTTCTATGCTCATTTCGGCTTTTGGCTGCTCTTTTTGGCTTTTGAAAGTAAAATATTCTTCCGCTCTTTCAACAGATTTTTTAAACCTATCTAACGATACTGGTTTTAGCAAATAATCTAAAGCATCTAAACTAAAAGCATCTACAGCATACTCGCTATAAGCAGTAGTAAACACCATTAAAATACCACTGTTTTGTAGCGATTTCATAAAATCTATACCGCTAATTTCGGGCATGTGTATATCGCAAAAAATAATGTCTGGCTTTTCGTGGCTGATGGCTTCGGCAGCCTCTATGGCATTGGCACATTTGGCTATTAGTTTTAAGTTTTCGCATTTGCCAATATGGGCTTCTATTATTTCTAAAGCCAGTGGTTCATCATCTACGGCTATACATTTTATGGTTTTGTTCATGGTAATTGTAAGGTTAGTTTTACGGTATATGTTTCTAATTCGTCTTCAATTTTAAGTTGATGCTTATTAGGGTACAAAATATTCAGACGTATTTGCACATTTTTAAGACCAATGCCGCCAACTCTGTTTTTTTCTAAATTGTTCAATGCCTTGGGTTTATTATTTACTACGCTAAATTGAATACTTTTTTTTTCATTGTCTATCAAATACTTAATATCAATATAAGAACTGCCAAGGGTAGGGTTTGCTCCATGTTTAAAAGCATTTTCTATAAAATTGATAAATAAAAAAGGTTCTATCATTTTGCCAAAAGTGCTGCCCTGCACATTCAAATTAATAGTTGTACGCTCGCCCAAACGGTATTTTTCCAATTCTATATAATCTCTAATAAACTGTATATCGTCTTCCAATGGCACACGCTGTTTTTGGCTTTCGTATAGCCCAAAGCGTAATATATTGGATAGTTTAAGCACAGCCTCTGGCGCAAGTTCGCTTTGTTTTAAGGTTAAAGCATATAAATTGTTTAAATTATTGAATAAAAAATGAGGGTTTATTTGCGATTTTAAAAACTGCAATTCGTTTTCAATATTTACCTTTTGTAGTTCTTTGTTCCATTGCTCTTTTAAATACCAATTTCTAAATAATTTAATAGAAGTAGTTATTAAAACTGTAAATAAAATATACAAAAAATTGATAACAAAGAAGTAGAAAGTCCATATATTTTTTTGGCTTTCGTCCGAAAGGGGAATATACTTATAAGTAGCTATTGAAAGCGGAAAACAAGCCAATAAAATACCCATACTAAGGCATAAAATATAGCTTACATATTTGCGTTTAAATAAAAACCATTCTATCAATAAATAATTATTAGCATAGGCTACTATGGCATGAAAAAAAATAAATATTGTAGCATTCAGTATATCTCTTTTCCAGCCTATGCCCGAGCCTAAAAGCAGCGACCAAAACAGAATATACAGCAACCAAAATATAACATGGTATATTTTATACCTTGAAATAATAGAGAGCAGTTCTGTAAAAAAACGATTGACCAATTTGTACTTTAATTTGGATTCTTAAAAAAACGCAGAATATCTTCGGCCCAATCTATTACCTTGCTTCCGCTTCCAAAGTAATGGCTGCCTACTGCTACCTCCTCGCTATAAATATTGTTGTATTTAAAATAAGCTCCTGTAACATTGTACGAAATTACATTAGCCAATAGCAATAAACCTATCAAACTCCACGAAAACCATTTTTTTTGCGGTAAATCTTTCAAATTCATTTGGAGAAACAAACATAGGTAAATTTTATATAAAAATACGATTACTTGAAATTTGGGATTATTGGTGCTGTAAATGCCAATGTTATAGGCTAAATTAAGACATTAATATTGGTAAGAATAATAAGGCAACTTGTATCAGAGATAATTGTTTTAGGCATTGGCTATATCGTTCGATAGGTCTGATGCAGGAAAATTAAAAATAGAAACATAGTAGCTGCCTAATAATTCAGCAAAAGTTCTTTTAGTTAATCCTGCTACATCTGCTGCCTGACCAAGAGAAAGTTTTCCTTGCTCATAAAGTTTTGTTGAAACAAGCATTGCTAAATCTCTATTGTCAACCTCCAAAGTATCTGGTATGTTTATGGTTAATGTTTTCATTTTTCAAATATTCTGTTATGCGTAGTATTTATATTCTTTTATCAGTTAAACCAAGTCATTGAGATTAAAAGTGTAAATTTTTTGCTCTGATTTAATCATAAACCATAAACCTGTCTTATCAACCAAAGTAGTATCAACTTCCTTTAAGAAATTCATTAGGTCTTTAAGTGTTATATTTACAATAAGAAAAACGCTGTCAGTAAATTGAAAGATTTTTTGATAAATAGCCAATTTGTAGAAGTCTGTTTCAAAGTTTTTATTATTCAATTTGTCGCCATATTTTACCTCAACTATTAGCTTTTGATTATCGACATCATCTTGTCCTCCATGAAGAACTAAATCAGGAACAAAGTATGTTTGTTTCAAAAGTCCATTTTCGCTGATTTTTTTAAATAGTTCTGTATTTCATAATTTTGAATAAGAATCTAAAGCAAGAGTTAAATTTGTTTTATTTACTTCTCCGTTTAATTTTAATGAATCGTAAGTCTTGTTATTGTTGCGTTTTATAATTGTTTGCCAAGTGTAATAAAGTTGATAGCAAAAATTTCTTCAGCTATGGTTCGTGTCTGCACGAACCATTTTTATTAGAAAAAACCACCCTCCGCTTGGGCGGAGCAGGCTCTAACCACAGGCAAGGAGGGGAATAATACCCATTTGCTTTTAAAAAAGGAGAGGAGTGAGGCAAAAATTAAAAACAATACCCTTATAAACAGTAGCACAGAGGGTATTCGATTGGTCTAATCGCCTCTGTGGTGGCTACAAAGTTAATTTGATTGGTCTAATCGCCTCTGTGGTTTCCACAGAGTTAATTCGATTGGTCTAATTGCCTCTGTAGTGGCTACAGCGTTAATATTTTATCGATAATTGCCTCTGAGGAAACCACAGGCTCAATTTGTTATCGATAATTACCTCTGTGGCAGTAACTAAAGCTAAAACGAATAAAGATATTAGATGTATATGTTTAAGATGTATATGTTTAATATAAAATAAACTTTGCGTCTTTGCGTGAAAATATCCCTCTTAAAAATTCTTTTTCCCTTTTTTTCAAAAAACCTTACTTTTGCAGCCATTTTAAATAAAAAAAGTATGAGTATTACCAAAATTCAAGAACTTTTAGGTGCAGATGCAGATAATTTGCTAAACCACACCTCTAAAACCATAGCAAAAGAACATTTACACCTACCTGGTGCCGATTTTGTAGATAGAATTTTTCAACAAACCAACCGCAATCCTCAAGTATTGCGTAGCCTTGGCGATTTGTACAACCATGGCAGATTGTCAGGTACTGGTTATATGAGCATATTGCCTGTTGACCAAGGTATAGAACACAGCGCAGGTGCATCTTTTGCGCCTAATCCTATTTTTTTCGACCCAGAAAATATTGTAAAACTTGCCATTGAAGGCGGTTGCAATGCCGTAGCCTCTACCTATGGTGTATTGGCAGCTACAAGCAGAAAATATGCCCATAAAATACCTTTTATTGTAAAATTGAACCACAATGAGTTTTTAACCTACCCCAATAAGTTCGACCAAATAATGTTTGGCAGTGTAGATGATGCTTGGAATTTAGGTGCTACAGCCGTGGGTGCTACCATTTATTTTGGTTCGCCCGAAAGTGGACGTCAAATTGTAGAAGTAGCCCAAGCTTTTGAGCGTGCACATGAGTTGGGTATGGCTACAATATTATGGTGCTATTTAAGAAACAATGATTTTAAAAAAGACGGAGTAGATTACCATACTGCTGCCGATATTACAGCCCAAGCCAATCATTTAGGTGTAACTATTCAAGCAGATATTATCAAACAAAAATTGCCAACCAATAATGGTGGTTATACAGCTATTAATTTTGGTAAAACCCATGCCAAAGTATATAGCGAATTAAGCACCAACCACCCAATAGACCTTTGCCGCTACCAAGTAGCCAATTGCTATATGGGGCGTGCAGGTTTAATTAATAGCGGTGGCGAAAGCAAAGGCGCAACAGATATGGCAGAAGCCGTAACCACTGCCGTAATAAACAAACGTGCAGGCGGACAGGGTTTAATTAGCGGACGTAAAGCATTTCAAAAACCAATGGCAGAGGGCGTACAATTGCTAAATGCTATTCAAGATGTGTACTTGAATAAAGAAGTAACTATTGCTTAATTCAATTCTTTCTATTATTGTTGTAATATAATATATGAGTTGGTTTAAACGTGTTTCGGAAGGTATAACTACCAAAACTAAAGAAAAAAAGGCTACACCCGATGGCTTGTGGGATAAATGCCCGCGTTGCAAAACGCTTACACCACATAAAGATTTGGTGGAGGCAAGGTATGTTTGCCCATCGTGCGAGTATCATTTTAAAATTAGTTCAAAAGAATATTTTGAAATTCTTTTTGACGACAATAAATTTAAAGAACTTGATGCCAACCTAACTTCTGGCGACCCATTGAGTTTTACAGATACAAAACCTTATAAAGACAGAGTAAAAGAAAGTATAGCCAAAAGCGGCTTGAAAGATGCCGTAAGAACAGCCGTAGGCAAATCTAACGGGCGCAAAATAGTAGTGGCTTGTATGGATTTTGGGTTTATAGGCGGTAGTATGGGTAGTGTAGTTGGCGAAAAAATAGCCCGTGCTATAGATTATGCCCGAGCAAATAAACACCCAATGGTTATTATCAGCAAAAGTGGTGGTGCAAGAATGATGGAAGCAGCTTTCTCGCTAATGCAAATGGCAAAAACAAGTGCTAAACTTGCCCTATTAGCCAAAGACGGTATTCCTTATTTCTCTATTCTAACCGACCCCACAACAGGCGGTATTACAGCCTCATTTGCCATGCTTGGCGATTTTAATATTGCCGAACCAGAGGCTTTAATAGGCTTTGCAGGACCTCGTGTAATTAAAGAAACCATAGGCAAAGATTTACCAAAAGGCTTTCAAAGCTCAGAGTTTTTATTAGAACATGGCTTTGTAGATATTATAGTGCATAGAAACGTGTTGAAAGATAAAATTAGCCTTTTATTAAGCCATATTTGGGATTAAATTAATTAAGAATGAAAAATTAAGAATTAAAAATGAATACCAATAAACTTTGCGTCTTTTCGTGAGTAAAATAATTAAAAATGAAGAATTAATAATTAAGAATAAAAATCAAAAACTTTGCGTCTTTGCTTAATTAAATAAAAGAAGTTGGCAAAAAATAAGTTAGCAGTGGCAAAAAATCAAAATTCAAAAATCAAAAAATCCAAAATAATAAGATGAACTTTCCAGAAAACTTAAAATACACCAAAGACCACGAGTGGGTAAGTGTAGATGGCGATACAGCCTCAGTAGGTGTTACCGATTTTGCACAAAGCGAACTTGGCGACATAGTATTTGTAGAAATAGAAACCAAAGGACAAACTTTAGCTAAAGAAGCTACCTTTGGCACAGTAGAAGCTGTAAAAACAGTAAGCGACCTTTTTATGCCTATAAGTGGCGAAATTACAGAGGTAAACCCTGCATTAGAAAGTAATCCAGAGGCTATAAACACCGACCCATACAATAGCGGTTGGATGGTAAAAATTAAAATTGCAGACAATGCCGAGTTGGCTCATTTATTAGATGTTGCAGCATACAAAGCTTTGATAGGACACTAATTAGTTTAGGTGCTAAAATCAATAAAATATCTATTGCCTGCCATTGTGTGGGCAATTTTTATTTACATGGTTTGTACTTTTGAGTTTAAAACTACAAGCTTCGGACGCATAACAATACTTGGAATAGGTACAGATAAAATAGCGCATTTTATTTTGTTTTCTATTTTAGCGTTTGCTTTAATTTGGGGTTTTAATAAAAGTAAAAGTTTTAATTGGCAAATAGTTGTTGCGTTTATAATTAGTTCAGTATATGGTATAGCAATAGAAATATGCCAGCAGTATTTTACAGCCACACGCCAAGCAGATATTTTAGATATATTAGCAGATAGCATAGGGGCAATTTGCGGTATTGCATTATTTTTGATTATAAAGAAATTGAATAAATAAAAACTTTGCATCTTTGCATGATAAATTAAAAAATAGCATCTCCCAAAAGCCCCCTCTCCTTTGGAGAGGGGGTTGGGGGTGAGGCAAAAGAAATTTGCAAAAAACAAGGTAGCAGTTGGCAAGAAAAAAAATTAAAAAAAAGCATCTCCCAAAAGCCCCCTCTCCTGTGGAGAGGGGGTTGGGGGTGAGGTAAAAAAGTGGTAAGTCATAAAATTTGGCAATTAAATTGTAATAAAATATTTACTATAAACGTTATATAAGGTATTAAGCCATACCCAATGAAAGAAGATATTGATTACCATACATTAGACGCTACAGATATTGTGTTTGAAAAACGCAATAAGCGGTATGGTGCTTTTATATTAAGAAAAACATACCGTAAAAATTTAATAAAAGCCTTGTCAATAGCTTTATTTACGTTTATTTTAGGCATATTTATGCCTGCCATTTTAGAAAATCTTAATTTTTTTGACAAAGAACCAGAAGAAATATTAATACGCAGAGATATTAACCTTGCAGATGCCCCACCGCCAAGCATAAGCCAAACAGCAGCCAAGCCAACCACCAATGCCGAGCAAGAAATACAAGCAGTAGATAAAACAAAAGCTGATGAACAAAAACCCAAAGACACTACCCAAACACAAGGCAAAACACCCAATGGCAAAGATACCGCAGGTAGTTGGAAAAATGGAAATGGAAAAAATCCAAATGCCAATGGCGATGGAAAAGGAACAGCAATAGATATTAGCAAAGTAGAAATTAAACCCTTGTTTAAAGGAGGCGATGAGGCTTATGGCTATTTTTTTGAAGATAATTTAATACACCCCAATAGAAAACTATCAGGTAAGGTAAATGTAAGTTTTATAATTGAAGAAAATGGCGATATTTCTAACATAAAAGCTGAAGGTAGAAACAATGCCCAATTAGAAAAAGCAGCAATAGAATGTATTGCCAAAATGAAAGGCTACTGGACACCTGCAAGGCAAGGTGGTAAAAATGTTAGAGTTATTTGCAAAGTACCTGTAGAATTTTAAAAAATATATAAATGAGCAACTTTATACCTATACGCAACCTTGCCGAAGATGAAAAGCCAAGAGAAAAACTAACGCTTAAAGGCAAAGCAGCTTTAAGCGATGTTGAGTTATTGGCAATTTTATTGGCAACGGGTACGGTTAAAAAATCTGCAATAGACCTAGCAAGAGAAATACTGAACAAAGCCAACAACGACCTAAACCAATTGGCAAGAATGACCATAAAAGACCTATGCACCATAGACGGCATAGGACCCGCTAAAGCCATTACCATTATAGCAGCCATAGAATTGGCAGGGAGAAAACAAGCCTCCGATGCAAAAGCCAAAGCACAAATAACAAGTAGTAGAGAGGCTTACGATTATATACGCTATAAATTAGAAGACTTAACCCACGAAGAATTTTGGATAATTACGCTCAATAAAATAGGCAATGTATTAGGCGAACATAGAATAAGCGAAGGAGGACTTACCATAACTACTGTTGATATTAAAAAAATATTTAAAATAGCATTGGCAGATTTGGCTACCTCAATCATATTGTTTCATAACCACCCTTCAGGCAATTTAAACCCAAGCGAATCAGATATAAACTTAACCAAAAAAATACAAGAATCGGGAGAGATATTAGATATTCATATTTCAGACCATATAATAATAGCCAATACTGGCTATTATAGTTTTGTAGATGAAAAATTACTGTAACTATTAAGTATAGAAAATCGTTTAAAAAATATTACCTTTGCCAATTGCTTTTATGCGCAGTATAGTTTTAATCATATCTATTGTTTTGCTTGCCTCGTGCTCGGAGTATGCCCGTGTAACAAAAAAAGGAACTGTTGACGAAAAGTACACTATGGCAATAAAACAATTTAAAGCCAAAGATTATGTTAGAGCAATGCCTTTATTTGAAGAGCTTTTGGCGTATTACAGAGGAAAAGAAAAAGCAGAAGAATTGTATTTTTATTTTTCATACTGCAATTATTATTTAGGACAATTTGAGTTAGCCGCATTTCATTTTAAAACCTTTACAGAAACCTATTATAACAGCAAACACAGTGAAGAATGCTATTATATGTATGCCCATTGTTTGTATAAAGATGCCCTGCCTTATTATTTAGACCAAAGCAGTACAACAAAGGCAATTACAGAAATGCAATTGTTTTTAAATCTTTATCCTACAAGTATTTATAAAGAATTAGGCAATGAGCAAATAGAGGAATTAAGAAAAAATTTAAAACAGAAAGCCTTAGAAACAGCACTTTTATTCTTTAAAATAGAAGATTACAGAGCTGCTACAGTTTCATTTAAAAATGCCATTAAAGATTTTCCAGATATTGAAAACAAAGACTATATTGAGTTTATGGTTATTAAAGCCAACTATTTATATGCCAAATATAGTATTGACGAAAAAAAAGTAGAACGACTAAACGATGTGTTTAAAGCCTACAAAGAATTTTCGGGAAAATACCCCAATACAAACAAATATTTTAAAGAAGCAAAAGAATTGAACGAAAAAGCTTCGAAAGAATTAACCAACCATAATTTAAAAAACAAAATTCAGTAATATAATGATAAAAGAACAAAAATTATCGCCAAGTGCAGAGGCACGCGATATGCACGAACTAGAGGCAGCAACAGGCAATTTGTATTTAACAACAGCCATAATTGCTAAAAGAGCCAATCAAATTTCTGCTCAAATTAAAGAAGAATTAACCTCTAAATTATCAGAATTTGCTACCGACCACGATAATTTGGAAGAAATACACGAAAACCGCGAGCAAATAGAAATTAGCGCACATTACGAAAAAATGCCTAAACCTACTTTGCTAGCCACAAGAGAATTTTTAGATAAAAAAGTTTACTATCGCACGCCTGCAGACGATGAGGCTGAAGGATAAAAAAATACTTATTGGTGTTACAGGAAGTATTGCTGCATACAAATCGGCTTTTTTAATCCGTTTATTGGTAAAAGAAGGCGCATTGGTAAAAGTAATAATGACCCAAGCAGCCAAAGAATTTATAGCACCCGTTACCCTTGCCACATTGAGTAAGAACGAGGTGCTTTCTTCGTTTTATAACCAAAGCAATGGCGAGTGGTACAACCATGTAGAGCTTGGCTTGTGGGCAGATGCCTTAATTATAGCTCCTGTAAGTGCCAATACCATAGCTAAAATGGCAAATGGTTTTTGCGATAATTTATTAACCGCAACTTATTTATCAGCAAAATGTAAAACCTTTTTTGCCCCAGCTATGGATTTAGATATGTTTTTGCACCCTGCGGTGGTAAACAATATAAAATTATTGCAAACCTATGGCAATACTCTAATAGATGCCGAAGAAGGCGAATTGGCAAGTGGGCTTCAAGGCAAAGGAAGAATGGCAGAACCTGAAAATATTTTAAATTTTATTGTTCAATATTTTGAATCTATCTGAATATTACAAAAGTAAAATTATTGTCATTTCTGCTGGGCCTACATACGAAAAAATAGACCCTGTTCGTTTTATTGGCAATTACTCAACAGGAAAAATGGGATTTGAATTGGCAGAAACTTTAGCAGAAAATGGCGCAAAGGTGCATTTAGTGGCAGGACCCACACAATTAAAAGCACAAAACAAAAATATAAAAACCTACGCTGTAGAATCGGCATTGGAAATGTATGAACAATGCACCACATTGTTTAAAAATGCAGATATAGCCATAATGGCAGCAGCCGTTGCCGATTATCGCCCAGCAAAATTTAGCGATATAAAAATTAAAAAAAACGAAGATACTTTTACTTTAGAATTGGTTAAAAATCCAGATATATTGGCAAGTTTAGGAGCATCTAAAAAAAACAATCAAATAGTTGTAGGTTTTGCTTTAGAAACAAATAACGAACTTGAAAATGCCAAAAAAAAATTAGAAAAAAAGAATGCAGATGCCATTGTTTTAAATTCTTTGCAAGATAAAGGCGCAGGATTTAAGCATCAAACAAATAAAATTACCATTTTATTAAAAAATGGCAGTATTTTTGAATTCCCATTAAAAGATAAAAAAGAGGTAGCCCAAGATATTATCCAATGTATTTCAACCATTTAAAATCAATTGTTTTTACTTTCATTTTAGTTTTTTCACTAAAAATGAATGCCCAAGATGTAGAGGCTACCGTATCTATTATTCATCCTAAAGTACAAATTTCTAATACCCAAATTTTTACATCTTTACAAAATTCAATTTCTCAATTTATCAATCAACGCCTTTGGAGTTCAGATAAAATAACAAGTATTGAACGCTTTAAAATGAATATTTTAATAGATATTAGAGAATATCAATTAAATTCTAATGATTTTGAAGGTACTATTCAAATACAAGCCACTCGCCCTGTGTTTGGAAGCACTTATAGTACAGTTGTGTTCAATCAAATTGATGATGTTTTTAAATTTCAATATCAGGAGTTTCAAGCTATGGAGTTTCAGCCAAATGCCAATGTATATAACCTAACAGGTATTTTAGCCTTTTATGTCAATACGGTATTGGGTATTAATTATGATACCTACACTTTAGATGGCGGCACACCCTATTTTATAAAAGCAAGAGAAATATTGAATGCAAGCCAAAGTATTGAAGGTTGGAAACCAAATGATGGACAAAGTTTGAAAAACAGATTTTATTTGATAGATAACCTTACAAGCGAAAGGTATAAGCCCTTGAGAACTACAATGTATAATTACCACATGCTTGGTTTGGATATTATGCATAAAGATGTGGCAAAAGGTAGAGATGAAGTGTTTAAATCGTTAGAAAATTTTCAAGATTTGGCAAAAATATTTCCAAATAGTATGCTTATAAAAGTATTTTTTAATGCCAAACAAAAAGAATTGGTAGAAATTTTTAAACAAGCACCAGCAGCAGAGCAACTTAAAGCCATTGAATTGTTAGGCAGATTAGACCCAGCAAATAAAATTCTGTACGATAAAATTAAAGGATAGAAATGGCTAAAGGCAAAATAATTTTTAGCCAAGATATTTTAAAATCGCTCAAAGAATTTTGTGTTAAAAAAAAGTTCAGTAATCTTATTTTTATTTTTGATAAAAATACTGAGAAATATTGCGCATCTTTTTTTAAGAATGACGTTAAAAATAAAATTGTAATAGCTGCTGGCGAGCAAAACAAAAACCTTGAAACCTACTGCTACATTATTCAAAAATTAATTGAACTTAAAGCCAATAAAAATACTTTGGTGGTAAATATTGGTGGTGGAATGCTTACTGATATTGGTGCGTTTGCAGCCGCTACTTATCAGAGGGGGATACCTTTTATAAATATTCCCACCACACTTGTAGGTATGGTAGATGCAGCTATTGGTGGCAAAACAGGAATAGATTTTGAAAATTATAAAAACTATTTAGGTATTTTCGCTCAAGCTGAGCGGGTTTTTATTTCCCCCAATTTTTTAAAAACATTGCCAAAAAAACAAATAGAAAGCGGCTGGGCAGAAATATTAAAAACAGGTGTAATTGCCAATAAAAAATTAATTGAATTGGTTGGCATTGAAGCTCCAATTGATGAAATAATATACTATTGTGCAAAAACCAAATACGCTATTGTACAGCAAGATTTAAAAGATAAAAATGTACGACAATTGTTAAATTTTGGGCATACTATTGGGCATGCTTACGAAAGTTATCGTTTAAGCATCAATAAGCCTATTTTGCATGGTTTTGCAGTTGCAAAAGGAATTTTAGCCGAAAGTAAAATAGCCTATAAATTAGGTAAAATATCCGAAATTGATTATTCAATTATTAAAAAATTAATAAAAATATACACTTTTCAAACAGAAATTACGCTAAAAGAATTTGAATTAATGAAAAAATGGCTGAAAGCTGACAAGAAAAATAAAAGCAATGAAATTATTTTTTCATTGCCCAATGCCATTGGCAAAGGGGAATTTGGTATTTCTATAGCAGAAAGGTTGTTAAAAAATTTAATTTTTAATTGAATTTTTTAAATTTGGCAAGATTTTTGCTGCATACATATAACTGCAAATCCCTTATTTTAGTAGCTTTCATACAGTTTTAAATTTTGTATTTGCAAACTTTTTTTAACACATTCAAATAATATAATTGTTCAACCATAAAATATAAATGAGACAGCTTAAAATATCAAAACAATTTACCAACCGCGAAAATAAATCGCTTGATAAATACTTAAACGAAATATCTAAAGTGCAAATGATAGATGCACAAGAAGAGGTAGAACTTGCCCGTAGAATTAGAGAAGGCGACCAAGCCGCTTTGGAGCGTTTGGTGAATGCAAATTTGCGTTTTGTGGTTTCTGTTAGCAAACAATATCAAAACCAAGGTTTAACCCTTGGCGACCTTATTAATGAAGGCAATTTAGGCTTGATAAAAGCTGCAAAGCGTTTTGATGAAACTCGTGGTTTTAAATTTATTTCGTATGCAGTATGGTGGATACGTCAGTCTATTTTACAAGCTTTGGCAGACCAATCTCGTATTGTGCGTTTGCCTTTAAATAAAGTGGGTAGCATAGGTAGAATTAGTGCAGCTGCGGCTAAACTTGAGCAAGAATTTGAACGTGAACCAACAGCTGAAGAAATAGCTACTGTTCTTGAAATTCCAATTATTGAGGTTGAAAATGCAATGAAATCCAGCGGCAGACACCTTTCTATAGATGCGCCTTTAACAGAAGGGGAGGATAATACATTATTAGGTGTTTTAGATAATAATGATGAGCCAAACCCAGATGTGCCTTTGATGAATGAAAGTTTACAAAAGGAAATTAACCGTGTAATTTCTACTTTAAGCGAAAAAGAAAGAGATGTATTGCGTTTTTATTATGGTTTAGATGGCGGTCCAGCACATACTTTAGAGGATATTTCAGAAAAAGTAGGATTAACTCGTGAGCGTGTTCGTCAAATAAAAGAAAAAGCTTTGCGTAGATTACGTAAATCTTCAAAAAGTAAAATATTGAAATCTTATTTAGGGTAAGGTATTATTTAAGTTAAATACATATTAAAATGTCCAGCGCAACTGGCATTTAATTTCATTCACTTTATTGCCTTTTATTTCCTCTGTTCCACTACTTATAGTATTTATATTTTCATAATTGGTTTGTGCCAATCTTAGCCAAATAGCCGTATTTTTAGCCATTTTATATTTGCATAACAAATACATTCTTGTGCCTTTGTTTTGAAAAGCAGGAACAGTAAAAGTATAAAGCATATCATCTTCAAAAGCATACAATCTGCTATTGTAATTTTCAATATCAAAAAACATATAGCGTGCTGTAAAACCCAAAGTAGATTTAGGTTTCCATTCTATATCTTGAAATATTAAAAAACCAGAATTTGTTTTTCCAAATTGCAGCCCAACCCACGATTGCTCAACTCTATTACTCATATTTAACGTTGGGCTAATACTATAATCTATATGAAAACGCATGGTCTGTCTATCATTGTTTTCCAAAGCATTGGTAGCTTGTGTTTCAGTTTGGTTTTTTAGTTTTTGTTCGTTTCTGTATCTCAAATACCAATTATAGCTTTTGCGTTTTGTATATTGCAATTCCGCCATCATATCTTTGCCATACGAAGGTGCATCTACCTGATAACGTAGCCAATCAAATTTATAAATATCGCAATAGGCATTTAGTTTATAGTTTTTATATGGCGTTATAGAAAGTCCAATATATGTGCCATTTTCATTTATATTGTTGCTACTTTCGCCTATGGCATTGGTTAGCAGTGGGGTTGCTTGTTTATGGTATTTTCTGTGCAAAAAACTCAAATCAACATCTTTAGCAAGCGAAATAATACCTCCACTTAAATAAGAAAAATGAGCCATTTTTTGGTTTGTAGATATTTCTCCAAATAACAAAACATTTTTTAAATACCATTTAAAATCTGAACCCAAATTCAAAGCCTTATTGCCATTAAAATTATACAATTGGTATGGTTTTATGTTTTGATTATTTAAAGGCGAATTGTATTGAAATTGAACAGCAGTAATACCAAAATTTAGATTCTCCAAATTAAACCGTAAATGCGAACCAATAATTTGACGTTTAATGATGTCTTTTTTAACCATTTCATTAGCAGAACGGTGGTAGCCCGTATTAATTAAACTTGTAAAACCATCAGAAACACTGCTGTCGTTATTTGCAGTAGCATCTATTTTTTTCGAAGAATAAAAAAATGTAAAATCTATATATTTACCAAAGCCCAATGTAGTAGCCGCCCCTCTCAAAAATTCATTTTCATTAAAAGCCCTATAAGCCCTCAATCCGTTTTGGGTGCGCATAATATTGAGTACAAATGGCGATTTTCCAAAAGCCAATCCACTGCTAAAAGTTAGCCCTTGTCCAAATGCCGCTTGATAATCGCCAAGGGCTAAAAATTTTATTTTAGATTTTGTAAAAGTATTAGCCTTATAAATAATATTGCCCGAAAAATACATGGTTTTTGCATGCCATTGTTCGCCTGCATCTTTTTCGGTTGTAGCATTTATTTGTAAGTTATTATTTATATTGGCTCTGTATCTTAATGCCACTCTTTGGGGCGAACCCAAATAGGCATTTTTATTGCTATCTGGCAGCGTATAGCCTTGCGATAATTGTTGTTTTTGAGTACCCAAAATTATCAATTCTTGATTTGTATTTTTCCAAAATTTTTTAGTAGAAATTTTTTCAATTGTAAATTTTTCTTCCACCACAATATATGGCTGAATAAGTTTAATATATTCAATTGAAAAACCTTCAATAGTTTGTAATTCGTATATAGATTTAAACAAGCCGTATTTTTTTTTATGGCTCAAAATTGATGCAATGTAACTTGGTGTAATTAAAGGTATTTTGCCAAGTTCAGTAGCATTGGCATAGTTTATATTGATAGGGTTTTTAATTAGCAGTTCTATTTGGTCGTACAAGTCGGTATAATCTGCAGTACTTTCGGTGTTTTCTATGTATTTTTCTATAGCTATTTTACTTTCCTCTAAAGTAGTGTTTTGGGCATAGCAATGGTTAAATTGCAGAAAATACTGTAAGCTAAAAAAGCAAAGTAAAAAAGTTTTTAAATTGATATTAAAATTATTTTCCAAACGTAAATAATAATGAAATTTGATTGCTAACACCCAAATGTTGATGAATAACAGAAGCTGTTTCTATTGTAATATTTTTATGCTTAAAGCCAATACCAAAGCTTAACTGCGGCAGCGTAGTATTTACGCCCATTCTAAAATTTAATTTTTGTTTTATTGCATAGTTTATTCCCGTTTTAAAATTGGGTTTATATAAATTGTTTTTTTCTATTTCGGCAGCAATATTTATTTGAGTATTTATGCTGCAGTTTAATCCTAATTTGTAGGTACTTGTTAGTCTTTCGTCTTTATAGTTATTGAATTTTGCCTTAAGCGGGTTGTATACATGAAAAGCCATCTTCAATTGGTCATTTACTTTAGCCACTAACCCACCTTGAATTGTTATTGCTGTATTGCTACCATAGTTTGTTATACTTATGGCATGCGCATCAGCCCCCAACCCAAAACTTACTTTTTTATGCAATAAATAAGCCACACTTGCTCCCACAGATTGTTGCCTATAAATGCCATTGCCAAAAGAGTATAAATTAAAACCATAACCAATGTTTTTAATAGGAATAACAGCTGCTAAATTTAATTGGTTAATATCTTTTACGTTAAAATAATTTTGAAATGAAACACCCACACTCTTTTTTTTAAGCCAAGGCATTATAGCTTGATTGTTGGATGCACTAAAAACATTTTCTGCCAATAGCCCACAACCACCCATAGCAACTGCATGCCCGCCCACAGCTGGCAAATATCCAACTGCTACACCTTGTAAAGAATAGAATGTAAAATAAAGGTAGAGTATTTTTTTCAATCCACAACAAAAGTAAATTATTGAAATTGAAATAAAAATATATTTTCAGAATAATGGCTATTTCCAGCTTACCTCTAATATAATTTTAGAAATACCATCGCCTGTTTCTATGGTAATAGTATCGGGGTAGGCATTTGGGTTTATAATATAATCTGCAATATAAAGCGAAAGTTCATCGCCATATTTTTCGTAGGCTTGGTCGCCATCGTAAATATAAATTGTATTTACATTGGTTCTATTAGAAGCTGGTACAGGCAAGGAAATAGGCTTACTTGCCAAATTATATACAATTGGAAAAGTGGCTGTATTTTTCTTCGTATTTGTTCTTTTTTTAGTAGTATCTATCCAATTGCCAAAAGCCACTAAAAAATCAGGACTTGAGCCAAAATCGAAGGGATACATAGCCCATTGCAAAGTATCTGTTTTTACAATAGTAACTTTGGTAATTATCATGCTGTCTGCTTTTTCTTTTACAGTTAATACTTTATCAATTGATTTGCTATCACCTTTTGCGTTAAATGCTCTTAATCTTATACTAAATTCCCCTTCTCTTCTAAAATTGTAATTTGGTGCTTTATTGGTATCTAGTTTTTCATCATAACTCCATTCATACCTAACTGCATTTTTTGATTTATTGATAAAGTTTGTTTGCGAAAATTCACCAAATGGTTTTGGACAATCCAAAGTGAAATCTACAATTAAGGTATCTTGGTTTTTTACAATTATAGTTTTTGTAATTGCCGAAATACCATTATCTGTAAACGCTTTTAAAATAACATTATAAGTGCCTGCCATTTTGTATATATGACTAGTATTTACAGTTTTACTGCTATCGCCATCGCCAAAATACCATACAAAACCATTGGCAAATTTAGAGGTATTGGTAAAATTGTATTTTGCAGGATTGGTATTATCTACAGCATAAGTAAAATCTACTGTAGGGCTTACTAATGCCCCTTTAGGCTTAGCGCAAGCCGCTATCAGAATAGTTACAAGAAGGTGTAAAATGTATTTATTTTTCATAATGTATTCCTTATTTTTCTATATTTATTTCAATAGATTCTGGGTTGATATTTTCCATATTTTTATTGTTTTCAATTACAATGTAATAAGTGTAAAGTCCAACTTTTAAATTACTATCTGTATAAGTTTCAGTTTTAGCCCCTAAAGTAGCAATTAATTGCGGCTTGTTTCCCTCTGTTGCTCTATATATTTTTATGGCTTTTATAGTATTATCTAAAGGAGTATCCCAACTGAATATAACTGCATTACTACTTGCAAAAGCTTTTACATTCTTAACCATTGGGATTTCATCTGCTAATATTTTTATATTTTTCGCTTCGCCAATAGAACTTAAATTATTTTCCATAAAACCCACACATTGCAAAGCGTAATTATAAGAATTACCCCTCTCTATAGTTTTATCTTCATATAATTGAGTGGTTAAATCTATAGTTTCTGTATTCAATTTCTGCCATTGGGATTCATTTTTTGTTGTATTAATTCTATAAATATTATAACCGCCAACAGCAGTATTTTGCAATCTATAATCTTGCCAAATAACTGATACAGAATTGTTTATTTCTTTAACCTCTAAAATAGATGGTATAGGTAATTTGGTAATAAAAACCCTCACTTTTTCAATTTCACTCATAGGACTTATGGCGTAAGATGTATTCACATCAGCCACTGCATAGTAATAGTTTTCACTCTCTGAAAGGGTGCTTAAAGTATCAAAAACAGTTATAGAACTGCTGTCAAATAAAACAATATCTCCAACCAATTGGGGCAAAACATTTGCACTATTACTTTTATACAAATAATAGCCTCTCGAGTCTTTTTCTATTTTTGTCCAACTTAATTTTACTATATTATTTTCTATTAATTCTGCATTAAAATTTTGTGGAGGCATATTGTTTTCTTTATTGGCTTTTAGCATACCAATAACTCGTACAGAAGGCACACTTCTTTCATAAACGCCATTTAAAATAATATTATAATAATAGGTTTTTATAGGCTCTACTTGCTTATCTGTATAAGTAATTTCTGTACTTTGCAAGCTGCTTAATTTGCTATAAACACCATCGTATACATCGCTTTTATAAATATCTATACTTACTATTTCTTTTGGGTTTAGTAATTTAGCCCAACTTAAAACTATACTGCCATTTTTTTCGTCAGATTCAGCTTTAAAATTATTGACAGAATTTTGAATTTCATTGCCCACAACATTGTATAAATGCAGTGTATCTGAAGCACTCCCATTGTTGCCATAAATATCTACTGGCACTAATACATAACTATATGCTACTTTGCCCATGGCATTTTCATCTTTTACATCAATAATTAATTCTTCGCCTTCAAGTTCAATGCTGTTTGTAGTAGAAATTATTTCAAATTTTTGATATAAATACAATCCTCTATAAACTATAAAATTCTTGAGCTTATCATTTTTTATTAATCTAAACTTTGCATGCACTTTAAAATCTATAATTTCTATCCCTGCAGCTTTTATTTTAGCACACTCAAAACTACCTGGATAGTATACATTGCTAAATTCTTTTAAGGTATTCAATTCTTTTTCATCATTGTCTATTTTCTGAATTCTATATTGGTAATTAACACCTTTTTTGGCAGTATTATCAAACCAAAGATTACCACAAGCAAACAAGTGCATTGGATTGCCCGCATTAAATTCAAGACTATCTGTGCTACTGCTTTCTGCTAATTTATTAAATATTCTATTATTTAATGCCACAGAGCCTATGGCATTGTTTTGCTCTGTTTCTAAACTAAATGTTTTTAATCTGTTTTCAAAAGTTTTGTAGTCTTCAGGAAAATTTGTGATGGCTATATTTTCCCAATTCTGTTGTCCTGTAATTGCTCGTTGAAAGCGGTAGTTAAAATTGTTTGCTATCTCTGTTCCTGCAAAAATATAAACCCCATTATTACCAGCTTGGCAATAAGGCTGTATTTGGCTTAAAGCAGATATTGGCAATAGAAAAAATAATATGATTATTGTATAAATTTTGTTCATTTTTTTATCGTTTATTTAGCATCCACCACAGGCATTGGCTATGTTTTTACAAGGGTCTTCTGAATTTTTATTGAAATCTAAATGAAATTTGTAGTCAAATTTAGGAGATTGTGAGGTATTAAATTTCAAATCTATACCACAATCTATAGAAACGCCCTTCTTTAAGTCTTTTATAGGTGTCCATTGTTTAATGCAGCCTGTCATATTAATGTTTGCTCCCCCATCTATTTGTATTTCTTTTAGAGACTTTATACCTCCACCTAAATTTAAAGTTGCAGAGCTAGCAGCACACAGTGAAGTACCAGTTATAGCTCCCAAACTTGCATTTGCATTTACTGCTGCACCAAGCCCAATATATAGTTTACTTGTAGCACCTGATGCCAAATTAATAGCGAATGTGCCATCTAAACCTGCCTTTGCATTTACAGCTGCACTTGCTAATATCAAGTCTATTTCTTTAGAAAAATCTATAATGTTGTAGCCTCCTGTAAAGAAAACACCTTTAAATGTATTTTTATTTGCTTGCAAATATCCGCAGGCTTGTTTGGTTACATTAAATTGGGTTAATTTTGCTATTAAATTATCGCTCAAAGAATGGTTTCCAATTACAAAACCTGCACTAAAAGTCCCCAAACCTTCTACTATCAATGTACCTGTATTTAACTTGCCTACACCAATTAAATAAAATCCATCGGGGTCTATCATCATTTCAAAATCTACGCCTTCAAGCTTCCAACTTTCAAAATCCTTTTCATCAATATGCATAGTGCCTAGCAATCTCTTTGTAGCAAAATCATAGCTTAAAGCAATTGCTCCCAAGCCGCCAATACTTGTTTCTGTCATTTCTAATTTTGAAGCATTGGCTTTTATTTCACCAAAAACAGTAAAATCAAAAATAGTGCTATTTTTTATGGTTTGTTCTCCTCCTCCAGCTTGTTTCATAGTGCCAGAAAATTTTAAATTATCCCAATCAGTACCTACTATGTTCATGCCGTTTTTAGCAATATCGTTGCTTAATAAAAGGCTTGAACCTAATTTTCCACCTGATGTTAAACTCAATTCGAAATTTTTAAATTTATTGAAATAAGTTTTACCAAATTCAGTATTGTTATTTGCTAAATAAATTCTTGCTTTATTTTCTCCACCACCAATTCTTAAATAGGCAGGTATTGCATTCATTTTGCCTGGCTCTACTACATTGCCAGCAATACCCAAAACCCCATTTGCAACTTCTGGGATTTCTCCTTTTTGCGAAGTAAATTTAACGTAGCCTTTTCCTTCAAAATTTACAACCATATTGCTAACTTCCATACCCAATACTCCAGATTTTTTATTAAAAATTAAAATTGTAGAAGCAGGAGTAAGCCTTGGTAAATCAAACTGCATAACACCAGAAATACTAAACTCATTATCGCCACTAGAAATAGTGCTTGGCATAAATTTTACAAACGCATTGTTATAAAAAGTATAGCCTTTTTCAGGTTGTCTTAAACTTATAATATTGTCATTGCCTTTACTTATTAATTGAATAAATTCTATATCAATGCCACCGCCAAGCCAAGTGCTTACTTCTTTAATCTTTGCTGCTGGTTTGCCATTTATTCCTGCTATTACTAATTTCCAATGGGGTTTAAAATCGCTGCCTGTATTTTGGTCGAAAACAAGTGTTGGCTTACTGTTAATTTCAGATAAAGATATTAAACCACCGCCCAATTGTAGGTTTGTCAATTGGAATTTAGACATATAAAACAATTGAGAAGTTAAGTTAAATTCTCCAACAGGAATATCTACAACACCTGTTTTTAACAATGCCTTATTAGAATATAATCCTCCTTTTTCTGGAGAAACACTCCAATCCATAACACTCAAAGTCCAATCTTCAAGCTTTATATCTATTGGGTTTGCGTTAGAAGCGGGGTCTATTTTATTGTTATCTAAAATTAATTTTCCTATTTTAACCTTAATAATTGATGGACTAGCATTGGCAAATTGACACTGCATTGTAGCATCTAAATTTATTTTACCATTTTTATCAATAAAAGAATTTTTTGGATTTGCAGAAGTATTAAATTCTATAAAATTAAAATCGAGGGTACTATTTTGAAAATCACAAAGATTGTAAATAGGTACTTCATACGTGCCTCCAATAGTTTTTGCTTTTAAAACACTGAAATTATTATTGGCATTGTTGCCATTCATTTCGCACAGAAAAAACTCATCTGCATTATTAAAGTTCAAATAAGTATTAGGAAAATTAAATGAATTATCTACTATTCTGGCTGCGCCTTTTATTGCGCCTATACCTTTACTATTACTTATTAATAATTTTTCAGAGCTTGCATCTTTCCAGCTTTTACTCGCTTTACTGGTAAGATTAATATTGTATTTATTCAATAATTTTAATTTGATACTACTGGTTGCTAATTCAAAACTATTTTCCGCAGGTTCTAATTTATTTGGGTCGTTTTTTACTTTAAATTTAACATTGGTAAATTTATATTTAGTAGTAGCATCATACAATGAAAAATTAGATTGATTTTTGCCTAAATCTATGCTGCCGCTTACCATATAATCGTTTCCGCTTGCTATAATACTTTCAATGCTAATAGGAAAATTCCAAATATCTGAAATCTGAGGACCACTAAAGGTGCCTAAGGCTAAATTTGCTTTTCCTATACCATTAGTAATTATTACGTCTTTTTTATCGCCATTGATGGTTTTATTTGGTATAAAATGTGTAGCAAATATTTTTAAATTATCTACGTTTTCTGGAATACCATAAATTGTATAGTTTCCGCTTGCGTCTGTAATAGATTCTAATGCATCAAGTGCATTTTTTTCACTTACAATTTCGCCTGTGTTTTCATCAAAATTAAGATTGTAGGTTTTTTTTGCAGGCAACTGTGCTTTGCCGCTAAACTCATATTTAATATACACCTTTGCACCTTTTATTGCAGCCCCATCTAAGGTTACATTTCCTTCAATTCTTCCTCCAGCTTTCATGGTTATTTCAAAAATTTCTGGCACTTTGGTTTCTGAACTTTTTATTTCTAATAGCTTTGGAATAAAACTTTGATTTTTATCTTTAATTAAAACAGAATAATTATCAATTGAAACATTTTTAAACTCAAAATACGCTTCGCCATTTGCGCTTATTTTAGTTAGATTATTATTCAGTTTTACTTCAAAATTTTGATTGCTTAATTTATTTCCATTTTTAGCCAAAAACACAAACTTTATACGGTGCAATCTGGAAGATACCAATACTTGTTCTTGTATTTGTTGAAATTTTTCAGTTGTTACCAATAAAGCGGTATCAAAATAGCCAACATCTAAGGGTAAAATTTTAAATTTTTGAGCATTGGCATAAGGCACATTAAATATCCCTTGTTCATCTGATTTATAAACACTTTTATCTTCTCTAACAATAAAAGATTGCACACCATTTCCTTTTTCATCTATTATCTTTCCTTTTTTAGTAAACAAAGGTTCTAATAAAAAATTCTTGGCAAATTGCCTTCCTTCTGCAAGTAAATTAATTTTTTCAGATTTTGATTTATATCCATCACAATAAACAGTTAATTCCATTTCTTCATCATCCGTCCAACTCAGTGTTTTGAATCCATATTTTGTATAGTTTATAAATTCAAAATAACCATCCTTGTCCACATTCATTGCAAATTTTTTGCCCGATTTTAGTATTAAAGTTACATAAGCTCCTTTTAGCCCACCTTGCTCTATGTTTTTTACACTGCCATCTTGAATCCTTCCTTTTACCTTACTTTTGGTTAAATTGATATTATAAAATGCATATTGCAAAGGAAATATTGCAGTTCTAAAACTTGATTGCCCTGTTTGTCCATTGGGAGAAAGCTGCACATAGTAATCATTATAGTTTTCTAGTAATTTTCTCCCAGCTAATATTACTTGATTGTTAGCGCCAGAGGCTATACTCATTTGTTGGTCTATAACCCATTCAAATGTTTGATTTCCTGTAGTTAAATTGTTGAATTTTGTATAGCCAGTATTGTTATAAATTTCATTTCCTTGGCTTACACTTTTTAACAAACCTTTTACAGGATGTGAGGCAGAGCCTTCGCCACTTGGAACATAATCTTTATTGGAATTTTGTTCTCTAAAAACAATAAAAACAGAGGCTGGCAAAGAAAAATTTGGAATAGTTTTTCCTTTAGAATCATGCACCACAATTTTCGTAATTGCATTGGTTTCAATTACTGTACTTTTTAGTGTGCCAATATCTATTTTTTCAAAAGCATTTAGCACAATTTGATTGTTTAAATTAGTGCTTTTATTATCCGATGGTTGGCTGTAATAATAAGTTAATCCGTTTTCTAAAACCAGCTCATAAACCCTATCAATATTGGCATTGCTTGGAGGAGGAGCAAAGGTGTTTTCTGAAAAATCGTCAATTTCATAAGACATAGAAGGACCGCCTTTCAAATTTAAATCTGTTTTTCCTTTAACGCCAGCTTTTCCATTTGCACCTAAATTTTTGATACCACTTTCCAATCCTGCTACATCTATTAAAAAATCGTTGATTGTATTACCTTTTGCTCCTCCAGAAAAATCGTCTGTATAGTCTAATTTTTCCATTTGAAGAACATCTACAGGATTTGTAACCTCTTCTTTTATTGAATTAATTATTTGTAATGGTGTTTTAGCAGGAGCTTTTTCATTTTTTTTACACATATCTACTGTAGAATTTTCTACATTTCCCTGTGCCGCAATGGTGCCTTTTGTATTGTGGTTTACTACCTTTATTTCAAAATTTCCATTGGCATCTGTTTCTCCAACGCCTACTACAAGATTGTGGTCGTAGTTCCATATTTCATTGCCTTTATTGTCTTTTAATCTTGTTATTTTTACATTGCAAGCATCTTTAGTTATAGGCTCAAATCTTTCTCCATTCACCAAATAAATCTGACGAATACTAAATTTGGCATTGCCCAATGGATATATTTGTTGGCTTTTATCGCTTTTCCATTGGTAAACTAATTTGCCTTTAATGGTGGATTTTGGCGGTTGAGTAGAAATTAGTTTATAATCAAAATTACGTTTAAAAGTTAAAATAGGCTCTCCTTTTGAGTTAGTTCTCTCATTAAGCGGTGGATAATAAATAAACATTTTTACAGGGGCTTCTAAAGTTTCATCCCAAGTTTCTTTACCCATATTAGATACATAGTCGTAAGCATTGCCTTTACTGCTTGTTTTTGGTTTAACATTAGCTCTTATATAATACTCATCATAAGCTCCAAAATTGCATAACATTTTATCAAATTGCACAAATTGTATTGTTTTGCCATTTACTATTTCGGTTTGCAATTTAGCTTCTGCAACTTTAATTATTTTTTCGCCAAACAAATCACTGCTTTTTGTTCCTTGACCTTCGTAATAGGGAATATTTTGTGCTTTTAATTTTCTGTATAATACTATAGGCAAACCATTGGGAATTGGTGCATTTGGATTTACTAATTCAATATCGTATTTGTTTTTTTTGAATTTGTTTTCTAATGTGTCGTAAATAAATTCAGGAAAACCTACACTTACATTTATCCTCAATTTTACTTGCAATGCGCTAACTATTAATTCTGAAATATTAATACTATCTTCTATACTATTAATTTTACCATCATTTTGCTTATTAAACAAAGCTATTGGTTCAGGATTGGTATAATATTTATCTACAAATGTAATGTGTAAATATTTCTCTTTCAAAGCAGATTTATTAAGAACATTTACAATAAAATTTCCATTTACATCTGTTTTGGCAGCAGATATCAATTTAGAATTATAAGGGTAAGTAGGTAGCTTACTATCAATTTTAATATTAAAAGCAGCATAGTTTGCAGTATGTTTTTCAGGATAATTTTCAAATTGATAAAGTATTTTTCCTTTCACCAAAAAAGTGTTTTCCTTTATCGGTCCTTCTTCATATCTCAACTTAAAATCGCCATTTACAGTATTGATTATTTTTCCTACACTATCAAAAGCTTTTATTTCTATATTATACCAATGGTTATGCAAATACCCTTTTGCATTACATTCAGCCTTTGTTAGTGTAAATAGTCTTGCTACATCGCCTTTAAAATCAAACGTATTGGTTATTGCTTTAAAATCTTCTTTTGGGTCTATATTTATTTTTAATGTTTTTGTGGTTATATTATATTTTTAAATTGTTTTTCCAAAAGGTTTTTTTTCAGCAGATATAGCTGTGTCTAATTTGGATGTTAATTGAAACCATTGCCAAGATACTGTTAATTTTTTTGCATCTGAAACCGTTGCTGTTTTGTATTTAGATTTTACCAATGGTGAGGTTATAAACATTTTTGCAGATTTATCTTCCACACTCATTTTAGAAAAATCGCCATACACAAAAGTACACACTTCGCTTTCGCCATTGTTTTTAAATAAAATTTTGTTGTTTGGGTCGAAGGCTTTTATACGGTAAGCATACGTTTGCCCAAGCACTAATTTAGGGTCGGCTGGTCCATACAAATAAGAAGTACCTTTGGTTATTTTTTCAAAAAAAGCAGGGGTTACCATTGTATTTATGGCATCGTTGGCATTTTGGGTTGGCAATACAGGCACTATTTTTAACAAATATTGTACACTTGGGGTTACACCAGGGTTATAACTCCAATTCATCAAAATATTTTGAACAGGCGTAGGGTTTACAACCGATGCACATTGAGGAGAAAGCGGCAAAGGTGGGTCCACATGCTGAATATTAATAGGTGCGGAGCAGCCCATGGGTGCCATTGGCGAAAGCGGTAAATCTGTATTGTAATCAAACACTTGAATACAAATGGTATAGCTACCCTCTGGCAAACCATTACCAAATTGCAATTGCTGTAGGGTAACGCCTGTAAAAATCATATTGCCAACATCAAAATATTCAGCTAAATTTTTGCCTGTTAATACCTTGGCAAAACCTCCATTTATTTGCAATGCTGTAGGCGGTTTGTAGCCTGTTTTGGTATATACCGTAACACCATTATCTCCCACTATGCTTGCTTTAAAATACACAGAAGCCATATCCGTGCTTGAACCATTGGGCAAAAGTGTAATTAATGTTTTGGTTTGTGTGCCTATATAATCTGCAATATAAGGCGAATAGGGCGCTATAATGTTTACATTTATATTGATATTTGAAACTTGTGCTTGTAAACAATAATATGAGATTGTGTACAAACACCCAAATATCAATTTTTTGATTAAAATAGTAAATTTCATTAGTATAGTTTATGAAACAATAATCAATAAAAAGAATTTTAAATAAAATAGTATTTATTTGGTGGTAGAATAATTAAGATAAGTGGCAAGATAAGGTTAGTAATTGGAAAAATATGCAAATAAATTTTGTTATTTTTTTTTTTTTTCTATGTTTGCATTATGAAAAGTAATATTCTAATTCTAATATCAACATTATTTACATCTTTTTTGCATAGTCAAACTGCAAAAAATACCGAAATATTAATTACATCAAAAATTATAAAAATTAATACTATAGACATCAATAACAATACAACTAAAGCTCAAATAATTACTCTTTTGGGCGAACCAAGTAGAATTAAAAAAAATATTTTGGATATAGAACAATATTTAATTTACGATTCTTTAGGATTAAGTATTGAATTAAATAAAGAAACTAAAAATGTAGCTGCTGTAATAGTTAATTACAATTGGGACGAAGATGAAAAAATGGCAAAAATGACATTCAACGGCAATTTAAAAGTTGATAATTTAACCATTAATGATTTGATAAATACTAAAACAATACAAAAAGAAACTTCTTTTAAAGACATTATGTGTATGGGAGAAGCATTGTGTATGAGTAAGCCAGGCAAAGGTGTAGCATTACTTATTGGCTACAACAAGGATAAAAAAATTACGCAAATTGGTTTTTCGTGCCCACAATGAACCACCGATAAATAATATTTATTTCTAATTTTAAGTTTAATTTATAGAAATAAATCGCTTAAATTTTTCTAATTTGCTGTTTTTATTTTTATGATAAAACAAAGTTATACTTTTGTTTATCAGGATAAAATAAAGTATATTTGCATTTTATATGTTTGAAAGAAAGCAAAATTTATTGAATTCTGATAGCGAAAGTCTATTTCTGTGGGGCGCAAGACAGACAGGGAAAAGCACCTTGCTAAAATCGCTTTTTCCAAATGCACTTTTATTCGATTTATTGCTTTCAGATGTTTTTGAAAGGCTGTCTAAGACCCCCTCTATAATTAGAGAAACTTTTTTAGCAAATACCAAAAATAAACTTATAATTATTGATGAAATTCAAAGAATTCCAGAACTTTTGAATGAAGTTCATTGGTTAATTTCAAACCATCATGTTCAATTTATATTAAGTGGTTCAAGTCCAAGAAAAATTATAAGAAATGGGGCTAATTTATTAGGAGGTAGAGCTTTGAGATATGAGCTTTATCCATTGGTTAGTGCAGAAATTCCAGATTTTAGCTTATTAAAAGCGTTGAATAATGGGCTTTTACCAAGGCATTACTTGGCATCAAATCCTAAAAAACTAATTTCTGCATATATTGGCAATTATTTAAAAGATGAAATTGCTTCAGAAGCAAAAATTAGGAATATTCAATCGTTTTCAAAATTTTTAGAAGCCTCTGCATTTAGCAATGGCGAAATGGTAAGCTATACAAATATTGCATCAGATTGTGGTGTTTCTCCTCCAACGGTTAAGGAGTATTTTCAAATTTTAGAAGATACACTTATTGGCAGATTTTTACCTTCTTATCAAAAAAAACCTAAAAGAAGAGTAATTTCTGCACCAAAATTCTATTTTTTTGATTTAGGAATAGTTAATTATTTACTTAAAAGAGGTGAAATTCAATTTGGAAGCGAGGCTTTTGGAAATGTTTTTGAGCATTTTATTTATAATGAAATTTATGCTCACAGTAAGTATTCTGGAATAGATTATCCTATTTATTATTGGCGAACTGCCTCGCAAATAGAGGTTGATTTTATTTTGGGGAACAATGAGGTTGCTATTGAAGTTAAAGCGTCTTCATTAATTTCCTCTAAACATATTAAAGGATTAAAAAGCTTTGCAGAAGAATATAGCACAAAACAATTAATAGTAGTTTGTAACGAGCCATTGCCACGTTTAATAGACAATGTATTAATTTTACCTTGGAAAGAATTTTTAAAACAGCTTTGGAACAATGAAATTATAGCTTAATTCCCTTTTTTTAAAGTGTAAATCCATAATTTATTCTAACAAAATACTCCTGAAAACTTGCACCTGCAAGTGCATTTTTAGATTCGTTGAACAAGCCATTTAAAGACACCGACATTTTATGCTTTTTTGCCATTAGCCAACCCAAATTATATTGCAAATTGCCTACATAGCCATTAAAATCGCCTTCAAAAGTAGATGAGTTAAAACTGGCGTTAACATCACTACTTATTTTTCCCTCTTTCCAACTTTTAGATACACCGCCCAATACGCCTATTAAACCTATTGTACCACCTATATTTTTGCTTTCATTATAGTTCAAGCCTGCACTGTAATTCGTATTGGTTTTTATCATTGTTTTAAGCCACATAAGATTGGCAAATACCATTTGCACTTCGGTAAAACCTTCTGTAAATCTGTTTCTATCGTTAAGGGCTTGCCTACCAATTATAGCTTGCCAAGTGGTTACTTTATTTTCTAAAGCTATTATATAGCGTGGCGAAAGTGTTATAGAATTATTAATTTGATTGATAACAGAGGTATCGCTCAAGTTTCTTTTCCCTGCTTTTTGGCTTGTACCAAAATTCGAAAAAGATATATCTGCTCCAAATTTGGTGTTGGGATTTAAACTTAAATTACCTGTATAAATATTGCGGGCAGTGGTAGCCAGTTTTTTATTCGATAAATTGTCTTTTTGCACACCTGCACTGCCTGCAAAACGTATTTTATTTTTGGCTAAACCAAAGTTTAAATTACCCAAATATTGCTCAAAATCTGTTTGAAAAAAATAAGCTCCCATACTTTTATAATCGGGTGCTACTTTGCGGTATTTTGCACCTATGCCAAAGTTTTTAATTTTATAATTCAATTGGGTTTCAAAAGCAGAATATACCTGTGTGGTAATATTGGCTTTTATCAAGCTATTTACCAAACCATTTTCAGCATCTATGGTTTCAAAGGCTATATCTCTGGTGAATGCACTTATTGCGCCTTCGCCTTGTAGTATCAATTTCTTTTTTAAAAAACTTGCTTTACCAGTAGCTCCAAATACTTGGTTTTTAGAAGGTAAAACTATTGTAGAAGTGGGTCGAAAAGGTAAACTTGTACTATCATCTTTACCTCTTAAAATATGAATATCTAAAAAATTGTTAGTATTACCATAACCTAATTTTATAGCTGTAAGCATACGTTTATAAGCAGGGTAATTTATACCATTTAAGTTCGATTCTATGTTTTTGCTTGTATCATCTTTTACCGCCTTTTGCGAACGACCATAAAGCAATGCAAATCTAAATTTTTTAGGTTTAAGCTCTATACCACCACCCAATATGGTATAACCAGCCATGGCAAATTGCGAATATGAGATATTTCTATACCCTGCATGAACAGTAAGCCATTTATAGGTTGGGCTTAAGCCAAATTGATTAAAAGGCTGCCTAAAATCTCTTTGAAAATTGCTAAATGTAAACGAAAAAGGCAAACTTATGCCATAAACTGTAAGCGTAGGCGAACCACTTAAAATATAAGTAAAGCCTGGCTGCCTTGCCTTTGCCCCATTTATAGCATAAAAACCAGTTTGTAAATTTAAGCCACCGCCAAACACCAATGGTTTTGAGTCTTTTAAATTGCTTAAATCTTGGGCAAATAAACCTTTTACAAAAAAAATAAAACCAATAACTGTAATTTTTTTTATCATAAAATTAAATCTTTTTCGTAGGCTGTTATTGTTTGGTAAATATGGGCAAGCATGGTTTTAAATACATCTATGTCTATGGGTTTTTGTAAAAAATAAACAGGTTTTTCAAAATCATTTTCAAATTTTTTATAATCGTAAGCGGTGCAAAGCACAAATTGGGTTTGCTTATGGGTGTTTGCGTTTATAAACGCAGTGCCAACCATTTTTTGCAATTTATAATCCGAAAAAACAATGTTAAAAGTATTGTTTTCTAATATTTCAGTAGCACTTTCAACACTATGCGCTACCCACACTTTAAAAGGAAAACTGGCATATTTTTGCAATAAAACCGAAATAAGTTCTACTTTATTTGGTTCGTCATCGAGTATTAAAATTGAATATTGAGAATTCAAGTTGTTTTAGTTTTAAATACAAACTAAAGTAAAATTTTAAACCAATAAACTGCCATTGATTAAGTGGTAGGTTTTTGGGGATAAGTGGTAGGAGAAGATTTAAAAAAAAATTCAACTCCCAATCATTTTTTCGCTATTTTTGTTTGTATGTTAATGAACAAATGCAAACTTGTAGTCTTTTTTTATTTTTTAGTTTCTTTTAATCTCAATGCGCAAAACACATTGAGCAATAGCGGTATATTAGCCAAGCATCAGCCTTCTTTATTGCTTTCCCACCCACAAGGCGAAACCCATGCACTTGTATTGGTAAATACCAAAGCCAATGATTCATTTTTTAATACATTAAATATAAAAGTGAATGCCAAAATAGGCAATATTTGGTCGGTACAATTTGCTGCAAAAGATTTAGAAAAAATTAGCCAATTGCCTTGTTTTGATTATATAGAAATAGCCACAAAAGCAAATGCTGCAAGATTTAAAAATGATATTGAACGACAAGCCACAAGTGTAGATAAAGTACAAAATGGACTTACCAATGGTTTGCCTTTAAATTATACGGGCAAAGGTGTTGTTGTAGGCATTGTAGATATTGGTTTTCAGGGCAATAATCCTACTTTTTTTGACAATGCAGGTAAGCAAACACGAATAACAAGAATATGGCAACAAAACAATAAAAATGGCACACCACCAATAGGTTATAATTATGGCACAGAATTAACAGATACCACAAGTATTATCAACTCAAACGATATGGACGGCTCGCATGGCACACATGTGGGCGGAATAGCAGCAGGCAGTGGTTTTAGTACACCCAATATGCAATACAAAGGCATGGCGCCTCAAGCCGAACTTGTATTTGTAGGCATAAAATATAGCAACGATACGCTTGGCGGTAGTGCTTTGGGAGATTATATTATTGCTAATCCTACAATTATAGATGCGTATAAATATATTTTTGATTATGCGCAAAGTATAGGCAAACCAGCAGTTATCAATTTAAGTTGGGGTATGCACACAGGTCCGCACGATGGCTCAAGCCTTTTTGACAAAGCTACAGAACAATTGGTAGGCAAAGGCAAAGTATTGGTAGGCGCAAATGGCAACGAGGGCGATAATCCTATGCACTGGAACTGCCAATTTAACAACGATACTGCCAAAACCATAGCCATAGAAAACAGCCGCCAAAATAGAAATAGAGAAAGCGTGTATGTAGATTTTTGGGGCAGTAAAAACACAGATTTTAAACTTAAAATAAGTATTATAGATACCAATAAAAATATAGTTGCCGAAACTCCATTTATTAGCAGCACTTCAAATACTTTAACACAGTATAATTTAAGTGCAGATAGCAACAATTTTAAAATTTCATTTGCTTGTACCCAAGCCAATACTTTGAATCAAAAACCCAACATTACGCTCAATGTATTTCACAATAATCCTAAAAAACATTTAATTTTATTGAGTTTAACTTCAACAAATTCTATGGTACACGCTTGGAATAGCGGTGCTACAAGAGAGTGGACTTCTGGCTCGTTTAGAAACAAAGTAGGCAATGTAGATTTGAGCAACCAAGCCATAGCAGGCAATACAGATTATACCTGTGGCGAAAATGGTGGAACATCTAAAGCCGTAATTTCCGTTGGCGCAATGGCTGCTCGCAGTGCATTTATTAGATTAAATGGCACGTTAAAAAATGATTCAAGCTATGTTCTGCCTGGCGCAATAGCCAAATTTAGCAGCAAAGGACCAACCGTAGATGGGCGTATAAAACCTGATATTGCAGCACCAGGTTTTGCTGTGCCTTCTGCAGTCAACAATAAACAATTTCAAGGTTGGGAATTGGATAGAACGCTTTTAAAAACAGCTTTTAGAGGCGATACAAACTATTGGGTAGCTTATAATGGCACATCTATGGCATCGCCCCACGTATGCGGTATAGTAGCTTTGCTTTTACAAGCAAATCCTAACTTAACAGCTGCACAAATAAAAAATATTTTACATACCACAGCTACAGCCAATACAGCCACAGGCAGCGTGCCAAACAATCAATATGGCTATGGTATAGTAAATGCCTTTGAGGCTATTAAAAGTACACTACAACAAGCAGGTATCAATGCTTTCAATTCAGAAAACGAAGTAATTATTTATCCAAACCCTGCGCTGAATATTTTAAATATACAAACTACTGGGCAATACCACATTGAAATAAGCTGCATAGATGGTAAAAAAATGATACAAACCAAAGAAATGAATGGCAACAATGCTATAAATATTGAAAACTTAAGTAAAGGGATTTATATTGTATCCATTATCAAAGAAAAAGAAAGACATATTTTTAAGTTGTTGAAGGAGTAGGGGGTGGATGATATTAATATTTATCTATTAAATAAAAATTAACGTACTTAATCATTGAAAGGTTAGTTCAAATTGTGGAGTCAATTAACCAAAAGTATAAACGTTTTAATATTTGGCGGATTCAAGTTTAAAATGCAACTTCAAATATATAACTATTTGGCGATT
>CAZDGF010000030.1:0-43840 GCA_964505065.1 uncultured Chitinophaga sp.
AGGCTTGTTATTGCTAATATTACTGGAATATGATTAATTACGGATATACAGATTATTTTATTATCAGATGTTAAAGTAGCCAAGTAAATAATATTTTTATATTCATTTGTTGATAAAATACAGTATTTTAAATTATTCATTACACATTTGTAATTTTTACACATTGCAATATTCGAAATCATTAATTGCTTTGAAATACTATCTATTATTTTAAGCTCATTAAACCCAAATTCAGCAATAGAATTGCTGAATCGAATAACAAATTGCAAATCATGTTTTTACAAAACATAATTGCAATTTCTAAATCGGGGTTAACCCAACTAAATCAAGTAGTTCGATTTTTCAAATCTCCTATTGATTAATTTGCTATTATTCAATAAAATTTAGGCTTCCACCGCTTGGCGAAAACAACAAATCTATTGAGGAATCTATATCGTACAAATATTTATAGCCTTTGGTTTCCTTTTGGCAAAAAGGTTCTATATTTTTCAATAGCTGGGTATAGCCAGCTAATGTAAGTTGGCAATTAAAATCATGATTATTTTCGGTAACTATACCCTCATCTGTACTGCATAAAGAAAAACTCAATGTACAATTTTTGCTTTTTATAAAATTTACTTGGCTTAACTCCAATGTTACTTTTTGTATAAAAATTGCTTGATAAACTAAATCTTTAAATGCTATTGCTTCTTGCATATTAAAATTTGAAAGCCTAACTATGGCATCGCCATATTCGTTTATGGAATGAATATAATCTAATACCATTATTTATATTTTACTTACATATTTTTTTAAAACCAAATGCCACCCATACCCACCCAACTATAAGCGTGGTAGCACCTATTGGAGCTGTAGCACCAAAATATTTTGTAAACGCCAAACCGCTTACTTCCGAAAAGGAAACAATTATAAATGAGCCACAAAAAACAAGCATTCCCACAAAAAGTGTATAAATAGCTTTGGGGGGTAATTGTATTTTTGTTGTATTATTGAACAATATTAAAATTAAAATCCCCACAGAATGAATGGCAAGATAATTGCACCCAGCTTTAAAAGTTTCAAGTTTTTGAAAAGATAATACTGATTTTAACTGATGCCCACCAAAAGCAGCCAATACCAAAGATAAACCTATACACAAACAACACCAAAACAATAAACAATTTACATTTTTAAACATGATGCAAAAATATACTAATTTTAAAGGTTTCAAAGTAAAAATAAGCCTATTGGCTACTTTACTTTTTTTATTTACCAATACCCAAGCGCAAACATTTTTAGGGCTGCAACATAGCAATATGAGCGGTATTCATCAAGCAGGGCTTAATCCTGCCAATATTGCAGATGCAAGGCATAGAATATATATCAATGGTTTAACATTTGGCGCTGGTTTTAACAACGATTATTTAAAACTAAGCTTGCCTTATAATTTATTCGATTTATTTACCAAACAAAGTGCAAGAAGTACACCAATAAACAACAATTGGTTTACCGAAAATTTGAATGGCAAACCTAAAAACCTAAACCTATATGCCCAATTTAGAACACCAGGTGCAATGTTTAAATTAACTAAAGGTTTAAGCGTAGGGTTTATGTTTAAAAACACATTTGCTTTTCAGGTAAATGATGTTGCCCAACCCTTGGCAAGGCTTGGAAGATATGGCATAGATAGCACCAAAGGAACAACTTTATACAGCGGACCAAATCAGTATAAAATTGGCGATAAATTTGAAGACAATAAATTTTCTATTAATGTAAATGCTTGGGGCGAAATAGCTGGAACAATAGCTAAAACTATTATAAATACAGAAACATATTGCATAAAAGCAGGTTTTACCCCAAAATATTTAATGGGTTATGCAACGGCATATATTAAAAACAATGGTGTTCAGTTTAAGCTGCAAGGGCAAGATAGCATTATTTTTAACCAAACAGATATTAGCTATGGCTATACCAATCCTACAGATTTGAAAAACATAAATCCACAAGGATTTTTGTCTGAAAAATTGAGAGGCGGAGGCTTTGGGTACGATGCAGGTATTACTTTTGAGTACAATCCAAAAACAACCGAAGCACTTACAAGTAAAAAAAATAGATACTTATTTAGAGGTGGCATTAGTCTTTTAGATGCAGGTAGAATATCGTACAAAAACCCAAGTAAAAATGTAAGTGTTTACAATGGCAATACCGATAAAGCTTTTGTATTGGATAGCAATTTGAGTAAAGCCTTTAGCAATGGCGAAACAGAAGGATTGCGCTATACTGATAGTGTTTTTCGCACAATATTTACCATAGATAGTAGCAAAAAAAATATTGTAACTACAATGCCAACTACATTAAATTTTCAATTTGATTACAATGTGCTTAAAAACTTTTATGTGGGTGTAAATTGGAGTCAAGATTTAAGAGGAAAATTAATTAGCGGCATACGCAAGCCATCTTATTTTATGCTTATTCCAAGGTTTGAAAGTAAATTAATTGAAGTATCAATACCTATGGGCTTTATGAACGATTATAGAACAGGTAGAATTGGTGCATTTTTAAGAATAGGACCTGTTTTTGTAGGTTCTGATAACCTAATAGGACAAATTAGAAGCAACAATTATTATGGTGCCGATTTTTACTTTGGCATAAGCACAGGTATTCCAAGCAAAAAGAAAGATTAAACAAAAATGGAAATTATAGAAACAGGTATAAAAGATTTATTGCTACTGAAACCCAAAGTATTTAAAGATGAACGAGGTTATTTTTATGAAAGTTACAACCAATTAAACTTTAAAAATATTGGTATTAATGTTGAATTTACACAAGATAACCAATCGCTTTCTAACAAAGATATTGTAAGAGGATTGCATTTTCAAAGCCCACCACATGCGCAAGATAAATTAGTGCGGGTAATTAAAGGAGCTGTGTTAGATGTGGCTGTAGATATTCGTAAAAACAGCCCTACTTATGGCAAACATTTTAAAGTAGAACTTACCGAAGATAATTTTTTAATGCTTTTTATACCCAAAGGCTTTGCGCATGGCTTTGCAACCTTGCAAGACAATACTATATTTAGCTATAAATGCTCCGATACCTACCACCCCGAAACAGAGGGCGGTTTGCAATGGAACGATAGAGAAATAGGCATTGAATGGGGAATTGAAAACCCCATACTATCTGAAAAAGATAAAAAATACGAGCCTTTTAGCTTGTTTATTTCGCCATTTTAAAATTCTTTTATATCTAAAAAATAAACTCCACTAACAAGATATTATTGGAAAAATATAATTGGTAAAGGTTTACTCATAGAGGAATTTCAACTTGTAAAAAAGTCGGAAAATAATTCTTATAGATTAGCTGATGGATTAATTGTATTAGACGAAGAATTTGAAATTCATACTACAAACACTTTTGATATTAGAGGAAGAGAGGTTATTTTGCTTCAAACAAAAGCAAGTAAACTTGGTATGTATTTGGCTGGGCAAACATATTTTTCTAAAATTAATTTTGAAAAATATCATCAGCCTAAAAATATTCGAGCAGTTTCTATTTGTACAAAAAATGATATAATTATTCGAAATTTTTTAGAAGATTTACACTGTGAAGTATATATTTGTAATCAAAAATAATTCAATTTATGCCAACACAAGTTTTAACACCCAATAAAATAATTGAAAACTTACCTTTGGAAAGAAAAGAAGTAATTGAAAAACTACGTTCAATTTTACTTCAAAATTTACCTAAAGGTTTTGAAGAGTGTATAAGCTATGGCATGATTGGCTATTGTGTACCCCATAGCATTTACCCAAATGGTTACCATTGCAAACCTGCCGAGCCATTGCCTTTTATTAGCATTGCTTCACAAAAAAAATTTATTGCCCTTTACCACATGGGTATATATGCTAATCCTAATATTTTAGAATGGTTTGTGGCAGAATATCCAAAACATACAAAAGCAAAATTAGATATGGGAAAAAGCTGCATCCGATTTAATAAAATGGACGATATACCCTACAAATTACTTACAGAATTAGCCACTAAAATAAGTGTAAACGATTGGATAGAAACGTATGAAAAAGCTTTTATAAAGTAATTATTTATTCGCTTGCAATTTTTTTGATTTTCTGTAATTCTTTTCTTGCCCCTACCCTTTTTAGCCATTCGTAAATGCCAATACACATAGTAAGCATAGCTAAATTATACAAAAAATCTTCTATTGGTATTGTTCCTAATCTTATACCTATTATTTCATTGGGGTTGTAAAAAACAACAGGCTTTGCTGTTAATATGCCATTTACAATAAGCATTGGTATTATACTTATGGCAAATGCAAAATAAAACCAACTCATGTACCTTCGTTTAATAACAATTAAATGCGTACCCAACATAAAAAATAATAGCATACAGGTAATAGCCGTATATAGCCTATCGTTAAACCAATACAACAATGTACAAACAATGCCAAAAATTAGCAATGTAAACCAACGGTGTAGCTTTTCAAATAAATCATTTTGTTTTAAATATGCCCTTAAACATTCGTAAATAAATACACAAGCATAAGGCACAGTGATAAAAAACATTACTTCTTCTAATGGTAAATTTCCAATATAATAGCCTAAAATATATTTGGCATTAAATCCCCAAATACCCATTTGTGCAAACCACTCATCCCACAATAAAAAAAAAGTGGCGGTAAGTATAATAGCAGGAAATAAAAATTTGAATTTTTTATAAAAAGCTACTTTATTATCAAAAGAAAGCAAAAGCGGAAAAACAATTGTGCAGATATTTATCCAAAGATATAAACTATTCATTCCCTAATTTATTGAAGCCAAACTCTACGCCATAAACATGTAGTTTTTTGCGTAAAATTCTTTTGGCAACAAATATACGGGTTTTTACAGTTCCTATCGGAATGTTTAATGCCTCGGCTATTTCATGGTATTTAAAACCTTCCATATTAAGCATAAAAGTTACTTTAAGCTCGGGTTGTAATATACTTATAGCATCTTCCAAATCTTTACGAATAAATTTTAGTTCCGCTTGGTTTTCTGTTCTATGGGCAGGTAAATCTAAAAAATAAGTATTATCTGTAGCATCTAAAAAAGTATTGCGTTTTACCATTCTACGGTAATTATTGATAAAGGTATTTTTTAAAATAGTAAACACCCAGCCTTTAAAATTTGTACCTACTGTATATTTATCTTGGTATCTCAATGCTTTTAAAATTGTTTCTTGCACTAAATCGTTGGCATCTTCAACATTTCTTGTTAGTTGCATAGCAAGACTTTTCATTGAAGTAAATTCATTTTGAACCATTTTTTCAAAATTAAGATTGGCAATAGCTTTAGTCGTTGTCATTGTAGTAATATTTACGATGCAAATATGGTTTAAGGTTTTAATATTATGAATTCATTTTGTTTAATTAATACATTTTTTTTATTAAACAAAATTATATAACATTGATTTAAAACAACTTAAATACTTCTAAATAGCAAAAATATAGGTATTAGTTTTATTTATAATAGCTTATTTATTAAGTATTTGTATCATTTACATTGATTTTAAATTGTTAAACAACATTTTTTCACAACTCATTGTAAAAAATATAATTATTTAATTTACATAATATTATAAAAACATACTTGTTTAAGAAAAGATAAACAATATAATTGTATTTGGTTCAATTTAAAAACCATAAGTTTTGTAATGCAACCTTTCATAATGTTTGAAATAATTTTCTTTTAAGCCTCTTATTCTATAATTTTTATATTGAGAGGCAATACCAAAACTAATAGTTAGATAAATAGGTGTGCTAATAATTGTATAAGCAATACCCGCAAATACTTTCAAACCACTATACATTGATTTTGGATTACCATTGTAAGATTGGTCTGATGAGGCAATAAGAATACCGGGAACTATACCCAAGCCAAGTGCTGTGTATAAAGCAGGTCTATGGTAATTTACATTTCTTAATGCAATTTTATCAATATTCTCAATAAAGAATTTTGAAAATTTAACTTCATTGATATTATTTGGTCTTATATACTTTGGTTTTATATCACAAAATATAACTTCATTGCTATCCATACTATAAATATAACCTTTGTAATACAAACTACCTTCATACTCTTTTCTTAAGCTCAATTTGCATTCATAACTTTTTACATGGTGTATATACCCTACTTTGCCAGAGTCTAATAAATATTGGGCTTTGGCAGATAAGCAAACAAATAAACAAAATGCAATTATAACTTTCATGCCTTTAAATACAATATAAAAGCACTTAACCCCCAAAAGAAATTATGAAATTAAAAAATCAATGGTATTTACATTGTCCGCATAATGCCATAAACTTGGCTTTTGCGTGCTTCCTAATTCTACTACGTTTTTTATTTCTAAAATATTACTTGCCACACATTGAATATTGTCTTTATGGGTCGTAATATAATTTTTTACGTCTTCAATAGTATCATAATAGTGGTAGTTTAAAGTTGCTATAGGTGCGTGTAGCTCTTCTTTTTCTTGAAAAATCATAAAACCATTGTCGTAATGTTTGGTAAGATTCATTAGCAATATAGCTTTGTGGTACATATAATTGTTGTAAAACTTATGATGATGCACCAAATCTATATGTATATCTAAGGCTTTGTATAGCTTTTCTAAATCCATGTTTTTAGGCATTAGCAAATGGCTAACATTACGGCAACCAAGCCCAAAGTATTGGTAAATATCATTTGCTAATTGTTGTAATTCCTGTTCTGTTTCATTGCCGCTCAATACGGCTATTGATGTTCTATTTTTACGAATTAGGGTTGGTATATTTCTAAAATAATAATCAAAATAGCGGGCACTGTTATTGCTACCAGTAGCTATTAATTTTTCTGCATCGTTTAGTCTTTCAGTTATTTCTATTTTATCTTTTAAAGTAGTATCGCTTTCTATCAGTTTTTCAATAGCATATTTCATCAATACTTCATCTTGGCTGCTCAATTTTACCAATGCTTTATTACCAGTAGCCAATACACAAATTAAATCGTGCAGCCCAACAAATGGCAAATTGCCAGCCATAATAATAGCAACTTTTTTTGGTTCAATATTTTTTTGAATTGGTTTTAGCCATTCTTCAATATCATTTTCATTTAATGTAGCTACCCAATTATTGGCTGCAAGGCTTATAAATGCGGGGGTAAACCATTGATTATGCACATTGGCAGCATGTATTACGCTTTCTGGCAATTGCTGCAAACTATGGGCTAAAAAGCTGAGAGAAGATTTAAAATTAGAATTATTCACAAAAAAATATGTAACAAAATTAAGCATATTCCGTTTATTCTCTATAATTTTGACGAAATGAAATTGAGAATATTTTTTACCCTTGCTGTTTGTTGCGCCTTTAATATCCAAGCCCAAAAAGGATTTAGAATTGGACCTACTGCTGCTTTTACCTCCTCTCGCCTTGTGGTTATAGATAGTATTGCAGATAATTTTAACTTTAGGTTTAAATCTGGCTTTAATGCAGGGGTAAATATGTACTATGGGTTTACACCAAACTTTGGCTTAAACTTAAATGTATTGGCTACCCACAAAGGCTATCGCTTATTTAACGATAGCAATAAAAATGGCAATATTTTAAAACACAACCAAACCCATTTTGAAATTCCTTTTCATTTTGTGTTTAGGCAAAGGCTAAATTCTATATCATTTTTTAGATTGAACTTTGGAGGAGCAATTACTCAAATGATAAGCAAAGACAAAGATTATGGCAATAAAAACAACAGCTTTAGAATAAGCGAAAACACTAAAAACACCACCTATCCTATGTTAAGCATAGGTTTAGAAATAGGCAGCCAAGCTAAAAATGGCAATGTTTTTTTATTTGGCGCATTTTACAAACAAGCATTGGATAAAAACACAACCATCAATGTATTTAACAACAATACCTCTACCACACCACGTTTTAATTTAGGCTATCGAGGCAGTTATATTGGTTTAAGTTTGTCGTATTTATTCAATTTGGGTAATCTTAAAAAACAAGACGACTTTTTTTATTAATTGATAATGCGATTGAAAGTAGTAATTATTTAGTATCGAAGTGTCATTCTGAACTTTTTTGCTCTGAAAAAAGATTCAGAATCTCTACAAATTTTAAATTATAAAGTGCATTAAAATAATTATTACATACTTGTAATTTTTTCTAATAACTTTTTTAACAAGTTAGGAATATCAGAGTGAAAAAATTGAGGTTTATTTAAATCATTAATTTTTTCATTTGCATCATTGTACCCCCCAGTAAATAAGTCATATATTTCAGGATTATTAGTTATTTGCATTTTAATGAAAGTCATTACACTATTCATTTTTCTTTCGGCTTCTTTTCTAATTTGTAAATTTTTGCCATTTTTATATTTATCATAAAATATGTTAAATTCATCAAGTTGATTTAAAATAAAATTATAATGGATTTGCAATTTTTCTTTTGTCATAAAAATTTTTACTTAAGAATTAATATAATTTGAGTATAAAAATTTAAAATGTTTTTTTTAACTTCAATTTGTAACCTCTAATTAATAATGGCTATTTACTTACATTTGCTTTTAAAAAAAACTAACGATTTATATAAATTTTACACAAATTAAATAATCAACATGGCATCGCCATAGCATTGAAAATTGTATTTCTTTTTAATGGCTTCTTTGTAGGCACTCATTATAAAATCATAATCGCCAAAAGCTGCACTCATCATAAGCAATGTGCTTTGCGGTGCATGAAAATTGGTAATAAAGGCATTGGCAATTGCAAAATCGTGTGGCGGAAAAATAAATTTATCTGTCCAACCAGTACTTGAATTTAATGTGCCTGTACTGGATACAGAGCTTTCCAAAGCACGCATAACACTGCTGCCTACGGCTACAATTCTGCGTTTATCTTCTTTAGCTTTGTTTATTATTTGTGTTGTTTCTTCGCCAATAGTATAGCTTTCAGAGTCCATTTTATGTTTTGTAAGGTCTTCTACCTCCACATCTCTAAAAGTACCCCAACCTAAATGCAAGGTAAGTTCTGTAAATTTAATTCCTTTAATATCCAATCGCATCATAAGCTCACGGCTAAAGTGTAAACCAGCCGTAGGTGGAGCTACTGCGCCCTCTACCTTTGCAAATATGGTTTGGTAACGCTCTTCATCTTCTTTTTTTACAGGTCTATCTATGTATTTTGGTGTTGGTGTTTCGCCCAGTTTACGCACCACTTTGTTAAACTCCTCTTTATCGCCATCAAATAAAAAACGTATTGTACGCCCTCTACTTGTGGTATTATCTACAACTTCGGCTACCAAATCGTCATCGCCAAAATACAATTTATTGCCTACTCTAATTTTACGGGCAGGGTCCACCAATACATCCCAAAGTTTTAGCTCTTCATTTAATTCTCTCAATAAAAAAACTTCAATTTTAGCGCCAGTTTTTTCTTTATTGCCATACATACGGGCAGGAAAAACTTTGGTATTGTTCAATACAAAAACATCGTCTTCGTTAAAAATTTCAAGAATATCTTTGAATTTTTTATGCTCTATGGTTTTAGTTTCCCTGTTTACTACCATTAGCTTGCATTCGTCACGTTGTTTTGAGGGGTCTTGTGCTACAAGGGTTTGGGGTAGTTCAAAGGCAAATTTTGATAATTTCATTTAGTGTATAATTAGGGTAAAAAAGGGTGCAAAAGTAATGTAAAAAATTAAGAATTAAAAATTAAGAATTATGAATGGTTAAAACTATGTGAATTAAAACTTAAATATTAAATCTAATTTCGCAAACTATAGCAAATGAGCAACGAACAGAAAATAACCAACAATATAAAATTGCCAAATACAGATTTAGATATTTTGAAAAAGCATTTTCCCCAATGCTTTGATAAAGATGGTAATTTTGAATTAGAAAAATTTAAAAACAACTTAACAGAAAAAGAAATACATTTTTCTACAGAAAGCTATGGCTTAGAGTGGCTTGGCAAAAGCTATGCACGCCTGCTGGCTGCAGATAATGCCACCACACTGCTAAAAGAAAACCACGCCCACAATGCAAAAGCAGAAAACCAAAATGCTGAAAACCTGCTAATAAAAGGCGATAATTTGGAGGTATTAAAACACTTGGCAAATGCCTATTACGAAAAAATAAAAATGATATACATAGACCCGCCCTACAATACAGGTGGCGATGGCTTTGTATATGCCGATGATAGAAAATTTAAAATTGAAGATTTGCAAGAGCTTATAGGTGTAAGCGAGGAAAAAGCAAAGCGCATACTTAGTTTTACACATAGCAAAAGCAATAGCCATAGCGCCTGGCTTACGTTTATGTACCCACGCTTGTATATAGCCAAACAATTGCTAAAAGAAGATGGCGTTATTTTTATAAGTATAGATGATAACGAAGTAGCGCAATTGCGTTTACTGATGGATGAGGTATTTGGGGAGGAGAATTTTGTGGCAACTTACAAGTGGAACAAGACCTCTACTCCTCCAAGTCTTTCAAAAAAAGTTAGACAGAAATATGAATTTATATTATGCTATATTAAGAATGGTTCAAAAGAAATTTTCAATGGTGGAACAACTGATGGTGGAGATATGCCATTACTTAATGATGGAAATAATATTGACATTCTTGAATTCCCAAAAGACAAGGTAAATTTCAAAATAGAAGGTTTATATAAACCAGGAATATACGATAGAGTCGAACTTCTAAATGAGATTGAAGTGATAGATAATATTTCAAACAAAGATTTTAAATTAAAAGGACCATTTAAGTGGAAGCAAAGCAATCTTAAAGAGGAAATAGAAAAAGGCACAATTTTTCACATTAAGAGTGAGAAATTTGCTGTTAGATATGAAAAGCAAGGAGAAAGAACAAAAGTTCCTTCAGATATTATATCTAAAAAAGAATGTGAAGTAGGAACAAATGAAGATGCAAATAAAGAATTAACAAATATATTTGGTATGGACGGTTTATTTAGTTATCCTAAGACAACCAGCTTAATAAAATACCTCAGTAACTTTCGCACTTCTGATACTGACCTCATCCTCGATTTCTTCGCAGGCTCTGGCACCACAGGCGATGCCGTAATGCAGCTAAATGCAGCCGATGGCGGTAATAGAAAATACATTTTAGTACAACTGCCCGAAGCTATTGACCCAAAGAAAAACAAAGCCGCTTACGATTTTGTAGCCTCTCTTTCTCCCTCCCCTTTGGAGAGGGCTGGGGAGGGGCATCCCACCATTTTTGAAATAACCAAAGAGCGGCTAATACGAGCGGCAGCCAAAATAAAAACCGAAAAACCAGAATACAAAGGCAATATGGGTTTCAAAATATTTGAAACCATGCCTATTTGGGAAGATTACAATTTGGAAGCCGATGTATTTAGCCCACAAATAACCCTATTTGACGAAACAAAACTAACAGAAGAAGATATAAAAGCCCTGCTTACAACTTGGAAAACTTACGATGGCATAGCCCTAACCCAAGCGTTAGAAACTATAAACTTGGGGGGCTACACGGCACATTTGGCAAATGGCAAATTGTATTTAATGTACAAAGGTTTTACAACCGATAACTTGGTGGCACTTTTAGAAAAAACAGATTCTGATAAAACCTTTGAGCCACGGGTTATAATTGCTTTTGGCTATCATTTTGAAAGCAAAAATTTAAGAGAAATTGCCGAGAGTGTAAAACACTATACCAACAAAAAGAAAACGGATATAGATTTTATAACACGGTATTAAAATGGAAAACAGTAATAAAATTTTTAAATAAGATTTGGAAGCTAAAATGAATATAACCATGAACGATATTGTAATTTACAAAACACACGATAATAAAACAGAAATTAGTGTTAAATTTGAAAAAGAAACGGTATGGTTAAGCCAACAGCAAATGGCTATATTATTCAATCAAACCAAACAAAATATAAGTTTACATATCAATAACTGTTTCAAAGAAAAAGAACTAAGTAAATTATCAACTGTCAAGAAATCCTTGACAATTCAAACAGAAGGAAAAAGAAATGTAACACGTAAAATAGAATATTATAACCTTGATGTAATAATTTCAGTAGGTTATCGTGTTAAATCTAAAACAGGAACTCAATTTCGGCAATGGGCTACCCAACGCTTAAAAGACTACTTAATACAAGGCTATGCATTAAATCAAAAAAAACTAATTGAAAATAAAACCCACTTTTTAAAAACACTTGATGATTTAAAACAGCTTACAGAAAAAAATTATTTTTTAAATACAAAAGAGAAAAATGAAAGGATTTAATTTTGAAAAAAACCTACCCCATCAACAAAATGCGGTAAAAAGTACCTTAGCAGTTTTTGATGGTTTAGAGGTACAAAATGGATTAGCCATAGATAAACAATATACCAATCCTATTTATAATAAGATAGAAAAAATAGGCAATTCAGTTGATAGTAAATTTATACCATTTAATAGATATATAAACAATATAAAAAGCATACAAGAAGAAAATGCCATAGAAGAGCCTGCCAAAGGCAATAGCAACATTATAGATATAATGATGGAAACAGGCACAGGCAAAACCTATACATATACCAAAACTATATTTGAGCTTAATAAACAATTTGGTATGTTTAAATTTATAATCGTAGTGCCCACTTTATCTATAAAAGCAGGAACTGTAAATTTTTTAAAATCTGAAAGTAGTAGAGAGCATTTTAAGGAGCAGTATGGCAAAATACTAAACCTACATATTGTAGAAAGCCAAAAAAGCGGAAAGAGTAAAAAAAGTTTTATTCCGCCAGCGGTTACAAGCTTTGTAAATGCCGGAAATTTTGAAAAAAACAGTATTCATGTAATGATAATAAATGCAGGTATGGTAAATTCTGATACCATGCAAAAAAGTTTTGATAAAGGATTGTTTGACAAATACACTGTTCCATTAGAAGCCATAAGTGCTATTAAACCTATAATGATAATAGATGAACCACATAAGTTTGGCACAGGCAATAAAACTTGGGAAAACATACAAAAAATAAAACCCCAATTTATATTGCGCTATGGGGCTACTTTTCCTGATAAAGATATTGAACAAAAAAATTTTTTAACTGGAAAGAAAGATAAAATAACTGTAAAAGATTATCACAACTTAATTTACCAATTAACAGCAGTAGATGCATTTAATCAAAATTTGGTAAAAGGAATTCAAGGCCACATAACACAATTTGATGCTGGAAAAAATGAAATTGTAAAACTTATAGATACTAATGGCACAGAAGCCAAATTTCAATTAAACAACGAAAAAACTGTAACACTTACCAAAAAAGAAAGTTTGGCAAAAGTGCATGCTGAAATGACAGATTTGGAAATTGAAAATTTGAATAAAAGTACAGTAATTTTATCGAATGGATTAGAGATGAAAAAGGGCGATAAAATTAATCCCTACTCTTATGCCTCTACGCTGCAAGAAATAATGATTCAAAAGGCTATTAAAGAACATTTTGATATTGAAAAAACTTTGCTAACAAAAGAAGTAAAAATAAAACCGCTTACGCTTTTTTTTATAGACAATATTGAAGAATATAGAAACAAAGATGGCATAATTCGCAAAACTATTGAGCAATTCATAGAAGCAGAGATAAAAGAGATATTGAAAAACGAAACCAATGAATTTTATATAAAATATCTTGAAAAAACATTGCAAAACCTTTCATTAACCCATGCAGGCTATTTTTCTAAAGACAACTCGGAGAAAGATGAAGCAATAGAGAAAGAAATAAACGAAATATTGCACGATAAACAAGCTATACTTGATTTGGAAAATCCCAGGCGTTTTATTTTCTCTAAATGGACACTAAGGGAAGGTTGGGATAATCCAAATGTATTTCAAATATGCAAACTACGCAGCAGCGGAAGCGACATTTCTAAATTACAAGAAGTAGGCAGGGGCTTGCGTTTGCCTGTTAATGAATTTGGCAATAGAGTAAAAGATGAAAGTTTTTTTCTTAACTATTTTGTTGATTTTACAGAAAACAATTTTATAGATAAATTGGTAAAAGAAATCAATGAAAAATCGGGTGCTGTTTCTATTGATATTGTTCCCACAATATTGAGCGAACACATTGTAAAGCAAATATTACAAAAGTATAATTTTGCTAATGAAAATGCTTTATTGCAAAAACTAATTATAGAGGATAAGGTAATTGACTTTTCGAGAAACTTTTTAGATGGTGGTTTTAATTTTATTAAAACTAACTACCCCCGAATTTTTGAAGGTGTAAATTCTAACAAAGTGCGCAAAGTGGACGACCCTAAAAAGAAAGTTATAATTAGAACGGAAAAATACAATGAACTTAAAGAATTATGGGAAAAATTGAATGAAAAAGTTGTTTTGGAATATAAATTTGAAAACGAAGATGTTTTTAAAACAGTATTTACAGAATTTTTAAAAGCCCAAAACAACAATTTTAGTATAGAAGGTATAAATGAAAAAATTGAAAAAATTGAAATTGAGAATAATATTGCAGTTGTAAAAGAACCCGAATCTATCTATAGAAGAAAAACGGGATTTATTTCAACTTTAAAATACAGTGAATTTCTGAAAGAACTTTCAAAAATTTTGAATGTAAATATCAAAACTCTTCACCAATCTTTTGTAAATTCAAATACTGATATTAATAATTACCTTAATCAAACAACGCTGCATACTATCAAACAAAATTTTGAACATTATTTAATGGCAAATGCTATTGATAAATTTACCATTGAATACAAAAAAGTTTCAAATAGCCTTCATCCTACCAAATTAACAGATGATAAAGGAATTGTTAAAAACGAAATTTCCGCTTCTGATGTTGGTGTTATCTTTTCTGATGAAGATGTGGCAAATAATTACTTTTTTAAAGAATTGTACTTTGATTCAGATTTAGAAAAAATGAATATAAAAACCGAAATAGATGAGGTAATTGTATTCACTAAAATTCCAAAAAACTCAATTAAAATTCCTGTTGCTGGAGGTAAAAGTTACTCGCCCGATTTTGCCTATGTATTGAAATACAAAGATGGCGAACAAAAGCTCAATTTTATAGTAGAAACCAAAGATGTAAACTCTATTGATGGAATAAGGGATGAGGAAAAATTTAAAATAAAACATGCTGAAAAATTCTTTGATGGTAAAGTAAAAATTAAATTTAAAAAACAATTCAGCAACAGTAAAATTATAGATTTAATAAAAGAGATTGTAGATAAAGAAAATTAAATTTACAATTTCTCCATTTCGGCAATATACAGCCAATCGCTTTGATTGCCATTTGCATTGATGGTTTGTTGCTTCATACATTTTAAACCCAATTTTTTTTCAAAAAACTGCACGTTCATTTCATTTTCTGCAGCAAATACAGAGCAAGTGGCATAGCATAGCTTTCCGCCTGTTTTTAAATTTTTTACGGCATTTCCAACAATAGTTTTTTGCAATTCGGCATAAAATTCTATTTCGGCAAGTTTAAAACGGGTAATATTTTCTGGTGTTCGCCCCCAAGTGCCGCTTCCGCTGCAAGGCACATCGGCAAGAACAATATCAAATTGCTTATTCAGTTGAAATTTATTTTTCAAATCGCTCAATTCTATTTCGGGCATTGGCAAATTGGCTATTTTGAACCGCTTTTTTAAATTTTCTAATATTGAAAAGCGAGCATCGGAGCAAGTTAAATCCAATTCATCGCCATATTTATTGGTTAAATACAATGCTTTGCCACCCGAGCCACTGCAACAATCCCATACGCTGTTATATTCTTTAACTTCAACAGTATTGGCTACCTGCTGCGATGAGCTATCCATTATCCATGCCCAACCATTTTCTATCAAAGCATTGCATTTGGCATTGGCATCTACTTTTAAGCAAATGCTACCTATTTCTTCAAATATGATATTATTTTCTGTAAGCCATGTTTTGGCTTTAAAACTATGCCCTTTTACCAAACATAAATATACAGGCTTGGGTTGTAGTAAATTTTGCAACCAATTTTCTGCATTTACAGCATTTGAAAGTTTTTCTAAAAAAGGAAAAATTGAATTTAAAATTTCAGGTTCGTTAATTTCATTGTTCAAAAATTCAAGGGCAAAAGTTATGGCATTTTCTACCGTCATATTTTTAACAGCATAGCCCATTCTAAAATAGGCATAGCAAGCCATTCTGTAGGTTTTTCTGTCTTTGCTGCCCCAGTTTTTATGCTGTTTTGCCTGCTCGGCAAAATACTGATGAAAGGGCATTTTGCCCGAATAGTTTTGAATTAATTCGGCAGAAATGGCGAGTTGAAAGGGTTTTAATAACGCCAATATGATTTGTATAATTGGTAATTGGAATAATAAAATAAATTGATGCCTGCATTTTCTATCAAATTACCACGTTGAACAAATTGGTAATTGGTATGCACTAATCTAAAGTTTTTATTGAGAATATGTTTGTAAAAATGGGTATCGAAAGCCATTAAAGCGGAGCCAAAAAACATAAATTGATCGTAGCCTACAAAGGTGTAGCGTTGAGGGTCGCCACCGTATTTTGTTCTAAAGGTTTTGCGCATTTTTTTGTAAATAGTATCTTGCGAAGGCACACAATAGGCATCGTAAAAATTTACGCCTTCAAATACTGTATAATTGGTTCTTTCCACATCTAACCAATCGGCACTACCAGCCACAACCCATTTACCACCTTTGGCATTCGACAAACCAATGCTGCTATTTTTAGAGGGGCAATAAATTAAAAAAGAATCTTTACCATTCCATACGCTTGAGGGTGTTTTTATTTTGCCATCTACAATGGTGCAAGTTTTTCCACTCGCCAGCTCATAGCCTGTTTTAAAATTTCTTGCCGCTGTGTTCATGGTTGTTTTACCATCACCTGAAACCACTACTACTTGGTATTTTTTAAAATTAATAGCTGCATTTTTACCTATGTATTGAAAAGCAATGCTATCTTGGGCTACGCAATTAATTAATGGAAAATCGCCACCTGTTATATTAGCGGTATATCTAAATGGACTTACCATTGGAATTTTATATATTGAACAAAACTTTTGGGCTTCTAGCATTTCATTTTCATAAACAGGTCCTATTAATAAATCTATATTCTGCATTTCAGGATTGGCTAACAAGCGGATAACTTCAAGGCTATCTTGCTTGGTATCTAACACGGTTAGTTTCATTTTAATGCCTTGCTTTTCCAGTTCTATAATAGCCATTTCTACACCTTCGTAGTAATCAGCCATTTTATCTCTAACCTTGTATTTTTCACTCATACCTATGCAAAAAGGCAACATTAATACTACTTTGTATTCTTTTTGAAAAGTAGGTACATTTTCTGAAACCACCACTGCACCTTGACCATTGGAATGAAGAATGAAGAATGTAGAATTAAGAATTAGGAATGCAGTTTTTAAACTAAAAGACACCTTCAGATTATTTCGCTTTGCTCCATGAAAATAGTTCTGAATATTTGCAAAGCCAAATTTCAGAATGACAAACGTGCGGCTAAAAATCAAAAAATGATTTAATCTTCTTTTTGCCTCACCCCAACCCCTCTCCACAGGAGAGGGGCTCCCTTGCTTTGAAAAATTTAAATCCAAAATCCAAAATTTAAAAATCAAAAATCTCTTTATTCCCATTCTATTGTGGCTGGTGGTTTACTGCTAATATCATATACTACTCTGTTAATCCCCTTTACACGGTTAATAATTTTATTGCTTATATCGGCTAAAATTTCGTAAGGAATATGTACCCAATCGGCTGTCATACCATCTAAAGAAGTAACAGCACGCAAGCAAATTACGTTTTCGTAAGTACGCTCATCGCCCATAACGCCAACACTTTGCACAGGCAAGAAAATTGCCCCTGCTTGCCATATTTTATCGTACCATCCTTTTTCTCTTAAAGTATCAATAAAAATGGCATCTGCTTGTTGTAAAATATTTACTTTGGCAGGTGTAATATCGCCAATTATTCTAATAGCCAAACCAGGACCAGGAAAAGGATGGCGACCTAAAATATTGGTAGGAATACCCAAAGCAGCACCTACCCTACGCACTTCGTCTTTAAATAAACTTCTTAAAGGTTCTACTATTTTTAAATCCATTTTCTCGGGCAAGCCTCCAACATTATGATGCGATTTTATAGTAGCCGATGGTCCTTTTACCGATACAGATTCTATAACATCGGGGTATATTGTACCTTGGGCTAACCATTTTGCGCCATCTATTTTTTTAGATTCTTGCTCAAATACCTCTACAAATACTCTGCCAATAGCTTTTCTTTTTTTTTCAGGGTCTATTTGGTTAGCCAAAGCTTCGTAAAATTGATTGGTAGAATTTACACCCACTACATTCAAATCCATTTGTTTATATGATTCAAGCACTTGCTCGTATTCATTTAAGCGTAAAAGACCATTATCTATAAAAATACAATGTAAGTTTTTACCAATGGCTTTATGCAATAAACCAGCGGCTACACTGCTATCTACTCCACCACTTAATCCCAGTATTACTTTATCGTTACCCAATTGGGTTTTTAAATTGGCAACTGTTTCTGTTATAAAATTTTCTGGATTCCAATCTTGCTTGCAGCCACAAATATTGGCTACAAAGTTTTTTAGCAACAAAGAACCATCTGTGCTATGCGTAACCTCGGGGTGAAACTGAATGCAATAAGTTTCAGAATCGGTCAGTTTATAAGCAGCATGGGCAATGCTATCTGTATTGGCTATTAATTGTGCATTGGTGGGCAATGCTGTAACAGTATCGCCATGGCTCATCCATACTTGGGTAGGAAAATTTATACCATTCAATAATACATTGTCTTGCACTTTGCTTAACATGGCTCTGCCATACTCTCTATGGTTGCTTGCGGCAACATTCCCACCCAATTTTTGGGCTATATATTGTGCGCCATAGCACACAGCCAATATGGGCAATTTACCTATTATTAAATCTAAATCTATTTGCGGGGCTTCGGCATCTCTAACCGAGGCAGGGCTGCCCGAAAGTATAATACCTTTGGTATTTTCTGCTATTGGGGGAATATGGTTAAAAGGATGAATTTCGCAATAAACATTCAACTCTCTAAGCCTGCGGGCTATTAGCTGTGTGTATTGCGAACCGAAATCTAAAATTAATATTTGCTCTTGCATTTTAAGCGTGCAAATTTATGCAATTAGCAGGTAAAAGAAAATTCTAATATTAAAGTATATAAAAAGTATATTGAAGCATTTTATTTTGTAAAATTTAAAATAATCCTAGAACTAATAACGCATTTTACTATATGTTAAACCCAAATTAATCAATAGGAGATTTGAAAAATTGAACTATTTGATTTAGTTGGGATTAACCCCGATTTAAAAATTGCAATTATGTTTTGTAAAAACATGATTTGCAATTTGTTATTCGATTCAGCAATTCTATTGCTGAATTTGGGTTTAATTTTTTTTATGCTTAAAAAAATGTAGGTTCGTAGCTGTGAATTACAAAACAATTGACCAAAATGATATAGCCTATTTTAAAAGCATTTTAACAGAAAACTTAGTTATTACTGATACCCAAGCGTTAGACTATTATAGTAGAGATTATACAGAAGATTTGTACTATAAACCTTCTTTGGTTTTAATTCCAGAAAATGCCATGCAAATTTCTGCAATTATGAAATATTGTAATGAAAATAAAATTGTTGTAACTGCAAGAGGTGCTGGCACAGGTTTAAGTGGTGGCTGCCTACCCATTATGGGCGGTGTTGTTATAAGTTTACTTAAATTAAATAAAATTATAAGTATTGACAGTAATAATTTTCAAGCCATTGTAGAGCCTGGTGTAATTAATGAAGAATTGCAACAAGCAGTTCAAGCATTAGGGCTTTTTTACCCCCCCGACCCAGCAAGCAAGGGCAGTTGTACAATTGGCGGTAATGTAGCCCATAGTAGCGGAGGACCCCGTTGTGTAAAATACGGCACAACACGCGATTATGTTTTAAACCTTGAAGTGGTATTGCCCACAGGCGAGATAATACAAACAGGGGCTAATGTGCTTAAAAATAGTACTGGCTATAACCTAACCCAACTTATGGTGGGCAGCGAGGGCACATTGGGCATTGTTACAAAAATTACACTTAAATTATTATCGTACCCACCATACAGAGCCTTAATGTTAGCCTCTTTTGCTTCGGCAAGCAATGCTTGTGCTTGTGTTAGCCAAATATTGAGTGCAGGTATTACCCCCTCGGCATTAGAATTTATGGATAAAAAAGGGGTAGAAATAAGTACAAGTAAGCAAAACATACCCTTTGAATTTGGCGATGAAAAAGCTTATTTATTGATAGAAATAGATGCTTTTAATACAGAAGACCTTATGCCACAATGCGAAAAAATATATACCGTTTTAGAGCGTATGGGTGTTTTAAATGTATTGATTGCAGAAGATGCAGAAACCAAAGAAAAACTTTGGAAAATAAGACGTAGCATAGGCGAATTGGTAAAGCAAATAAGCATTTATAAAGAAGAAGATACCGTTGTTACACGAAGTTATTTACCACAATTATACGAAGGTGTGCAACAAATAAGCCAACAATACGGCTTTGAAACCGTATGCTATGGGCATGCAGGCGATGGCAATTTGCATATCAATATTTTAAAAAATAATTTAAGTGATGAATTTTGGGACAATGAGTTACCAAAGGCTATTCGCAAAATATTTGAATTATGTAAACAATACGGAGGCACAATAAGTGGCGAACACGGCATAGGTTTGGTACAAAAACAATATTTAGATGTGGTGTTTCAACCTATTCATTTTGAACTAATGAAAGGCATAAAAAAAACCTTCGACCCAAATAATATTTTGAATCCTAAAAAAATATTCGATATTTGAACCATATTTTTAACATTATGAATAAACAAAAACTAATTTTATTTACATCAATTGCTTTGTGTACTATTTCGCTTACTATATACTCATGCAAAGATAAAACAACCGACCCTGCTCCTTCTAACAATAAACCCATAAATACAGATAGTTGCAAAAATATTTCTTATTCAAATTCAATATCGGCAATTGTATCTGCAAATTGCACAGGCTCTTGCCATAATGCAAGCAACCCTAGCGGAAATTTAATGCTTACAACCAAAACAAATGTAGAAAATGCCATAAAAAATAATAACTTATTGGGAAGAATAAAAAATGTCAATAACCCTATGCCACAAGCGGGCTTAATGCCAGATAGCACAATTAAAAAATTTGATTGCTGGAAAGCCAAAGGGTATTTAGATTAATTTTAATATGTGCATAAAAGCATCTATTTTGTGAATATAGCTAATTTGTAAGTGCATACTTTCGCATCTTATATAAAGAAAGCAGAGATATGAAATTTATAGTAGCAGCACCAGAATTATTAGAACACCTTATAAAAGTAAGCGGAGCCATAGTATCTAAACCCGTAATACCAATACTTGATAATTTTTTATTCGATATTAAAGATGGTAGCCTTACCATATCTACTACCGATTTAGAAACATCTATGAGCACTAACCTAAAAGTAGAAGCCAAAGAAAATATTTTGGTAGCAATACCTTCTCGTTTGCTTTTAGATACCGTGAAAGGCTTGAACGACCAACCCATTACATTTACTGTAAACGAAGATACTTTTGCTATTGAATTAAGCACAGCTTTTGGGCGTTATAAATTGGCAGGACAAAGCGGAGCAGATTTTCCTAAAGTACCAGTTGTAGAATCTGAAAAATCGTTTACAATGCCTTCTAACGTATTGTTAAGATGTATTAGCAAAACATTATTTGCCACAGGCAATGATGAGCTTAGGCTGAACCTTACAGGTGTATTTGTAGAACTTACAGAAGAAAGCCTAAACTTTGTAGCTACAGATGCTAACCGCTTAGTTCGCCTAACAAGAAACGATGTAAAACCAGGATTAGAACATTCGTTTATATTGCCTAAAAAAGCATTGAATCTTTTAAAATCATCTCTAAATAATGATGTTACCCCAATACAAATAGATTTTAACAAATCGAATGTGTTTTTTACAACCAGTAATTTAAAACTTTCTTGCCGCTTAATAGACGAAAGATACCCAGATTATAGAGCTGTAATACCTGCGGAAAACAACAATATTGTAAACATTAACCGTTTAGATTTATTTGAAACTGTAAAACGTGTAGCTAATTATAGCAATAAAACAACCCACCAAATTCGTATAAAAATTACTGGCAACGAACTTGCTGCAAGTGCAGAAGATATAGAACTTGCCAACGAAGCCAACGAAAAACGTGCTTGCGAATACGATGGCGAAGACATGGAAATTGGCTTCAACTCTCGTTTTTTATTAGAAATGCTTGCCAATGTGGACCACGACAATGTTAACTTAAAACTATCTACACCTAACCGTGCAGGCTTATTAGTGCCAAACGAAAACGAAGTGGACGAAGATGTTTTAATGTTGATAATGCCAATGATGTTGAACAACTATTAAAATAGTTGAACATTTTAAACATTAAGTTAAATTTTCTAATCTACCACTACCAAATATCCACTCATAAGTTTAAAATGCCCAGGGTAGCTGCAAATAAATTGGTAAGTACCTTTTTCGTTCACTGAAAACTGAAATGTTTTGGTTTGTCCATATTCTACAATAGGCGAAGCATAAATTACATTTTCATCATTTGGGGCTACATAGCCATTGTCTTTGTGCTGCGCTCCTGTTATGGCTACTTTTTCAGCCATTCCATTTTTAACAACAACAAAATTGTGTGTCATTACACTGTTATCGCCTTCATTTATTAAAGTCATCTTAATGGTTTTGCCTTTATTAATAACAATTTTAGACAAATCAAATTTCATTTCAGACATATCTTTGCCCATGCCTTTTATAGTAATTGAAGTAGGATAATTTCCTGCCGGCTCGGTAAGGGTTACAATTTCAGAATTGCCACTTTCAGTAGCCGAATGTTGGTGCGTATGGTTAGCATTGTTGCAAGAAATAAGCAAAGCTATTGAAACTAAAGCAACAAGTTGTTTCATGTTTTTTACTTGGTTAAATCTATAATTTCTACACCTGGGTAGTTTTTAGTATCAAACTCGAAAACATTATCAGCAATAGTAGTATTGGGTGTTTGAGAGGTAATGGTATAAGTTTCTTTATGCCCATCTGTAAAAGATATTTTTAATGCTTGAAGTGTTTTTTTTACTTTTTCTGCTTCTAAATTCATTAAAAAATAGCCTTTGGTTTTATCCGTAGGTGTCAATTTTATTTTGGTAATTTCTGTTGTGCCTTTTTTATAGCTGCCATCGCTTGCATAGCTAAATCCTTTTTCCCAAATACTGAACATTTTTGCAGGATTTAAACCCTTTCCTGCGCTTGGTTTGTAGTTTTCTTTGGTGCAATCGCCACCCTTAGTGTACGACCAAATATATTTGCCATTGCAAAATATTTCTTGCCCCATAAATACAAATTTATACTTATCGCCTTTGCTTATCAAACTTCCCTTTTCAGTTTTTTTAGCAGCTTTAGCATCGGCTGGCTCGTTCAAACGGGTAAATTCAGATTTTAAACTTTTATAGCCTTTGTATTTTTTTGATACATCTTTTAGGAATTTGTTAGCCTCTTTGTCTTTGGCTGTAGTTTCTGCTTTAGCTTTGGTAGCATTGGGCACCCCCGACATAATAACAAAAGCCAATACCATTGTAACACTGATTAAATAAATGCGCTTCATTTTGTGCAAAAGTACAAAATTTATACCAATCTGTAAAAATTGGTATTTTAGTTTTGTATATTGATTTATCTATAGTAATGCTGACCAAACAAAAGCACTACTGCACCACCGCCAATTTACCATTATAAACCAATGCCCCATTTTGCAGTATTTTTACAAAATAAATACCCGAATGTAGCGTGTTAAATTCTATTTTACTTTTGCTTTCGGTTAAATTTGAATTGATAATTTGTTTACCCTCCATATTGAAAATACTTAAAGTGTAGTTGTTTTCTGCACTGTATTGAGGAACAGAAACATTGATAAAGTTGTTTGTTGGATTAGGAGATATACTGATGTTTTCTTTTTTATTTTGATTGATACCCACTGTAAAATTTTGCCCACTAATTGGGTCGCATTCCATAAAAGTAACAATTTGTTGGCAATTGCTATCTATATATGAATAACTTGGGTTAAATTCTGTACCATCATAATCTGATGTAAATACCTGCCCCCAAGTATTAGAGTATGTTAAAGTACTTTGACTTTCAATTGCTGGAGGATTTAATTGCAACATGTGGCAAGGGTGTGTGGTTCTGCCATTCATATACGTTTCTTGGCTTATGGTTTGAGGAGGTGTAGATTTTTGCCCAACAATACCCATCATCCAAATATCATAGCCCCTTAAAGGTTGATTGCTTGGAAAATCTAAAACTAAAGGCATATTGGGGCTATTGGGACCTTTATTTATACCTATTTTGGGTGTATAAATTACAGGATTTTTCCTAACATCGCATGAAGACCCTGCCAAACTATTAACAAAATTAGGTTTATTACCCAATAATGACGATTCATCTTCTTGGCGTTCAGTATTTTTTAATCTGAAAACTTTAGTTGATATTATAGCAAAATTCTGAAATGAATTTGAGGCTTTTATCACCATTTCATAAGGTGAATATATTTCTAATTGATTACTAGTACTGCCACACCTAATTTTATTACTTATGCCATACAAATAGAGTGTGTCGTTAGAAATATAAAAATTATTGAATTTAAAACTAGTCATATAGGGAAAAGAGACACCAGCATTAAAATAGAATTGAAATGTAATAATTAATGCGCCTGTAGCAGGATTAATAACACTTAAAAGAGCATTTTCTGTTCGAGTAGAATTAGATATTTGAATAATTCTATTACTATTGGCATCATAAAAAGCATCTGCACCAGATTGTAAAAAATAATTTTGTGTAGGATAACCTAAATTTGAACAAGGGGTTGCAGAAAAACTATTGTTCCAAATAGAAGTGCCTGTATTGTCTAACAAAGAAGACAAAACTACTTGAGAAGTACCATAAATTATAGCACCTCCTATATCCCAAGGCAATTGCTCGTTTTGAGAACCTGTAACATAATATTTTTGATTGCTACCATCTAAATATGGGAATATAGATTCTGCCATATCATAATCGGGGGTATTGTTATAATTGGCTGTATTAAATTGCGATAGCCAATTGGTATTGCCAATATCATCTGTATTTAATACAAAACCTGTTTTAGCTGTAAAAATTGCCAAACTATCTAAAGAGGTAAACCCTGCTATAACATAGGTATTGGTTTGTGTTTTTTTAATATCCAAACCTACGCTATTGGGGTGGCTGTATATTTTGCTCCATGTTATAACACCAGTAGCCGCACTAATATTTGCCATATATGCCCTTGTATTATCCATTGTGGGCGATGTGTTTAAATCTACATAGCCTGTAATAACATAGCCATTATTTGCTAAATTATGGTCAATAGCCATACAGCGGGTATCGTAATTGCTGGCTTCCAATCCATACACTTGGCTCCATTGTATTGTACCATCATAATCTACTTTTTTAATACTAATTTTATACCCATTGGCTGTAAGCACTGTGCCAGCCAATATATGAAAATTGCCATCTGCCAATATATTCATACCTATATCTTTTAGTGCTGCGCCATTTTCTGTATAGGTTTTTTCTATAGCAAAAAGTAAATTTGAATTTAAGCCAAAAGTTAAAATCAAAAGCGTTGTTAAATAGTTTTTTATATGTTTCATAGTTCAAATTACATAAAAAAAAAAATGAATTATCCAAATTTATTTTTAAAAATATTGAAATATTTTTTATATTTGCCTTAAATAAACAATTATTTAATAAAAATATTGAAAATCTTTAAAACCTTTTTTTGTATTGTTTTATTTTTATTATCCATAAAAATCTATGCCCAAAACGCATTGGTAGGCAAAGAATTTATTATTTGCAAATCTGGGCTATCAGCGTATGAAAATGTTGTTTATTTTCAAGCATTTGAAAACACAACCATAAAACTAACAAACCCATTAAGAAATTATAATGTTCAATTTAATTTAGCGAAAGATTCGTGTTATACACTTTCAATAGATACTGCTTATTTGAATTATACTTCACCCTATATTGGTAAACAAAATAATGGTATCCATGTAACTTCATCAGGAATCATATCTCTTAAATACTACAATAGATTCCCTAAAGCAAATACGGCATTTGAAATGACTTCTGCTTTGCCAATTTCCAATTATGGCAACTATTACCAAATAATGAATACGAAATACAATGGCAACCTCATTGGTTTGTTTTCTGCTATTGATAGTAATTATATAGAAGTAAATGCCACTGATACGCTTTTTGATGGGCAAAAAAGAAAAGGTAAATTTACCATTATGCTCAATAAAAATGAAACGTATAACTTTTTAACATTTACTAATACAGCAGGTAGTAGTTTTAAAGCCATTAATCCTACAAAACCTTTTGGAATGATAAGTACAGAAGTTCCGAGAAGCATGTTTTATAAAGGAAAAACGTATTATGAAGCCGATGCTAATATAATGGAGTACATACAGCCAAGTAAATATTTTGGCAAAAAATTTTATCTTAGCCCTTTGTTTATTAGGAATAATTTTGAGTACAAAGAAATTGTACGTTTCACTTCTACAGCAGACGGAACGATTAGTTTAAATGGCAGAACAAAAAGCTTAAAAGCCAATAAAACTGACACTTTTTATATTCATCAGCCTTCTGTATTAGAAAGTAGTACACCTATACAAATTCAACAAATAACACCACCACAAGATGTTTTTTCTGATATGTATTATGTAACCAATAGTATTAGAAATATTATTCCTTGGCATTTAAAACTAAAAAGTATTGATTTGAATCTACAATATAAGGATTCTAATACATATTGGGTTCCATCTGATTTTAACATTATCTATCCTAAAAAAGACAGAACCAAAATACGAGTAAATGGCATTCGTTTAGATTCTACAGAAAGTATATATTTAGGAAATTATAGGCGTTTTACTCCTTTTCCTTACGATACAAGTATGGAAATATGTGCTACTTGGGAAAATTCATTTGGAGTTCATAAAAAAGCTAAAATTACAAGCCAAGGGAGTGGTTTTATTGTTGAGGTATTTCAAAGCGTTAGTGTTTCTCGTCTTTGCAGTTACACCGCAGGTTTTTTAAATAAAGCCTTAGATGTAGAAATGCGAATAAACGGTACAGATTATTTTTATGAAAACGAAAACTTTGTACCTTATTTGTGCCATCAGCCTACGCTATTTAATTGCCAAACCAATTATCCTGCCGATGCTTGGCTATGGCGCATAGAGGATAGCACCTATACCACCCAAAGCATTACCCACAGCTTTAAAGATACTGGCATTAAAAAAATAATGATGGTAGCTATTCGCAAAGATGGTAGCAAGCCCAATTCTACTATTTATGTGGTAGATACTTTGGTAAAATACATAAGGCTATACACCGCTCCTTTTGTAAAATTCAATACAGATACACTAAAACTTTGTATAGGCAACCCTATAATATTAAACCCCTTAAAATATGCAGATGACAGCTTGCTTTGGGCTTTAGATATTAATAACTTGAGCTGCACAAATTGTAATAGCCCCAAGCTAATGCTTACTAAAAATAGCCCTGCCACCCAAAAAATAATAGCCCTTGCAAGGCTTCAAGGCTGCACCAATGCCCGAGATACCCTTATTGTGCAAAGCAAAGGCGCAATAAAATTAACTAAATTAACAGATACCACGCTATGTTATGGCAACACTATAAGCCTACCCACAGCAGCCAAAGGGGGCAATGCAGCTACTTTTAACTATGTGTGGCTGCTTGGCAAAGACACTATAAAAACGCTAAACATAAGCCCCATAGCTACTGCTACTTACAAACTAAAACTTACAGACAATTGCAGCAAAGATAGCCTTGGCAAAACCATTGTAGATTCTATATTTTATAAAGTTAATGTATTGCCAAAATTAAGTATCAATAAAATAAATGATTACATTACATGCAAAGGCAATAGCGTAAATATAGCCTTGCAATTAAGCGGAGGTATTAAACATAAATATACCTTAAAATTGCAAGATAGCATTGCCACAGATACGCTTTTTAGCTTAAGTCCTACTACTTCAACTATTTATAAATTTGTACTTGCCGATGGCTGCTCTAAAGCCGATACTATGGCTTTTACCATTGTGGTAAATTCAGATTCTATAAAAATTAACAATGCAAAACTAAATGATACAGTATGTAATAAAACTGTTTACAATTTAGCTGTAAATGGCTATTCCAAAAACAGTTTACCGCTCAATTATGCTGTTTTTACAGCTAAAGATTCTTTGATAGAAAGCAACACAAATGGTGGGTTTAGTTTACCACTTTTGAGCCAAAGCAATCAGTTTAAAATTAAAATAAAAAGTATATGCAATAGCATAGATTCGGTAAATTATAATATTATATCTTACAAAAATATGCAAGCAAACATAAAGCAAACGCCTATTTGCTATAAAGATACTACGGCTATTGCTTTAAGTATAAAAGGAGGCAATGCCGAAAGGTATAAATTAGCTTGGCAAACTGCTAACCAAACCATTAGTACAGATACCGCCTTTTTGTTTTCTACCAAAAATAAAAACACTACGCTGCGCTATACCCTTACAGATAATTGCAGCACACCCTTGCAAGATAGCCTCGAGCTAAAGCCTATGGCAATAGCAAGCCTAATAGCGAACAATGCCACACAATGCCAGCAAAATAATTTGTTTATTGTAAACACTGCCACAGATAGCAGCAAAAACGTTCAATCTAAAATTAATTATTTTCCTACTAATAATTGGACAACAATAAGCAGCAATTTATTTTCTAAAACCTTTGCCGATAGTGGCAAATATATGGTTAGGCAAGTGGTAGTTTCTAATTCGGTTTGTATAGATAGTACAGCTATTACTTTAACTGTACTGCCCGCTCCTATTATAAAAATAACATGGCAACGCACTACGAATAGTTTTGATAACAGCACTTGGCGGTTTACAGCCACAGCCAACAGGCAAATACAAACGTACATTTGGCAAATAGACAATAGAACGCCTCAACAAGGCAATCCTATTTTTGAAGATTACAGCCAAACAGGCTTGGTAAAAATAAAAGTAAATGCTAAAGACTTTAACGGCTGCACAGCAGAGGCTACCGATAGCTTTGATATGCAACACCGCATGAAATTTTATCTACCCAATGCCGTAAGCCTAAACAGCGATGGGCTAAACGATGCCTTTAAAATACCTGGGGCTGCTTATATTAAAGATTATGATATAAAAATATACAACCGTTGGGGGCAATTGGTATTTAAAAGCAATAATCCTTACGAGGCTTGGATACCTGCCGATGTTAGCAATAACCTATACATTTATACCCTCAATATTTTTGATATTTACAACGAAAGGCATGAGTTGAAGGGCGTTATTGAGGTGGTGCAGTAGGGAATATTTTACAATTTTTGAATGATTTGAAGGAAACCCAATGAGCTACTGAAAATTACTATTTTTTCTTTGCCTTCGCTTTGGCTTTAGCCTTTGCTTTGGCTTTTGGTGCAGGGTTTTTGGCTGCTGCTTTTCTTGCTGGTGCTGGTCCTGCTTTTTCTATTATAGCCATTACATCAGAGTATGTTAAATTGCTAACCTCTGTATCTTTAGGAATTTTATAAAATGCTTTGCCTTGCGCTATGTATGGTCCCCATCTGCCTTTTAGTATTTCTAAAGTATCATCTTCTTTAAAGCTTTTTATTAGTTTTTCTGCCTCTGCTTGTAGTTTGGCATCTACAATTTCAATGGCTTCTTTTATGGTTATTTCAAAAATATCTTTGTCTTTAGGAATAGAGGCAAATACACTTCCAAATTTAATATAAGGTCCAAAACGCCCAATAGCAGCTGTAAGTTTTTCTTCTTTGTAAGAGCCAATTAAGCGTGGCAGTTTAAACAATTCTAAAGCTTGTTCAAGAGTTATGGTTTCAAGGGTTTGCCCTGCTCTTAGGCTTGCAAATTTTTTATTTTCATCTTCTGCATCGCCAATTTGTACCAAAGGTCCATATCTGCCTATTCTGCCTGTAATTTGCTTGCCTGTTTCTGGGTCTGTTCCTATCACACGCTCGGCATTTGCTCTTTCGGCAGTTGCCATGGTTTTATCTACCTCAATATGAAAAGGCTTGTAAAACCCTTCTATCATTTTTACCCAACTTTTTAAGCCTTGGGCTACTTCGTCAAATTCTTTTTCAACAGCAGCTGTAAAGCCATAGTCCATAATGTTTTTAAAATGTTCGCTTAAAAAATCAGTTACCAAAGTGCCAATATCCGTAGGAAAAAGTTTTTGTTTTTCTGTACCTACATTTTCTGTGGCTGTTTTGGTAGTTATAGTATCTTTTTTTAATAAAATAGTTTGAAAATTGCGTGGTGTACCTTCCCTATTGTCTTTTAAAACATAGCCTCGTTTTTGCACTGTAGAAATTGTAGGCGCATAAGTGGAAGGGCGACCAATACCCAATTCTTCAAGTTTTTTAACCAAACTTGCCTCTGTATAGCGTGGTGCAGGGCGGCTAAATTTTTGTTCGCCAAGCATTTGTTGCAAATCCAATACTTCGCCTTTGCTTAAAGGTGGAAGTAATGTTGAGTTTTCCTCATCTTCATCGTCATCTTTACCTTCTAAATATACTTTTAAAAAACCATCAAACTTAATAATTTCGCCTTCCGCTTTTAAGTTTTTATTGGCTTTGCTTACGTTAATATCTACAATAGTGCGCTCAAGCTCGGCATTAGCCATTTGGCTGGCAATGCTTCGTTTCCATATCAATTCGTACAAGCGTATTTCTTGGGCATCTTCGCCTGCTGTATGGTTTTCAAAATATGTTGGGCGAATGGCTTCGTGTGCCTCTTGCGCACCAGCACTTTTAGTAGTGTAATTGCGTGGCATACTGTATTGTGCGCCATACGCTTTTTTTATTTCTGCTTCTGCTCCGCTTATAGCCGTTTGCGATAAGTTAACAGAGTCGGTTCTCATATAGGTAATATGACCTGCCTCGTATAATTTTTGGGCTAAAAGCATTGTTTTGGCTACAGGATAGCCCAATTTTCTGCTTGCCTCTTGCTGCAAGGTACTTGTAGTAAAAGGTGCTGCGGCTTTGCGTTGCGAGGGTTTTACTTCTATATTAGAAATTTGAAAATTGCTATCTTTGGCTAATTCAATAAAAGCCAAAGCTTCTTTTTCGGTTTTAAATCTTTCAGGCAATTCTGCTTTTACAATTTTGCTTTCGCCTTTTTTGGTAAATTCGGCAGTTATTCTATAATCGCTAATAGCATTAAAGCTGTTCACTTCTCTTTCTCTTTCTACAATTAAGCGCACAGCAACAGATTGAACTCTACCTGCACTTAAAGATGGTTTTACTTTACGCCATAATACTGGCGAAAGTTCAAAGCCTACCAATCTATCCAATATTCTTCTGGCTTGTTGGGCATCTACAAGGTCTTTGTCTATTTTTCTTGGATTTTTAATTGCATTTTCAATAGCAGGTTTAGTTATTTCATGAAAAACAATGCGTTTGGTATTGCTTTCTTTTAAACCTAATACTTCAAATAAATGCCAAGAAATGGCTTCTCCTTCTCTGTCCTCATCGGAAGCCAACCATACAGTTTCTGCTTCTTTTACTAATTTTTTAAGTTCGGCTACTACTTTTGTTTTATCGGGCGAAACAATATAATTTGGTTTAAATCCATTCTTTATATCTATGGCATTATCGCCCTTATCCAAATCGCGAATGTGTCCAAAACTCGACCTTACGGTGTAATCTTTTCCTAAAAATTTTTCTATTGTTTTTGCTTTTGCTGGCGACTCTACGATGACTAAATTTTTTGACATTGTTTATTTTTGAAATCAGTTTGCAAATATTATCTTTTTACTGATAACTTGTTCATTTGCTTTTATTTTTAATATATAAACACCTGTTGGCATACTATTGTTTGCTGTCCATTTGATAGATATATTGCCTGTTTGCGCATTGTTTTCAGAAAGTACTTCTATTTTTTTTCCTTCAATATTTTCTATCCAAACTTGGGTTTCGCCAGTGATATTTTCGTAATTTACAGTTAAATTATTGCTTGTTGGGTTAGGAAAAACGTTTAGATTTATACTTTTTTCAGTTAAAGAAATACTTGTATTGTACTGGCTAATATTTATGTCATCAATATACACTGGGTTGCCGCCACCAGTTTCTACTTCTATCATAAAACTAACACTGCTATCGTTTTCATAGTTCGATAAACTTGTAGTTATCAATCTCCAATCTGATGATGAAGCAGGTTTAAATGTACTTTGATATTTGGTAGCATTGTATGCTAATTGATTGGCTGTTCTTGATGTTAATTGTATCCAATTGTTTCCGCAACCTCTAGCTGCATAAATTCTCATTCTTTCTGTTGATGAAGTATTTTGTCTTAAATACGCTACCATCATAGAAAGCTTAGGTGCTTGGTTTTTTAAAGGTCTTAAATCTATTGGAGGACTTATCAAACGCATTTTATCGCCCGCAACAGAGGTTTCATTAACTAAAGAATTTGTACCCGAAAAACCTACAGAATTATCCACTATAAATTTTTTAGTACCCAATGTTATTACTTGCCAGCCAGAAGTGGTAAGCCAATTTGCATCTTCAAAGCCTTGAATTAAAGATGGTTTTTTAAGCGCTACACTTGGCAATACTTCTATATAATTATCTACAGCCAATGTATTGCTGCCTGCTGTATTACTTACCATTAAAGTTACTTTATATTTACCAGGTGTAGTATATACAACTTGCGGTGTGTCTTTATTTGTAAGCGTTACGCTAGAACCCGGTAATTGCCACTGCTTGTTTGTAGCAGTGCTTTTGCATGAATTATTATAAAAAAACACTTTTTCGCCAACACATACTGTACGGCTTGAGCTTGAGAAAAAAGCAACAGGCGCAGTACCGCCATCTATAACCCCAGTAGCTATTAAATTGGCATTGGATACTAAATTTTTTCTAAAAGAATAATTGTTTATCACATTTTGCATGATAGTTTTTTGATTGGGTGTAAACATGGATTGGCAATCGCCAGAAGAATAATCCATATAATTTTCCCATTGGTCTATCAAATTGGGATTATCATTGCTACAAGAATTGCTATTTGACGGGCAGCTTGCATTTGTAAACTGAGCTGAAACTGGCGGTGTATCTGCACAATTATCATTAGTTGCATCGCAGCCATCTTGAAAAGTATGTAGCAAGCCTAAATAATGTCCTACTTCGTGTGTAAGCGTTCTTCCTGCTTTGTTAGCATTTGATGTACCAATTGAGCCACAATAATCTGCACGCATTATAATACCATCTACATTTGCAGAGCCATTGGCTACAGACCAAGGCAAATAAGCATATCCTAATATTGTTCCTGCACCGCCATTAAAATTTTTAATAGAACTTACTAACCATATATTTAAGTATTTGGTATTAGGCCATCTTGCATTTGCTATTGATTTAACATTGTCGCTTGCCTCTGTATGCAAAGGGCTGTATATTCTATTTATACCATTAGTACATTTGCCATTGTTATCTAATTTGGCTAATCTAAATTCTATTTCGCAATCGGCAGCCAAGGTTTTAAAAGGTGCTCTAATATTGGCTTTGTTCGGATTGTTTAGGCTAAAATCTTCGTTCAAAGTTTTTATTTGGTCGTTTATTTGTGCCTCCGAAATATTTTCAAGTCCAAATGTATGTATAACATGAAAAACAACAGGAATAATAAATTTAGTAGCTCTTTTTTGATTAGAAATAGGCTGTAAGTTATTAAAGAAATTTAACTTTTCGGTAACAATGGCTGGGTTGTTTTTTTCAGCTTCTTTTTGAATATGGTCGGTTAAACATTGGCTATAAACATTGGTGTGTAAACAGATAGTAAGGGCAATTAATAATTTTTTCATTCGTTAAATTTGGTGTTGTATTTTTCTATTAGACTGCAAATAACGGAAAATTAATGTCATTATTTTGTCATTTTTAAAAATTAAAATTTTGAGCCATTAAAATATGGTCGGCAATAGCCAACGATAACATGGCTTCAACAATAGGAACAGCTCTTGGCAACACACAGGGGTCGTGCCTACCGCTAATGGTTATCTGATTAATTTCTCCTTCTGAATTCAATACATTTTGAGGTAATGCTATACTCGAAGTGGGTTTAAAAGCAATATTCATTTCAATACTTTGCCCATTGCTAATACCTGCTGTAATACCGCCTTCAAAATTATTGGGTGCAGAAGGCGAAGAATTGTATTGGCTTCCTTTGTAATTAACACACTCAAAACCATTGCCAAAACTCATGCCTTTTACAGCATTTATCGTATAAATATATTTAGCAATATTGGCATTTAGTTTATCAAACAATGGCTCGCCTATACCTATTGGGCAGTTTAATATTCTGGCAGAAATTATACCACCAAGGCTATCGCCCTCTGCTTTTACTTGGGTAATTAAATCAATCATTTGTTTTGCAATAGCCTCATCTGGACATTTAACACTATTGTTTTCTGCCAATTGCCAATTGCACTGAAAAGGATTGTCTAATTTTACATTGTATATTTGAGATACAATAGCATCTACTTTAATATTACCTATGCTATTTAAAAACAAAGTAGCCAAAGCGCCAGCAGCTACCCAGCCTGCTGTAATACGGGCACTGCTTCGCCCGCCTCCATTATAATCTCTAATACCATACTTTTTTTGATATACAAAATCTGCATGGCCAGGGCGATAAATGTTTTTTAAATTGTTATAATCAGTTGGGTTTTGATTGGTATTAGGAATAAGAATAGTTATAGGTGCGCCAGTGCTTTTGCCCTCAAATACACCAGAGATAATTTCAAATTGGTCGCTTTCTTTTCTTTGGGTGGTAATTGCTGATTGCCCAGGTTTGCGTTTATCTAATTGTTGTTGAATAAATTGGATATCAATATCAATATTGGCAGGCATTCCATCTACTACAATTCCTATAGCCTTGCCATGCGATTCGCCAAAAGAAGTAATTTTAAAACTATTGCCCAATGTATTAGCCATGCTGCAAATTAAAAGATAAAATGGTAAAGGTAAATGAATATTTTAGAATAAGTTTTGAAATGCAATATATAAAGTATTATTTTCGCACCCTTATTTAAAAACCGAATTTAAAGCAACAAAATGAAAAATAAAGGATTAGTAATTTTTATTACAGTTATTTTAACACTTACTTGTATTTATGAGCTATCATTTACATGGAAAACCAGAGGATTTGAGGAAAAAGCCCGTGCTTTTGCCACTAAAGGCGGAAAGTATAGCCCCGAAAAATACAGAGATTATCTTGACTCTTTAGGTAATAAAACCTTATTAGACTTATATTTTGTTAAAAAAACATACTTTCAATGTAAAGATGCCGAGCTTAAATTAGGATTGGATTTACAAGGCGGTATGAACGTAACTTTAGAGGTATCTAAAGGCGATGTTATCAATAGCCTTGCAAACAAAACAGCTAAAGACGATAATACTTTTAAAAGTGCTATAGCAACTGCGCAAACAGAATACCAAAAAAGTGGTGGCGATTTTGTAGATTTATTTTCAAAAGCATTTAAAGCTGCTGCCCCTACCCGCTCTTTGGCTTCAATATTTACAGGACCAAATAGTAGTAGCAGAATTAAAATAAGCAGTAGCGATGCAGAAATAGTAAGCTATTTGAAAGATGAAATGACGAGTAAAGCAGAAAATACACGTCAGGTAATAGAAAGTAGATTAAACTCTGGCAATATTAGCCAACCCAATATTCAACAATTGGAAAATGGCAGAATATCTGTAGAGTTACCAGGTGTAGATAACCCTACCCGTATTAGAAACTTATTAGAGCAAAGCGCACGTTTAGAGTTTTGGGAAGTGTATGGCAATAATCCTCAAAGCGGATTTCAAGCATACAAAAAAATATATAACCCTATGAGTGTAGCTTATGCTCAAAAATTAAGATTAAGCAAAGCCGACCCAAAAGAAGATTCTATTAAAAGAGCAGAGATAGCTGCCATAGCCGATAGCACACAAAGAGATAGCGCAATGCTTGCCTACAAAAAATCTACAACTGACAAAGATTCAACAAATGATGCTTTGGCAAAATTAGGTTTGGTGCCTTACACAGATGGCAAAGGAACAATTGTAGAAAACGCTTATTTGGGTATTGCCGATAAATCTTCTATCAATAAAATAAACAAAGTATTAGAAGACCCACTAATTTTAAAAGCATTGCCTTCGAATGTACGATTTGCTTGGAGCGCAAAACCTATTCAAAAAGAAACCAATGTATTTGCCCTTTATGCATTAAAAGCCAATAGAGAAGGCTTGGCAAGTATGGGTAGTGGCGATGAAAATATGATAGCAGATGCTGTTGCTACAACAAGCCAAACAAGTAGCGAGCGTGAGGTAACTATGGCTATGACTTCGGCAGCAAGCACACAATGGAAAAACCTAACTGGCATAGCTGCTAAAACAAAAGATTTTATTGCTATTGTTTTGGATAATAAAGTGTATTCTGCACCAACTGTAAACCAAGAAATAGCAGGCGGTAACTCTTCTATAACAGGTGGTTTTGATGCACAAGAGGCAAACGATTTAGCAAATACTTTAAAAGCTGGTAAACTACCTGCTCCTGCTCAAATTATTGCAGAAGATGTTGTGGGTCCTACATTGGGTAAAGAATCTATACAATCGGGTATGTACTCGCTTATTGCAGGTTTTATTGCCGTTATTATTTTAATGGTATTGTATTATAGAAGAGGTGGTATTATAGCTACACTTGCTGTATTGTTAAACGTATTTTTTATAGTAGGTATATTGGCTTCTTATGGCACAGCATTAACCTTGCCAGGTATTGCTGGTATAGTGCTTACAATAGGTATGGCGGTAGATGCCAACGTACTTATTTATGAAAGGATAAAAGAAGAATTGCGCAATGGCAAAAGCATGAAAGGTGCTGTTAGCAATGGTTTTTCTGCGGCATTCTCTTCTATTATAGATGGTAACTTAACTACACTTATTGCAGGTATTATTATGACCTTTGTGGGTGCTGGTCCTGTATATGGTTTTGCTATTGTATTGATTATTGGTATCATTACTTCATTGTTTACCTCTATATTTATTACCCGTATTTTAATTGAAAATAGAACTGAAAAAGGTAAAGATGTATCTTTCTTTAACAAATATAGCAAAGATTTGATGATAGGTGCTAATTTTAACTTTATTGGCAACAGAAAAAAATCGTATTTACTTTCAACCGCAATTATTGTTATAGGTATGACAGTATTGATATTAAGAGGCGGCTTAAGTACAGGTATAGATTTTAAAGGTGGCTATGGCTACGAAATGCAAATGACTGCTGGCACAAATGCTACAGAAATAAAAGAGCGATTAGACAAAGCTTTGGTGGGCAGCAGCAACGAGGTAAAAACTATAGGTAACAGCGGCAGATACAAAATAACTACTACTTATAGAATAAACGAAACCAAGGTAAGTGCCGATAGCGTTAGCAACGATTTGATAAAAGCCCTTGCACCTTACAAGGTAGATAAAACAAATATATTGAGTAGTGCTAAAGTAGGACCAACCATTGCAAGCAATATTAGAACACGCTCTGCTTGGGTTATTTTCTTTTCTGTAATAGCTATTTTTATATACATTATTATCCGTTTTAAAAATATTAGCTTTGCGGTAGGAGCTATTATAGCCTTAATACATGACGTATTGATGGTGTTTGCATTGTTTGCTTTATTAACCCCAATTGTTCCTTTTGCATTAGAAATGGACCAAAACTTTATTGGGGCTATTCTTACCATTATTGGTTATTCTATTAACGACTCGGTGGTAATATTTGATAGAATAAGGGAGAATATGAATGAATTTAAATCGGAAACTAACAGAGCTAAATTAATTAACGATTCTATTAACCAAACATTGAGCAGAACCATTATGACTTCGGCTACTGTATTGATAGTTGTTATTATCTTATTTATATTTGGTGGTGTGGCATTAAAAGGTTTCTCTTTGGCTATGTTGATAGGTGTATTTATGGGTAGTTATTCTACTATATTTATAGCTGCTCCAATAGTGTTAGATTTATTTAAGAATAAATCTATTAAATATTAATTTTCTTTATAAAAAGAACATAACAAACAAGCCCCACATTTTACAATGTGGGGCTTATTTGTGTTTATATTGGTTGGTTATAGAACCAAGTAAAGGAAAATTATGACTTGAGCGGATACCATAACTGTATCTTAAGAAAATTTTTATAAGCTGTATTGAATAACTGCTCGGTAAAAAGGAGAATTGGAGATTTATAGAATAAAACTATTTTTATTATCTAATCAACTGCACTACACCATTTACATTTTTTGTCAATCGGGTTTTGGTATTGGTAAATTTATAAATGTAATAATATGTACCACTTGGGCAAGGTGTACTTATATCGTTTTTTACACAGCCATTCCAATAATTATTTTTTGGATATTCAAAATTATAAACCAATATGCCCCAACGGTTGTAAATATAACCTTCTAAAAGATTAAAACCTGTAAACTCCGCAGCAAATTCATCGTTTTTATCATCTATTGTGCCAGGGGTAAATACATTGGGTAGTTTAATATTATTGGTATCGCAATTTATAAAATTCAACTGAATGGTATCTGTATAACTGCAATTGTTAGTATCTGTAAGTGTTAGCCATACTTTTCTGCTATTGCCTATATTTAATGTATTGTTGGTAGTATTATTATACCATAAAAACTTTACTTTGGGCGGTGTAAGGGGTTTTAAGGCAAATATATTGCCTTCGCATAGTTGGGTATCTTTACCCAATGTATAAAAAGGGCGAGTGAAAACCGTTAATTCCTTGTTAAACGTATCGTTTTTACAACCAGTATTACTATTATAACTGGCTACAACGGTAAGATTAAACTTGCCAACTTTGTTATATGCTTTTGCAACACTATCGCCTGTGGCAGAAGTACCATCGCCAAATTGCCAATTAAATGTAGCTATAGAATCTGATTTTGCTTTCAACTTAAATTGATAAAACGTATCGCAAGTGCTTGTAATATTAGGTTCTACTTTTATTTCGGTTATTTTATTTTCAAAACCACCACCTATTTCGGAGGCATAGCTTTCATCTTTTCCATTGGCATAAACATATGCTAAAAAACCGCTAACAGAAGTTAATTGATAACCCAAATTAGCATTCAATTTTACCGAGCCTATGGCAAAATTGCAATTGCGAATAAATGATGATGTATCAATCCTCAAAGTATTTAAGCGTAAATTTTTCAACGTATTGATTGGGCAAACAATACCTAAATAAAAATTGCTTGGTACGGTAGAAGAAGGACTTAAATTTAAGGTTGTAGGCAATGCAAATTGAGCCAATTGGGTAAGCTGTTCGTTGGGTAATACTGTCATTATACTTGGGTTGCCAATAGTGCTGCCATTGCAGTTTGCACTTTTCATTAATTGAATAATAGAAATTGGCATTGTAGCAGAAATGCACAGGCTTGTATTGTTAATATTATTTATCAGTTTTACATCTCTTTCATTAAAAATACCTTGCGAAATGCCATCTACAAACAATTCGGTATTATTAGCTGTAAATACTATTTGGGCGTAATATCCGCCACTTAAATCTTGAAAAGGCAAGGTTGTAAAACTTTTTCCTAAATATTGCAATGGGCGAGTTTGATTATACAAATGGTCGCTGCCTTGGCAAGTGCTGCTATAATCTATAGTTGAAGATTTAGAACCTTCAAATACAGAAAAACGCTTACAGCCATTGCTATTCCATAATTTTGTACCTGCAAAAGAGAATGTATCAATAGCCCTTACCATATACATTTGTCCTTTGTTTAAATTTACAGTATAAGGCACATTTGCAGGGCGATTTCTAAATTCGCTTTCGGCAGTGGGTAAAATATTTATTGTACAATTATCATCTAATGCCACAATGCCAAATAAGCTTCCATTATTTCTATCGCTTTTATACGTATTTACGTAATAAATAGGATTATAAGGTGTTTTTTCTGTTGGAATAATATTGGCAATATCCGAACTAAGTAAGGCATTGTTCAATACAGTTAGACTAAAATTTACATTGCTGTTAGCTACTAAACTTATATTTCTTATCGTTTCCTCTGCCTTATCTACAACAGAAAATGCTTTTACTGTAGTTATGTTATTTAAGGTAATTATGGTATCTTTAGTGTAAATAGTTTGATTAAAAATAGTACTTGGGCTGTTTAAACTTTTTAAAAATAATTGTGCGGGAACGGTTTCAAAACTTACCGCAAAACTAATTTTTTGAGGCGAAGAATAGTTTTCTAACAAGATAAAACGAAATTCTTTACCCATATTTTTTGAAAAATTTTGGGCATAGGTATTTATATAACCATTTGAAAATAATAATATTAAGGATATGTAAATGGGTTTTAGTTTAGAAAACATTTAAGGTGCAAATATAAATTACTTCTTGTTTATCCAACAATCTCTTATTTTTGACGATAAAATTGTGCCAAAAGTTGTTTTGACACCCTATTTTTGAAAAATATTTTAAATTTATACACGAATGAAAAAACTGTTATTATTATCTGCTGTTTTGGCAAGTATGCCATTAACAACATTAATGGCACAAACAAAGCCAAAGCCAGCAGCAACAAAGCCTGCGGCTACTAATTCAGCATTAAAACCTGCTACAGCTAAACCAGCACCAATTCCTGCCCCGCCAAAACCAGTAAATGCTCCTGCAAATGCTGTAAACGAAATTATAGCTGAAACAAAAGCTGCTGCAATTGACCCCAAAGCAGCTGTTTTACTTAAAAAAGTGGTAGCCGAGCCCGGGAAATTAATTATACCATATGCTAAATACAGATTAGCCAATGGCTTAACAGTATTGATAAACGAAGACCATAGCGACCCAATTGTGCATGTTGAAGTTACCTACCATGTAGGTTCAAACAGAGAAACAGTAAAACGTACTGGATTTGCACACTTTTTTGAACACATGATGTTTCAAGGCTCGCAAAACGTAGCTGACGAAGAACATTTTAAAATTGTACAAGGTAGCGGTGGCGATATGAATGGAACTACCAATAGAGATAGAACCAATTATTTTGAAACTGTGCCAAGCAATATGCTTGAAACTGCACTGTGGCTTGAAGCCGATAGAATGGGTTTTTTATTACCTGCCTATACAACTAAAAAATTTGAAGTTCAACGTAGCACTGTTAAAAACGAAAAAGACCAACGCTATGCCGATGGCTATGGTATGCTACCAGAGGTACAAGACGAAACAATTTATCCTTATGGACACCCTTACAGCTGGCAAACCATTGGCTATGTAGATGATTTAGACTCTGCAAAAGCCGAAGATTTAGAAAATTTCTTTAAACGTTATTATGGTCCTAATAATGCTACCTTGGTAATAAGTGGTGATATAAATACAGATGAAGCTATTAAAATGGTAGAAAAATATTTTAATGCTATAAACAGAGGCAATGAAGTGCCAGCAATGGAAAAAAAGCCTGCCAATTTATCTGAAACTAAAATTCGCACATTTACTGCAAAAGTAGATGCCCCTTTAATGAGTATTACCTACCCTTCAGTGCCAAGTTTTCATAATGATGAAGCTGCTTTAGATGTTTTAGCCCAATTATTAAGCGGTAGCAGAAGATCTCTATTATACAAAAAATTTATTGACAACGAATCAAGTTTACAAGCTGTTTGCTATAATGCAAGCTACGAGTTAGCAGGTGAATTTAACTTTCAAATAGTGGGTTACCCTACAAATTATGGAGGTTTGACAGAAAAAGAAACAAGAGATACTTTAAAAGCAGTTTTTGAATTATTTGAAAAAAATGGTATAGATGAGGCAGATTTAGAACGTATAAAAAAAGCCTATTTAGCCAGTTATAGTGGCATTTTAGAAACAGTGGCAGGCAAATCTTCTGTACTTTCGCAATACGAAATGCTTTTGCCTAATAGAGATTTTAATTTGCAAAATGATATTGAAAGATACCAAAAAGTAACCAAAGCAGATGTAATGCGTGTATTTAACAAATACATAAAAGATAAAAACTTTATATCTATAACCATAGCGCCCGACCCTAAATATGTTGAAGATTTTAATGCCAAAATAGAACCATACAAAAGCATAAACCAATATGCCAATGAAAAAATAGACAACTCTAAAAACAAAAACACATACTACAAAGCCCCAGTTGATATTGCAGGATTTGACAGAAGCAAGCATCCTGAAATACCATCTGCTAAACCTGCTGTTGTTCCAGAATTATACAAAGCTACTTTCGAAAATGGCTTAAAAATAATTGGTACAGAAAGCAAAGAATCTGACAGAGTAAATTTAGTATTTGAAATAAAAGGTGCACATTCATTTGAAACAGGTAAAGTAAAAAATGGTACAGCACAATTTTTAGCTGGAATGATGAATGAAGGTTCTAAAACCATGAAAGTTGAAGAATTAGAGATGAAACTTGCCGATTTAGGTAGTGGAATTTCATTTGGTGGTGGTGGCAATAGTATTAGCTGTTTTGTTAGCTCTTACAACAACAAACTAAAAGAAACAATGGTGCTTTTTGAAGATTTACTATTCAATCCATCATTTGATGAAAAAGCATTCAAAAAAGATAAGAAAGCAAATGTAGAAAATGTACGATTAAGTTATAGATCGCCACAAAGCGTTGGTTCTAAAAACTTTAGAACTATGCTATTAGGTACAGATAATCCTGTTGGCATAACAGCTGGTTCGGATTTGGGTGCATATAGAAGTATTACTATTCAAGATTTGAAAGATTTTCATGCCAATTTTTTATCGCCTAATTTAACCACTGTTACCGTTGTGGGAAATATCGACCAGATTACTTTAACAGAACATTTAGCTTTCCTTAAAAAATGGCAAAATAAAAATTTAACCATTCCTAAATATACTGCATTTCCTGAAGAACAAAAAACACAAATGTATTTGGTAAACCAAGATGGTGCAAAACAATCAAATATAATTATGGGCTACCGCTCTGTACCTGCCGATGTAGATGGTAATTATTTCAAAGCCAGCATTGCAAATTTTGCTTTTGGTGGTGCATTTAACTCGCGCTTAAATTTAAACTTACGCGAAGATAAAGGATGGACTTATGGTATTCGCTCTGGCTTTAGCAGCAATGGTAAAGATAATCCAAGCGTATTTAATATTAGTGCTGGTATAAAAACAGCGGCTACCGATAGTGCTATAAGCGAAATATTAAGAGAACTTAAAAAATACATTGAAACAGGAATTACAGACGAAGAATTAACATTCACCAAAAAATCTTTAATAGGTTCTGATGTTTTAAAATACGAAAGCTCAAACGATAAATTATCATTTTTAAGTCAGATTATTAACCTTAATTTAGAAAGAAATTTTAACGAAAAAAGAGCTGAAATAGTTAAGAACATTACCAAAGAAGAAGTAAATGCTTTAATTAAACAATTATACAGTACAGATAAATTATTAATTATGGTAATAGGCGATGATTTAAAGGTAATAGATGGCTTAAACAAATTAGGTTTAGGCAAAGTAAAAGTGATTAAAATTAAATAGTTAGGCTATCATCTAAAATAAAGTAGTATTAGAAATTTGTTTAAAATAAAACCAAGC
>CAZDGF010000031.1:0-32473 GCA_964505065.1 uncultured Chitinophaga sp.
AATTTTAATTGTTTTAAATATTCTGCATCGCCTCCGTTAATCCCAAATTAATCAATAGGAGATTTGAAAAATTGAACTATTTGATTTAGTTGGGATTAACCCCGATTTAAAAATTGCAATTATGTTTTGTAAAAACATGAATTGCAATTTGTTATTCGATTCAGCAATTCTATTGCTGAATTTGGGTTAATACAATAGCCCACTTTTAAAAGTTTGCTCGATAAGGAAACTATTGTAGAATCAAAACAAAGTATTGTCGTGTCTTTAAAATAAGGAGAATAAATTTCTAAACAAGAAAAATAAAGTTTCTTAAAGTAATCTGAGTTAATCGTATTTAGTCTTTCACTAATTGAACTAAAAGATATTTTACCCTTCAAAACACCTGCATAAAGTAGCCTAAAACCAATTGATTCATAAGCAGTTTCTATTTTTCTTAAACTATTATCTTTAAAGTTAAGTATGGTGTATATCAATAACTTAAATAGCAATTGACCTTGTAATTTTTTACTATATTTATTTACACCAGTATCATTTGCTAAATCATTTAAAACATCGTCTGGAATTAAAGCTAAAATTTGATTTACTCGCATATGGCAAGTATCTAACTTTTAAAAATGCCATATTTATTAAGTTTTCAATGATTGTTCCTGTTTGTATAATCTTCCGAACACTTATGCTCATAAGACCAACAATGGCTTAAGTTCTCCAACATTATCTAAAAATATTGATAAAATGTTGGTCATAAGACCAACAATGGCTTATCGTATTTATAAATCCCTTATTTTTGTGCTTAAATGAAAGCAGTAATACCCGTAGCAGGCATTGGCACACGCTTACGTCCGCATACACATACGCAGCCCAAGTCTTTAATTCCTGTAGCTGGTAAGCCTATTTTGGCACATATTGTGGACCAGTTGGTAAGCGCAGGTATAACAGATATGGTGTTTATTATTGGCTATTTGGGCGATAAAATAGAGGAGTATATTACCAAAAATTATCCACATATTACCGCTACTTTTGTTATTCAAACCACAGGCAAAGGCACAGGGCATGCTATATGGTTGGCAAAAGAGGCTATAAACAATGATGAAATTTTAATTGTATTTGGCGATACCATTTGCGAGGTAAATTGGCAAGAGGTAATACAAGCTGCAAACTCCACATTGGGTGTAAAAAAAGTGGACGACCCACGTCAGTTTGGCGTGGCAGAGGTAAACGAGCAGAACGTAATTACACGCTTGGTAGAAAAACCCGCCATTCCAAAATCTAACCTTGCCCTTGTAGGTATTTATAAAATAAAAGAAACCGAGCAGTTAATGAATTGCTTGCAGAATAATATTGAAAACAATGTAAAAACACAAAATGAATTCCACTTAACAGATGCCCTAATGTGTATGGTATCTATGGGGTTTGTATTTCATACTTTTAAGGTAGATTCTTGGTTCGATTGCGGTAAAAAAGATATTTTATTGCAAACCAATCAACTGTTGTTAAAGCGTGGCAATTATGCCCCACAAAATTCAGAATTGGTGCAAAATAGCATCATTATTCCACCAGTATTTATTGGCGAAGGCACAAGGATAAACCATAGCATTATTGGTCCTAACGTAAGCATTGGCGAAAATGCTACCATTGATTCTTCCATAATCAAAGAATCTATAATTGGTCCTTATGCCGAGTTGAATTATGCCGTGCTTAACAATTCATTGATAGGCAATGATGCCTCGCTGCAAGGCACTATGCACAGCCTTAACCTTGGCGATAGTGCCGAAATAAATTTTAGTTAAACATATATCATTATGCCCAAATATACCCAACAACAAATAGCTACAGCCGATGGGGCTTTTACAGCTCCAGAAACATTTACTTTTGAATACTTGCAACAGCAAATTGAAAGAATTGCCAATTTTCCAAAAGATTTAGAGGTAGTTATCAAAACTCTTTCAAAAGAAATATTAGACAAACCATACAGAGATGGCGGCTGGACACTGAACCAAGTGGTACACCATATAGCCGATAGCCACATGCAAGCTTTTGCAAGATTTAAACTCACTTTAACAGAAGAAAACCCAATTATAAAACCATACAACCAAAATGCTTGGGTAACTACAGCCGATTGCAATGTAGATACAATGGTTTCAGTAGAATTAATAAAAGCTTTGCATATTCGTTTTGTAGCCTTAATGAAAAGCATGAGCGCAGCCGATTTTAGCAAAGAATACATACACCCCGAGTATAACAGAAATTATGCTTTGGCTTTTGTAACAGGTATGTACGCTTGGCATGGCTACCACCATTTACAACAAATAACGATGTTTTTAGAGAATGAAAATAACAATTAAACCAAATACCAATATCCAAATGAAAAAAAATCTAATGTTCGCCTTTATTGTATTGTTTTTAAGCGTACAGGTAAAAGCCCAATCAAATTCTGTTACCTTAAATTTAGGTAAAAAAGCAACTATCAAACAACTTATTCAAACCAAAGATTCTGGTTTTATGGTTTTAACAGGGTATGCCCCAAAATATGGTTATTCTCATGCACAGGATTCAAAAGACTTTATGATGCGTTGCTACTATTCTAAATTAAATGAACTTTGGAACTATGAACCTGGGCAGGATTGGTATCCTAATTTTGCAAGTTCAGATAAAACAGATTTTAAATATTGGTTTACTTATCAAAACGACCATGAAATTAAAGTAATGTTCAATAACTCGTCAAAACCAACAATAAAAAAACAAATTAATTTTACAAGATTTAATAAAAATGGATTCGTAGATAAATTAAATTTAAAAATTGAGGAAGATTCTAAAGAATATAATCTAATTTCTGCTTTTTCAGATAAAGAGCAGTTTCATTTGATAACCAATAATATTATGACAGGCATTAGCGATAAAAATAAAGTGCCTGAGGTGCCATACATTTATAGCTTAAACCATAAAGATGGAAAGAAATTTACAAATAAAAAAATAAATATCAATTTAAGCAAAGGAGGTACATTTGGCTACATTGGTATTTACGAAGATAAAATTTATTTATACCAACAGCGTTTAGAAAATTTAGATGTAGTAGGTACAACAATTTTTATTATTAATAACCAAGGCGAGCTTTTAAAAGAGTTTGAGTTAATGAATAAAGCATCAAATGGCAAATATTTTAAAGTAGTATCTTATAAAAGAGAGTTTTTTGGAGATTTTGTAAATAACTACAGCTATTCTCCACACTCTCAAGAAATTAATTACTTAACTGAAAATTGTTTGAGTGAATTGAAAGTAGATTTTAAAAACAATTCTATACATTTTATTTCATTCTTAACAGAAAGTAAAAAACATGCAGAATATGGTAGTCAAAGTGCAGAAGTATCTCATATTTATATTTCAAAATTTAATTTATTAGGCGAAAAAATTAAAAGCAAAGAAATTTCTTACGTAGCAACAGTTGAAAGCTCTTCTGAAAGTTTAAAATCTATGAAAAATTCAAATGTTGCAGCAATTAAACTTTATGAACAAGATAAATTTGTAACTAAAGTTTTTGGTGAATATGGTAAAAGTATGACATACTTTCTTACATTAAAAGAAACAAAAGTAATCGATGTTTCAGAAGTTAAATTGTATAATGATATTGAATTTATAAATAATAATTATCAAGTAGGTCTTTTTGCAAATTTAGAACAACCACAAACTTTTAAAAATAAAGATTTGTATAATCATATAACTTCATTAACCAAAAAAGACTTTAAAAGCGCATCTTATTTAGCACTAAATACAGATAAAAATTACTTTTTATTTAAGTTTTCAGAAATTAACAATCAAAATGTATTGGAGGTTAAATTGTTTGATTAATAAAATATAAATCATTTAGTTGGTTACAAATTGTAACCAACTAATATTAAACGGTTACAATTTGTAACCAGTTGAATTTTATACAGATAAACACAAAAAAAATTGAATGAGTAAACTTTCCACCCTTGCCGAAACCCTTATAGGCAGCGAAATTGTAAAATTAGGCAACGAAATAAATAACCGCATAAAAAATGGCGAAAGCATAGATAATTTTACCATTGGCGATTTTAATCCCAGCATTTTTCCTATACCCCAAGTTTTGGAAAATGAAATTACAGAAGCCTATAAACAAAAGAATACCAATTACCCAAGTGCCGAAGGTATTTTGCCTTTAAGAGAAAGTGTTTGCAAGTTTATAAACCATTATTTTCAATTAGAATATACCCCTGCTGAAATACAAATAGCCAGTGGCGGTCGCCCATTAATTTATAGTATTTATAGAGCCATTGTAGATAAAGGCGATAAGGTAATATACCCTGTACCCAGTTGGAATAACAACCATTATACACATTTTACCGAAGGGCAGCACATAGCCATTGAAACCAAAGCCGAAAATAATTTTATGCCTACGGCTGCCGAGCTTGCACCCCATATTGAAGATGCAAGATTGATAACCCTTTGCAGCCCTTTAAACCCCACAGGTACAATATTTGGCAAGCAGCAATTGTTAGACATTAGCCTTATGGTATTGGCAGAAAACAAACGAAGAGGCGAGGGCAAAAAACTTTACATTTTATTCGACCAAATATACAGCACGCTTTTGCATGGCAGCAGAGCGCATTATACGCCCGTAGGCTTGGTGCCCGAAATGAAAGATTACACCATTTTTGTAGATGGTTTGAGTAAAAGTTTTGCAGCTACAGGCGTAAGGGTAGGGTGGAGCATGGGACCTGCAAATATTATAGCAAAATTAAAAGCCATATTGAGCCATGTGGGTGCTTGGGCACCAATGGCAGAGCAAGTGGCTTGTGCAAAATATTTGGTAAATTTTAATGCAATAGATGCTTATTTTACTTCGTTTAAAAGTCAAATTAGCGAAAGATTAGATGCTTTACATTTTGGTATTCAACAATTAAAAGCAAAAGGTTATACTGTAGATTCTATTGAGCCACAAGCGGCTATATACTTAACCATGAAAATAGATTTGGTAGGCAAAACCAAAGCCAATAGAGAAGCTATAACTAAGCAACAAGATGTTTGGCAGTATATATTAGATGAAGCCCAAATAGCCCTTGTACCTTTCAATTGTTTTGGTGCGCCAGCCAATAGCCCTTGGTATCGCATAAGTGTGGGTACTTGTAGTTTAGAATTTTTACCTATTATTGTTCAAAAATTAGAAGCGGCTTTAGAAAAATTAAATTGAAAAAATATGAATTTTATTTACAAATATTTTAATGCAGAAAGAAACGAAAGTATAGTTTTTATTCTTGTAGGTTTAATAGCCATCATACTTGGTATTTATTTTTTAATCAAGTCTGAAAATTCATTATTAAAAGGAATGTCCTATCCTTTAATTGCAATAGCTTTAATACAAATAATAGTGGGTATTACAATTTTTTTACGCACTCCATCGGATTTTGAAAAAGCACAACGGAATTTAGAAAACAAATCGGAAATTAAAGCAATAGAAATACCACGAATGGCAAAGGTAATGCAATTATTTTCTTTGCTTAAAAAAATAGAAATAGCATTAATTATCATTGGAATCATTCTGTTTTTTGTTTTCAAAAACAATTTATTACTTAAAGGTATAGCCATAGGGCTTGTGATACAAGCAAGCATTATGCTAACAATGGATTTAATAGCAGAAAAAAGGGCAAAAATATATTTGAATCATTTAAAGTCATTTAGTATATATTTAGGATATTCAAAATATAGCAATATGTAAAAAATTGCAATAAAACCATTCAACAATAAAACAATTTAACAAATGAAACAAATCTTCATCAATTTAGCAGTTACAAATCTTGAAAAATCAATGGCATTATACACTGCAATGGGATTTAACAACAATCCCCAATTTTCTGACGACACAGCAAAATGTATGGTATGGAGCGAAAGTATTTTTTTAATGCTTTTAACGCACGATAAATTCAATAATTTTGCGACAAAACCTATTGCTGATACTAAAAATACATTGGCAGGCTTATTTTCATTATCTGTAGAAAGTGTTGAAAAAATAAATGAAATGATGAGCAATGCCATATCAAATGGCGGCAAAGAACCAAATGAAATGCGTGATTATGGCTTTATGATACAGCGCACAATGGAAGATTTTGATGGACACACTTGGGAAATTTTCTTTATGGATATGTCTAAATTTCCTGCGGAGTAGTAAATATTCAAATAGCTTTAAAAACAATGTTGCTATGATACTTTTACCTAAAATAATACTTTATTTTTTCATTTCTACTTTGCTCACTTGGTGCTTTGTCATCTTGTCTCCATTATATATCAGTAGTAATCAAATGTTGCTTTCTACATGTATAGCTGGGGGAAAATGGACATTACAAATATTACTTGCTTATTTTATTTTAAAAGATAAAAAATGGTTATATATTAAAAATTTGGCTGGTGTATGTTTAATTGGTTCTATAGTATTAATCCCAAATTAATCAATATGAGATTTGAAAAATTGAACTATTTGATTTAGTTGGGATTAACCCCGATTTAAAAAATGCAATTATGTTTTGTAAAAACATGATTCGCAATTTGTTATTCGATTCAGCAATACTATTGCTGAATTTGGGTTAATACCTTTTATTGTTTTTGTAAAATTAAATTTTATTCAAGATAAAGATGGTTTGTTTTTTGTAGGCAGTTTAATAACAGCTGTATTAATAATGCTATTTTATTCATACAAAGCTGTAAAAATTAGTAATGTAAAAATACTTTGGTGGTATTTATGGATAGCTTGTTTAATAATAGCAGTATGTTTGCAATTAACAGCGGTGTTCAGTGTTATAAAATTGTAGTTTGAGTATTTTTTTTAATTTCATTTAATAAAATAGTATTTTTGCAATATGCTAAATGAAGTATGTTATACATTTATAGCGCCAATATGTTTTATTTTGTTTGCTTTTTTTTATTTAAAAATTGCTCATAAATATAAAATTTACGACCATCCTGTTAGCCGTAGCTCGCATAGAACTCAAACAGTAACGGGTTTTGGTTTATTTATTTTATTTGGACTGTTGCTTTTCAGTATTTTATTTCCATACAAACTAAACTCATTTTTTATTATTGGTCTACTTATGCTTTGCACCATAAGTTTTATTGATGATATTGTATTCGTAAAACATTTTATACGCTTGATATTTCAATTGTTTGCTTTAATATTAATGACAATTGAACTGCCTTTTGAATTTTTAAACATAGAAAAATGGCCAATTATAATAGCTTGTGTTATATTGGGAACAGGTGTTTTGAATGCCTTTAATTTTATGGATGGTATAAATGGTATGTTAGGGTTAAATAGCTTGGTAATATTATTAAGTTTTTGGTGGCTCAATTTGCATTCTCAAGATATGAATGGTACACCAATTCAATTTGCACATCCTCAATTCCTATATACAATGATTGTTGGTGTATTAACTTTCTTGTTTTTAAATTTACGTCCCAAAGCAAAAGTTTTTGCTGGCGATGTGGGTAGTATAGGGTTGGCATTTGTTATTTTTTATTTTATGTTGAGCCTTATTTTCAAAACGGGCAACTATGCTTATTTGTTATTATTTGCTGTAATAGGTATAGATGCTGGGCTTACAGTAATATATAAATTAATTGTAAAAGAAAATATTTTTGTACCACACAGAGATTTTTTATTTAAAAAATTAGTGCATGTAGGTAAAGAAAAACATATAAAAATAGCAATGCTATATGCAGGTGTACAAGCTGTAATATCTATTATTGTTATTGCGCTGCCCTTACAGCATAAATTAAGTGCTCAATTAAGTGTTTTATTTATAGGAACTGTAAGTTTAGCTGCATTATATATTTCAATTCGAAACAAATATACCAAACAACGTATTATTCGTTTTAAAGACAATTCAGAAAATGAAGAAAATTAGTTACTCTATTTTAAATCTTTATATTTCATGCTATTTTGCAATAATGAAATCAATATAGATTTATCTGCCTCAAATTTTTCATTAGAATTAAAAATCCATTTTTTTAACACTTTTGTTTCTTCAAATATTGGGAGTTTAAATTCATCTTGCTTAAAATGTCGGGTATAAAAGGCTATGTAAAGTTTGTCTTTTTTTGGAGTAAGGCTTATAAATGCGAATAAACCTTTGTATGCAAAAAAAGGTAAACCATACTTATACTCTTCTTTAGCTAAAGGTGCATTTTGGGTAATTAAAAAATAAAGTTGAAAAAAAGGTTCGTGCAAATGTGTTGGCAAATTTAAAACGTATTGCTCTGTTTTAAGTTGCATTGGCAGGTAGTTTTATTTGATGTATCTAAAATCGTGTCCCGATTTTAAATTAATAACAAACTGATACATCAAATCTATTACTTTTTCAACATCATCTTTGCTCACTGTTTCTACCGTTGTGTGCATATATTTTAAAGGTAAAGATATTAATGCAGAAGGCACACCCTCGCCACTATAAGCAAAAGCATCGGTATCCGTTCCTGTGCTACGGCTTACAGCTGCTCGTTGAAATTTTATTTTATTTTTTTCGGCTACATTGATAATCATTTTTAGTAAATTATTTTGCACCGCAGGTCCATAAGTTAAAACGGGTCCTAATCCACATTTTTGGTCGCCTTGTTTCTTTTTATCGTACAATGGCGAAGAAGTATCGTGGCATACATCTGTAATAATTGCAACATTTGGTTTTATTGTTCGGCTAATCATTTCCGCTCCACGCAAGCCTATTTCTTCTTGCACAGCATTTACCAAATATAGGCTAAAAGGCAGTTTTACTTTGTTTTCTTTCAAGCGTTTGGCTACTTCGGCTATCATAAAGCCACCAATACGGTTATCCAAAGCTCTACCTGTTAAATATTTGCCATTTAATTCTGTCAATTCATCTTGAAAAACAGCTACACAACCAACATGAACGCCTAATTTTTCTACTTCTTCTTTTTTACTGCAACCAAGGTCAATAAAAATATTATCAGGAGTAGGTACAATATCTTTATCCGCATGGCGCACATGTATAGCAGGCCAGCCAAATACGCCTTTTACTATACCTTTTTCAGTGTAAATATTTACACGCATAGAGGGTGCTATAATATGGTCGCTACCGCCATTGCGGGTAACATATACATAGCCATCATCGGTTATATATTTTACAAACCACGAAATTTCATCTGCATGGGCTTCAAGCACCACTTTATATTCCTTTTCAGGATTTATAATAGCTGCAACCGAGCCATAATTATCAGAAATATAGCTATCGGAATATTGTTTCATATACTCCAGCCATATTTTTTGCCCATTGGTTTCAAAACCAGTAGGAGAGGCATTGTTTAAATATTCCTCAAGAAATTTTTTACTCTTTTTATCCATTTTTAATTGAAAAAATTAAAATGGTAAATCATCGTTTGATACCTCGCCACCAAAATCTGCTGATTCTTCCATAACAGGAGGCGCAGTATTGGTAGTGGCTGTCATTGTATTGTTAGAAGAACTCCCTGAAGCACTAGCGGCTTCTATTTTCCAAAATCTTAAATCGGTGTACCAGCGGTTGTTGTACTCTCTACTTTCCACATTCAAAGAGCATTTTACATTTGCACCAATATCATATTTGGTTAGCTCATCTACCTTATCTGCCCAAGCGCTAATACATACTTTTTTAGGGTATTTGTCTTCTGTTTCAATAATAAATTCTTGTTTTTGCCAACCGCCTCTATCATTGCTACCTGTTACAATGTCTAATTTTTTGATTATTTTTCCTGAAATTTCCATAATACCGCAAACCTACAAAATTTTTAATTAAAATTTAACTTTTTAACGTTTATTAAATCATTTTTTTGGAATTTATCGTATATATTACTTTATTTGCATAGAATGGTAAAACAGGGCATATATTATCTTCAAGATTTACAATGGTTTTTAAAAACTATTTCTCAAGAATTTTATACCCAAAAAAATCCTTTGTTTTCTTTCGATAGCTCTATTGGCTCTCATTGTAGGCATGTAATAGAATTTTACACCCAGTTTTTAAATTTTTACTCTACCAATGAAATTAACTATGATGATAGGCAAAGAGATTTAAGCATAGAAACCGAGCTTAAAACAGCTATTGTTAAATTGGATAACATACAAAATATATTAGCTAATACTGATTTTGTGTTTGAAAAACAACTTGAATTGGTAAATAACCATGCGCTAACTACAACTACTATTGGGCGAGAAATAAACTATTTAGCAGAACACAATGTACACCATTTAGCAATTATACGCCTTATGGCAGAAGCCTTAAACTTTAGTTTTGCCGATTTGCCTAATTTTGGCATTGCACACGCTACGCAAGTAGCCCGAATGGCTCAAAATTAATTTATAAAATGTATGTGTATTGCCAGCTTTGTGTTTAAGGAACACCATACCATTATTACTTTTAACAGAGATGAAAATAAAAGCAGAATAGCTGAATTTCCCAGTTGGCATACACAAAATAATGATACTTTTTTTTGCCCTATAGATACCGAAGGCAAAGGCACTTGGATTGGTTATAATGGCAAAATTATAGCTACTTTGCAAAATGGGGCATTTATAAAACACAAACGCACACCACCATACAGCAAAAGCAGGGGTATTATTATTAAAGAAATATTGGCTACAACTACAATTGCTCCTTTTTTAAATTTAGATTATTTACAAAATGTTGAGCCTTTTACACTGTCTGTTTTTAATGTAGAAAATAGAAAAATTACCATTTATAGATTTGATGGCAAAGAAATTTTTATTGAAGAAAAGCCACACAACGAATCGTTTATTTTATGTTCTTGCACTTTGTACAATGCAAATGCTTACGAAAAAATACAAGAAAATTTTAATCAATTAGATACAGAAAATGCTTTAGATTATTTGCATTTTCATCAACAACATGCCATAGGCACAGCAGCCAATACTTTTACCACTTTTGCCGATACTGTTTCTATTACACAATTTGAAATTCAACATTCAATTGGAAAAAATATTAAAGTAAATTGCACTTATTTAGATTTGGTTAGTCATAAAGAAAAAAAATATACTTTATGAAAAAAAAATGGTGGATAAAGCTAACGCAATATGAGTATTACCCTATGTGGGCTTTTTATTTTCCATTGTTTCCTTATTTTTTTATTAAAGGTATTTTAAAAGGCAATTTATTTTATTTTACCAATGCCAATCCAGGTGTTGATAAATTTGGTGGTTTGTTTTTTGATTCAAAAGATGATATTGATAAACAACTGCCACAAACATTGCGTCCCAATGCCTTTTTAGTCCAGCCAAATTTAACTCAAAATGAATTAAAATCAATAATAAAAAAAGAACAATTAAGTTATCCTATAATTATTAAACCTGATAAAGGCGAGCGTGGAAAAGGGGTTTTAAAATTAAAAAATGAAAGCGATTTATTTACTGAATTAAACAAAATAGAAATGCCCCATTTGGTGCAAGAATATATCCCGTTTTTGTTAGAATTTGGTGTATTTATAGTGTATTTGCCATTGGAAAATAGATTTAAAATTACCTCACTTACCGAAAAGAAATTTTTTGAAGTTGTAGGCAACGGAAAGCATACAATTTCAGAATTAATACGACAAAAAAATAGGGGAGTGGTATTTTATAATGAACTGAAAGAAAATAGCAGTTTAAATTTTGAAACTATTCTAAAATTGAATGAAACTATTATTATTCATACGCATGGCAACCATTGCAAAGGCACACAATTTATAGATAGAAGAATGGAAGTAACCACAAAAATGGAAGCCAAATTCAATGAGTTAATGTTCAGCTTAAATGGCTTTTATTATGGGCGGTTTGATATAAAAGTAAAATCTATTGCCGATTTAGAAACTTTTGAGCAATTAAAAATTATAGAATTTAATGGTGTAGCGGCAGAGCCTATCCATATTTACGATAGCAGAATTGGCTATTTTAAAAGCCTTTTTACCTTTATTCACCATTGGCAATATTTAAGTAAAATTAGTATTTATTTAAAACAGAAAGGCTACAAACCTGCAAGGTTTAAAGATGTGTGGGATAAAATAAGTAGGCGTTATTTTTAAGTTTGGTTTATATCTTTCAATAGTTGCTTTAATTCTTTATTTGTTAAATTCTCTTTTTCTGATTTGTCAAAAATTGTAAGCAGATAAATAGTAAAGTCTGTAATAACGATATTAAAAATGACTCTTGAACCCCCACTTTTGCCTTTTTGTTTTGATGTTATTGCTAACCTTATTTTGTAGCAATTGTTTCCTAAATTTATACCTTGAAAAGGATTAGTACTTAAATTATCTAAAAGATTTTCTAAATTGCTTTTTATTGATTGATGTTTTTTGGATAATATTTTTAAATCTTTTGCAAATGAGGGAATAGCAATGATTTTATAATTCATTTAATAATTGTTTAACAGGTATGCCTTTTAATTTACCCTCTTTAATTAAGTTTAATTCATCAACAGCATTTTTAATATTTGAAATTAATTCTGCTTTTTCATTTGATATTGTTTGAGTTTTTACAAAAGTCAAACCTTTTAATACTTCCATTAAATACAATGCTTTACTATCTTCTATGTCTAAAATCACTTTCATAGTTATACAATATTTTAATTACAAATGTAATATTTATTGTTCATTTATCCAATATCAATTACTTTTCCTTTACTTTTACAATTCCCATTTAGCTACCAATGGCATTATTCTTCCCCTGCCATATGCTTTGGAAGTAGTGCGCAATATAGGAGGAGCTTGAAAACGCTTGTATTCATTGCGGTTTACAAGGGTAAGTACTTTTTCTACAACAGCTTTTTCATATCCTTTTGCTATAATATTCTCTGCACTTAATTTCCCCTCAATATATAATTTTAAAATACCATCTAAAATTTCATATTCTGGCAAGCTATCGCTGTCTTTTTGGTTAGGGCGAAGCTCGGCACTTGGGGCTTTATGCAAAATTTCATTTGGAATAATTTCTTTCACTTTATTGATATAATCGCAAAGTGCATAAACATCTGTTTTATATACATCGCCAATAACGCTAAGGCTACCACACATATCGCCATACAAGGTAGTATAGCCCACACTCATTTCGCTTTTATTACTAGTGTTTAGTAAAATATCGCCAAATTTATTGCTATAAGCCATTAGCAATACTGCTCGGCTTCTTGCTTGTAAGTTTTCTTCTGCAATATTAAATGGCAAATCTTTAAACACAGGTTTTAAAGTTTCTTCATAGCTTTTGTAAATATTTTCAATAGGTAAAATTTGGTAAGGATTACCTAAATTTTCTGAAAGTTTTAAAGCATCTGCTACACTGCCATCGCTACTAAATTGTGAGGGCATTAATACGGCTGTAACATTTTCTGCACCTATGGCTTGGCTTGCTAAAGTTTGCACCAAAGCCGAATCTACCCCGCCAGAAGAACCTAAAATAGCTTTCGTAAAACCCATTTTTTCAAAATAATTTTTTAGGCTAAATACCAATGCTTTGTGTAAAGTTTCTATTCTGTTTTCTTCAATATTTTCAATAGGTTCAGTGTTTTCTTCTAAATTAAAATAAGCTATTTTTTCTTCAAAACTTGGTAACTGAAAAATAGTATCTCCATCTTTATTTAACACTACACTATTGCCATCAAAAATTAAATCTGTATGTGTGCCTACTTGGTTTACATAAATTAAAGCTGTATTTGCAAATTGGGTTTGTTTTTTTAAAATACCCATTCTTTGCTTTAGCTTGCCCTCATTGTATGGCGAGGCAGAAATATTGATGATAAAATCTGGTTTTTGAGCACTTAAATTTGCCAATGGATTGGTTTTATAACTAAAATCGTCCATACTATTCCATAAATCTTCGCAAATGGTAAGGGCTATTTTTTTATTCTCAATCGTTATCAATTCAAATTCTGTATTACTTTCAAAGTAGCGAGCCTCATTAAATACATCGTAAGTAGGCAATAGTGTTTTATGTATTGATTTTATGTGTTTACCATTTTGCAAAATACAGGCGGCATTGTAAAGTTTTCTACCTAATTCATTGCTGTTTTCTATTGGGCAACCAACAATAACGGTTATGTTTTGGGTATGCGTAGCTATTTCATTTAAAGCATTTTTACATTTTGCAATAAAATGGGGATAATCCAATAAATCATCTGGCGGATAGCCGCAAATGGCTAATTCGCTAAAAATAATTAAATCAGCCCCTGCTGCTTTAGCCTCAATTATTGCATTTAATATTTTTCCGGTATTCCCTTTAAAATCGCCAATGGTATAGTTTAATTGAGCAAGCGCAATGTTCATTTTTAGCTAATAAATAATTTTAGCCGCAAAATTAAAAGAATATACCCAATTCTAAACCAAATACATTGTTTATTACTTTGGCTTTTTTATCGTTGCTAATATCTGTAAAGCCATTGTTGAACCGCAAGCCAGCATAAAAACTTGTATTGCCACTCAATCTATATTCAATACCAGCACCTAATATCATAGAGGCACGTAGCACATTAATATTATCTTGGTGTTGAGCAAAATCATACTTATCGTTCTCGTTCAAATTTGGAATATATTTTTCTGAAATTGGAAAAGCCGCAGCGGGAGAAATTGGAGAAGCTGTGGTAGTAACTTGATTGCCAATAATAAATCCTGGGGCTATGCCTATTTGCCCCCAGTAGCGTATTCCGCCTGTTTCGTTGGTTCTAAATTTAAAGGTTAAAGGTATTTCTATATACTGCAAATTGTATTTGTAACTTATTTTATCGTAATTGCTTGATACATTATTATTAGATATTGTACCTTTTGCAGTATCTTTTAATTTGAAACTATTATTCATAGTTGTAACATTAATTTCGGGCGTAAAAAAATAGTTGTCGGCTAATTTAACATCAGCCATTAAGCCGAATGAAAAACCAATACCGCTGCCATCTTTTTGAATATTTGATGTTTTTGCTTTTACCCAATTAAAACCTGGGATTATTTTAAAACCGATTCTAAAATCTCTATCATCCTGAGCATTAATGTTTTGTAACAAAAATAATGCTGACACTAATAAAAGTGTATTTTTAAACGTTCTATTCATAAATTATTATTTTATTTGCATACAAAAATGAAAAAAATATTCCTAACTAACACTACTGCATTTGTATTATTTATTGTTTTAATATCCACAGGCTGTAATTCTAACCGCTTAAATGTAGATGTATCTAAGATAAAAGTAGAATTGGAGGTGCTTCGCATGGATGAAGATTTATTTGAAAACAAACTAAATACATACCCTGAATTTAATCAAAAGTATAAATACTTTTTACAAGATTATGCTTTTGGGATATTGGGATTTGAAGGAAATGATACTGCTGTTTTTGAACAATTAATGTTGTATAAAACAGATATGAATACAAGGAAAATATACGATGCTGTAAAAAATCAGTTTGTCGATTTTAAACTTCAAAAAGAAGAATTAACACAAGCGTATAAATATGTAAAATATTATTTTCCTGATATAAAAATACCTAAAATTATAACTTATACTGGCTTTAGAGATGGTTTTAGTCTATACATCAATCCTATAGGCGAGGGTTATATTGGTATTGCTACAGATATGTATTTGGGTTCAAACTACAAGTTTTATGAGTATGCTAAACTAGAACAATTTTGGCGAAAAAACTGCATTCCACAAGCTATAGCCAAAGACAATATGATGGCTTTAGCCAACGATATGTTTGTATATACCAATAAAGCTGAAACTTTTTTAGATGACATGCTTTATGAAGGTAAATTATTGTATTTTTTAGATGCAACATTGCCCAAACTGGAAGACCATATAAAAATAGGGCTTACAAAAGAAGAGTTTGAATGGTGTAAAACCCAAGAACACGATATTTGGACATTTATTGTAAAAGAAAAATTGCTTTACGAAACCAACAAGAAAAAATACAGAAAATTGCTTGACGAAGGACCAAAAACAGTGATGGAAAATGTACCCGAAGGCGCACCTGCCAAGCTTGGCAGATATGCAGGCTGGATGGCTATTCGCCAATTAATGAATGAAAATAAAGAAATAACTTTAGCTGAATTAATGAAAAATTCAGATGCTAAAGCTTTGCTTCAAAAAAGTGGATATAAACCTTAGGTAATTAAAAATTAAGAATTAATAATTAATAATGAAGAATTAATCCATTACACATTCTCATTCAAAGTTGCCAATAATTGCATTTTTACTTCTTCATTAACCTTAAATAAAGGCAAACGCACTATGTTTTTACAAATATTTTGTGCTTCTAACAATACTTTTACGCCACTTGGGCTGCCATCTGCAAATATTAAATTCATGGCATCTAAAAGTTCGTAATGCAATGGTTTAGCCAATTCAAAATTACCTGCTAAACATACATTTATCATAGTACTAAACTTTTTAGGATAAGCATTTGCCATTACACTTATTACACCGTCCATTCCCATAGCTATAAAAGGAAGCGTATAAGCATCATCGCCACTTATTACAGCAAAATTATTAGGCTTATGTTTAATAATTTCCATACATTGGCTAAAGTTTCCACTTGCTTCTTTTGTGCCAAAAATATTGTTATGTTCTGCCAATTTTAAAGTAGTATCTACACTAATATTGCTGCCTGTTCGCCCTGGCACATTGTATATCATTATGGGCAGCGGGCTATTGTCTGCCAATTGTTGATAGTGGGCAATAATTCCATTTTGATTGGGTTTGTTATAGTAAGGGCTAACACTTAAAACGGCACTTATACCTTCAAAATTTTGTGTTTTTAAAGCTTGGCAAAGGCTCAAAGTATCGTTTCCTCCAATGCCTAATACCAAAGGCAATCTACCATTATTGGTTTCCTTAATACAATCTATAATTTGTTGTTTTTCTGTGGCAGAAACAGTTGCAGTTTCGCCAGTTGTGCCAAGTATTACAAGATAATTTGTGCCATTTTCTATTTGGTGGTTTACCAATTTTTTTAAGCCATCAAAATCTATTGAAAAATCAGCATTGAAAGGTGTTACCAATGCCACACCTGTACCTTTAAATTGTTGTGAAATGCTATGCGCCATAACTGTATGTTTAATGTATTTTTTTTAAATATTTTCCTATTTCTATCAAGTAGTTTTCCAATGGGTCGGCACCGTTGGGCATTATCATCAATTCATAAAAATGCGTATCTTCATTGCTCAAAAATGGGCCTATTCTAAACCTGGCTTGAGAAAAAGCGGTTAAAAGTTTTAATGTTTTATTTTCTTGCAAACAACCGTTAATCAATATATCAAAAGGTTGTGCTAATATTTTTTTTAAAACATTGCTTTTGGGTACTTCAAAAAAAGAAAAATCGGCTTTGGAAATAAGGTTGTAAACCTCTGTTGATTGCATATCTAAAGGCAGTTTTTTAATGTTGTGATAGGCTAAAAAAGTAACTGTTTTACCTTTTTGTCTTAATTCGTGTCCAAAGGTTTTTAATTCTTCAATTTCTTGTTTACTTTGGCTGCTATCCCAAATAATAAGTGCAGTATCTATCATACTAAAATTTTTAGCCAAACGCTTGCTTTGGTTCTGCTTACTTTTAGCTATTAATGATTTTGTATTCAAGGGATAAAAACAATAAATTGTACGGCAAACCTACATAATTTTTAACCATTTTTTTGAATTTTTGCTAATTTTCTTGTAAGTTTGAAGTAAAATTACATTTATAAATTTTTGAAATTAGCAACCCATTATACCAAACATATATTTTGCATTGAGGGCGATTGGCATCCAGATTTGAGGCAAAAAGACACCATAGAAAGTGCGCTTAAGTTTATGGAAACTGCCAGCGGTATGAAAATAAAACACATACATAGACATTGCAGCACAAGGCATGAGCTGGAAAATAGAATGAAAGAATACGAACGGGCTATTTATAAACAATTTAGTATTTTTTACTTGGCTTTTCATGGTGTGCCTAATGGCTTAAAATTAGACAGAAAAAATATTTTAACGCTTGAAGAATTGGGCGAAATGGCTGAAAACAAATTGCAAAATAAAATATTGCATTTAGGTAGTTGTCAAACTTTAAATATTGATAAACGCTATATTAAAAAATTGCTTAAACGCACAGGAGCATTGTGTATTAGCGGTTTTAAAAAAGAAGTTCCTTTTGTAAGTTCTACTATTTTTGATGTATTGTATTTTGAAATGTGCCAATACTACAAAAAAATGGATGTGGTAGAAAAATATATGAAACAATATTATGGCAAGCTTATGAAAGAGCTTGAATTTGTAATGGTTTACGAATAATTAAATTGATATTAAAGAGGTATTTAAATTTTTTTAGAAATTAATCAGATTTATTTTTCATAGTTAGACTAATGCTATTTTTTTATTGAACTTAATATTTGGTACGTTATTTGATTAATGCAATGTATGAATAAAATAGTATTAACAATAATAAGTTTTTTAACACTTTCTGCCCAAGCTCAATTTTTAGAGTCAGATTATACCATGAGCAAAGGCATACAAAAAGGTATCAGCATTCAAATAGATGGCTTAACAAACGACATTTCAAAAAATGCTATCCACCAAATTTTAATTGCTAAAGACCCTGCGGCTGTTCAAACCATAAATACATACAACGAAATATTTTATGATAATATTACTGTAACAGCTATTGCGCCTGTATTAACCGATATTTATGCTAAATTTAACCCTACAAATAACAACTTGATATTATTTGCAGATATGGGCAATAGTTTTGCAAGTGCCTCGGCTACGCCAACGGCAGCTTTGGGTTTGCAACAATTGGGTGTTGAAATTAAAAACAAAGCCATAGTTTTAATCAAACAATATACTTTAGATTCTACCAAACGCTATTTAGCCGCCTTGCAATTAGATTTAGACAAGGTAAACAACGAACTAAAAAGTAATAAAAAAGAAGTGAAAAGCGATACAAAAGATGCCGCAAAAGACGAAAAGAAAGCTGCAAAAACAGAAACAAAATTGAACGAAACTAATACCACTAAAACTGATATAGAAACCAATTTGAATACTAAAACCCAAGAAGTGGCAAACTTTCCATTAGAACAACTAAAAGCTGAAATAAAAACCAAAGAAAAAGCCATTAAAAAAGAAAAGAAAGCCACTAAAAAATTAGCAAAAAGCAATACAAAAGCCGAAGCTAAAAAAGTAAAACTACAAGCGGCTATAGATGCTAACAACAAACAAATAGCTACGAATAGAACCGCAATTATAACAGATAGTAATACCATAGTTGCAAATGAAAAACGCATTGAAGAATTTGACCTTAAAGGTAAGAAAAAAGAAATAAAAAAATTAGACAAGAAGAAAGATAAACTTGCAGACAAACAAGCTGAACAAAAAGCTGAAATAGAAGAAAAGAAAAAAGAAGCAGAGGCTAAAAAAGGTAATGTAGAAAAAACTGCCAAAGAAATAGAAGAACTAAAAGCCAAACAACTAAAACTTGAGGCTGAAATAGAACAGCTAAAAGCCAAGTTGAAAACTATGGAGAATTAATTATTGAATTTTTAATTTATCATTCTTAATTCTACATTTTTAATTCGTGTAGCATTCATTACATTTGCACTTCTTTTTTTAACCTATGCAACACCTACGCAATTTTTGTATTATAGCCCATATAGACCATGGTAAAAGCACCCTTGCCGACAGACTTTTAGAATATACTGAAACAGTATCTAAACGTGAAATGATGGCACAAGTGCTGGATAATATGGACTTGGAGCGAGAGCGAGGTATTACCATTAAGAGCCATGCCATTCAAATGAATTATGTGCTTGACGGACAAAAATATGTATTAAATTTAATAGATACTCCTGGTCATGTGGATTTTAGCTACGAGGTTAGTAGAAGTATTGCTGCTTGCGAAGGTGCTTTATTGATTGTTGATGCCTCGCAAGGTATTCAAGCGCAAACTATAAGCAATTTGTATTTGGCTATTGAACATAATTTGGAAATTATTCCTATTTTAAATAAAATGGATTTGCCAGGTGCAATGCCCGAAGAGGTAAAAGACCAAATTATAGACTTAATAGGTTGTAAAGATGAAGATATAATTCCTGCAAGTGGTAAAACAGGTATGGGTGTTCATGATATATTAAAAGCTATTATACACCGTGTGCCATCGCCAAAAGGAAACTTAAACGCACCGCTTAAAGCCTTAATTTTCGATTCAGTGTTTAATTCTTTTAGAGGTATAATAGCCTATTACAAAGTATTAGATGGCAAAATGACAAAAGGCGAAATTGTAAAATTTATGAACACCGAAAAGCAATATGGTGCAGATGAAGTAGGGGTTCTTAAATTGGAAATGGAACCTCGAAATGAAGTATTGGCTGGCGATGTGGGTTATATTATTACAGGTATAAAACAAGCCAAAGAGGTAAAAGTGGGCGATACAATTACTAGTTTTGTAAACCCAACTTTAGAAGCAATTAATGGTTTTGAAGATGTTAAGCCAATGGTATTTGCAGGCATTTATCCTGTAGATACCGAGGATTATGAAGAGTTGAGAGATAGCATGTCTAAATTGCAATTGAACGATGCCTCATTGGTATTTGAGCCAGAAAGCTCAGCCGCTTTAGGCTTTGGTTTCCGTTGTGGCTTTTTAGGTATGTTGCACATGGAAATAATTCAAGAGCGATTGGAGCGTGAATTTGGCATGACAGTAATTACAACAGTACCAAACGTATCGTACAAAGCTTATACCAATGGAGGAGAATATGTAGAAGTAAACAACCCAAGCGACCTGCCCGACCCAAGCCATATAGATTACGTTGAAGAACCTTATATTAATGCTACAATTATTACTGCGGTAGAATATGTAGGACCTGTTATAGCCCTGTGTATGGATAAACGTGGTACGATAAAAAATCAAATATATTTAACTACAAATAGAGTAGAACTTACTTTTGAAATGCCTTTAGCAGAAGTGGTTTTCGATTTTTATGATAAACTGAAATCTATTAGCCGTGGGTATGCCAGTTTCGATTATGCTCCAAGTGAATACAAACTATCTCATTTGGTAAAAATGGATATTATGTTGAATAAAGACCCTGTAGATGCGCTTTCATCTATTATTCACAAAGATAGAGCTTATGATTTGGGTAAAAAGATTTGTAAAAAACTGAGAGAGTTAATTCCTCGTCAGCAATTTGATATAGCCATACAAGCCAGTATTGGTGCAAAAATTATTGCAAGAGAATCTTTAAGTGCCTTGCGTAAAGATGTAACAGCAAAATGTTATGGTGGCGATATAAGCCGTAAACGTAAACTATTAGAAAAACAAAAAGAGGGGAAAAAACGTATGCGCTCGGTAGGCAATGTAGAAATACCGCAAAGTGCATTTATGGCTGTTTTAAAACTAGATGACTAAAAGCCCTAAAACCTATATCCTAAATCCTTTTTTCTAAATGTATTCTTCCCAATTCTGGAAACTTTGCTTTGCCTGTTTGCTGTTTTTTTGCAGTTTTAATATGGTAATTCCAGATATGGATTTGCTGTTAAGTAAAATTAATGCACAGCAATATACTTGGTTGGTAATTCCTGTTTTTGCTTTTGTAGCTTTAATTACACGCCCATTTAGTGGTAAACTTACCGATAGTATAGGCAGAGTTAGGGTAATGTGCATAGGTGCTGTAGTTACTACTTTGGCTTGTTGTTTTTATCTTTTTATACCTATTGCCATTTTATTTTTTGCCAATAGAGCCTTTCATGGCTTGTGCGCAGGCTTTACTCCAACAGGCTTTACTGCCTTTGCTGATGATATTGTACCCCTTGAAAAAAGAGGCGAAGCAATGGGAATAGTAGGTATTTGCAACAATATTGGCAATGCTATAGGCTGGGTATTGGGTAGCCAAATTACAAATATATTTACTGCTGAAATTACATTTATAGTAGCTGCTATTTTAGGTTTTTTATCTTTTTTAATTTTTAGTACTTTAAAAGAAGTAGCAGTTACCAAGCAAAAATTTACCTTAAAATTATTAAAAATTCATAAAAATGAATTGTTTGAAAAAAGAGTATGGAAAGCAGGAATTGTAATGTTGCTCACCGTATTTTCATCGGGTGCAGTATTTGCGCTTATTGCTCAAGTTTCAAAGCATTTGCATATACCCAACAAAGGCACTTACATGGGTATTTATATCAGTTCTTCGCTTATTGTTCGGTTTTTGGCAGGGCGATGGAGCGATGTATATGGCAGGCGAAAAATAGCTTTTGCAGGTACAGTATTTTTAATGTTCAGTATGATGCTATTAGCCTTTGCTAACAGTATGTTTTTATTTGCTTTTTCGGCAGTTGTATTCGGAATTGCTTGGGGTTTGCTTTCGCCATCTCTGTTTGCTTGGGCTGCCGATGTTTCTTTGCAGGGCAAAAAAGGTAAAGCCATAGGCACACTTTTTATGTTTATGGAAGGGGGTATCATTATAGGTTCTGCCATTTGTGGTATTTTATACTATGGCAATCCCCAAAATTTTAAATTAATATTTATACTTTGCAGCCTGTTAGCCGCAGGGGCAGGGGTGTTTATGTTGGTAAGGGTTAGGGGGAAATTAAGTTAAATTAGAAATATAATTTACTTAAACCCAAATTAATCAATAGGAGATTTGAAAAATTGAACTATTTGATTTAGTTGGGATTAACCCCGATTTAAAAATTGCAATTATGTTTTGTAAAAACATGATTTACAATTTGTTATTCGATTCAGCAATTCTATTGCTGAATTTGGGTTAAAACAATTCATTACTTTTTCCTAATGGTATTCTACCTAAATGTTTATAACCATTTTCTGTAACCTCACGCCCTCTGGCTGTGCGCATTAAATAGCCTTCTTGAATTAAAAAAGGTTCATATACTTCTTCAATCGTACCCGCTTCTTCGCCAACTGCTGTAGCTATGGTATTTATTCCCACAGGACCGCCTTTAAATTTATCAATAATAGTGCTCAAAATTCGGTTATCCATTTCATCTAAACCATTGGCATCTACATTCAAAGCATCTAAAGCCATTTTAGCAATTTCTAAATCTATTTTACCATTGCCTTTTATTTGTGCAAAATCTCTTGTTCTTCGCAAAAGAGCATTGGCAATACGAGGTGTACCTCTGCTTCGTCTTGCTATTTCATAGGCTGCTTTATCGTTTATTGACACTTTAATAATGCCTGCCGAGCGGTTTACAATTCGAGAGAGTAAATCGGTATTATAATATTCAAGTCTATTGGTAATGCCAAATCGGGCTCTTAAAGGAGAGGTTAATAAACCAGAGCGTGTTGTAGCTCCTACCAGTGTAAAAGGAGCTAGTGTTATTTGTACAGACCGAGCACTTGGTCCGCTATCTAATAGAATATCTATTTTATAATCTTCCATTGCAGAGTATAAATATTCTTCTACAACAGCACTTAAACGGTGTATTTCGTCAATAAAAAGCACATCGCCTTTTTCTAAATTTGTAAGTAAACCTGCTAAATCTCCAGGTTTTTCTAACACAGGACCGCTCGTAATTTTAATATTGCTACCCAATTCATTGGCAATAATATTTGCCATTGTGGTTTTGCCTAATCCTGGAGGACCATGCAGCAGAACATGGTCTAATGCCTCGCCACGCTGAACAGCAGCTTTTACAAATATGCGTAGGTTTTCTAAAAGTTTATCTTGACCCGTAAAATCATCAAAATTGCTTGGGCGCAATACCTTTTCTATTTCTTTATCTGTTTGGCTTAATTTTTCTGTATCAGGGTCTAAATTTTCGTTCAGCATAGCATTTGCAAATATATTAGCCTTTGGGCAACCTTTTGTATCTTTTTTACTTCTATTTACTTGAATTACATTTTTCAATTGAAATATTTATGTTTTCAATAAACTAATTTCAAAAAAATGTATGAATATTGCAATACTTAATTTTATGATAAAAAAAATCTTATGCTTTCTAACTTTCGCTTCGTCTTTCAATGTTTTTGCACAGTTAGAAAATTACATTAAATTTAATGAAACAACACACGAATTTGGCAATATAAAAGAGGAAAAAGGCGATGCCAAATTTGATTTTATTTTTACCAATGTATCTAAACAAGTTATTTTTATAAGAAAAGTAGAAACAAGTTGTGGTTGTACAACACCAAAATTTAATACAGATAGTGTTTTGCCTGGAGGGCAGGGCAAAATAACAGCTATATATGAAACAGAGAATAAAAGCGGAAATTTCCATAAATTTATGTATGTGTATTTTAATATTAGCGATAATTTTCAATCGCTTGCCATTAAGGGCGATGTTACCCCAATAGTAAGAAAAGTATATCAACAAAAAGAATTTAGTGTAGATTATGGAAATCTTGCGTACAGCGAAACAGTTGCACAGTTTAATACCATTTTAAATACTGAAATTAAAGAAAAAATGATAAAGGTTTATAATTACAATCCTTATCCTATAAAAATATTAGAAATTAACGAACTGCCAGAGTTTGCCTCTGTTAGATTTACGGATAGTTTAATCAATATTTCAGATTCTATTAAAATTTATATTAAATTAGATGGCAGTAAAATTAAAGAAGCAGGCGATTTATTTAAACGCATAGGCTTATTGACAAATGACGAAACAGCTCCTCAAAAATTACTTTATATTCGGTATAGTATGAAGGAAGATTTTTCTAAATTAACAAAAAAACAACTTAAAAATTCGCCTAAAGTAGAATTTAACAGAAGTTTTCCATTGCCATTGGGTACACGCACGGCAGGCGAAATTTTTAATGATACTTTGAGAATATCTAATACAGGAAAATCTGATTTAATAATAAAAAAAATTGTTCCCTCATGCACATGTTTAAAGTATAAATTAACAAAAACAACTTTAAAGCCAGGAGAAAGTGTATTGTTGAAATTAAATTTTGATATTATAAATCAACCAATAGGTGAACAAAAGAAATTCCTTAAAATTTTTACCAACGACCCTACACGAACCGAAATAGATATTCCTTTTACCATTAAAATCATTCAATAATCATTCAATATTAATATGAATACAAAAAGAATAATATTATTTGCAGTATTAGCCACTTTTTGTGGTTTTTCAGGTGCATTTTTTTACACATATTTTTTTAATTCAAATACCAAAAATACTGCCACAAACCAAGAAACTTATAAAGCCATTTTAGCCAATTATAATGGCAAAATTGCCGAAGGAAGTTTAAATTTTATACTTGCAAGTAAATTAAGTACGCCAAGCGTTGTATTTATAAAAACTACTGCAATGGTGCAACAGCGCAATCCGTTTGGTTTCTTTTTTGATGATTGGGACCCCTTTGGTAGTATAGGGCAAGTTAGCAGTACTGGTAGCGGTGTTATTGTGCGGAAAGATGGCTACATAGTTACCAATTTGCATGTAATAAAAGATGCAAATACAATAGAGGTTGTTTTAAATAACAATAAGAAAAATTTTAAAGCCAAGCTTGTAGGTAGCGATCCCAGTACAGATTTGGCTTTGCTTAAAATAGAAGCAGATAATTTACCTGCTATTGTTATTTCAAATTCAGATGATTTGCAAGTAGGAGAATGGGTTGTGGCAGTGGGTAATCCATTTAATTTAACCAGTACTGTTACCGCTGGTATTGTTAGTGCCAAAGGTAGAAATATCAATATTGTAAACAATCAATTTCCTATTGAAAGTTTTATACAAACAGATGCAGCCATTAATCCAGGTAATAGCGGTGGTGCTTTAGTAAATTTGAATGGCGAATTAGTAGGTATAAATACTGCTATTTTTAGCAAAACAGGCAGTTATACAGGCTATGGTTTTGCTATTCCTGCCAATATTGTGGCAAAATCGATTAAAGATTTGATAGATTTTGGGCAAATACAAAGAGGCTATACAGGTATTACCGCAACAGAAATAGACGAAGCAAGTGAAAAATTAAATAAACTGAATGAAGGGGCGTTAATATTAGATATTTTAAAAGAAGGACCAGCAGATAAAGCCCAACTTAAAATAGGAGATGTTATTGTTAAAATTCAAGATAGGGCAATTAATAGTAAATCTACTTTCGATGAGCATATTTCTTACTATCGCCCAGCAGATAAAATAAAAATAACTTATGTACGAAATGGGGTTCAAAAAGAAACTACGCTTACACTTACCAATAAAGATGGCGAAGCCGCTTTAAATAAAAACAATGCCATTAGCTCCGATAAATTGGGTGCCGATTTTGCGCCTGTATCTAAAGTAGAAATGCAAAAATTTAAGCTAATGAATGGGGTAAAAGTGTCCAACATTCGAAATGGTTTAATAGCCAATATGAATATTGAAGAAGATTTTATTTTTACCAAATTTAATGGGGTAAATTGTATGGATGCAGCAAAATTAATTCAGCAAATAGAGGCTGCAAGTGGTAAAATTCAAATAGAAGGCGTAGATGCAAATGGCGGTAAAAGATATTATAATTTTTACTACTAATGAACGATATTTTAACGGAGCAAGACATTGAAAAATGGATGCATACGTTTTATGAAAAATTATTATCAGATAAAATAACTGCTCCTAAATTTGAAAGTTTGAATTTAAAAGCACATTTTCCTCATTTGGTAAATTTTTGGGCATTTGTATTGCTCGAAAAAGAGGGTTACAAAACCAATGTTTTTGAAAAACATATACCTTTAAATTTAGAAAAAATACATTTTGATACTTGGCTAAAACATTTTATAAATACTACCAATGAGCTTTTTAAAGGCGAAAATGCAGAAATAGCAAAACAAAGAGTAAAGCTTTTGGCTTCTACATTTTACCATAAAATAAAAGGCGAGTGGGCTGAATTTTGATTATTAAAATTAGAATTACCTATGGTTTAAGAATGAAACATTAATGAGAGATAATAAACGTATATTTTATAAAATTATCCCACACTTGCAGGCTTAAAAAACATAACTAAAATATACTATAAAAGCTGAATTCAATTATTTTTTTTTGAGGCTCTTTGGTTAATTGATGGTTTAAACGCAATAGTTTACCTATAACTCTAACAGGCACTAAATGCAAAGCCAATAATCTTTGTCCAATAAGGTTGTCTATGCGTTTTTTTTTTAGTTGCATGACTAGGTGTAATAATAAAATAAATCTATTTGATTTAGCTTAAAAATTACCAATTAAAATTACTTTTGTTGCAAGTTATTTATAAACATGGAAAATAAGATTTGTAAATTATTCAATATTCAATATCCTATTATACAAGCAGGTATGATATGGTGTAGTGGCTGGCAATTAGCTGCTGCCGTTAGCAATGCAGGTGGCTTGGGGCTTATTGGAAGTGGCAGTATGTATCCACACGTTTTAAGAGAACATATACAAAAATGCAAAGCAGCCACCAATAAGCCTTTTGGTGTAAATGTGCCTTTGCTTTACCCAAATATAGAAGAACATATTGCTATAATTATAGAAGAAGGTGTAAAAATAGTATTTACCAGTGCGGGCAATCCTGCAACATGGACACAGCATTTAAAACAACATGGTATAACCGTACTACATGTTATTGCCAATACAAAATTTGCTAAAAAATGTGAGCAAAGTGGTGTAGATGCCATAGTAGCCGAAGGTTTTGAAGCGGGCGGACACAATGGGCGAGAAGAAACCACCACACTTTGCTTAATACCAATGATAAAACAAGTAACAAATTTACCTTTGATAGCAGCAGGGGGTATAGGTAGTGGGCAGGCTATGGCAGCGGCTTTGTGTTTGGGTGCTGATGGGGTGCAAGTGGGCAGTGCTTTTGCTGCTACTGTTGAAAGCAGTGCACACATTAATTTCAAACAAAAAATTACCAATTTAAACGATGGCGATACAGAACTTTCTTTAAAGCAATTAACCCCTGTACGTTTAGTTAAAAATAACTTTTATGATTTAATAAAACAAGCAGAAAACAATGGCGCAACAAAAGAAGAATTAGAAATACTATTGGGCAGAGGCAGAGCAAAAAAAGGCATGTTTGAAGGCGATATGGTAAATGGCGAATTAGAAATAGGGCAAGTAGCTGCTACCATAAAAGAAATATTACCTGCTGCCAAAGTTGTGCAAAATATGGTAAAAGAGTATAATGAAACAATCAAACAACTATCTCCATTTGTGTAAGTAATAATAAACCACCCCCTGCCCCCTCCAAAGGAGGGGAATTAAAACCAAAACTTCTCAAATATTGAACCAAATATAATCCCCCCCCAAAAATAAACAATTTAGCAATTCAACTTATCCCCCTGCTAAAGCAGAGGGCAATTAACAATATAACAATTTAACAATTAAACAAACCCCATAATTACTATGAAATCAGACATACAAATATCAAGAGAAACCGCTTTATTGCCTATAAATACTATTGCGAATAGCTTAAATATTCCAGATGATAATATTATAAACTACGGCAAGTATAAAGCTAAAATTACACTCAATACCATTAACGAAGATGCTTTAGCAAAAAGCAATTTAATATTGGTAACGGCTATTTCTCCCACCAAGGCAGGTGTTGGCAAAACAGTAACAAGCGTTAGCCTTTCTTTAGGTTTAAATAAAATAGGTAAAAAAAGCATTGTTGCCTTGCGAGAACCCTCATTAGGTCCTGTATTTGGTATGAAAGGCGGTGCTGCTGGTGGCGGCTATGCCCAAGTGTTGCCTATGGAGGATATTAATTTACATTTTACTGGCGATTTTCATGCCATAACTTGTGCTAATAATACTTTAGCGGCATTGTTGGATAATTACCAATACAACCATATAAATACCGATAAAGCCCTAAAGCAAATTGTATGGAAACGTGTGTTAGATGTAAACGACCGCTCTTTGCGTTATATTACCACTGGCTTGGGTGGACGTACAAATGGCTTACCGCAGGAGGCTGGTTTTGATATTACTACAGCTTCAGAAATTATGGCAATAATGTGCCTTGCCCAAAGCGAAGAAGATTTGTTGCAAAGGCTTAACAATATTTTATTGGGTTATAAATTAGATAATACGCCATTTACTGTAAATGATTTGGGCGTAGCCGATGCACTTTGTATTTTATTGCGCGATGCTTTACTTCCTAATTTGGTACAAACTACCGAAAATACTCCTGCCATTATTCATGGTGGTCCTTTTGCCAATATTGCCCATGGTTGCAATTCTATTTTAGCTACAAAAATGGCAATGTCATTGAGCGATTATGTAGTTACGGAAGCTGGTTTTGGTAGTGATTTGGGTGCCGAAAAATTTTTAGACATTAAATGCAGAATAGCCAATTTGCAACCCAAAGCCACAGTATTAGTAATAACTACCCAAGCTTTAAAAAACCATTCTGGATTATTAGAAGAAGATGCTAAAAAGCCTAATTTAGAAGCCCTTAAACAAGGTATTCCAAATATGGAAAGGCATATAGAAAATTTAAAATCTTTTGGGCAAAGTGTAATAGTTAGTTTGAATAAATTTTATTTTGATATAGAAGATGAAATAACATTTTTAAGCCAATGGTGTGTGGAAAAAAATGTAGCTTTTGCCATTAACAATGCCTTTGTAAATGGGGGAGAGGGTGCTAAAGATTTAGCGCAAACAGTAGTAGATACCATAGAAAACAATACTTCAAAAACTATTCAATTTCAATATGCATTAACGGATAGTATAGAGCAAAAAATAAGCAAAATAGCCACTAATATATACCGAGCAATCGAGGTGGAGTTTAACAACAAAGCAAAGTTGGCTTTAGCTAAAATAGAAAAAAATGGTTGGGCGAATTTGCCTATTTGTATTGCCAAAACCCAATATTCATTTACAGATAATGCCAAAATAAGCGGTGCGCCTATAAATCATACTTTGCATATAGAAGATTTAATTGTTAACCTTGGCGCTGGTTTTATAGTAGCCGTAGCAGGTGAGATAATGCGTATGCCAGGCTTACCCAAAGTGCCTGCCGCTTATGGTATGAAAATAAATAATGGCATTATTGAAGGCTTGAGCTAATTTAATCATTTGAATTTTTTTGAATACAAGTAGTATTCAAAACATTAATTATAATTCTAATTCACTTTTTGATAAAAATGAAGCGCATTCAATTTATTTGGATTATTGAATATCATTTTCAAATCTTCTAAAATCCAATCGGGGCGGGCAGCACCTATTTCCCAAAAGGCATTTCCTCCTACGCTATTTTCCTGTTTATTGTTATTAAAAATAGTATTTAAGCCAAAGGGTTTAAACAATTGATAACGCTTATCGGCAATAGCCAATTCTTGTTTGGTTTTATATTGGTTGGTATGTATCCAAATATCAGCATTTTTGGCAGTTTGCAATACCTCTTCTAAATGTAAGCTGTATGAAAATAATGGCACTTTATGTTTAAATAAATATATACCACCTGCATCATCTATCAGCTTGGCTGTAAAACTATTGCCGCCTGCCACAAACCAATTATCGCCAAATGGTGCATCTGCCATTATTTTTGGTTTTTTAGCCAATGGGTTCTTGTTTTTTATTTGATTGTAATTATTGGCAATCATATTGAAAAGAGAATCAGCATAGCGATATTTATGCGTTATAACACCAAAAAACTTTAGCCACTCTGCTCTTGCCAATGGGTGTTGCTCTTTAAAATTATCGCAATAAATTATTTTAACACCAAATTTTTCTAAGGTTTCGTATTCTTGCTTTTGTGTTCCGCTAAATGAGCTTACAATTAAATAATGAGGCTTTAGGGCTATTATTTTTTCTATTTGTAATTGCCCCTCTTCGCCTATTTCTAATGTTTTTTTCTGTTTATAATTTTGAAGAATTAAAGAATCGTTGTAGTACTTAATATTATCTATAGCAACAATGCTATTTTGCATTTGCAAAGCTTCTAAAAAACCTGCAAATACTGTAGATAATACTGCAATTCTTGGTTTTAAGATTGTAGTATCTAAAACAATTTTCTGTGTATCTTTTTCTGCTATATAATAAAGTGAAAAATGCTTATCACTTTGTTGGGCTATGGCAAATAATTTTGAATAAGCTATGGGTAAAAAAACTTGCTTTTCAAAGCCATTATTTTGCCTATTATTTTTACAACTTATAAAAAATAAAAACACAGCCATATAGCTTATCATACAACTGTGTTTTATGTTTTTCATCGTTTTAGTTTTTAAGTTTTATATGTGAGTTCAGATTAATTTAAAAAGTTCAGACATTGCGTCATTCTGAACTTTTTTGCTCTGAAAAAAGATTCAGAATCTACTTTAATTTCAGATTCTGTATAATTTTGCGAAGCCTCCCGCACGTGCGGGATACAGAATGACCAAAGATTCATTCAATCTAACTTACTTTTATTAATAATTAAATATTATTTTACTTGGCACAATACCAGCGGTAAATTCTTTTTGTTTTACACCATTCGCATTGTAAATATATACTTTTCCCTCGCTTGTATAATCGCCTGCATCGGTTACATATATTTCGCCATCTTTGTTAATATTAAAGCCATAAATGTTGCCCGATGCTGTTAATACTTCTGTAGGTGTGCCACTTGTAGCTGTTGTAGATATGCGGTATAATTTTTTGTTGCCAAAGGTAAAATACAAATTGTTGTTATAACTTAAAATGCTGCCACCATAGCTTCCTGTTGAAAGGGCAAAAGTACGTTCTATTTTTGCACTGTCTTGATTTACAAATACAATTTTACCATTTTCGGTAACTGTGCCTGTATTAAAATCTACTGCACCTAAGCAAAGAAATGCTAATTTTGTAGTGCCTACATTTACCACATTGGCTAATCCCGAGCCTACTATCAATGAGTCTATAACCATATTGTCTGTGCCATTTATAACAAAAAGTTTATTTGAATAGGCTTTGCATACATATACTTTATTGTTCAATATTGCCATATTATCTGTAGATGTTTTTACATTTATAGTACTTGTAATGCTATTGGTTGTTAAATTCAAAACGCTCATATTGTTATCAAATTGAGAGATATAAGCTTTAGTTTCATTTACTTTTAATACCGCCCTTGGTTGGTTTACAGTAATAGTAGTTACCGATTTAAAATCGCTCACATTTACTACTTCTATTTTATTGCTATTATTTACCACAATGTAGTATTTGCCATTTATTTCTGTAATAGATTGCACTACATCGCCCAGTGGACGACCATTGGCACTTTTAAATACTTCCGAATAACTACTTGTGCCTGGTTTATATACACCTACACTACCATTCGATTTTAAAAAACCGCCTTCGTTTACAATAATAGCACCCCTTGTATCAGGTGTTATTACAGTTGTTTCCTCATCTTTACACGCATTAAAAATTAGTGTGCTGCTTAATACTAACATTAGCGTTAGTTTGTTGATTGTTGTTTTGTTCATGTTATTTTATTGTTGAATTGTTATATTGTTGCGGACACTGAGCTTGTCGAAGTGTATTGTTGAATTTTACGGACACTGAGCTTGTCGAAGTGTATTGTTGAATTTTACGGACACTGAGCTTGTC
>CAZDGF010000031.1:32573-43687 GCA_964505065.1 uncultured Chitinophaga sp.
GAAGTGTATTGTTGAATTGTTTGATTGTTATACTGACGGCTTTGTCATGTTGAGGAACGAAGCATTTTTTCTATTCTATATTAAATTTTAAAGTTAGTTGGTAATTGCTTAAAGGCATTGGTCGGTTTTCCATAATTTGATAATTGGTTTTTAATACATTATTGGCTTTAAAATAAAGCATAGATTCTATAAATTTGAACTTAAACCTATAGCCTACGCCTGCATTTATAAGTGTATAGGCTGGTAGTTGGTAGGTTTTTGAATTATCGGAAGTGGTGTATCTTTCGCCTGTGTATTGCCCGCCTATTTCCAATAGCCAATGGCTATAATGATAGCTGAATTGTGAAAATGCTGTATGAAAAGGCACATACATTAATTGCTTATTCAAGGCAGATATTTGCTGCTCGCTTACTTTTGTATTCTTGCTTTCTACATATTGGTAGCGTCCGTTTATTTTAAAAGAATGGGCTTTTAGCTTAATGCCATATTCCGATGAAATTTCAATACCATTGCTATGCACTTGCTTGGCATTGGTGGCTGTCCAAATACTTGAAGTAGCACTTGGCTGCCATAATATCCAATTGTTTACCTGATTGGCAAATACAGTAATACCACTCTTTAAATTCTTGTATTTTGTTTCAAAAGTAAGTTCTTGCTTATAGCCTCTTTCAGGCTTTAAATTTTTATTACCGCCTACATTCCAATAAAAATCGTTGAAAGAAGGCACTCTATAACTTGCCGCCACATTGGCTTTTATTTTTAGCCATTTTAGCAAAGTATAATCCAAGCCAAAATCTGGTGCTAAAGGAGCTATGGTATCGTTTACCAATTGCAAACGTGCTGCTGCCGAAAGCTTTAATCTCTCCTTGTATTGCCAATGGTATTTGGCTAATAAAGACAATAAATTTCTTTTAGGACCATTGGTATAGCCATCTGTTTTAGCCGTTGTATAAGTATTGTTTATTTGAAAATATAAAAATGAATTTTTTGTAGTAGATAGTTTTAAATCACTTTCTACTATCATCGTTTTTGCTTTGCTATATGCAGTTGGGTAATAGGCATTGTAGTAATTCAGTTCTTCAGTAAAATAGGCTATTTTATTGGTGTTAAACACTTTTTTATTGATTGCAAATAAATGTAAAAGCGTGTAGCGTGTGCTTTGGTCGTATTGTTTTTCTTTGGCATTGTTAACCACACCCATTGGGGGCGGCAGCTGTCTATTGGTTTCCATTAGCCATATTTTAGCAAAAAGGCTGTGTTTTTTAGCTGAAATATATTGTATTTCTTGCAAAATGCCTTTTTGTTCAAAAGCATTGTTCTCTTGCCTTTGAATGGGTTTATTGGGTAAAAATATGTTTTCGAACTCAAAATTATTTAACCCATTGCGATACAATATTCTTGTTTGAAATTTTAATTTTTTCTCGCCATAAGCTGCACCCAAGGCTATTTGTTTTTGGTTAAAACTACCTGCTTGAAACTCGCCAAATATTCGTTTTTGCGCAATGTTTTTATTGTTCATATAAATAGCCCCTGCAAGTGTGCCATTGCCGCAAGTACTTGCATTTGCGCCTGTTTCTATGGTTGCATTATCCAAAAAGAAAGTGGGCAATAGGTTAAAATCCATTATGCTGTTCATACAGCTTTGCAAATTTAGTCCATTCCACATAACAGCGGTATGCTGTGCGCCAAGCCCTCGCATACTTACGGTAGATAAACCGCCTAAGCCGTATTGTTTTACAAAAATTGCCGATTGTTTTTGTATGGCATCTGCCAATGTGTTTTCATTTTTTAATTGTAAATCAAATTTGGCTATGCCTGTAGTATTGGCATTGGCTTGTATGGTTACAGTGGCACTTTGCAAAAAAGCAAATGTATCTGCTTGGGCTTTTAGTTTAAAGCTTGTTAAAATACAAATACACGCTATGGCAAATACCTTTTTCATTTCTTTCTTTTTTTAAGTAAAAAAGCAAAAGGGAATAATTGAATGGGATACAATACCTTATAGCATAAAGGTATAATGCATTCCAAGCCTTTTCTCCGAAAGCTTTGAAACTATGTTTTGATAGCGGCAGGTCTTCTGACTTTTCCCCCTTTCTTTTTGAAAACCTTCCCATTTGCCAAGGCAAACAGTGGTTATTAAAACCTATCAAAAGAAAAATTGCAAACGCAATTAGGAATTACAGCATCGGGAAATGTTAAGGATTTACACCTTATTCCCTTTTAATTTAGTGTTTAAACTAAAACCGATAATCGGCTGCAAACATAAAGTTAAAAATGAGAAAAGCAATACTTTTGTTTAAAAAATGTTTAACAAACAGAAAAAGGTTAAACAAAAAAAGTGATAAAACCACACCCAGCAACCTCTCTGAAGTTTCATTTGGATAAACTATAAGGAAATAATAAAACATTTTACAACCATTTTATTAGAATGAAATAATTACAAATGTTAAATTTTGGAGTGTATAATATAATTAATAACTATTTTAAGTAATTTTGACACAACAAAAATATATGCATTACAAATTAATAAGCTATATGGCTATAATTACTGTTTTTAGTAGCTATAATAATATAATTGCTCAATCTTCTAAATCATTAAAACTTGTAAATAATAATGATAAAACAATTATAAAATTTAAAGAAAATACCAGAATTAAAATTAAGACTTTTCATACAGATAAAATAATAAAATACAAAGGAAACCTAAAAATAATAAACGATTCCATAATAGCCATAGATTCAGTAAACATAAATATTGATAGTATATACAAAATAGGAAAAATTCCTTTTCTTAAACAATTTTTTGGTCATTATGCAGCTATTGGTGGTGTAGGTATAACTGGTTTAGGTGTTTATTTTTTTAAAGAAGCAGGCAATACAAATAATAATATATTAGAAAGTTTTTTATATCTATTTGTTGGTGCTTCATTAGTTTCTACAGGCGTTCCATTAGCTATAATTAGCGAATATATTGCTCATGGTAGTATGCGTAATGCTAAAAATAAAAAGAGACATCTTAAAATTGGATAAATTAAAATATTAGGTGTAAGTTATACTGAAGGTAAAAAAAATAACTTAAATTACTATAACAACAAAAAACCCCAAGCCCCCAACCTTTCAGTTGAGGGCTTGGTGCATATACATAATAAATCCAAAACCTCTTTGCTTTGGTTCGTGTCTTCACGAACCAAATATTAATTTCCATATATTAGTGTTATTACCAAATCAAAAAAAAGTTTCAATTATTAAAAACTAAAACCTCAAATACCCCCGCAACTTATTTACAGTTGCTTCGTCAATTATTTTGGTTTTTAGTAAATCTTCGGCTTTGGTATAGTTGCCATGCTGCTGGCGGTAGTTTACTATAATATCTGCAAATTTCTTTTTAATGTAGGGGTGCTGGGCAAGTTCAGCCGCTGTGGCAGTGTTTATGTTAATGTATTTTTGTATTGTAAAATCGGCTTTAAGTTTGGGTTTTATTTTTTCTAATACCTCTGGCTTTAAGCCATACACCTCGCCCAATTGCTCAAAGCTATAAAAACCGCCCAGCTTATCTCTAAATACCACTATGCGTGCAGAAAGTACATTGCCTATGCCTGGCAGGCGGTTTAATGTGGCGGTATCTGCTGTGTTAATGTCTATTAAAGCGTATGTTTTGGGTTGGTAGGAGGGCTTGTCGTCAAAGGGTTTTGGCGTATAGGTTTTGGTTTCGGGTAGGTTTATGTAAGGATATAAATCATTGTATAAATTTTCATCTAAACCATATATTTTTTTAAAATCGGCTTTAATGTAAAACACCGCTCCTGCTCCTCTAAATTTTAAAATTCTATTGGCTACATAAGTAGGAATACCCAGCTTTTCAAACTCTTGAACATTGGCAGTATTGGGGTTGAATAAAAATTTAGTTGTTTTAGCGGCAGTATATGTTTTTGTAGGATACTCGGCATATTGTTTGGTATAATCTACAAACTCTTTTTTGGTACTTGTATCTATTTGGTTTTCGTATTTTTCAAATTCCGAAAAATCTGTTTTTGCCCATTTTTTAGGTGGTAAAATAAAGGGAATTAAAATAAAAATAGCGGTAATAAACAAAAGCACAAAAAAAGCATTTCGTTCGCCTTTGGTAAAGTTAAAATACTGTTTCCAAAAGGTTTGAAATGCTTTTTTCATTATTAAATATGTAAAATCAGAATAGAGATACTGAATAAATTCTTACAGAATTTTTCAGAATGACAAAAGGCGGTTTTAACTTAACGCAGCATTTACCAATTTATCGTGTTGGTATTTGCCATTGGCAAGGTTTTCTTTAATTTCTGTAAAGGCTTTTATGGTGCGCTCCACATCTGCCAAAGTATGCACAGCTGTTGGTATTAAGCGCAAAATAATTATACCTTTTGGTATTACAGGATATACTACAATGGAGCAAAAAATATCGTAATTCTCTCTTAAATCGAAAGTTAAATGCGTAGCTTCTGCCACAGTGCCGCTCAATACTACTGGGGTTACAGGTGTAGATGTACTGCCAATATTAAAGCCAGCATTTTTCAAGCCATTTTGCAAGGCATTTACAATATTCCAAAGATTTTCTTTTAATTGCGGTTGTGTTCTTATCAAATCTAAACGCTTTAAAGCACCAATAACCAAAGGCATTGGCAATGATTTAGCATATATTTGCGAACGCAAATTATAACGCAAATAGTTCAATATAATTTTTGGTCCTGCTACAAATGCCCCAATACTTGCCATACTTTTAGCAAAGGTAGAAAACAATAAGTCAACACCTTCTGTTACACCTTGTTCCTCGGCTGTACCTGCACCAGTTTTGCCCATTGTGCCAAAGCCATGTGCATCATCTACAAATAAACGGAAACTGTATTTTTCTTTAAATGCTACAATGCCTTTTAAATTGCCTTGATTACCGCTCATACCAAATACACCTTCGGTAATTACCAATATTCCACCGCCTGTTTTTTCTACCAATTTGGTAGCGTGTATCATTTGTTTTTCAAAACTTTCTAAATCGTTGTGTTTAAACATAAATCTATTGCCCATGTGTAAACGAACGCCATCAACAATACAAGCGTGCGATTCTGCATCATACACAATTACATCGTGCCTATTTACCATAGCATCTATAACAGATACCACACCTTGGTAGCCAAAGTTCAACAAAATAGAATCTTCTTTGCCTACAAAAGCAGCCAATTCTCTTTCCAATTGCTCGTGTGGATTGCTATTTCCGCTCATCATTCTTGCACCCATTGGGTATGCCATGCCATAGGTAGCTGCTGCATCTGCATCGGCTTTGCGTACTTCAGGATGGTTGGCTAATCCTAAATAATTGTTTAAACTCCAGTTTAGTTTTTCTTTGCCATTAAACACCATTTTAGGTCCTATTTCGCCCTCCAATTTAGGGAATGTAAAATAACCGTGTGCTTCTTTAATATGCTCGCCCAAAGGACCCATATTTTTTATCACTTTTTCAAAAATATCTGCCATTATTTATTTATGTTAAAGCTGCAAAGGTAAATAATAAAGTTTTGTTTTAAAAATTTAACCTTTCTATGCAGAAAATTTATATTCTACTATTTATCAATTTGCAAACTTTTTCTATAAAGCTTAATATTTCCTCTCTACCCTCTTTGTGCGTTGCAGAGCTTATAAAAATATCAGGCAATTCCTCCCAAGTTTCTAACAGCTTAGCTTTATAATTGGCTACATTGTCTATTAAATCTTTGGGTTTTAGTTTATCGGATTTGGTAAAAACAATGGCAAAGGGAATAGCCGAAATGCCTAACCATTCTATAAATTCTACATCTATTTTTTGAGGTTCAAGTCTGGAATCTATTAATACAAAAACGCAATTCATGGTTTCTCGTTGAATTAAATAATCTTGTATTAGCTCCCCAAAAGTAGCCCGTTTTTCTTTTGATATTTTGGCATAGCCATAGCCTGGTAAATCTACTAAAAACCAACGACTTTCTACCAAAAACTGAACCACCATTTGGGTTTTTCCTGGCTTAGAAGAAGTTTTAGCCAAATCTTTTTGTTGGCATATCATATTGATAAGCGAACTTTTGCCCACATTGCTTCTACCAATAAAGGCAAACTCTGGCAAATTAGGCTTGGGCATAGTGGCTATAGAGGGGTACGAACCTTTAAATTCTGCTTTCATTTTATTGTTAAATTATGTGCGTATATTTGCACTTATTTTTTCAGCAAAAGTAATACATAAAACCATTGACAGAAGTAAAACCCATTCTAAATTCAGAAAAAAGCAAAAAAGCACAAGTAGAAGAAATGTTTGATAGCATTTCTAAACGCTACGATTTTTTAAATCATTTTCTTTCGCTTGGCATAGATAAAGGCTGGCGCAAAAAAGCTGTAAACGAACTAAAAGAAATAAAACCAAATCATATTTTAGATATGGCAACAGGTACTGGCGATTTGGCTTTGGCTTGTTTGAAACTCAATCCTAAAAAAATAACTGGTATAGATTTAAGCGAGGGTATGCTTAGCGTAGGTAGAAAAAAAATAGCCGAACTAAAGCAAACAGGTGTTATACAAATGCTAAAAGGCGACAGCGAAAAAATACTATTTCCAGATAATACTTTCGATGCTTGCACTGTAGGTTTTGGTGTTAGAAACTTTGAAAACTTAAGTCAAGGGCTTTCAGAAATACATAGAGTTTTAAAACCTGGTTCAAAACTTGTAATATTAGAATTTAGCAAACCAAAAAAATTTCCTGTCAAAAATGTGTATAATTTTTACTTCAATACAATATTACCCTTTTGGGGTCGTTATATTTCTAAAAACCAAAGTGCCTACAGCTATTTGCCCGAAAGTGTTAAGCATTTTCCTGATGGAGAGACATTTATACAAAAATTAAATACTATTGGATTTAAACATATTACACAACAACCGTTATCTTTTGGAATATGCACTATTTACACAGGTATAAAATAGTATTTGTATTTTTTTTAATTATCAATTTTAACAGTTGGGCGCAAAGTGGCTCTCAACACAACCCAAATTACGACAATCAAAAATTTCATTTCGGTTTGGCTATTTGCCCTAATTATGATAAAGCAAAGGTAACATTAGCCGCTAATTTTTTACAAAGAGATTCAGTACAAAGTATAAGAACTCAAGGCTTTTCAGGTTTTGGTTTTGGTGGTTTGGTAGATTATAGAATTGGTAAATTTGCAACTGTAAGATATACACCTCAAATACAATTTAGTCAAAGAAATTTTGTATATACCATAAAAGATGGGCTTAAAAACAATATTCAAACTTATAGAGTAGAAACAGCAAAATCTGAAAGTGTTGCATTAGAGCAAAGTTTTGATTTAAAATACCACTCTGTTAGGCATAAAAATATACGTTTTTTTGTATTGGCAGGCTTAAAATATTCTTACGATTTTAGAAGCGATGAAAAAGCGCAAAGAGGTCCAAATCGCCCCTTAGTTCCTTTTAAAGAGCAATCTTTTTATTATGAATATGGCTTCGGTATAGATTATTTTGGCTTATGGAAAGTAATTTCTACCGAAATAAAAATGGGCAATAGTATTACCAATATGATAAGTAAAGACCAATATATATACACAAGTTCTATAGATAAAATACAATTGCGCTTATTCCAATTGTCTTTTTATTTTCAATAATTTTTTTTTGAAATTTACACTTAAACATACCGATACACAAAGCAAAGCACGCATAGGCAGTATAGAAACAGCCCATGGCGTAATAGAAACCCCAATATTTATGCCAGTAGGCACTATTGGTAGCGTTAAAGCTATAAACCAAGAGCAATTAGCCAACCATATAAATGCTGAAATTATATTGGGCAATACCTACCATTTATACCTGCGCCCTGGCATGGAGGTATTGCAGCAAGCAGGCGGCTTACATCAGTTTATGAACTGGCAACGCCCAATACTTACCGATAGCGGAGGCTACCAAGTGTATAGCCTTGCGGAGAAAAGAAAACTAACAGAAGAAGGTGCAAAATTTCAAAGCCATATAGATGGCAGCCGACATTTGTTTACCCCAGAAAATGTAATGGATATTGAGCGTAGAATAGGAGCTGATATTATGATGGCTTTTGATGAATGTCCGCCCTATCCAAGCACTTATCAATATGCTGAAAAAAGTATGCACTTAACCCACCGTTGGCTAGATAGGTGTATTACACGGTTTAATGAAACCGAAGGATTATATGGCTACGAGCAGGCTTTGTTTCCAATTTTACAAGGAAGTACATACAAAGATTTACGCCAACAAAGTGCCGAATATATTGCGGCTAAAAATGCTGATGGCAATGCCATAGGCGGTTTAAGCGTAGGCGAACCACACGATATGATGTATGAAACTACAGATTTGGTATGTAATATTTTGCCTAAAGATAAACCCCGCTATTTAATGGGTGTAGGTACACCAGATAATATTTTAGAGTGTATAGCCTTGGGGGTAGATATGTTTGATTGTGTAATGCCTACGCGCAATGGGCGCAATGGCATGTTGTTTACCAAAGAAGGAACAATAAACATTAAAAATAAAAAATGGGAAACAGATTTTAGCCCAGTAGATGAGGAGCTTTTGCCTAATTACAGTAAAGCCTATTTAAGACATTTATTTATGGCTGGCGAAATGCTTGGACCTCAATTGGCAAGTTTGCATAATCTTTCATTTTACCTTTGGCTAGTGCGCCAAGCCAGAGAAAAAATAGCCAACAATACTTTTACAGGTTGGAAAAATAACTTGGTACAAAAATTGAAACAAAGAATATAACAAAATGATAATTAAAAAATTTGATTGGTATATTATCCGTAAGTTTTTAACCACCTTTGTGGTTACACTTTCTTTGTTTATCATAATCATTATAGTATTTGATATTTCAGAGAAGCTTGACGATTTTTTAAAAAAAGAAGCCCCTGTTTCAGAAATTTTTACCAAATATTACATAAATTATGTACCTTTCTTTTTAAATTTATTTAGCCCTGTTTTTATTTTTATTTCTGTAATTTTTTTTACGTCTAAATTAGCCTCTCGTAGCGAAATAGTAGCCACACTTTCAGGCGGAGTTAGTTATAACAGAATACTGCGCCCTTATATAATTACAGCAGGTATTTTAGCTATATTTTCATTTTTTTTAAATGCCTATATTATTCCCCGTTCAGATAAAATAAGACTAAAATTTGAAAACAAATATATACGCAATCAAAACAATGTATATACCAATGCCCAACACCGCCAAATAAAACCTAATTTTTATTTTTATGTAGAATATTTTGGCTATGGCGATAGTATTGGCGGTGGCGTATCGCTTGAGCAATATGAAAACAATAAACTAAAAAGCAAATTGCATAGCAAGAAACTAAAATGGAACTACGAGCGTAAAAAATGGCGATTAGAGGATTATCTTATTAGAGATTATTTAAACGATACTACCGAAAAAATTACCAAAGGAAAATTTTTAGATACCACTATTGAATTTAATCCAGAAGATTTTTTTATTCATAACGATGATGTACAATCTTTTAATATCAATGAATTAGACGATTTTATAGCCAAAGAAACCATGCGTGGAGCAAGCAATATAGATTTTTATATTACAGAAAAATACAGACGTTGGGCTTCGCCTTTTGCCACTTTTATTTTAACCATTATAGGTGTATGTGTATCGAGCAAAAAAAGCAGAGGTGGTGTAGGTTTAAATTTAGGTATTGGTATATTTTTAAGTTTTATTTACCTTTTTGTTATCCAATATTTTAACACTTATGGTGCTACTGGGCAAATATACCCAATGCTTGCCGTATGGATACCCAATTTTATTTTTATGGGAGTGGCTTATTATTTATACCGTAATGTTCAAAAATAAATTCAAACTATATTTTAAATTTTTAACCATTGTTTTTTCATTAAAACTGAATGGACAATATAATCATGCCATTTCAGCAGGCGTAGGTTTTCCAAACTTATCTCGTTTATCGAACCAATTATTTAAAAACGATAATGGCTATACCTCAAAAGGCAGCGGACCTTTTCATTTTAAATACGAATATTATATTAAACCAAGAATAACTGTTGGTTTAAATATTAATTACAATTATTTTGAAGCAAGTTATTTTGCAACCGCATCTGATGGCAATAAAATAGTACCCAACAAAATTACCATAAAAAACAGAAGTACAGCCTTTAATATAAGAGCCAATTTTTTTATCTTAAATCCAGAAACCCATACCAAATGGCAATTATACACTGGCATAGGCTTTGGTTATAAACACGGCAAACTAAATTTAATTGCCGAATACCCTGAATATAAACCTACAATTACATTACCAAGAATAAACCGCTTTGGGGCTGAATGTACCCTTGGTGCAAGATATTTTATTGTCAAAAATATTGGCATATATACCGAATTAGGTTTAGCCAAAAGTATTATACAAGCGGGGGTGGTAGGTAGGTTTTAGGATTTTTAGCTATTTCGGAATTTTCAAATTTGTTTACATTGATTTCTATAGATAAAAAATATTTATTCAAAACTTGCTTACATTTGTTGGCTAACTTTTCTCTTTGGCTCAAAGCCAAAATAACACTAAGCAAAGGCTTAAAAATAAGGTAAGAAACAAAGCTATAGTTGGGGATTGAAGTATTTAAGTTTAACCCAAATTCAGCAATAGCATTGCTGAATCGAATAACAAATTGCAAATCATGTTTTTACAAAACATAATTGCAATTTTTAAATCGGGGTTAATCCCAACTAAATCAAATAGTTCAATTTTTCAAATTTCCTATTGATTAATTTGGGAATAATGTTCAACTCCTACGGAGTTGTATTTTTGTAAGGATTATTTAATTTATTAATGTTTAACTCCTACGGAGTTGTACAGATAAGTTATCATTTTATATTATTAATGTTCAACTCCTAAGGACTTGTTTGTTATTATTATAAGTTTAATTTTTTGCATAATTTACCATTGAATAGCTAACCCTGTAAGGGTTACACATTAATAAAAATAGTGTAAAAACAAAAGACAACCCTGTAAGGGTTGAACAATAAACCCAAATTCAGCAATAAAATTGCTGAATCGAATAACAAATTGCAAATTATG
>CAZDGF010000032.1:0-42317 GCA_964505065.1 uncultured Chitinophaga sp.
TTTGGGATCATCCTCTCGATTTGTCTATTAAAATTCCTAATGCGTAATCTGGGTTTATTGTGTATGAAATACTCATCTGTTGTGGCAATATTTAATTGGTTTATATTTTCTGCTTTGGGTATTTCTGCTAAAAATGTGATATGGATAAATGATTGGTCTTTGTTTGGCATTTCAATATATGGATTGTTATTGAGTATTTGCTTTAGCTCATTCAATGTAAAAATAATGATAGGCACTTGTAAGCCCAATTGTTGTTCAATGGCATTACTTAATTGTTTGGTTAAAATTTCTACATTCTCTGTTTTGCTTTTAAATACAATATTACCGCTCTGTATATAGGATTTTACTTCAGCAAAATCTAAATTTACGCAAATACCTTTAAGCATTTCCATTTTAATGCTATTTTTACCACTTACGTTTATACCTCTTAATATGGCTATGTATGTTTGCGTATTACAATAAATATATATAAAAGCCTATCAAAATGTTTGAGATTAAAAATTACAATACTCAATTAGCCGCCACTACTTCATTCCTATATGCCTCTATGGGTAAGCAAGCGCATATTAAGTTTCTATCGCCATGTGCACTATTTACTCTTGCCACAGTGGGCCAGAATTTTTTAGCAGCTACAAAAGGCAACGGATAAGCTGCTTTTTCTCTGCTATATTTATGCGCCCAAGCATCGCTGCTTATTTCTGTAGCGGTATGTGGAGCATTTTTTAATACATTGTCTTCTTTATCGGCTATGCCTTGTTCTACTTCGGCTACTTCGTTTCTAATAGCAATTAATACATCACAAAATCTATCCAATTCTTCTTTGCTTTCGCTTTCGGTAGGCTCTATCATAAGTGTGCCAGCCACAGGAAAAGAAAGGGTAGGGGCGTGGTAGCCATAATCCATTAGGCGTTTGGCAAGGTCTTCTGCCTCTATACCTGCGCTTTGTTTTAGCGAGCGTGTATCTAATATCATTTCGTGGGCGCAAGTGCCATTTTCGCCTTTGTATAAAATAGGGTAGTGGCTTTCTAATCTTGCTTTTATGTAATTGGCATTTAAAATAGCTATTTCAGTAGCTCTTCTTAGTCCATCGGCACCCATTAGTTTAATGTAAATATAAGAAATAAGCAAAATACTTGCGCTACCATAAGGCGCAGCAGATATGGCTGATATAGATTTATCGCCACCAATATTTACCACAGAATGACCAGGTAAATAAGGCACTAAATGCGCAGCCACACCAATAGGACCCATGCCAGGACCACCGCCACCATGAGGTATGCAAAAGGTTTTATGTAAATTCAAATGGCAAACATCTGCACCTATTAAGCCAGGGCTTGTTAAACCTACTTGGGCATTCATATTTGCACCGTCCATATATACTTGCCCACCGTTTTGGTGTATAATATCTGTAATTTCTTTTATGCCAGCCTCATATACGCCATAAGTAGAAGGATAGGTAACCATAAAAGCAGCTAAATTGTCTTTATGTTCAGTAGCTTTTATTTTTAGGTCTTCTATATCTATATTGCCATTTTCAAGGTTTTTAACAATTACAATTTTCATGCCTGCCATAGCAGCACTTGCTGGGTTTGTGCCATGTGCCGATTCTGGTATTAAAGCAATATTTCTATGTCCTTCGCCTTTATCTTGCAAATACGCACGAATAACCATTAAGCCAGCATACTCTCCTTGTGCGCCAGAGTTTGGCTGAAGGCTCATACCTGCAAACCCTGTTATTACTTGTAAATCTTCTGCCAATTCTTTTAATACTTCAGCATAACCTACAGCTTGATTTAGCGGAGCAAAAGGATGAATTTGGTTAAACTCTGGCCAAGTAACAGGTATCATTTCTGTTGTAGCATTTAGTTTCATTGTGCAGCTACCCAATGAAATCATACTATGGCATAGCGATAAATCTTTGCTTTCCAATTGTTTGATATAACGTAACATTTCATGCTCGCTATGGTAATTGTTGAACACAGGGTGTGTCATAAAATTACTTACTCGCACCAATGGTGTAGCCCAAGTTAATTCTTGTGTTGTAGCAAGTTCTTCAATAGTATTTAAAGTAATAGTTTTATTGCTTGCTTGTGCAAAACAAAGGGCTATTTGATACACATTGATTACATCTGTTGTTTCATCTAAAGCTATACCAATATTGCCATTGTCAAAATATCTTAAATTTATTTGAGCTGCTTCGGCTAATTGTTTTATAGCTTCTGTATGTCCATTATTTTTTATTAAAATGGTATCAAAATATTGTGCATTTAATTGCTCGAAACCCAATTGAGTTAAAGCCTCTGCCAATGTTTTTGTTAAACCATGAATTTTATATGCAATGGCTTTAATACCACTTGGACCATGGTAAACACCAAACATACCAGCCATAATGCTTAGTAGCACTTGGGCTGTACAAATATTGCTTGTTGCATTTTGTCTGCGAATATGCTGCTCTCTTGTTTGCAAAGCCATACGCAAGGCTTTATTGCCGTGTCTATCTATACTTACACCAATAATTCTGCCTGGAATAATGCGTTTAAATTCATCTTTTGTAGCAAAAAAACCTGCATGAGGACCGCCATAACCCAATGGTACACCAAAACGTTGAGAGTTGCCTATAACGCAATCTGCACCCCACTCGCCAGGAGGTGCTAAAAGGCTCAATGCCATTAAATCTGCACCTGCACATACATAAGCACCAATGCTATGGGCTTTTGTTGTAAATGCTTTGTAATCTTCAATACTGCCCTCGTTGTTGGGGTATTGTATGTAGGCACCAAAGTATTCGTTGTTTAGTTCTGTGGTGTTATAATTGCCAAATACCAACTCAATACCCATAGGCACAGCACGGGTTTTAAGAATATCTATAGTTTGAGGAAAGGTGCTATTATCTACAAAAAATTTGGTGGCAGCATCGTGTTTATGTGCCGTGCGAAACATTGCCATAGCCTCTGCTGCTGCTGTGCCTTCATCTAATAAACTGGCATTGGCAATAGGCAAACCTGTTAGGTCTATTACCATAGTTTGATAATTCAACAATGCTTCTAATCTACCTTGTGCTATTTCTGCTTGGTAGGGTGTATATTGCGTGTACCAGCCTGGGTTTTCCATAATGTTTCTTAAAATAACACCAGGGGTATAGCAATTATAATAACCCATACCAATATGGGTGGTAAAAATTTTATTTTTAGCGGCTATTTGTTTAAGGTTTTTAAGCAATTGCTGCTCGCTAACAGCAGGTTTTATAGCCATTTGCCCTTGCATACGAATGGCGGCTGGCACAGTTTGGTTAATTAATTCATCTACCGAAGGCTTGCCTATAACTTTTAGTATAGCGTTAATATCTTCAGCAGTTACAGAACCGTTATGACGATTCACAAAATAATCTGTTTGACCAGTATAAAGTTTCATTAATTAAATATTGATTTTTAAGTGGTGCAAAGGTAAAATAAAAAGGCATAAAATGAAATGGATAAATGTATAGAATTAATAATGAAGAATAAACCCAAATTCAGCAATAGAATTGCTGAATCGAATAACAAATTGCAATTCATGTTTTTACAAAACATAATTGCAATTTTTAAATCGGGGTTAATCCCAACTAAATCAAATAGTTCAATTTTTCAAATCTCCTATTGATTAATTTGGGATAAAGAAATAATAGTGAAAAAAAAGGAATGCTATTTGGCTTAGAATTTACAAATAAGTAACCCAGCAAGCTATTGTTAAGGTTACTAATTAACTTGAGTTCGGGTTATGAAAAAAGTTCTGCTAAAAGCGTTATTCTGTCCCGCATGTGCGGGATGCTCTGAAAAAAGATTCAGAATCTACTTTAATTTCAGATTCTGTATAATTTTGCGAAGCCAAAATTTACAGAAAGACTGCATCGTTGCTTATCCTGAACTCACGTTAATTAATAATAAATCTGCCATTTAACCCTAATTCAGCAATAGCATTGCTGAATCGAATAACAAATTGCAATTCATGTTTTTACAAAACATAATTGCAATTTTTAAATCGGGGTTAATCCCAACTAAATCAAATAGTTCAATTTTTCAAATTTCTTATTGATTAATTTGTTTTTAAAAAGTAAATTGTAACTTTGATATGCAGTGGCAGCGGTTGGTTGCAGCAATAAGGAACTTGGCTACAAACCGACCACAGGAAAAAATAATACCAATACGGTGGAAACTTATCTTGTTAAATTTATAATTCCTTTTATATTTTCAAATTTATTATTTGAATTATTAATTACTTCTACTATAAATATATATATATCCTGTTGGCAATCCAAATCTTTATATTTACCATCCCAACCTTTTGTTAAATCTTCTTCATTAAAAACTAATTCACCCCAACTATTGAATATTTTCATCCTTTTAATTTTATATGCTTTAGAGTAAGGTAAAAAATAATCATTAATTCCATCAGCATTTGGAGTAAATACTGAAGGGATGTATATGTTTTTATTGTCTATTATTAAAATTGTTTTAATAATAGTGTCACTGCAATTTGTTAAGCTGTTTTTAGCGATAAGTTTTATTTGTTTGTTTCCAATGTATTTATATTGAAACATTGGATTTTTACTTAATGAAGTTTCGGAAATCAAATCACTAAAATACCACTTATAGTTATCTGAATCAAAAGATGTATTATTGAAAAACAAAGTATCATTTATGTTAAATAAGTTATCATTTATCTCAAAGTTAGCTTTCGGTTTTAGAAAAATGTTTAAGTCAGTTTCAATAATAGAATCACATCCAAGATAATTATTAAGAGTATCTATATATCTACCTTTTAAGTAGTATTTATTTTTACCTACTTTTATAAATTCATTTGAGCAAATATTGAACTTTTGGTTTGTATAATTAGTAGGTTTAATCTTTAAGTTGGTAATAACAATAGAGTCGCATCCTACTTGACTAGATAAAGTGTCTTTATAAATACCAGTTGATAAATAAGTATGTTTCCCAATTTTGTAATTTTCACCATTACAAATAGAAAGGTTATTGTTTTTAATTAAGATAGGATTTACTTTAATATCAAATGAAACAACTGAATCTATACCATATATAGATTTGAATGTATCTTTATGATTAATGTTTTTTTTATATGTTTTATTCCCAATTTTAAATGAATCATTTGGGCATAATTGAATATTATAATGACTATACACTTTGGGTAAATGTGGCTCAGCTTTACATAAATTTATAGGGGGTAATTCTGGAAAAAGTTGATAAAGGGTAGGTGATGAATCATATTTTAATTGCATTTTAACGCTCCATTCATAGTAAATTGCACCTGACATCCATAAAGTACCATCTGTTTTTACCAAATATAAAAAATCTTCCCCCATCATTATGTCTTTAACGTCTTTCATTAATACAAAAGGATGCACATAGCATTTTTGTGTTTCTATATACCCCAAGGTTCCATTTGTATTACCTCCCCATGCATAACAATTATTAACAGAATCTATAGCTAAAAAAGACAATGAGCTACTGCTCCCAGCAATAGCTACAATATTTTTTAATTCATTAATTTTTGTTGGTTTATAAACTTCTCTGGGCAATCCGCATTTTTCAGTTTCAGAATATCCCCATTTATATACAAATCCATTTTTATCTAATGCAATAAAAGAATTTTCACCAGCTTTTATATCTACAATATCTTTTAAATCTATAATTTTAATAGGCAACAAAGTTTCAAATCCTAATGGAGAATTTGTACCTAATGTCCCCCATCCATTCCTTCCAACTGACATTAAGGTGCCATCAGCCAATAAAATGAGTGTTGCATCTCCATTCAAAGCAATTCTAACAGCAGAATTAATACCTTTCATTTTTTGTGGTATAGTTGTTAAAATATCATTTTTTGTTCCATTTCCAAAAAAACCTTTATTATTTTGTCCTAAAGTCCAAACAGTACCATCATTTTTTATAAATGAACAACCATTAAGACCTACTGCGGCAAACTTTACATTAGAAATTATTTTTTTAGGCAATATTTGTATTCCACCACCCCAAAACTAACCTGTTTGGTCGTTTTTAATAGCTACTGTAAATCTGTCTGAAGTACAAAATTTAACATTTGTCATATCTTGCGGTTTCAGTGGAATTACACTTTGATATAAGTCTGGATATTTTGAAATACCAAGGAGGTGATTCAAATTAAAACCCCAACTAAACAGCCTAGACGAATCGCCACAAATAGCAAAAGCAGCAGTACTACCCACAGTTTAGTTAGTAGGTTGATACCATAAACGTCCACCAAAACCATCTCCAACTATACTATTTTGTGCAAATAATGAATTACCTATAAAAGAAATAAAAAAAATTATATTTATTTTTAGATTAGAATTGGTGTTTACTTTGTATTTAATTCTATTTTTATACACTATTTATTTTTATAATATTTCTTTAGATTTGGTTGTATCTCCAATAAGCAGGATACCTAATATTTTACTTCACACTAACCACCTTAAACACCGTTCTTCTATTTTTTGCTCTACCTTCCACAGTGGTATTATCTGCAATGGGTTTGCTATCGCCATAGCCTACAAAAGTAAGTCGGGTAAAATCTATACCACCTTTTACCAAATAGTCTTTCACAGCTTTGGCTCTGTTTAAGCTCAAGGTGGTATTTTTCTTTGCATCGCCTGTATTATCTGTATGTCCACCTATTTCTATTTTAATAAATGGAAACTTTTTAAGCAGCAATACCAATTTATCCAATTCGTATTTGCTTTCTTCTTTTAGCTCAAATTTATCTACATCAAAAAATACATTTTTAAGCGTAATATCAATATTGGTTTCTGGTTTTTTAAGTGCTACTTCCAATTTGTAGGGGTCTAAAGCAGGGTGTTCTTTTAGGGCAAAATTATCTGAATAAAAAAGGTAATTTGTTTGGTCAATCGTAAACATATAGTTTCTGTTTGATTTAAGCACAATAAAAAAGTCGCCATTTTTTTGCGATTGTATGGTGGTAATTATTTTGCCTGTACTCAAGTCTGTCAACTCTATATTGGCTACCAATTTATCTAAACTTTTAGCATCGTACACATTGCCCTGCACATAGCTAACAGCCTCTGGCTTTATACTTTTGGGCAATACAAATTTATAAATATCCAAATCGCCATAGCCGCCTGCCCTTGTGCTGCTTAAATAACCATATTTGCCCAATCTATCTACTATCATGCCCAGCTCCATACCTTCGGAGTTTAGGGGATAGCCCAAATTAATGGCCGTATCAAATTTATTTTCTGCATTCTTTTTAGCAATAAAAATATCTGAACTTCCCAAGCCAGGTAAGCCATCAGAGCTGTAATACAATGTTTGGTTATCGTAGTGTATAAAAGGGGCTTGCTCCTCTCCTTTGGTGTTTATTTTCTTACCCAAATTTACTGGTGGCTGAAATCTACCATCTTTAAATTCACTTTTGTAAATATCTGCCAAACCAAAGCCACCTGCTCTATCGCTTGCAAAATATAGCGTTAGCCCATCAGGACTAATACTTGGCTGGCTTTCCCAAGCAGAGGTGTTTATTACAGGACCTAAATTGATAGGATTGCTCCATTGCCCATTAAAATAAGATGAAAAATAAATATCATGCCCGCCTTGCCCAAGTGGTGCGCCATTGGGTGCTGTTCTGTCTTTTGCCGAAAAGAAAATGTTTTTACCATCGGCAGTTATGGATACAGTACCTTCATTGTCTATGGTATTTACTGGTTCGGGCAGTCTTGTGGAGGGAAGCCAATTGGTATCATTCAATTCCGAGCGGTAAAAATCTTCGTATGGTCTGCCATTTTTAGCATATTTCATGCGGGTAAAATAAAAATATTTGCCATCTAAAGTTAAGCCAGGCCAGTATTCGCCATCGGCAGAGTTGATACCTGCACCTAAATTAATAGGCGTAAAATCTATTTTACTGCCATACAATGCCTTATAGGTTTCCATATTGGCTATCATATTTTTTGCTTGGCTTTCGTATGCTTTTTTCTTGTTGCCACCGCTCAAATATTTTTGTAACGATGCCTTGCTTTCATCAAATTCTAAATTCATTCTTTGTGCCAAGCCCAATGAATAATACGTTGTAAAATTTTCTGGCTCAAGGCTTATTACTTTTTTGTAAGATTTTATAGCAGCCGCATATTTTTTCATATCAAACTCTATATTGCCTTTAAATTCCCAAATTTTAGCATAGTTACTGTCTTTTTTTATGCCTTTTTCACAAAGTTCTATCGCTTTATTGAAATCTCTTTCAAATTCTGGTTTCATGGTTTCTAAATAAGCCTCTTCGGCATATTTATCGGCAGGGCTTTTTTCAGGTTTGCCTTTTGGTTGCGCTACTGCACAAGCAGAAATTGAAAAAATAAATAGCGAAAAGATAATTTTTTGCATAGTTGAAATACGTTGTTTGGATAATAACATCAATTGGTACAAATTTATTGTATATCAATCAAAATTCTTGCCTAATTTTTTCAACGAGCTTTATTTTGTTTATTTAAACTAAAATAAATAGGCAAACCAAGCAATACTAAACCCAAGCCTATGGCAGATTTTGTGGGCGAATCTATAATAGTATTTACCACTAAAAATAAACTAAACAAAGAAAATAATATGGGCAAAACAGGATAAAAAGGCACTTTGAAATTGGTGTTATTTTCTTTCATTTTTTTTCTTAAAACAATAACGCCAAAAGCACCGCAACCATAAAATATAAAAGCTACAAATACTAGCATTTCTGTTAGCAAATCGAAACTACCGCTAATAACCAATACAATGCACCAAAACATTTGCATAACAATGGCTTTATGGGGTGTTTTAAATTTTGGGTGCACACTTGCTGCGGTTTTTAAAAACAAACCATCATTTGCCATAGCATAATATATGCGAGGTGCGCTCATTAGGCTATTGTTAGTGCTATTAAATGTACTTACCAAAATTAAAACAGAAATAAACAAGCCGCCATATTGCCAAACCAATGCCATACTACTAACAGCAGCAATTGTATTTTTTTGCGTATTAATGTTTTCGTAAAAACCAACATCTGCCACATTAAAAAACGAGGCATTGATAGTAAAATATAAGGCACTTACCAACAATGTGCCAATGCCCAAAGCCATAGGTACATTTCGTTTCGGGTTTTTAATTTCGCCAGCTAAAAAGCCTACATTGTTCCAGCCTTCAAAAGCCCAAAAAGCAGCCAACATAGCGCCAAAAAATGCCGACATAAATGTTTTTTCAGTAAAGGAATTAATTGAGATAAAATTGAACACAGTTGTAGTGCGTATGCCATTATCCGAACCTAAAGTAAAAGCCAAAACAATAATAAAAACAATACCTACAATAACTGCCGAACCAAAAATATTGCCAATTTTTTCGCCATAATTAATGCCTCTATAATTAAAAAAAGTGAGTAACAAAACTAAAGAAATAGCGATACATTTTACCCAAAAATTATTGAACGGTTGCAAAGAAAAATCGCCAATGGAAAACAGGGTAAAATTATTCCAATAATCACCAATAGGTGGCAATGGAAAAATACTGTTTAAAGATTCGGCAAAAATATACGCCACAGCAGAAGCTGTAGCCGTTTGTATAACCGAAAAAGAAGCCCAACCAAAAAGAAATGCAAACAGTTTGCCATACATTTCTTTAAAATAAACATATTGCCCGCCTGGCTTGGCTATTACGCCTGCCACTTCGGCATTGCTTAAAGCACCCATTAATGTTATTACACCAGCAACAAGCCAAGCCAAAAGTACCCAGCCGCTGCTGTGCAACTCGGCACTCATAGGTGCTATTTTTTTAAACACACCGCTGCCTATCATTGCGCCTATTACCACCATTACGGCAGAAAACAAGCCCATTTGTTGCTTTAATTTTGAATCCATTGTTATGCAATGATATTATTTTTTATTTATACCTAAACAAAAAATTCTAAATAAATGATAAACTTTAAGCAAATTTGTAAAAATTTTCAAAAAACCAAATGTACTCGCTTTTAGAAATAGCCCATATTACAAATGCCAAATTGATAGGCATTGATAAAAGCAATGATTGGCAATTACTAACGGATAGTAGAAATTTAACTTTAGCAGAAAATACTTTATTTTTTGCCCTTAAAACCAACAATAACAATGGGCATTTATACATTAAAGAATTGGCAGAAAAAGGGGTAAAAGCTTTTGTTGTTAACAATAATTTTGACGAAAAAAAATATCCAAATTGCAGTTTTATTAAAGTAGAAAATACTTTAAAAGCATTACAGATTTTGGTGGCTCATCATAGAGCTAAATTTAATATTCCTACTATTGGTATTACAGGTAGTAATGGCAAAACAATAGTGAAAGAATGGCTAAAAAAATTATTGGGCAATGATGAGAATATTTGTGCAAATCCGAAAAGTTACAACAGCCAAATTGGTGTGCCGTTTAGCGTTTGGCAACTTAACGCAAACCATACTTTGGGTATATTTGAAGCGGGTATTTCAAAGCCGAATGAAATGGGAAATTTAGAAGCCATTATTCAGCCTACAATTGGCATATTAACCAATATTGGCAGTGCCCACGATGAAGGTTTTGCGGATAGAAACGAAAAAATAAAAGAGAAATTAAAACTCTTTAAAAACTGCGAAAAAGTATTGATGAAAATACATAGTTTTGAACATCAATTGCCCAATATTATAACCTACGATTTCAATAATGCAAAAGCTGATTTAAACATTATCGAAATTATAAGCCAACAAAAAACTACTGTTTTAAATGCCATTTATAAAGATAAAAATACAAGTATTACCATTCCATTTACAGATGATGTAGCCATAGAAAACGTTTGTATTTGCTGGCTTACAGCATTAGAGTTAAACAAATTTGATGCTGCTAAATTTTTACAATTAGAACCTATAAAAATGCGTTTGGAATTGAAACAAGCCATTAACAATTGCACTTTAATCAATGATAGCTACAGCAACGATTTGAATGCCTTAACTGCAGCTTTTTCTTTTTTAAAACGACAGACTAATTATACCAAAACAACAGTTATTCTTTCAGAATTTGAACAAAGTGCATTATCACAAATTCAAATTTACAACGAAGTAAATCAATTGCTTATTCAAAATAATATTACCCGTTTTATTTGCATTGGCAAGCAGTTTAAAGATTTTAAAACAGTTATTCAACCAAATTTTGAAACCCATTATTTTGAAACTACAACAAATTTTTTAAGTCAATTTGATTTTAAACTATTTAGCCATGAAGCTATATTATTGAAAGGTGCTCGAAGTTTTAAATTTGAAACCATAGCTCAAAAACTAGAAAAACAATTGCACGGAACAATTTTAGAAATAAATTTAACCGCAGCCCAACACAATTTAGAATTTATAAAAAGTAAACTGCCCAATAACATTAAAATAATGGCAATGGTAAAGGCTTTTGCTTATGGTAGCGGTAGTTTTGAAATGGCAAAAATGCTGCAACAAAAAGTAGATTATTTGGCTGTTGCCTATACTGATGAAGGCATAACCTTGCGCAACAACGGTGTTACACTACCCATTATGGTGCTAAATGCCGAAATAGAAACTTTTGAAAACTTGCTTCAATACCAATTAGAACCTGTGGTTTATAGCCAAAATCAGTTTCAACAATTAGCAGATGTTTTAGACAATAAAAAACTAAATATCCATATTGAAATAGATACGGGTATGCACCGCTTGGGTTTTCACAAAAACAGCATAGAACCCTTAACAGATTTGCTTTTGGCAAATAAAAACATTGTTGTAAAATCTATATTTTCGCACCTTGCTGCAAGCGATGAAAAACAATTTGATGAATTTACGCAACAACAATTTAATGACTTTGAAAGTATTGCAAACCAACTTGAAACAACATTAAATTATTCCATTTTAAAACACATAAGTAATACCGCAGCAACATTAAGATTTAAGCAAGAAAAAATGGATATGGTGCGCTTGGGCATTGGTTTGTATGGCATTGACCCAAGTGGCGAAAACCAACAAGCTTTTGAAAATGTTTTTACCTTAAAAACAGCTATTTCGCAAATAAAAACTATTGCTGCAAAAGAGAGTGTAGGCTATGCAAGAAAATCTATTAAAAACGAGGAAAGAAAAATTGCTATATTAGCTATTGGCTATGCCGATGGCTTAAACAGATTGTTGAGTAATGGCAATAGTAGTGTTGAAATTAACGGCAGTTTAGCCCCAATAGTTGGCAATATTTGTATGGATATGTGTATGGTAGATATTACCCATATAGATTGTAACGAGGGCGATGAAGCCATTATTTTTGGAAAGCAACATTCTGTACTTGAATTGGCTGCAAAATTGAATACAATTCCTTATGAAATTTTAACAGCTATTTCGCAAAGAGTAAAGCGGGTTTATATTAGCGAGTAGCAATTGCCCAAGTTTCATCAGCTTGAATTTGCAACATTTCTAAACCATTTTTTGTGTTTGCTCCTTTAGTTTTAAACAATTTCAGCATTTCTGTTTCCGCAGGATTATAAACCAAATCAAAAAAAAATTGATAGCTTTGAATAGCATTAAAAGGCAAACGCAATAAACTTTCTGAATGTTTGAATGTGCCAATAGGTGTGCAGTTGATGATTAAATCATATTGTTGGAATTGGGTTTCTGAAATAGCATTAAAAGCAATTAATACTGAATTATTTTTAGTATTTCTAACAGCTATATCAAATAAAATATTCAGTTTTTTTAAACTATAAATAACGGCTTTTGCCGCTCCACCATTACCTAATACTAAAGCCTTTTTAAAACTTGGTTTATACCAATTTTCAATACTTTTAGTAAAACCTATCCAATCGGTATTATGCCCAATTATTTCATCGTTTTTAATTTCTAAAAAATTGACAGCTCCTATTTCCTTTGCCTCTGGGCTTAAGGCTGTGCAATAGTTTATTACCTTTTCTTTGTAAGGAATAGTAACGTTTAAGCCTTTTAAATTGGGCGTTTCATTAATCAGTTGCGGCAACTTTTCTATCGTATCAATTTCAAATAATTGATATTGCCAATTGGTAATATTTAAGTGCTTAAATTTTTGAGCAAAATAGCTTGGCGAAAAAGAATGAGAGAGCGGAAAACCAATTAAACCAAGCGTGTTCATTCTAAAAATTAAGCTTTGTTTTTATTCATTTTTGCTTTTACAAATTCTATAACTATGGGCAATAGCGAAATACCAATAATAGCTAAAATTACCAATTTAAAATTATTTTGAACAAATGGCACATTACCCAAAGCATAGCCAATAAGTGTAACCCCTGCTACCCATAAAATAGCACCAAGTATGCAATTGATAATATATTTTCTGTATTGCATACTGCCAGCACCTGCCACAAAAGGCGCAACAGTGCGTACAATAGGAATAAAACGAGCAATAATAACGGTTTTAGCACCATATTTTTCGTAATAGGCTTCTGTTTTTTGAATATGCTCTTCTTTTAAAAACAATATTTTCTTTTTCTTTTTAATGTAATTGCCAAAAAATTTACCAATAAAATAGTTTGTATTATCGCCTAAAAGTGCGGCTAATATTAACAACACAATAATGAGCCAAACGCTTAAATGGTTGTTGGGATTGGCAGCCAATACACCTGCTGTAAACAACAATGAATCGCCAGGCAAAAGCGGCAGAAACACCAAACCAGTTTCGCAAAAAACAATTAAAAACAATAAACCATAAATTAAAGTACCGTTTTCTGAAACAAAAATCTCTAAAAACTCTTTAGTGTTTGTTAGCAATTCTTTTAGTATATGAAAAATTTCCATGCTGCGAATTTATCAATTAGAATTGGTTATATACTATTTTTCATTTATTTTCGTTGAATTATTAAATGAAAAGTAAATTTTTTATCCTTATGATTGTTGGCTTATGCTTAACTACGGCTTGCAAAAGCAGAAAAAGTATGGGTAGCGGTAGCCCTAAAAGAGGGTGTAATTGTGGGTTTTAGAGATTTTTATTTATGAAAATAATAACAATTTGTTGTTTAATTGTCTTTATTTTTTCTTGTAAATTTAATTATCAAATTAGAAAGAAGAAATTAAAAGACTCAAACACAACTATAAAAGTTGATTCTACTTATTGTAATGTAATAAATTACGATGATACTTTTAAAATTAGAATTTTAGATTATTGCTTAGGTAATTGTAGAAATAATTGTAGAGGTCCTTATTATTCAAATGTAATAGGGATAGATATTAACAAAAATCCATTGGATACATTAAGGATTTTATATGTTTGTGAAAGTACAACTGTTTCATATAGCCAATTTCCTTTTTTAAAGGGCGATACCTTAGCTTTTAATTCATTTGATAAAGACTCTGTTCCTAAAATACTACAAAATAGTTTGCCAATATGGCATAATGGTTTCAGAAAAGTGGGAGAAGTTGATACAATATTTAATTTTTTTTTGAGACCATATAATACTGTTGTTGGAAAATTAATTTTATAACAACTCGAGTTGTAACCATATATTTTAACTTAAGTTCAAACTAAGGCGAAAATTCTGACCAAAGCGTCATTCTGAACTTTTTTGCTTTGAAAAAAGATTCAGAATCTCATTATATTTCAGATTCTGTATAATTTTGCGAAACCAAAATTTACAGAATGACCAAGCAGTTCCCTACCTCAAGCTCTTCCTATTTTTTACCCATTCTGAAACCCCATTACTATCCGAATTTTGAGTTTGCGCTACCGCTTTTTTATCGCTAAATACAGCTGCTGAAATAAGGGCTAATGCCTCTTCTAAATTTTGGTTAATTGTTGGTTCTAAATACTCTGGTTTAAAATAATTGTCAATAAATTTGGTATCTATATTGCCAGCTACAAAATGCTCGTTGTGCATTACCCAATTGCCAAACTGCAAGGTATTTGCCACCCCACTAATTTTATATTCGCTAATGGCACGTTTCATTTTTTCTATGGCATTGGCTCTTGTATCTGCCCAAACTATCAGCTTGGCTATCATATTGTCGTAATAAATAGGAATAGCCATACCTTCTTCCATGCAATCATCTACTCTTATGCCTGGTCCTTGGGGTACTCTGTAGGTTGTTAAGGTTCCAATATCAGGCAAAAAATTATTCATTGGGTCTTCGGCACATACCCTTAATTCAAGCGCATGTCCAATTATTTTCAAATCTTCTTGTTTAAAACTCAAAGGTTTGTTTTCTGCTACTAATATTTGTTCTTTTACCAAATCTATACCTGTTATCAATTCGCTTACAGGATGCTCTACTTGCAAGCGGGTATTCATTTCCAAGAAATAAAAATTCAGTTTTTCATCTAATAAAAACTCCACCGTGCCAGCACCGCTATACTTGGCGGCTTTGGCTACATTTACAGCTGCCTCGCCCATTTGTTTTCTTAATTCTGGGGTTAAAACAGCACTTGGGGCTTCTTCTACTAATTTTTGGTGTCTGCGTTGTATGCTGCAATCGCGCTCAAATAAATAACAAACATTGCCATGGTTATCAGCCATTAATTGTATTTCTATATGCCTTGGAGCGGCTACATATTTTTCTATAAATACTGCATCATCGCCAAATGAGCTCAAAGCTTCGCTTTGAGCCAATTGCATATTGGTTTCAAATTCTTCTAAATTATTAACTATACGCATACCCTTACCACCACCACCAGCACTGGCTTTTATCAATATAGGAAAACCAATTTCGGCAGCTACTTTTTTAGCAGCTTCTACATCTGTAATAGCATCTTTTAATCCTGGCACTAAAGGCACGCCAAATTTTTCTACCGCTTGTTTACTGGCTATTTTACTACCCATTATTTCCATACTTTCTGCACTTGGTCCTATAAAAATAATACCTGCGGCTTGTAGTTTGGTTACAAATTCGGCTCTTTCGCTCAAAAAACCATAGCCAGGGTGCACAGCATCTACTTGGTGGGTTTTACAAATTTCTACAATTTTATCTGCCAACAAATAACTTTGATTACTTGGCGGTGGTCCCAATAAATATGCCTCGTCAGCATAACGTACATGCAGCGCATTTCTATCAGCCTCGCTATATACAGCAACAGTTTTTATACCCATTTCTCTGCAAGTACGCATCACTCTAATGGCTATTTCGCCCCTATTGGCTATTAATATTTTATTTATTTTTTTCATTGTAAAAATCCTTTTGCGAAACTACATTATTTTTTTTATTTCTATTCTCGTTTATAAGCTATAAAGCCAGCTTTGTTGAACAATATTTTAAGATGTGCGTGTTCTGGCAAATCTTCTTGTGCGTTTATTTTTGCAATAAAATAGACTGGTTTATCTACTTTGCCCTCTATTAGCCAACGTTTTTGTATGTCATCTAATTCTGCTCTTTCCGTTTCTGATAATGCTAAGAAATTTTTTACACCTTTTTGTTTAAAATAATTAAGGTTCAATAAATTTAAACCATCAAAGGTTTTTAAAGGCTGTGTTTGTGCATAAAAATAAGGCGCATAGCTTTTATAGCCAACATTAAAAATATAGACATTTTTACCTTTCAAACTTTCAAAAAATTGTATGGCTTTATTTTGTGTATGTTTTTCTACTTTTGGCACTACCAATGCTGCTGTTAAAAATAAAACTATGGCATTGCCTATAAGCAATACTCCAAAGGCTTTTACTGTTTTCTTTTTAAATATTAATAGAATAAAACATACAATTACAAAAAGCAATAAAACACCTCCTATAATATCAATTAAATGCCAACCTGCATCTATTGTAAAATTGGCTTTTGTAAACTCATCTTTTATGCTGCCAAATACATTTTTTCTTAACCCTGTTTGGCTTAAAATAATGGGCATAGCTATAAAAATACTTGCTATGGCAATGCCAATTAAAACCAATAAAATATTAAAATACCATTTGAACTTAAATATTTTTTCATTAAAACCCTCAATACTATAAGCCGCTAAAAATGTAAGCGGAAGCCAGCAAAGTGAGGAATAATGCACTATTTTAGTTTTTACTATTGAAAATAAAATCAATACCACCCAAAATAAACAAATCATAACCAATCTGAATAAATTTTCTTGATAGGTGTAGTATTCATTTTTTCGCCAAGCAGCTATAGCTATAATAGAAATAGGGAAACAACCCACAAGCAATACCAAAGTATGGTAGTAAAACGGTTGCTGATGGCCTGCAATATTTTGAGAAAACAAACCCAATTGATAATTTACAAACTCTATAATAAAATAAGGACCATTTTTTATGGTTTCAGGAATTATCCAAATAGCCGTAACCAAGCCAGCAAATAAAAAGAAAACCAAAAGCTGTTTTATATTAAAAAACCATGTCCATTTGCGAGAAACCACCAAACAAAAAAGCACCAACAAGGCAATAAGCATAGCCACAGGACCTTTGGTTAAAATGGCAATACCTGTAAAAATACCTGCCATTAAAAAATGACGATTGCTATTATAATTAGGCTGATACCTTGCCAATGCCAAATAAAACTGATAAATGCTACAGAAAATAAAGAAGTTAAAAACTGGGTCTATCAATCCAGTTTTAAAATAAAAATGAGGCGCAATAGCCCCCAAATAGCACAATACCCACCAATGGGCAATATGTCCTTTAAATATTTTTCTGCCAATTTTATAAATAAAACACAGAGTAATTATTCCAAAAATAACATTGGGCAAACGGGCTGCTACTTCATTAATGCCAAATATTTTCATGCACAATACTTGCATCCAAATAAACAAGGGCGGCTTTTCCCAAAAGGGGGAGAAATTAATTTGCACTTTACTGTAATTGCCCGTTACAATCATTTCTCTGGCAGATTCGGCAAAATTTATTTCATCCCAATCAAACAAATGTACACTGCCCAAAAAGGGTAAAAAAAACAACAAGCCAATACTTGCAATTACAACATAATGCGAGGGCGATACGGTTTTCATACTTTCTGTTATAATTTTATAATAGGCATAAGCCAATAAGGGGTTTTAAATTTATTTTCAAATATACTAAAACATAGCCAGGCAATGGTAAAACCAACTAAACCACCAACATAAATATCTAAAAAATAATGTTGCGCCACATATACTCGGCTATAGCCAGAAAGCAATGCAATAATAAAAAACAACAATTGTGTCCACCATTTTTTACTTACAAAAGCAGCCAATGCCATTGTGCAAAAAGCAGCCATTGTATGCCCAGAAGGAAAACTACCATTGCTATGTAAACGAATACCAGCTACTATATGATACTTAAACCCACTTGAATTTAGCCAAACAGAAGGGCGGGCTTGATTGGCAAAAAACACATATTTGGTAAGCACAATTACCAAAGCACATATAGCCAACGAAAGGATAATGGCAACAAAATATCGCCTTTGTGTAAATAAGCCCAAAGCCAAAATAAAAATGATATACGCTATTTCTGGAAGGCGAGTAATATGGTACATTATTAAATCTAAAATTGTAGAATAATGCCCATTAATATACAATAGCAATTGCGAAGCCGAAAATAAACCAAGCAATACAGCACCCACTATGGCATATAAAATATGCAATATCAATGAAGTGCTTTTACCTGAAATTAGATTATTCAACTTAAAAAAAATATCTTTGCAAAGATTGGTAAAATTTTAATTTTTATTGCCCTTAAAAAAATTATAATTGCATTAATTTTTAAACACACACAAACAAAACATGGCAAATAAAGCAGAAAGAGTTAAAATAGTTTTAGAATTTCCTATCCATTGCTCACCCAATATATTGTTTCCTTATTTAAGCACAGCAGGTGGTTTGGCAGATTGGTTTGCCCCGAAAGTAGATAGCAGAAGTAGAACAGAATTTACCTTTACTTTTGAGGATGGCGAGGTAATGAATGCAAAATTGAGCAAAATAATTCCTAATAAATTGGTGCGTTTTGAACTTGAAAAGAACCATGAAGGCGAATATTTTGAAATGGAAATTATTGTTGATGAACTTACTGACGATGTAGCCATTAAAGTTACAGAATTTTGTAATATAAATGAAAAAAGAGAAACCGAAGATGTATGGCATTCTGAAATTGAGGGCTTAAAACAAGCTATTGGCGGCTAATTTGGTATAATATTTGAATTTATAGTTTCTAAATTCATCCATGAAAAAGATAAATATTTTAGTAATTAGGGCTTTTATAGGTCCTTTTTTATCTACTTTTTTAATAGCTATGTTTTTATTTTTAATGCTATTTTTATGGAAATGGATAGATGATTTGGTGGGCAAGGGTTTAGAATGGCATGTTGTAGCCCGTTTATTGTTTTTTTCTTTGGCAGATTTAATACCAATGGCATTGCCTTTGGCTGTTTTAATTAGTAGTCTTATGACCTTTGGCAACCTTTCTGAAAGCTACGAAATGGTAGCACTGAAAGCCAGTGGTATTAGTATTTACAGAGCATTATTGCCCGCTTTTTGCATCATTATAATTTTGGCATTTATTACTTTTTATGTTAGCAATATTGTAATTCCAAGAGCCAATTTAGAGGCGAAAAGTTTGCTATGGGATATAAGAAATAAAAAACCTGCTTTTGATATTAAAGAAGGTGTTTTTTATGATGGTATAGAAAATTATCAAATAAAAATAGGACAAAAAGAAGCCGATAATGAAACGATAAAAGATGTGCTTATATACGAAAACAACTCTGGCTATAGCGAACTGAATATTATAAAAGCCGAAAGTGGCAAAATGAAATTTAGCGATAATGAACGCTTGCTTTATTTTACTTTATACAAAGGCATACGCTACGAGGAGCTTGTAGAAAATGCTAACTACAGTAAAACATATCCTGCCACAGTTACTAAATTTGATGAGCAAAAAATAACTTTCGATTTGAGCGATTTAGACCTTAAAAACACAGATAAAGACTTATTTAAAGGAAGTGCTGTTATGAAAAACATAAATGAACTACAAGATGTAATAGACTCTTTAAACAGAGAAATAAAACAAAAACAAACAGCCACACGAGATTTTTTAAGACCATACTACCCCGACCCAAAAGCACAAAATATGGCTAACACCAACGATAGTCCTAAATTGGCATTAGACACCATTATTCAAAATTTTGCTATTGAAGACCGTTATAATTTAATAGAACTGGCATTGAGTAGTACACGAAATTTAAAAAGTTTAATAGAATCATCTGCCCAACAATTAGATGATTTAAAAATTGAAAAAAGGCAATTTAAAATTAAATGGCATGAAAAATTTACCTTGTCGTTTGTAATGATAATTCTTTTTCTAATAGCCGCCCCATTGGGAGCTATTATTAGAAAAGGCGGCTTGGGTATGCCATTGGTAATATCTATTTTTATGTTTATTTTTTACTATGTCATAAATATGATAGGACTAAAAATGGGCAAAGAAGGCATATTGCCCGAATGGCTTGGCGCATGGATAGCAAGTATAATACTTATGCCTATTGCTTTGTTTATTCTACAAAAATCTGCTACCGAATCGGCTATTTTTGATAGCGATAAATACAAAAAACTAATTGAAAAAATTAAAGGCTTATTTACCAAAGAAATTAAAACGACAACGCAAAAAGTTTAATCCTATTTACCCAAAAAGATATTCAAAAGCTTCTTCTATTTTCCCAATTGTAATTACTTTAATATTGCTTTTCAGTGTTTCTATTCCTTTGTTGTATTTAGAAATCATTATTTCTTTAAATCCAAGTTTTTCTGCTTCACTTATACGTTGCTCAATTCTGCTAACTGCCCGTACCTCGCCACTTAAGCCTACCTCGCCTGCAAAGGCTATTTGGCTAACAATAGCAATATTTTCATACGATGATAGTATGGCTGCAACAATGCTTAAATCCAAGCCTGGGTCTTCCAATTTCATACCACCAGCAATATTTATAAACACATCTTTAGCACCTAATTGAAAACCACATCTTTTTTCTAAAACAGCTAAAAGCATACTCAAACGCCTTAAATCAAAACCATTGCTTGTACGTTGTGGTGTGCCATATACCGCACTGCTAACAAGCGCTTGGGTTTCTAACAATATTGGACGAATACCCTCCACAGCACAACATATAGTAATGCCACTCAAATTTTCCTCTCGCTCACTAATTAATATTTCCGATGGATTTTCAATTTCTCTTAAGCCATTGCCACGCATTTCATAAATACCTATTTCGCTGGCAGAGCCAAATCTGTTTTTCAAAGTGCGCAATATTCTATAATTGTAATGTCTATCGCCTTCAAATTGCAAAACAGTATCTACCATGTGTTCCAATACCTTTGGTCCCGCAATGTTGCCATCTTTATTGATATGCCCAATTAAAAAAACAGGCACATTGGTTTCTTTAGCAAAACGCAAAAGCTCGGCAGTACATTCTTTTATTTGGCTAATACTGCCAGGTGGCGAGTCTATAGCATCTGTAGAAAGTGTTTGAACAGAATCTATAATTAATATTTCGGGCGTATTGTGTTGCAAATAATTAATTAAATTTACCAAACTTGTTTCGCACAGCACATAGCAATTTTCATTTTTAATACCCAATCTATCTGCACGCATTTTAAGTTGACTTTCGCTTTCTTCGCCACTAATATATAGCACTTGCTTTTGAACATTTAATGCCAATTGTAGCAGTAGTGTAGATTTGCCTATGCCTGGCTCGCCACCTATAAGCGTTATAGAACCTGTAACAAGCCCTCCGCCTAACACTCTATTTAGTTCATTGTCGGGCAAAATTAAGCGTTGTTCATTGCCTTTTATAATTTCAATTACCTTTTTAGCCTCAGCTTTTTTACTATTATTTTTATTCCAAAGCTTATTGGTAGTTGTTTGTTTTTCAATTATTTCTTCCGTAAAAGTGTTCCACTGCTCACAGCTTGGACATTTTCCAAGCCATTTACCAGCCTCGTGTCCACAGTTTTTACAAAAAAATCTTGTTACCGCTTTTGCCATATTTTTATACTTACAAAAGTGCGTGTTTATCTTTCAAAAAAATAATTTTAAAAAAATATTTGTGTAAAAAAAATAAAATTCTATATTTGCACTCCTTTTAGGAAAATTCCTTGATAGCTCAGCTGGTTAGAGCGAGTGACTGTTAATCACTAGGTCCCTGGTTCGAGCCCAGGTCAGGGAGCTTGAAAAAAGCCAAAGCGTTACATGTCTGTAACGCTTTTTTTATAAAATAGAATGTTTTACGTTTATATATTATTTTCAAAAGCAATAGATAAATATTATATTGGGCATTCAATTAACCCTTGGGAAAGAGTAATTCAACATAATAACAATACAGTAGATAAATATACTGGCAAAAGTAAAGATTGGGAATTGATGGCTGTTTTTGAAGTATCAGAAAATAGAGCAGATGCCATGGATTTAGAAAAATTTATTAAAAAACAAAAGTCAAGAAATCTAATAGAAAAGCTAATTTTTAATCAAAATAAATTTGATGGAAAATTAGCTCGGCTGGTTAGAGTCCCGCACGTGCGGGATTAATCACTAGGTCCCTGGTTCGAGCCCAGGTCAGGGAGCTTGAAAAAAGCCAAAGCGTTACATGTCTGTAACGCTTTTTTTTGATAAAATTTATCTATACCCATTTTTCTTTTTTAAATTTTTTTACAACTTTTATCCTTTAACTTTGTTTGCAAATTAAACAATGAATATAGGTATTGTATGCTATCCTACTTTTGGTGGTAGCGGAGTGGTGGCAACAGAACTGGGCAAAGCCCTTGCTGCAAAAAATCATCAGGTGCATTTTATCAGCTACAGCCAGCCTGCTCGACTCGATTTTTTTAACCCCAATATTTTTTTTCACGAAGTATCTATTTACAAATATCCACTTTTTGAATATGTACCTTACGAAACTATTTTAGCAAGTAAAATTGTAGATATTGTAAAACAACACCATTTAGATGTGTTGCATGTACATTATGCCATACCTCATGCAAGTGCTGCATTGATGGCAAAAAATATATTAAAAGAACAAAATATCCATATTCCAATAGTAACTACGCTGCATGGTACAGATATAACCCTTGTGGGCAAAGACCCTACTTACGAGCCAGTGGTATCATATTCAATCAACCATTCCGATGCGGTAACAGCCGTTTCAGAAAGTTTGAAAAACGATACTTACACCAATTTTCATATTTCAAAACCCATTCATGTAATACCTAATTTTATAGATTTTAACCGTTTTGCAAGACAAAAAAAAGAACATTTTACCAAAGCTATAGCACCACTTGGCGAAAAAATATTGGTACATACCAGTAATTTTAGAAAAGTAAAAAGGATAGAAGATGTTGTAAAAGTATTTGCCAAAGTAGCGGCTGTAATTCCAAGTAAATTACTATTAATTGGCGATGGACCTGAAAGAACAACAATTGAATTACTATGTCGCGAAAGTGGCGTTTGCGATAAAATTACTTTTTTAGGCAAACAAGAGCAAATAGAAGAAATATTATCAGTTTGTGATTTATTTTTACTTACCTCCGAAACAGAAAGTTTTGGTTTGGCAGCTTTAGAGGCTATGGCTTGTCAAGTGCCTGTAATAAGCACAAATGCAGGCGGTATTCCAGAGGTAAATATACATGGCGTTACAGGTTTTTTAAGCAATGTAGGCGATGTTGATGATATGGCAAAAAATGCTTTAATATTGTTAAGTAACAACGCATTATTAAATACTTTTAAAGCCCAAGCACTTAAAAAAGCGAAAGAATTTGAGCTGGATAATATTTTGCCTCAGTATGAAAAAGTGTATGAAAGTTTGATGGGTTAGATATTTGGCTATTCGTTAACTTTTGTAAAGTCCTAATTATGGCAAGTTGACATAAAATTAAATACTATAAAATAAATAATGGCTTACCTTAATATCTTTTAAGCAATTATTCCCTTCCCTATATTTTTCCACGCTATTTTTTTTAACCTTATTTTTTATGTTTCTTTGCCCTTGTTATGAACTATTGGTTGGTAAAATCTGAGCCTTTTAAATACCCTTGGGAGCAATTAGAAAAAGACGGTAAAACCATTTGGGATGGCGTTAGAAACTATACCGCTCGCAATAATTTAAGAGAAATGAAAAAAGGGGATTTGTGTTTTTTTTACCATAGTAATGAGGGTAAGGAAATAGTAGGCATAGCCAAAGTTGTAAAAGAAAGCTATCAAGACCCAACAACAGATGATAAAAACTGGTTGGTGGTAGAACTTGCTCCTTTTAAAAAATTTAAAAAACCTGTAACGCTTCAACAAATAAAAAATACAGAACTATTGGCTAATATGGATTTGATAAGGCAAAGCAGATTAAGTGTGGGCAAGGTTCAGCCTTTGGAATACGATATTATTATGCAAATGGCAAAATAAAATAATGGAAGAAAAACTACTATACGACCACCAAAAACTAAATGCAACGCTTTACCGTTTGGCTTATGAACTGGTAGAAAACCATGATGATTTTACCCATACTGCCATTATTGGGCTGCAACCAAGGGGTATTTTTCCTGCAAGAATTATAAGACAAAAGGTGGAAGAAATTATAGGCTCGAAAGTAAAATATGGCGAGTTGGATATTACATTTTATAGAGACGATTTTAGAACAAGCGGCAAACAATTAACACCAAGCCCTATGCACATACCTTTTAGTACAGAAGGGCTAAAAATTATTTTGATAGATGATGTGCTATTTACAGGAAGAACCATTAGAAGTGCTATGGATGCCTTGCTCGATTTTGGGCGACCAGCCAAAGTAGAACTTTGTGTTTTAATAGATAGAAAATTTAACAGAGAAAACCCCATAGCCCCCGATTATGTAGGCAAAAGTGTAGATACAAGAGGCAATGCCCAAAAAGTGAAAGTAGATTGGGAAGAAAACAATTATAAAGTTTGGTTAATAAACGCATGACACAATTATCTGTAAAACATTTATTAGGCATTAAAGACCTAACAGAAAACGACATCAAATTAATATTTGAAACGGCAGATAATTTTAAAACAGTTATCAATCGCCCAATAAAAAAAGTACCCTCTTTAAGAGATATTACTGTAGCCAATTTGTTTTTTGAAAACTCTACCCGTACAAGGGTTTCATTTGAATTGGCTCAAAAAAGATTGAGTGCCGATGTGGTTAATTTTTCTTCGTCATCTTCTTCCGTATCAAAAGGCGAAACTTTGATAGATACTGTAAAAAATATATTGAGCATGAAGGTAGATATGGTGGTAATGCGCCATCCTGCACCTGGTGCTTGTGTTTTTCTTTCTAAACATATAGATGCTACTATACTAAATGCAGGCGATGGCACACACGAACACCCAACACAAGCTTTGTTAGATGCCTACTCAATAAAAGAAACTTTGGGCGATGTGGCAGGTAAAAAAATTGCTATTATTGGCGATATTTTGCATAGCCGTGTGGCTTTATCCAATATATTTTGTTTGCAAAAATTAGGTGCAGAGATAATGGTATGTGGCCCTGCTACCTTAATTCCTCGTTATATTGAGCAATTGGGTGTAAAAGTAGAACACAACCTACGCAAAGCCCTTGAATGGTGCGATGTAGCCAATATGTTGCGCATTCAAATGGAGCGACAAGAAATAAAGTATTTTCCAAGCCTAAGAGAATACAGTATGCAGTATGGCTTAACCCTGCCAATGTTGGAAAGTTTAAACAAAGAAATTACCATACTACACCCAGGACCAATAAACAGAGGTGTAGAAATAACAAGCGAAGTAGCCGATAGTGATTACAGCATTATTCTTAACCAAGTAGAAAATGGAGTGGCCATACGTATGGCATGTATGTTTTTATTGGCTTCAAATCAAGATGCATAAAAAAGAAATGGCAAATCCAATATTAGTACAGGTATATAGAGGCGAAGTATTAGAGAGTTTTCATAGAGGTATAGTTTGTATTGTAGATAACGAAGGTAAAATAATTTATAGCTTGGGCAATACACAGCAAATATGTTTTCCCCGTTCTGCACTTAAATTTTTTCAACAAATACCTTTGCTAACATGCGGAGCTTTAGAGTATTTTAATTTTACCCAACAAGAAATAGCCATACTTTGCGGTAGCCACAATGGCGAGGCACAGCATGTACAAGTGGTTCAAAATATTTTAGATAAAATAAGTTTAACAGAAGCCGATTTAGAATGTGGCGCACAAATGCCCACACTAAAAGAAGACCAAAATTATTTAATTAAAAACGACCTTAAACCACGCAAAATAATGAACAATTGCAGTGGTAAACATGCAGGTTTTTTGGCTTATTGCGTATATAAAAATTTGCCGATTAAAGATTATATCAACCCTAAACACCAATTGCATTTAGATATTTTAGAAATTATTGCTGATTTTCATGAGTATTCTAAAGCCCAAATACAGCAAGGTGTAGATGGCTGTTCGGCACCTATTTTTGCTTTTCCTGTATATAACCAAGCGGTGGCATACAAAAATTTAATCAACCCAATAAAATTTAATGAAGCTACCCAAAAAGCGTGTAAACTTATGACAGATGCTATTATAGCTTATCCAGAAATGATAGCAGGAAAAAACCGTTATTGTACAGATTTGATGGCTTTGGGAGAAGGTAAACTAATTGGTAAAACAGGAGCAGATGGTATTTATAGTATTGGTATTTTTGAAAAAAACTTTGGCATTTGTATAAAAGTAGATGATGGCAAAATGGGACCACAATACAACGTAGCCCAAGCTGTAGTAGAGCAATTAAATATTTTGAATGCAGAAAATACCCAAAAATTAAGAACACACAAGGAGCATATCAATAAAAACTTTGGCGGAATAGAAACAGGGGTTACCAAAGTGAGCGAGGAAATAAAGATAAATTTCTAAATGTAAATTTTGAAACCAACAATAGCCATAATAGGTGGAGGGGCATCGGCTATTATGTTAGCAGCTACATTAAATAACAATAAATTTGATGTAACTATTTATGAGCAAAAGGGAAGTATTGGAAGGAAATTTTTAGTAGCAGGCGATGGCGGTTTAAATATTACCCATTCTGAACCTTTACAAATGCTTAAAACACGCTACACCCCAGCATCTTTTTTTGAAAATATTTTAAATGCTTTTTCAAATTTAGATTTACAAAATTGGCTAAATAATATTGGCATACAAACCTTTGTGGGTAGTAGCAAAAGAGTATTTCCTAACAAAGGAATTAAACCTATAGAAGTATTAACAGCGTTTATCCAAGTATTAAACAATAATAAGATAGCAATAAAAACCAATTATACTTGGAAAGGCTGGCATAGCAAGGCTTTGCTATTTGAACATAATCAACAATTAGTAGAAATAAATGCGGATATAACTGTATTGGCATTGGGCGGTAGTAGCTGGAAAATAACAGGCTCTAATGGCTTATGGGTAACCTATTTTAAAGAAAAAGCAATTGACATGATACCTTTTGAAGCCTCTAATTGTGCTTTTAAAATTGAATGGACTGAACAGTTTATTGAAACGGAAGAAGGTAAGCAATTAAAAAATATTGCTATATCTTGTGGGCAAAAAGTTAAAAGGGGAGAGGTAGTAATTACAAAATTTGGAATAGAAGGTGGCGCAATATATGCTTTAAGTACAGAGATAAGACAACTATTGAAAGCACAAAATAAAGCGCAAATTTTTATAGATTTAAAACCAACTTTAACTAATGAACAAATAAAAACAAAGCTTTTTACCAATCATTCAAAAACCATTAAACAACAATTAACCCAAGCACTAAATTTAAACCAAACACAAATTAATTTGTTAAAAGCCACTTTATCTAAACAGGATTTTATAAACTTAGATACCCTTGCTTTGAAAATTAAAAAACTACCAATTACAATTACCGCAGCAGCCCCTTTAAATGAAGCAATATCTACTGTTGGCGGTATAGCTTTATCTGAAATAGATGACACACTGCAATTAAAAAAACTACCAAACACCTACTGTATTGGCGAAATGTTAGATTGGGATGCACCAACTGGGGGCTATTTATTGCAAGGTTGTTTTAGTATGGGCAATTTTTTAGGCAAGCATTTGAATAAAACTACCTTTAATAAATAATACATTTGCATTACTTTTTAAATAGTATAAAACTATTAATTTTGAACTAAAAAACACAATGTTCCAACTACCCAAACAAACAGCATATTTTACTATTATAATTGCCAATATTATTCCTATATTTGGTATTATTTATTGGGGTTGGACACCCTTTTATGTCTTTTGGCTTTTTTGGTTAGAAACATTAATTGTATCTGTATTTAATGCTGTAAAAATAATTATGTGCAGGGGCGATGAAATGGACGAAAAATTACAAAAAGGCAATTTACAATTTTCGAAAATTCATGTTAATCAGTTATCGCATTGGCGCAAAGCCTTTAGCTATCTGCTAATTCGCATATTTATATTTGCTTTTTATTCTTTGTTTATTATCGTGTTTTTAGGTTTTATGGGAAATTCCCCCGAAAATTCAGTTAAAAATGCGCAAGTATTAGCTTTTGCAAATACTACTTTTAATTATGCCCTGCTTGCTTTTTTTTGCAATCAATTGGTGCAGTTTTTTGCAGAATTTATATTGAATGAAAACTATAAAAAAACACATCCTTCGGATTTTAGTTCCATATTTGATGGGCGGCAAATGGTATTACACATTGCCATTGTATTAGGCGTTATGATTAGTCAATTTATTGTAAAAGCCGACACTCAAAATACAACATCAATGGTTATAGTAGTGGTAGTATTTGCTATAATTAAAACCCTTTATGATATTTGGGCTTACAGAGGCATTAAAAATCTTTTTGTTGTTAGAAATTTGTTGGAAAACGGGGGGCGATAATAATTTTGCCTATCCCTAAATCCCCTTCCAAAGGAAAAGAACTGTTGGGATATGCTATTTTGTATTTTTGCCAACTGCCAACTTTTCAAATCTGCCAATTGATTTCCCCTTTTGCCAACTGCCAACTTTCAAATCTGCCAATTGTTTTTGCTCCTTTTTTGTAATTGCAACAACAAAATTGTACTTTCGCACCACGAAAAAAATAATACAAAAAATATGGCAACAGCATCAGATTTATCGGTAGGAATGTTCATTAAATACAATGGCGAATTGGTTCAAATTACCGAATATATACACCGCACGCCAGGTAATTTGCGCGCATTTTATCAAGGTAAAATGAAAAATGTAAAAACAGGCAAATCGGCAGAAAACCGCTTTAACCCTGGCGAAAAAGTGGAAATTGTGCGTGTAGAAGTGCGAGAGTTGGCTTATCTTTACAAAGAAGGCACAGATTATGTTTGTATGGATAACGAAAGCTTTGAACAATACAATATTGCAGAAACTTTTTTTGGCGATGCAGCCCCATTTATGTTAGAAGGTATGATAGTATTGGTATCTTTTGAAAATGGCGAAAACCCTATCGGTGCTACACCACCAACCCATGTAGAACTTGAGGTAACTTATACTGAAAAAGGCGAACGTGGCAATACAGCTACAAATACCTTTAAACCCTGCACAGTAAGTACAGGTGCGCAATTAATGGTGCCTTTATTTGTAGAAATTGGCGATAAACTTAAAATAGATTTGCGTACCATTGAGTATGTAGAAAGAGTGAAATAATTTTTGATTTTGTGGAGACGGGTGTATTTGGGGATAAGAAGATTATCAATTTAACAATAACTACTATTCGATAAAATACTTTGCGTCTTTGCGTGCGAAACATTACAATTTAACCAATCAACAATACAACAATTTAACCATTCAATAAATTGAACACCTTAAATTCCGAACAAAATTTTCTTGGCATAACAGAGCCAGAACTTTTTAGCTATGAAAATAGCAAAGTAATTATTCAATCTGCGCCTTACGAGCATACGTCTTCTTACCTTGAAGGCAGCAAATTTGGACCAAAAGCCATAATTGAAGCCAGCCATTTTGTAGAGTTTTACGATGAAGAAACCGACCAAGAAGCCTATAAAAAAATAGGTATTGCCACTTTAGAGGAAATAAATTTTGAGGGTAAAATAGATTTAGATGCTGTAAATCTTATTCAGCAAGAAACAGAAAAACATTTAGCCAATGGCAAATATGTAGTTTCTTTGGGTGCAGAGCATACCGTTTCGTTGGGTTTTGTAAAAGCATTTACCAAGTTTCATCCAAATTTTTCGGTATTACAAATAGATGCACATAGCGATTTGCGTTTTGAATACCATGATAATCCATACAGCCATGCAAGTGTTTTAGCTCGCATACACGATTTGGGCTTGCCCATTTGCCAAATAGGCATAAGAGCGCAATGCAAACAAGAGGCAGATTTAATTAAACAATCGCCCCTTATTAATACTTGGTATGCCCACCAAGTAGCGGAAAACGATGCATGGATGGATGAATGTATTGCCAAACTGAACGATAAAGTTTATTTAACGATAGATGCAGATGGCTTTGACCCAAGCTTAATGCCAGCCGTAGGCACAGCAGAGCCAGGGGGATTGCTATGGCATCAAGGTTTAAAATTTTTGAAAAAAGTAGCCGAACAAAAACAAATTATAGGTTTTGATATTGTGGAATGTGCACCAAAAGAGGGCGAAATATTAACCCAATTTAACTTGGCTAAACTGTTGTATAAAATATTGGGCTATTGTACCGCCCACAATAAAATTTAATAAAAATAAAATGAAAATTTATTTTGACAATGCTGCCACAACACCTTTAGATAATGAGGTATTTGAGGCAATGCTACCCATTTTAAAAGATGATTTTGGCAATCCATCTTCTATTCATAGCCATGGGCGAAAAGTAAAGGCGCAAGTAGAACAAAGCCGCAAAACAATTGCTACACTTTTAAATGTTACTGCTGGCGAAATTGTATTTACATCGGGTGGTACAGAGGCAGATAATATGGCATTGCGTTGCAGTGTAGAAAATTTAGGCGTGCAGCATATTATTACCTCTAAAATAGAACACCATGCTGTATTGCACACAGCCGAAGAATTGGCTGCAAAAAATAAAATACAATTGCATTTTGTAAATTTATTGGATAATGGACATATAGATTTACAACATTTAGAAACCCTATTGGCAGCCAATAGCAATGCTTTGGTTAGCCTTATGCATGCAAATAACGAAATTGGCAATTTATTAGATTTAGAAAAAGTAAGCGCACTTTGCCAACAATTCAATGCTTATTTTCATTGCGATACAGTGCAAACAATGGGGCATTATGCTTTCGATTTTCAAAAAATTAAAATAGATTTTGCCATAGGTGCAGCCCATAAATTTAACGGACCAAAAGGCGTAGGTTTTTTATACATTAACAAACGGGTAAAAATACAACCAATAATTACTGGCGGTGCGCAAGAAAGAGAAATGCGTGGCGGTACAGAAAATGTTTATGGCATAGTGGGTATGGCTAAAGCATTGGAAATATGTTACAGAGATATGGCTAAAAAACAAGCCCATATTTCTGCCATTAAGCAATATATGGTAGAGCGCATTAAAGCAGATTTTCCTGCATTAAAATTTAATGGCGATGTAGAAGGGAACGCTTTATACACGGTTTTAAACACTGCCTTTCCGCCCCAAGTGGCTAACGAAATGTTGTTGTTTAATTTTGATTTGCAAGGCATTTCTATATCTGGCGGTAGTGCTTGTAGCAGCGGCAGCAATTCTGGCAGCCATGTTATAAGGGCAATAGGTAAAAATTTAGACCATGCCCCTGTGCGTTTTTCTTTTGGCAAATACAATACCATAGCCGAGGCAGAGCAGGTGCTGAACTATGTAGCCCAATTATTTGAAATAGCCCAAGCGGCACAATAAAACTATACTTTGAATACAAAAATAAATATTGCCATAGATGGCTACTCCAGTTGCGGCAAAGGCACATTGGCAAAGGCATTAGCTAAAGAATTGGGCTATTTGTTTATAGACTCGGGGGCAATGTACAGAGCGGTAGCTTATGCCACAATACAACAAGGCATTGCTGTAGAAAACACTGCCGAAATTATTAAACTTTTACCTTCTTTAAATATCTCTTTTGGTTATAATGGCAACGAAAATTTTTACCAAACCTATTTAAATGGCGAAAACATAGAATATGCCATACGCACTATGGCAGTAAGCAATATTGTAAGCCCTATTAGTAAAATAGATGAAGTGCGCACTTTTTTAGTAGCCCAACAGCAAGAGATAGCCAAAAACAAGGGTGTAGTAATGGACGGCAGAGATATTGGAACAGTTGTATTACCTAATGCCGAACTCAAACTTTTTATGACCGCCAAAGCAGAAATACGCGCCCAAAGACGCTACAATGAACTATTAGAAAAAGGTACTAAAAACCTAACATTGGCAGATGTATTAGAAAATCTAAATACAAGAGATATGCAAGACAGTAGCCGAGCCAATAGCCCTTTAAAAGCAGCCACAGATGCCATTGTTATAGACAATACTGAACTTACCAAACAAGCACAATTTGATTTGGCAATGGGCTTGGTTAAGGAGAAATTGGGTTAATTAATTGGTTAAAATATTAGTTTTTGTCACTTCGAGTAGTAAAATGGCTCTGCATTTTGCGTATCGATAAGTGAGTGAGTAAAATATGGTTCATGCAGACACGAACCATTGCGTAGCTGCCAATATGGGGCGCACATCAAGCTTTAGTTTCTCGAAGCAAGTTTGGCATTTGGTCGTTTTTTGCGGTATTTACTCATGGGCTTATATTTGGATATTGGTAGGGCAAATATAGGCAAATATATCTTCGAAATATACAAGTATATCTCCTAAATATACGAGTATCATTCCGAAGTATGCAAGTATATCTCTGAAATATACGAGTATCGTTTCGAAGTATAAAAGTATATTTCCGAAATATGCAAGTATCTTATAGTAAGATATAAGTATGTTATTGTAATATACAAGTATGCTTTCGTAAAATGTAGGAAGGGGTAAAGGTTGTGAGGAAGGCAAGCAAGGTTGAAAAGTAGGGATAATTGGTTTAGTATCATTATTGCCCCACGCTAAAGCAGGGGGCAATAATGAGTATTATATAATTGGGGCAAACAAAAAAGGTTCGTAGAGATACGAACCTTTGAGGTAGTTCTATAACTTGCCCCCTGCTTTAGCAGGGGGCAAATTATAGGTTATTATTTGTTAGCTATTTCACAATAATTTTTCATCTTTCATTATTCTAATTGCTTTTTCTGTTTCAGTTTTTCCGTTAGATAATGAAGCAGGTAGCATAATTAATCTTTTTTTTATTTTACCTTTTTCATCTTCAAAAAGCACTTCAAACCTTGAGCGTGTAAAACCTAAGATGGCTTTTTTAAATTTAACTTCCTTTATTTTTTGTCTATCTATAATTGGAGTAGCAGAGTAATTTATACTTTTAAATATGCCATAAACCAAATAAATACTTAAAAGCAAATATAAAATGGCTTCTATTGTTTGTGCATTTTTATAACTTTTAAAAGCAAAATAAATAAGCCCAATAGAAAAAATACTATAAATGATTAGTATTCTTAAAATATTATTTCCAACTGTAACTTTGGCAACATTACCGATAATTCCGTTACGTGTTAGTACAATTTTATCTTTTAAAACATGACAATAGCCTGTTTTTGTTTTAAAAATCTTTTCGTTTTCCATTGTTTTATTTTTTTATGTAATTTAGAATTGTTAGATGTTAAACCCAAATTAATCAATAGGAGATTTGAAAAATCGAACTACTTGATTTAGTTGGGTTAACCCCGATTTAGAAATTGCAATTATGTTTTGTAAAAACATGATTTGCAATTTGTTATTCGATTCAGCAATTTTATTGCTGAATTTGGGTTAAAGAATCAAGATATTACAAGAAAGCAATTTAATTAAAAAATTTGTTTTTAAAATTTATCCCTTAGCAACTTTCCTCCCTCATTTCTCTCTACATTATCTACAAATAGTATTTCTTTAGGCATAGCATAAGGGTATTTCTGTTTTATAAATGCTAAATCTGAAAGGTTGTAATTAAAACCTTTTTCGGCTATCAATACTATTTTTTGCCCCAATATATTATCTGGCTTGCTGCTTATATAAAAGTTTTCTTCCGTTTTAAAATGTTCTCTAATGGCTTTTTCTATAAGCTCTGGCTGTATTTTTACCCCTCCTGTATTTATTGTATTATCTGCCCTGCCTATTATTTTAAATTGTGTGTTGGGCAATAGTTCTATAATATCTGTGGTAACAATAGGTTCTGCTATAAAAGGAAAATGTATTACGGCACATTGCTTATCATTTTGCGCAATAGCTACTGTTTTAAAAGGCATAAAGCAATCCGATTTATCAGTGCCATTCAATATGCGTAAAGCTATGTGCGAGTAGGTTTCTGTCATACCATATGAATGCCTAAAAATGGTGTTTTCGAAAGGCAAACTATTTATTCTATTTACCAAACTATCGGCAATATCCGAGCCGCCTATTAATACTTCTTTATATTGTTTTAAATTTTCAATAGATATTTGATTGCCCAATACATGGTGCAATTGATAGGGTGTAAGCGATACAATATTGTAATTGCTTGGCTTTAACAAAGGATTAGCCAAAGGCTCTACAATTTTAATACTTATGCCCCACTCTTTGGCTCTAACCAATTGCATAAGCCCACCCACTTTGCTTATAGGTAGGCAACAAAGTATGCTATCGTTTACAGTAGGGTTTAAAAAAAGGGCTGTTTGCTGTGCGCTCCATTGCATTATTGTGCGTTGCAGTACAATGGTTTTAGGCTGCCCTGTGCTGCCCGATGTTTGTATGCTAAATTGCTGCTTTCCGCTTTCCCATTCTTTAAAAAAAACTTCGGCTAATTCAATATTTTGCATTAGGCTTTTATAAACTTATCTACCTCTAATAAAAAAGCATCTATATCTTGAAAAGAATTGTAAATATGCGTAGATATTCGCAAACAATTGATATTATTTTCTGCAACATAGCGTGTGGTTATTCGTTTTTCTGTACATTGGGCTTGTAGCTTTAGCATATCTTTGTCTTTTATTTTAAAAGCTATTTGAGCAGCCTTGCTTATGCTTTCGGTAGGAGTTAGCATTTCTATACTACTGCTTAGTTTTATCAAATTATCTTGTACATAATTTGCCAATGTTTTTACTCTGTTTTCTATCATTTCTCGCCCAATAGCATTTTGAAAATCTATGGCTTTAACAATACCTTTAAACAATGCAGGATTTTGGGTGCCATAATAATAACGGTGTCCATTGTCCACATAGCCTTTAAGCACTGGCGGAGTTACCAATAAATCCCAACCTGTATCTACACCGCCACCGCCATAATATACTTGCAAGGTATTGCGCATATTATCTGCCACATATAAAAAGCCTGTACCCTTAGGTCCAAGCATCCATTTATGGCAGCAGCCTGCGTATATATCGCAACCTATGGCTTTTATATCTAATTGTAACATTCCCGCTGGGTGTGCACCATCTAAAAAACTCCAAATATAGCGCTCTTTGGCTATTTTACACATTTCTTTTACAGGTAGCACTTGTCCTATTGTGCAGGGAATATGGGGCAAGGCTATTAGTTTTGTTTTTTTTGTAATGGCTTTGTTAAAATTTGCCAATGTTTCTTCGGCTGTTTTGCCAAGCGATATTACTTTAATAACTACTCCGCTCAATTTGGCTCTATTTAACCAAGGCGATGCTTGCCCTACATGTTCATGGTTGGTAATTATTACCTCATCGGCAGCTTTTAAGGGCAGCCCCCAGCAAGTTATATTTATACCCTCTGTTACATTGCGTGTAAGGGTTATTTCGTTTTCATTTGTGTTTAAAAAACCTGCCAAAGCCTTTATGGCTGTATCTTCATTACCCCCATATCTGCCTTGCGTATCAATATCCAACATATCTTGATACACCTCGTTTAGCACACTATATGGCGAAGGTCCCATTGTGCCATTGTTCAAAAATATTCTATTGGCAGCCAATGGAAATTGTGCTCTTACAAGTTTCCAATATTGCTCATTATTACTGGCTTGTGTGGGTAGCTGTGGGGCAGCATTTACCGATATATTACCCAAAGCCAATGCACCTGTAAGCATTGCTGTATTTTTAATAAAATCTCTTCTATTTGCCATAATATGCAGCTAAATACGGCAATAAATGTAAGGAATACAAATTATTGTTATTTGTAAAATATTTAATACTAAATTAGAAATAGTAGGGGAGGAGTTGTAGCAATAAAGATTACCCAAATAAATGAGTGAAAGCCTTTACAATATTTTGACGTATTAAGGTTAAAAATAGAAAAAGAATAAACCACCTTATAACTTGTTATTAATTCAATTGGGTTTTAACTTTTAAGCATATTAAATTTGCCTTTGAAAAATTAACAATGAACCAATACGAAGAATTTTTAAAATATGTGTATCAAAATGGTACAATTAAAAGCGATAGAACGGGTACAGGCACTAAAAGTGTATTTGGCTATCAAATGCGTTTTAATTTAAACGAGGGTTTTCCTTTAATTTCTACCAAAAAGGTTCATTTAAAATCCATCATACACGAGTTGCTTTGGTTTTTGCAGGGCAATACAAATATTCAATATTTAAAAGAAAACAATGTAAGAATATGGGATGAATGGGCAGATGAAAACGGAAATTTAGGACCAGTATATGGCAAGCAATGGCGCAGTTGGGCAGCTCCAGATGGTGGCAGTATTGACCAAATTGCAGATGTGGTAAATACATTAAAAAACAACCCTGATAGCCGTAGAATTATTGTATCTGCTTGGAATCCTGCCGATTTGCCAAAAATGGCATTAGCCCCTTGCCATTGTTTATTTCAATTTTATGTAGCCCCACCCAATAAGGAAAAAGGCGAAACCAAAGGCAAATTAAGTTGCCAACTATACCAACGTAGTGCCGATATTTTTTTAGGTGTGCCTTTTAATATTGCTTCTTATGCCTTGCTTACAATGATGCTGGCACAAGTATGCAATTTAGCCTATGGCGATTTTATACATACCTTTGGCGATGCACATATTTATTCCAACCATTTTGAACAAGTAGAATTACAACTTTCTCGCACGCCCAAAGCCTATCCTACATTGAAAATAAACGAACAAGTAGAATCTATATTCGATTTTAAATTTGAAGATTTTATACTTGAAAACTATTTACCAGATGATGCAATAAAAGCACCAGTAGCTGTTTAAAAAAAGATAAATGCTTTAAACCCAAATTAATCAATAGGAAATTTGAAAAATTGAACTATTTGATTTAGTTGGGATTAACCCCGATTTAGAAATTGCAATTATGTTTTGTAAAAACATGATTTACAATTTGTTATTCGATTCAGCAATTCTATTGCTGAATTTGGGTTAAAAAAATATAAATTTGTAGAATGAGTAAATGGTTATGTTTAAATATTAATATTGTTCATTTCGTTTTAATTTTTGTAGTTTCTTGTAAATATAAAGTTACTAAAAGTAATGAACCTAATATTCTAATATCAAATACAAAAAAGACAATTGATACTATATTCTATGCTAATGGGAAACCAAAAGAAATAAAGCAATGGGATACTTTAACACAACAAACCAACTATTTTATATTTTATTACAATGGTATATTAAAATCAAGTTTTACGATGGGAGATGTTTATGGTTGTGAGAATATAATTGGAAACGAAAAACTATATGATTCTACTGGCTTACTTACAGAAGTAAAAACCTATAAACATATTTTGCCTAAAGATAAGAAAGGATGTCATAGCACTTTTACTATTCAAAAAATATCAAATTTTTATTCAAATGGAAATTTGAAATTAGAATCTTCAATAAATTATTTTTATGAAGGCGAGGAATGTAATTGCGGTTTTTGGAAATATTATGACAAAAAAGGGTATTTAATCAAAACTATAAAATATACCAATTGCCAACCCAACTAAATTATTTGCCAACTGCCAATTAAACAATTTGCCAAATTCCCTAATCTATATTCAAGCCCACTGTAATTACAAAATTTGTGCTTCTTATGTTGTTGGTAGCAGAGTAGGTGGCTTTGTTGCTTAATGTGTAAGGCACGGTATAATCTGCATAGCCGCTATTTATGTATGCCATATCAAAAGAGTATTTATCTGTTTTTATGCCAAACCCTAAAGTATAAATATTGTTTACCAAATCTTTAACATACGGCACATAGCCATTTTTAAATGGGCTTGGGTAACGTGCATAGCCACCTCTAAATCTGAATTGTTCGTACAATATTTCGCCACCTAATCTTATATTCACTACATTGTTATAGTTTCTAGCCAAGCTTTTATTTTCGTCTTTAAAAGCATAAATATCATTTTTAGCAGGCGCTAGCCTAGCACTGCCGTAGTTTACAGTTTCTACATCAAGGCTTAAAAAGCCTATTTCTTTGTTCATTAAAGCAAGGCTAAATACATTGCGAGAGGGTGTAGTTATTTTATATTTATATACGGTAGCCTCTGTGCTTAAATTGGTGTTTTCTCTATTGCGGGTGCTGTTGGTATAGGGGTCGTAATAGGTTGCGCCCACATCAAATTTAGAATCAATGGTATATTTGTAAGAATCGGTTAAATTAAATTGGGTAGGAGAGTGGAAAGCATAGCCAAACCGAATATAATCATTTGGCTGCACGCTAAAGCCCACTTTGGCATTTAAGCCTACGCCTGTAGTTTTTAAATACTGGTCTAAATCTACACTTTTTATATCTTTTATACTGTTAGATTTTCTGTCTGTTTCTGTAAAACTATAATTTTCTATATACCTAACACTTTTAAATCCTAAGGCTATACCCCCTTGAATAATATGGGCATAATTACCTGCAAAACTTATGCTGTAATCATTCAAAGCCCCTCTTGTGTTCAATGTGCCTGTTTGGTTTACATTTATGGGCTGCCCAAAATAGGCTGATTTATATGTAGGGTCGGTTTTAAAAGCGGTATCTATATCAAATAAATAACTATAGTACCCCAAATACTCAAGCGAATATTGTGAAAAATTATCATTTATTTTTCCATTCCCTCTCTCTGCAAGGTTTTGTGTTAGGCTGTTAGATTGGTTGTTGGCATCAAAAATAGTACGTTTATGAAAATTATTTAAGCGGTTAACATTTACCCCAAACACAAAATTAACAAATCCTTTTGGGTTTTTACTCTCAAAGTCTTCGCCTGGAATATTTGCTATTAGGCTTAAATTTGGTAGATTAAAATTAAATTTTTTATCACTGTATGTTTGGTCAATATAGGTAGTATTTGCTTTAGCATTATAAAATCCTGTACTTAAAAATAATCTGCTTTTTCTAAAGCGTGCCAAGCCCGAAGGATTTATGGCTGCTGAACTTGGGTCGCCTCCTACTGCACCAAAAGCTCCAGCAACACCCATACTACGTGCAGTACTAACTATAGTTTGTTGAGAGTATCTAACAGCATCAGCTTCATTTTGAGCAATTATATTTGAGGCTATAAGGCATAAAATTGCAAGGGTAAAAATTTTTGGTTTTAACATTTAGAAAATACGAAATAAAATGAAATAGAAACTTATCTTCTTCTGGTGCTTCCGCCTCCGCTATTACTGCTTCCTCCACCGCCCCTGTTTCCGCTACTTGAGCCAGACGAAGAACCCGAGCCGGAATTTGTAGAACCCGAAGAACCACTTCCTGAATTCCACCATCCGCTTCCTCCGCTTGATGTACCAGAACTTTTTGAGCCACTTGAGCTTGAGGAACCGCTTGTGCTTGAACCACTACTTGAGTTTCCAGAATTCCACCATCCGCCATTATTATTTCTATTACCTCCTGTGGTGCTTGAGTTTTGAGGCTGTGTTGTTGTAGTAGAAGAATTAGGTACATTGGTAGAATTGCCTGTTCTGCGGCTATAATTAGTATTTGAAGAACGGTTATTATTACTGTTATTATTCCAATTGTTATTGTTATTAAATTGATTAAAATTGGAATAAAAGCCTCCTCCATAGGGATTGAAAAATTGATTGTTCCAGCCAAATCCGCCTTGATTAAAACCACCACAAAAACCGGTATATAGATATGGATTATAAGTGTAGTGTGGCATATAGCCTGTCATCCAACTACCGCCCCAGCCAAAGCTGTTAAAAGGGTCGTTAAACGGCATAAATTGACCAAAATGTGGAGAAAAGGGACTATTAAAACTATACATTGGTTGCCCAAATCCAATGCCATAATTCCAACCTGTAAAAGAATTGAAACCTATTGAAGGAACTATTACTGGTTGATAATTATTGAAATTAAAACGGTTTCGCGAACCAAAATGACGCAATCTATTAGCATAACTGCTAGTAAAATTTCCTGCATTGCTTTGCACATTACTTTGAGATTGTAAAGATTCTTCTTTTTGTCTTTGCTTTTCCAATGCAGTAGGTTCTTTTACTTTTTGAATAATGCGTGTGTCTTTTACTGTAAAATACACATCATCTGTTCTGCCTTGGATGTTTGAAGCTTGTTTTTGCACACTGCAAGAAGCTAAAAGTGTTAAACTTGATACAAATAAAATTAATTGTTTCATGGTGTTATATTTGGTTTATGCAATTTGGGTTTAATAAAATACCTTTGCAGGTGTAAAGGTACAAAAAATATTCCAAAAATAAAAAAATGGCATTTGAAAAAATAAAAAGAAGTGAAAATTATAGCGAATGGTATAATAATTTAGTAAAAAATGCCGATTTGGCAGAGCATGCAGCCGTTAAAGGCTGTATGGTTATAAAACCTTATGGCTATGCCATTTGGGAAAAAATGCAGCAACAATTAGACAAAATGTTCAAAGAAACAGGACACTCAAATGCCTACTTTCCCCTACTTATTCCTAAATCTTTCTTTGAAAAAGAGGAGAAAAATGCAGAAGGTTTTGCTAAAGAATGCGCTGTAGTAACCCACTATCGACTAAAAGTAGATGAAAATAGGAAAATAATCGTTGACCCTGATGCAAAACTTGAGGAAGAATTAATTATTCGCCCAACAAGCGAGGCTATAATTTGGAATACTTACCGTGGTTGGATACAAAGTTATAGAGATTTACCTATTTTATTGAACCAATGGGCAAATGTTATGCGTTGGGAAATGCGCACACGTTTATTTTTGCGCACTTCCGAGTTTTTATGGCAAGAGGGACATACCGCCCATGCCACGGCTGATGAGGCTTTGATAGAAACCAAACAAATGCTTGAAGTATATGCCGAGTTTGCCGAAAACTTTTTAGGTGTACCAGTTATAAAAGGCATAAAAACACCCAATGAAACTTTTGCAGGTGCGGTAGAAACCTATTGTATTGAAGGCTTAATGCAAGATGGCAAAGCTTTGCAAATGGGTACTTCTCATTTTTTAGGACAAAATTTTGCCAAAGCTTTTGATGTAAAATTTCAAACCAAAGAAGGGAAATTAGAATATGTGTGGGCTACAAGTTGGGGTGTTTCTACACGCTTAATGGGTGCTTTAATTATGGCGCATAGCGATGATGAGGGCTTGGTGCTGCCACCCAATTTAGCCCCTTTTCAAGTGGTAATAGTGCCTATTTATAAAACAGACGAAGAGCATACCAAAGTAATAGAAAAAGCACAAGAAATTAAAAAAGCATTAGAGCAAAATGGCATTAGTGTAAAATTGGATAACAGAGATACCCATAAGCCAGGTTTTAAATTTGCCGAATGGGAGCTAAAAGGTGTGCCTTTGCGCATAGGTATTGGTCCAAGAGATATTGAAAACGGCACAGTAGAACTGGCAAGAAGAGATACCAAAGAAAAAAATGTAATAGCTATTGAAGGCATAGAAAGCCATGTAAAACAATTGTTAGAAACTATTCAAGCAAGTATTTTTGAACGAGCTAAAAACTTTAGAGATAGCAGTATTCATCAAGTAAAAACTTGGGAGGAGTTTACAAGTGTATTAGAAAAAAAAGCAGGTTTTCTTTCTGCCCATTGGGACGGCACAAGCGAAACTGAAGAAAAAATAAAAACCTTAACTAAAGCCACTATCCGTTGCATTCCTTTGAATAATGCGCAGGAAGAGGGTAAATGTATTTTAACAGGCAATCCTTCAAAGCAAAGGGTATTGTTTGCAAAGGCGTATTAAAGTTTTAATTAAAAATGTTTCCCTTTTTCAATCGTTTCATTTGTTTTTAATTCAATTGGTCTATTTTTTGAGTTAAAAATTACAATATTAGCATAATCACCAAATGTATTATATATAACTTTGTTATCAATGTGCTTATAATTTAAATTGTTTGATTTGGCTATACTTAATATAAAATTAACTGTATATCCGTAAACATTCATAAATTAAAAAAAGTTATTATATTAGCAGCAT
>CAZDGF010000033.1:0-41320 GCA_964505065.1 uncultured Chitinophaga sp.
AATTCCTTTTTTATCATGTTACAAATATACGCTTTTATTTTAGATTAAAGCCAATAGTTATAAATACTTGGATAAAAAAACCCTAACAAAATTGTTAGGGTTTTTTATGGTAAAATTTTTCTTAATTTCTCTTTAAATGCAATCCATTTGGGGCTGCCCCATTTTTTATGAAACTTTAAATGTCCATTTAATAATTTTTCGTTTTTCAATATCCAATTATAGCCTTCTGTATAAAGATAATTGGGCAAATTAGGATATTTTGTGCTTATCTGTTTAAAATCTTTATTGCCCTCTTTTCTACTGGTTTCTGTATTGGCTCCACCTAAATGTTCAACTATTGAATTTTTAACAACTGCATGTTTTACTTTATGCTTCTTTAAAGTCATGCCATAATCATCATCGGCATAGTAAAAATCAAAAGTTTCATCAAGCTTACCTATTTTATCAAATATTTCTTTTTTTACAACAATACACCAGCCTTTTATATGTGTTCTAATATTATAGCCTATTTCAAAATCATGTTGCCAATGTTCGCCCACAACCGCAGGACTATAGGACAATATTTGAGCATTTTTATCCGTTATTTTTATAATTTCAGAAAACCAATTGGGTTTAAAAACCAAATCGTTGTTGCACAAAGCTATAAAATTATATTTGCTTTTGGCTATGCCAATATTTAAAAATTGATGAAAATTAAATTGATAATTAGGCACTATAACTTCTACATTATCAGGAAAATAAAAGCCTTGTTCTTTATAGTTTTTATTACTTTCTATAAATATAATTTGTAGCGGTTTTTCAGCATTAAAATTTTCAGATAATAGTAAACTATCAATACAAGCCAAATTCATGGCATGAATATGTGCATTATTGGTATAACTTAAAAAAACTGCTGATAAACCTTGCATTGGAGTGCAATATTAATTTATTTTTTTGTTTCAACCTTGTAAACACATTATTTTCGCACTATTGAATACCGAAATAAATAAAATATGTGTAATTGGCAATGGCAGTTGGGCTACAGCATTAATCAAAATTTTTTGCGATAGCCAACCAAATATAGCCATTCAATGGGTGCTTAAAAACCAAGAGGATATTGATTTTGTTACCCAACATTTGCATAACCCTAGATACCTTACAGATGTGCAAATAAATTTAAACCAAGTGCAATTGGTATTGAACCAAAAGGAGGCTATTTTGTGGAGTAATATGGTTTTAATAGCTGTACCTTCTGCATTTGTGCATAATGTTTTTAGCCCATTACCAAATGAAATATTTCAAGATAAAATTGTTTTATCTGCCGTTAAAGGTGTAATACCCGAAACACACCAAATTATTAGCCATTATTTTGAAGATACTTGGCAAGTGCCTACCTCGCATATTGCTGCTGTTGCTGGTCCCTGCCATGCGGAAGAGGTAGCTTTAGAAAAATTGAGTTACCTTACTATTGCCTGTCAAAACGATGAATTGGGATTAGCCTTACTCCCTTATTTAAGTTGTTATTATATTTTATCTAAATACACTCAAGATATTTATGGCATTGAGTATTCTTCAGTTTTAAAAAATGTATATGCCATAGCAGGTGGAATATGCCATGGCTTGGGCTATGGCGATAATTTTCAGGCGGTATTGGTAAGCAATGCAGCCAAAGAAATAGAACGTTTTTTAGATGCAAGCCATCAAACACACAGAGATGTTAAAGAAAATGCTTACTTGGGCGATTTGCTGGTAACAGCCTATTCGCAATTTAGCCGCAACCGCACATTTGGCAATATGATAGGCAAAGGCTACACTGTAAAAAGCGCACAAATGGAAATGAACATGATAGCCGAAGGCTATTATGCTACCAAAACAATGCACGATATTAACGACACTATAAAAGCCGAAATGCCCATATTAAATGCGGTGTTTGATATAATTTACAAACACCAATCGGCAAAAGCTACAATGAAAGCTTTGACACAAAAATTAATATAAAAAATTCTACTTAAAAGAATTGCTGTAATCAGTTAATACATTTTTTAACTATTTATGCCATTTATCAGCCGTTTTTTTGCTATATTCTACAAAAGCTATTAAGCCTTTATCGTACATTTCGTTACCTTTGCTATTGCCTTCTTCATCTAATACATCTTGGGTAAATTGCGACTCAAACATTTTAGCACTTACAATGCTTTCAAAATTAAAAACATTTATAACTTTATTAATTAAATAACTTAATTGAACAGCTGGCATTCTTCCGCCTCGTCCGTTAGATACACCAGCTACGGCAAATACTTTTTCGTTCCACATTTTGCTGAATTTTGGTCCTCCAAAAGTATGTATGGTTTGTATAATCTCTGCACTTGGAAACCAATTATACTCTGGCGAAAGCACAAATACCAAATTCGAATTGCTTACACTTTCAACCAAACTTTTTTGCCACATTGTTAGGTTTTCGGCATCTACAAATCCTACATTCATACTTGGTATATCGTAGCCATTAAAATCTATGAGTTTGATATCCAAATTAGCATCTATTTTTAGTAAATTATTTTTAATGGCTTTGGCTACTTTTAGGGTATTGCTATTTTTGCGTGGCGAGCCACTTAATATCGTTATCATTTGGTTTAAATTTATATTTTGGTTTGAATGTATTGGTACAAATTAAAACCTTTATTGTTTGCTTTTTGGTTCAAATCTTTCATTAAAATATTTTTATCTATGCCTTTCATTTTTTCATTTTGAATTAATTGCCAAGCTTTTTGTGCTATTAATTGTATTTTTTTATTTGAATTTGAAATATTTTGTTGGTGTTTTTGAATGGCTTGCCAAAATAAATTTACCCCTGTGCCATTAGTGGCTATGGTTTTTATAACAGGTATTTGCCAACCATTGTTTATTTTTTGATGTGTAAGTGCATTTAAGTTTTTTATAAATGTATCAGCACCCTCCCTATCAGCTTTGTTTACCAAAAAAATATCTGCTATTTCCATTACACCGCTTTTTAAGGTTTGAACCTCATCGCCTGCCTCTGGTACAAGCACAAGTGCTGTAGTATCTGCAAGCCCTGCTATTTCTACTTCGCTTTGCCCAACGCCTACAGTTTCTATAAAAATAATATCAAAACCAGCGTGTTGCATAATATCTGTTATTTCAAATATTTTAGCACTTAAGCCACCCAAATTTCCCCTTGTAGCCAAGGAGCGTATATATACATTAGTGCTATTGAAATGAGCAGCCATTCGCACTCTATCGCCAAGCAAAGAGCCATAATTAAAGGGCGAAGTAGGGTCAACAGCTAAAATTCCTATTTTAAGATTTTGTTTTAAAAGTTCGTCTATTAAGGCATTTACCAAACTGCTTTTACCAGCACCAGGCGGTCCTGTAATACCAACAATGGGTGTATGTTTTTGAAAATCTAATTTCAGCAATAATTCCTTGCCTTTTTCAGTATCATTTTCAACCCAACTTATAGCCCTTGCCAAGCTTAGCCAATTGTTGTTTTTTAATTCAGAAATTTCCATATAAAAACTATGAATATTTGATACAAACATTTTTAGGCTCGGTAAAAAAACGCATGGCTTCCCAACCGCCTTCTCTGCCCACACCACTTTGTTTTACCCCGCCAAAAGGTGTTCTTAAATCTCTCAACAGCCAACAATTTACCCATACAATACCGCTTTCTATATTAGCCGCTACTCTATGCGCTCGGTTTACATTTTGTGTCCAAATGCTACAAGCCAAACCATATTCTGTACTATTTGCCATTATTAAAGCTTCTTCTTCGGTTTCAAATGGCGTAATGGTAACTACTGGTCCAAATATTTCCTCTTGATTGGTTCTACAATCGTGACTTAAATTTTCAATTACAGTGGGTGAAATATACCAACCCTCACTCAATTCATCTGCTAATTGAATAGCGTTACCGCCTGCTATAATATTTCCACCTTCTTGTTTTGCTAATTCAATATAGCTCAATATTTTTTCAAAATGGGGTTTACTCACAATTGCACCCACTTTTGTACCTTCTTCTAAAGGATTGCCTACTTTTAGTAATTTAATTTCTTCTAAATATTTTGCTTTAAATTCAGTAAAAATACTTTTTTCAACCAATATGCGAGAACCGCACAAACATATTTCGCCTTGGTTTAAAAAACTTGATTGAACACTTGTTTTAACTGCTTTTTCCAAATCAGCATCAGCAAAAACAATATTTGGATTTTTGCCTCCTAATTCTAAACTTAATTTTTTAAACATAGGTGCTGCAATACTTGCAATATGCTTACCTGTACTTGTACCTCCTGTAAAGGATATTGCTTTAATTTTGGGGTGCAATACCATGGCATTGCCCACATTTGAACCCAAGCCATGCACAATGTTTAAAACCCCAGCTGGCAGTCCTGCTTCGGTACATATTTTTCCTAACAAAAAGGCTGTCATTGGGGTAATTTCGCTTGGTTTGGCTATTACGCAATTGCCTGTGGCAAGGGCAGGGGCTATTTTCCAAGTAAATAAATACAAGGGCAAATTCCAAGGGCTTATGCAGCCAACAACACCAATTGGAGAGCGCAAGGTGTAATTTATAGCCATGCCTTCCATATTGTGGCTTTCGCTTGCAAACTGCATAGCCGCTGTGGCAAAAAATCTGAAATTTTGAGCTGCACGTGTTATTTCATTTTTGGCAAGCCAAAAGGGTTTACCTTGGTCTATGCTTTCGGCTTTGGCTAATGTTTCATTGTTTGCATCTATTAGTTCTGCTATTTTATTTAAAATTTTAAAGCGGTTTTCAGCAGGTGTATTTGCCCAATTTTTATGTGCATTGTTAGCAGATTGATAAGCCAATTCAATATCTTTTTCGTTGCTATTAGGTATTAGGCTATATACTTTTCCTGTTGAAGGATTGTAATTGTCTATCCATTCATTGCTCAATGAATCCGTATATTTTCCATCAATATAATTTTGAATTTTTTGCATGGCTTTAAATAAAGTGTGCAAATATCTGTAAATAGAATTTGAAATTGTAATTTAAAATTTATAGATAATTTTTAACTTGTTGATTGATGATATTTTTATAATCTATCCATGTAAAATTATTCAACATTTTTGGCATTGGCTGGTTTTCAATATCACTTGTGCTTGTAAGATATCTTAATATAAGCACAGCATCGCCATTATTATACTTTTGCTTATAAAAATTGATTATTTCAGCCAATGTAAATGTTTTTAATAATTCACCAATGTCAATATAATCTTTTTTTTCTCCACGTTGTAAAATAGCAAATATTTTCATCGCAGCAATATCTTCTAAAGCCAAAAGTTTAATATTATCTAATATAATTAATGGTTTAATTAACTTCTTATTCCACGAAAGGAAATCCGTTTTTATATTGTTGATGTGTGCAAATACACCAATATTATTTTGATGAATATTTTGAGTATTGCCAAATTGTAATTCAATGTTTTTTATCAATTCTTCTTTGTCAAAATCTTGTTCAGCTACAAAATCTGCATCAATAGAAAGTCTATGACCCAATTGAAGACTTAAAGCTGTGCCTCCACATAAGCTAAAAGCATTAAATTGGTTGTTATTGCTTATTGATAAAATCAATTCAAGCAATTCTTTTGAAACAGTATTTGTATATAATTTCATAAATAACCCAATACTTTTGCTAAATCCAATGCTTTATTGTCTATACCCCTTGTGTGTGTAAGTGCATGGTTAATTTCATTTTTAGTGTAATGTTTTATAATATTTCTCAAATCTTCTTCAAGCCCATATTGAAACACACGGGCTATAATAAAATCTGCATGTTGTTGCTGGTCTAATTGATTGATATCAATATCCCAAAAAGCATGTGTATTAATTTTAAAATTCACTATACAAATGTAATGAATTTTGTAAAAAAAAGACACGTTAATATTAAATCTATCTCAAAAAAATTAATAAGTTAAAATTAAAGTTCTTGTTTTTACCAAAAATTACTATATTTTTGATAAAAATTTGGTTGTAAAATCAAACCTTTTTTAAATTTATAGTCTAATCTAAATATAACATCTAATAATAATACAAGTATGGAAAGAAGACAATTTTTTACCGCTGCTACCAAAGATATTAACCCCACAAAGCCCGACCCTGTATTGGGTTTGCAAAATCAAAAATTACCCGACCATTTAGATTTAGGCAATGCCAGTATTGTACCATACTCTGGCGTTTGGGGTGTAGCGCAAGCAAGGCATTTGCTGCGCAGAACTTTGTTTGGCTTTACCAAAGCCGATGTAGATTTTTTTGCAGCCATGACAATGGAAACAGCTGTAGATTACATTATGAATGCGCCAACAACACAGCCAAACCCACCTGTAAATGGCTATAATACCCAAAATAGTACCGACCCTAATATTGCTGCTGGTTCTACTTGGGTAAACGGACCCGATGACAACAATTTTACAGGCAAACGTAGAAACTCATTATACGCTTGGTGGATGCAGCAAATATTAAAACCAGAAAGACATATTCGAGAAAAAATGGTTGTGTTTTGGCACCATCATTTTGCTACCGAAGTAGAAAACGTTGGCAGCCCTATTATTGCATACAATCACCATGCTTTGTTAAGAAAAGATTGCTTGGGCAATTTTAAAACTATGGTAAAAGATATTACTGTAGATTCAGCTATGCTTCGCTATTTGAATGGCTATTTGAATACTAAAACTGCACCTGACGAAAACTATGCCCGTGAATTAATGGAATTATTTACCCTTGGCAAAAGTGCCGATAGCCAATATTCAGAAGATGATGTAAAAGCAGCAGCTAAAGTACTTACGGGTTGGCGTATCAACAATTCTAATTTTACTTCTTTTTTTGATGCTACAAAACACGATACCACCAACAAAACTTTCTCAGATTTCTTTAAGCCAAACAATGTTATAACTGGACAAACAGCAGCAGCAGGGGCTAATGAAACAGATGATTTGATAAACATGATTTTTCAAAAAGAAGATGTTGTGTCAAAACACATTGTTCGCCAACTATACCGCTATTTTGTATATTATGTAATTGATAGCACCATAGAAACCAATGTGATTGCACCATTAGCTGCCGATTTTAAATTGGATTGGGATATTAAAAAAGTTGTAACAGCATTATTAAAAAGCCAACATTTTTACGATACAAATTATGTAGGTTGTTATATTAAAAATCCTATTGATTTGGTAGCAAGTACTTTGAAAGTATTTAATATTACCTTTCCTACAACACCTGTAGAAGACCAATACCAAGCATGGTATACTATGTGGGCTGCTGCTGCCATAGCTGGTATGGCTTTGGGCAATCCGCCCAATGTATCGGGTTGGCCTGCATATTATCAAACACCTCAATTTCATCAAATATGGCTCAATTCAGATACCTTGCCTAAGCGTATTCAAGCTGCTGTAGCACTTATGGCTGTTGGCTATCCTTACCGTGGCAATAACAACAAACTACAAGCAGATGTGATTGAATTTGCCAAACAATTTTCAAACCCAAGCGACCCCAATATTTTAATTCAAGATTGTATAGATATTTTATCGCCTTTCGATTTAAGTTCAACAACAAAAGCAGGTTTAAAACAAAGTACGTTGTTATTTGGTCAGTCGCAAGATTACTACTGGACAACCGCTTGGAATGATTATATTGCAAATCCAACAGATGCAAATAAAAAAAATACTGTAAATACAGGGCTTATTTTAATGTTAAAATATATTTTAGATTTAGCAGAAAACCAATTAGCGTAAATAATTAAGAATGATGAATTAATAATTAATAATTTAATTTAAAAAAAATGAAAAGGAAAGAATTTTTAAAAAAAGCAGCCACCGCAGGCGTTTTACCATTTTTTATCAATGGTTTTAATATAAAATTACATGGTGCTACACCTATGCTTCAAGCCATAGCTGAGGCAGCAGCCAAAAATGGACGTGTATTTGTTTTAGTACAATTAAATGGCGGAAACGATGGCTTAAATACCATCATTCCTATTGACCAATTCAGCAATTTGAGCAATGCACGTAATAATATTTTAATACAACAAAGTAAAGTATTGGCTTTAAATGGCACCTCGGCAACAGGTATGCACCCTGCCATGAGCGGTTTACGCACAATGTTTAACGATGGGAAAGTTAGTATTGTTCAATCTGTAGGCTATCCAAACCCTAATTTTTCGCATTTTAGAGCAACAGATATTTGGCATCAAGCTGGCGATAGCACTCAATTTTTAAACACTGGCTGGACAGGCAGATATTTAGAGGATTTATATACTGGTTTTCCAACAGGCTATCCTAACGCCAACGACCCCGACCCATTGGCAATATCTATTGGATACACCGTAAATACTGCGCTTATGGGACCCACAGGAAGCACAGGTATAGCCATTACAAATCCTAAAGAATTTTACCAATTGGCAAGCGGCACCACAGATACAGCACCTAATACACCAGGAGGATACGAATTAACGTATGTACGTCTTGTGCTGCAACAAACACAAGCTTATAACAATGTGGTAAAAACAGCAGCAAATGCTGTAGCCAACAAAGCCACATATCCTACCAACAATAGCCTTGCCGACCAATTAAAAATTGTGGCAAATCTTATTGCAGGAGGATTAAGAACACCCATTTATACCGTATCTATTGGGGGGTTTGATACCCACTCATCGCAAGTAAATGTTACAGGCGGAACAGATACAGGCGAACATGCCAATTTATGGACAAAAGTATCTGAAGCTATAACCGCTTTTCAATCAGATTGCGAACAGTTGGGTATAGCAGATAGAGTGGCAGGTATGACTTACAGCGAATTTGGACGCAGAGTAAAAAGCAATGCCAGCTATGGTACCGACCATGGTGCAGCAGCGCCATTAATTGTGTTTGGCAAAAATGTAAATCCAGGTATTATTGGTAACAATCCTACAATACCTACCAACGTAACAGATGCAGATAATGTGCCAATGCAATACGATTTTAGACAAGTATATGCAAGTGTATTGATAGATTGGTTTGAAGCCGGTAAAGCCAAAACAGACAGTAAATTATTGTTAAAAAACTTTGATACATTGGCTATTTTTAAACAAACATTGAGTGTTAAACAATTAAATACACAATCTATAAAATTACAAAATTATCCAAATCCATTTAAAGAAATTACAACCATAGAATTTAGCAGCCCTGGTGGAAAAATAGAACTAAAATTATATGATAGCCATGGGCGATTGTTAAAAACGATATTTGATGGAAATTTAGCAAAAGGCACTTATAGCGAAGTGTTAGAAGGCAGTAGCCTTCCGGCAGGAAACTATTATTACCAATTGATAACTCCAATTGGGCAAATAGGTAGAACTTTGGTGAAATTGTAAGATGTTTTTCTTTTAAAGTTGAAAACAGATAATTTTATAATTTTATACAATATAAATCTATAATGAGCGTTATAGAAGATTATGAATTACAATTTTTCAAAATTTTTTTTATTAATATTTAGTTTCTTAATATTTATAGTAAATTCAATACTGTCCTAAATAAAAATCAGGAATAAAAATTAGCGAGTCAAATCAATATTTTTACTTAAAAAAGCAATAGAAATTAAAAAAGAACCCCCTGTATTGTTTTTTTATTTTTAGGAGGTGGATGTTCAAAAGGGTTATTCAGCCAATAATAGAGTTCTATTTTTGTAAAACAATTTAATCTGATGAATGCTACTAAATTTGATAGGTGCCAACCATATTTTGCTATGTTTTTAACCCAAATTCAGCAATAGCATTGCTGAATCGAATAACAAATTGCAAATCATGTTTTTACAAAACATAATTGCAATTTTTAAATCGGGGTTAAGCCCAACTAAATCAAATAGTTCAATTTTTCAAATTTCCTATTGATTAATTTGGGCTTATCTGTTTGATGTTTTTTGACAAGATTTTAAAAATTATTTCTATCTAATTTTGCAATTATTTGGCTAAATAATGTGTAATTTGTCATTGAAGAAGGTGGTTTTGTTTGCAACCTCAAAGGTAACTTTGAGTTACTTTACTTCATTCTTCTTTTTTTATTTATTTAGGACGCTATTGATTAATTTATTTTTAATTAATCTACCAACACCACCCCACCGTTCACTTTATGGTCTTCTACCCTTACTACTCTTGCAGGAAATTTTTCGAGCAAGCGCATTTCGTGGGTACTCATAATTACTGCTGTGTTTTCTTCCATAGCCAGCTGTTGTAGCAGCTTGGTTATATCGTCCGATATTTCGGGGTCCAAGTTGCCAGTTGGTTCATCTGCCAATATAATTTCGGGTTTGTTAAGCAATGCTCGGGCTATAACCAAACGCTGCTGTTCGCCCCCACTCAATTGGTGTGGCATTTTATAATCTTTGGTTTCTAAGCCAACTTTTTGTAGCACCTCGCTTACACGTTTAGCCATTTCCATTTTATTTTTCCAGCCTGTGGCTTTTAGCACAAAAAGTAGGTTTTCTTTGGCGTTTCTATCTGTTAGTAATTGAAAATCTTGAAAAATAATACCTAATTTTCGTCTTAATTTTGGCACTTGTTTGCGTTTTAGTTTCATTAAATCGAACCCAGCCACTTGACCATTGCCCAATTCCAATTTCAACTCGCCATAAAGAGTTTTTAGCAAAGAACTTTTGCCACTGCCTGTTTTACCAATAATATAGGTAAACTCGCCTTTATGGATACTTAAATTTACTTGGTGTAAAATTAAATTTTTCTCTTGAAAAATATCTGCATTTTGTAGGTTTATAACCGTTTCAGTTGTCATAATATAATTGGCGAAAGTACAACACCTAAAGCAATTGCCAATCTATAGGGGCTATTCCTTTTTCAACAAGGTAGGCATTGGTTTTAGAAAAAGGCTTGCTACCCAAAAAACCTGTATGGGCTGAAAATGGCGAGGGATGGGGCGCTTTTAATACACAATGTTGCTGTTCATTTATCCATACACTTTTGCTTTGCGCATATTTTCCCCATAGTATAAATACAATGTTTTGCTTTTGGTGGTTCAATATTTCTATTACTTTATCGGTAAAGGTTTCCCAGCCTTTGCCTTGGTGGCTGCCTGCCTCATTTGCCCTTACGGTAAGCGTAGCATTTAGCATTAAAACTCCTTGCGCAGCCCATGGTAGTAAATACCCATGCAGAGGGGTTACAATATTCAAATCTGCATACAGCTCTTTGTAAATATTTTTGAGCGAAGGTGGTATAGCTATACCTTTGTTAACGCTAAAACACAAGCCATGTGCTTGCCCTGCACCATGGTATGGGTCTTGCCCAAGTATTACTACTTTTACTTGGCTAAAAGGTGTATGCGTAAAAGCAGAAAATATTTGCCCGCCATTGGGGTAAATAGTATGCCCTGCATTTTTTTCGGCTAATAAAAAATCTTTTAACGCTTTGAAATAAGGTTGCTCAAATTCCGTTTTAAGCACCTCGTACCATTGGGGTTCTATGTTTACTTGCTGTGGCATAGGGCAAAGATAGGATTTAGCAAATAATATTAATGATGAGGCAACTAATAAGCGTTTATAAATTAGTAAATGGTTCGTTAAGACACGAACCATAGCTAAGACAGCAATAAGATTTTTTGTATCATAGTAGGAAAAACATCTTGAAGGGAGCAAAACTTTGATTACTTTTGTCATTTATTAAACCTACAAAAACATAATAAAAATGATTTCAAAAGGGCAAATTGAAAACACGATAGACTTGGGTATAGAAAATATAGCAGCAGTTAAACGAGATAAATGAAATTTAATTTTAAACAGTTTTTAGTATTTTTTATTATTAATAATGTTCTAAATATCATTGGTTGGTATTATAGATTTGACGAAGTTACATATTTTATTTATCCTCTGAATATAAAGGATGCGTTAGGTATGATTTTTTGGAATTCATTTTTTCAAATAATGCTATTTTTGAATTATAAAAAATATAATTTCAAATTATTTTATTTAATATTTATCCTATTTATTCCACGACTATTAACATATATCCTTTCCTATAAAAACAATGATTTTGAATTAATGGAAATTCTTAATTCATATAACGGCTTACAGAGTTTATGGATAGAACCATTATTCCATAATAATTATAAAATATTAAATGAAATAATTGATAGACATATTTTGTATTTCATTGCTATTTCACTTCAAATTTCTACGGTTTATTTCTTATCAAAAAAAATTGTCAGTAAAGTTAAAAATTAGAGGATTCTTAAAAAAATGAACCATAGTTATGTTTTCTTATTGCTTATACGTTTTTAATTCTAAAATACCTCCTTTAAAAAATTCTTTGGTTATGCCATCAGGCTGCGTTCTTATCATTTGAAGTAATTTTCCTTCTTCAGATATTTTAATTTCGTACATATATTTTTTTCCAGAAATACCAGATACCGATATTCCTTTAAAAGTGGTTATCAAACCATCCATATATTTTTCTATAGAAATTAAACTGTACACTTGCGATGCACTGATAGTACCCGAACTGTAAACATTGTGTACCATAATACCATCGTTAAAAGAAAAGGTATAAAGCTCATCGGTGGTAATGTTTTTTAACTGTCCAGAATCGTAATAAGATACAGAACTGGCTTGAATTGTTACGCCTTTTAAATCGGTATATTGGGCATAAATATTTTGAAATGCAACAATAGCCAAAAGGGTTAAGAGGTTTTTAATTTTTTTCATGTTTTTATTTGTTTAAATTTATGTTACAAACAAACAATGAATTTTATGCTACAGAAATACTACAAATGAGGTATATTGAAAGAATATAGCCAAAATAATTCAACAAACCAACCTCCGCATAGGCGGAGCAGGCTCTAACCCCTCCATACTTCGGCAAGCTCAGTAACCAAAGGGGGGGAATAAAACCCCAAAACTTCCAACTCCAAGTCTTCAAACTCCCAACTCCCTAATTCCTTACCCCTATATCCTAATTCCTAACTACAATCATATTCTCAAAACTATCTACTACAATTGGCTGCTCTTTTTTAAGTTCGCCCATTAGTATTTTTTTAGATAATTCGTTCAATACTTTTTTCTGTACTACACGTTTCAAAGGGCGTGCGCCAAATTGTGGGTCGTAGCCCAGTTGCGCTATCCAATCTATTGCCTCATCGGTAAATGAAATAGTATAGCCTGCATCTGCCAATTGCTTGGCTACTATTGCCAATTGTAGTTTTACTATTTCGTGTACATTTTCTCTACTCAAAGGTTCAAACATTATTACTTCATCTATTCTATTCAAAAACTCTGGGCGAATGGTATTGCGCAGTATTTGGTAAACCTCTGTTTTGGTTTTTGCTAATATTTCCTCTTTGTTTTCGTCTGTTATATTTTCAAAATTTTCTTGAATAATATGAGAGCCAATATTGCTTGTCATAATAACAATGGTATTTTTAAAATTGGCTGTACGCCCTTTGTTGTCGGTTAATCTGCCATCGTCTAACACTTGTAATAAAATGTTAAAAACATCGGGGTGTGCTTTTTCTATTTCATCTAAAAGAATAACAGAATATGGTCGCCTACGCACAGCTTCGGTTAATTGCCCGCCTTCATCGTAACCTACATATCCAGGGGGCGCACCGATAAGGCGGCTTACAGTATGTTTTTCTTGATATTCGCTCATATCTATACGCACCATGGCATTGTCATCATTAAATAAAAAAGAGGCTAAAGCTTTTGCCAATTCTGTTTTTCCTACACCTGTAGTACCCAAAAATATGAAAGAACCTATTGGACGTTTTGGGTCTTGCAGCCCTGCCCTGCTTCTACGCACAGCATCGGCAATAGAAACAATGGCTTCCTGTTGCCCTACCACACGCCTGTGCAATTCTGTTTCTAAATGAATGAGTTTTTCTCGCTCACTTTGCAACATTCTACTCACGGGAATACCTGTCCATTTACTTACCACTTCGGCAATATCTTCTGCATCTACTTCCTCTTTTACCATAGGTTTATCGCCTTGCAGAGTTATTAGTTGGGTTTGCAATGTCAATACATTTTTTTCGGCTTCTTTTATTTTGCCATAGCGCAATTCTGCTACTTGCCCAAAATCGCCATTGCGCTCAGCTTGTTCGGCTTGGTATTTAAAGTTTTCAATTTCAGCTTTGGTTGCTTGTATTTTTTCAACCACCTCCTTTTCGCTTATCCAACGGGCATTTATAGCATTGCGGGTTTCGCTCAAGTTGGCTATTTCTGCATTTAATTTGTTTAATTTATCAGTATCGTTTTCTTTTTTAATGGCTTCTCTTTCAATTTCAAGTTGCATTATTTTTCGGTTAAATTCGTCAAGTTCCTCAGGTAAAGAATCTATTTCAATTCTTAATTTACTGGCAGCCTCATCTAACAAATCTATGGCTTTATCGGGCAAAAATCTATCGCTAATATATCTGCTTGAAAGCTCTACTGCATTGATAATGGCTTCGTCTTTTATCCTTACTTTATGGTGGGTTTCGTAGCGTTCTTTTAAGCCTCTTAAAATAGAAATAGCGTCTGCTTCCTCTGGTTCCTCTACCATTACTTTTTGGAAACGTCTTTCTAAAGCCTTATCGTTTTCTATGTATTTTTGATACTCTGCTAATGTTGTTGCGCCTATGGCTTTAAGCTCGCCACGTGCTAAAGCAGGTTTTAAAATATTGGCAGCATCCATTGCGCCCTCGCTTTTACCAGCACCTACAAGGGTATGTATTTCATCAATAAATAAAACAATTTCGCCTGCACTTTTTATCACTTCGTTTACAACGGCTTTTAAGCGTTCTTCAAACTCACCTTTGTATTTTGCTCCCGCTATCAATGCACCCATATCTAAACTAAAAAGGGTTTTACTTTTCAAATTTTCTGGCACATCGCCTTGCACAATTCTACGAGCCAAGCCTTCGGCTATGGCTGTTTTACCAACACCAGGCTCGCCTATCAATACAGGATTATTTTTTGTTCTGCGGCTTAATATTTGCAAAACACGTCTTATTTCTTCATCTCGCCCAATTACAGGGTCGAGCTTGCCTTTTTGAGCTAATTCATTAAGGTTTAAAGCATATTTTTTAAGCGCATTGTATTGTTCGCCTCCGCTTTGCGAGTTTACAGTATTGCTGCCTTTTAGTTCTTTAATGGCTTTTTTAGCATCGTCTAACTTTATACCTGCATCTTTAAGCAAATTGGCAATGGTATCGTTGTTAGAAAGCAAGCCAATTATTAAATGTTCAATAGCAACATATTCATCGCCAAATTCTTTAATGGCTTTTTCGGCAGCCATTAGCGTGGTATTGGCTTGGGGCGAAAGAAATTGATTGGATTGTGTGCCTACAATTTTTGGCAAACCTGCAATAATAGCCTCTACAGATTGTTTTATTCTTTGACTATTAGCCCCAGTTTTATTGAGTATAAATGTGATTACCTCTTCATCGTTTTCAAAAATGCTTTTTAAAATATGGGCATTTTCTATTGCAGGATTATTATTCTCGAAAGCCAATTGTTGCGCTGTTTGCATACACTCTTGCGCTTTAATTGTAAATTTATTCAAATTCATACTTTATAGCTATCAAAAAAATAACCAAGTGTAAAAAACTGCTATAATGGCTTATTAAAGTGAATTTTTGACTGTTTTAATGTTAACATTGTTAGATAAATATGCTATTTTTTCCGATTGAGTTTTTTTCAAAACCCTTAATTACTTTTAATTTTGTATCTAAATTCTATTAAATATGAAAAAATCAATTTTAACATTATCAATTTTTGCAGTTATTGTTTTATTTTCTTCTTGTGTTGTAATACGCCCAGGACAAGTAGGTGTAAAACAAAAATTAGGCAGATTAACCAACAAGGTGTACGACCAAGGCTCGGTAGGATTTAATCCTTTTATTACCAAAGTAATTGTTAGCAATATTCAAACCCAAGATTTGGAATTGAGTATGGCATTGCCAAGTAAAGAAGGCTTAAGTATTGGTGCGCAAATTTCAATACTGTATAAATTGGATAAAAAAATGGTTATAAGTGTAATAAATAATATTGGCTTGAATTATGAAACCATTGTTTCTAATGTATTTCGTTCATCAGCATCTGATGTATGTGCCCAATTTTATGCTAAAGATATGCATTCAGGCATGCGCAACGAAATAGAAAATAAAATAAAAGAGCGAATGAGCGAAATCTTAAATCCTCAAGGTATTTTAATGCAATCTGTTTTAATGAAAAGTATTCAGCTTCCTCCTGGTTTAGCTGGCTCTATAGAGCAAAGATTACAAGCCGAGCAAGATGCATTAAGAATGGAATATTTGCTACAACAAACCAAACTTGAAGCTGATAGAAAAATAATAGAGGCTAAAGGTATTAGAGATGCTCAAATTATACTTTCCGAGGGTTTGAATGGGCAAATTTTACAACTAAAAAGTATTGATGCTTTCTTGGCTTTGGCAAAATCTAACAATGCAAAAATTATTATTACCGATGGTAAAACGCCATTTATAATGAATGATAATATTAGCACAAGAGATACTGTTAAGCTAAAAAGATAATATCAGAAGCTAAAAACTAAATTTCAGAAATCTTCTATTATTTTCTTAATTTTTATGTAGGTTTGTAGCTTAATGTCAAAAAATATTAAAATAGCATTAATAGGCTACGGCAAAATGGGTAAAATGATAGAGCAATTGGCTATTCAAAAAGGACATACCATTGCCTGTATTTTAGATATGAAAAGTACAGCGCAAGAATGGACTCAACTTGCCAATGCAGATGTTGCTATTGAGTTTACCCAACCCAATGTAGCGGTTCAGAATATTTACAAATGTTTTAATCAAAATGTTCCTGTAGTTGTAGGCACTACAGGCTGGTACGATATATTAGATGACGTTTTACAAGAATGTAAAGCTAAAAATCAAACGCTTTTTACAGCTACTAATTTTAGTATTGGGGTAAATTTATTTTTCCATTTGAATAAACAATTAGCACAAACTATGGCTTTTTTACCCGAATACAATATAGCTATTGAAGAAATACACCATACCCAAAAACTCGATGCGCCAAGTGGCACAGCAATTACTACAGCTCAAGGTATTATTGAAAATAATTCTATAAAAGAAAAATGGGTATTAAATGAAAAACAAACAATTAATGCTAACGAAATTCCAATTACTTCAATAAGAAAAAACGATGTGCCTGGCACACATTCTGTTACTTATTCTTCGGTAATTGATGAAATAGAAATAAAACACACTGCCCATAGCCGCACAGGCTTTGCACAAGGCGCTATTATAGCTGCTGAATGGCTTGTGGGCAAAAAAGGCTATTATACAATGAATGATATATTGGGGTTTTGATAATTAAAAATGGAGAATTAATAATGAAGAATGGCTACTTGCTCTTTCATATTGATAAACAGCCTGCCCAATATTACCGCTGTGAAACATTCTTAATCATCACAATTCAACAATAAAGCAATTTAACAATTATAAAATTTAAAAATCAAAAAATAATTAAATGCATCCAACAAATTTCAGTTACTTTCTAATCGTTTACATCGTGCTATACATAGCCTCTCGCATAGGCTTATTTCTATTATTTAAAAAAGCAAATGTAAAAATGCCTTGGTTGGCTTTTATTCCTGTGTTATGCTATTGGCCTTGGATAAAACTTACTGGGCGACCAAAAACATGGATGATATGGGCACTTATACCCGCAGCCGATATTATTATTTGGTTCTCGTTAGTAATAGATATGATGGAAAGCTTTGGAAAATTCTCTTTTAAAGAGCAATTTATAGGTGTGCTATTTCCATTTTATTATTACCCAAAAATGGGGTTGGATAAGCAAGTGGTGTATTTAGGCGAAAGCAGAAACGAGGCATTTAGAAAAAAATACATTGTACGCAAAAAAGGTGGTGGTAGAGAATGGGCAGATGCAATTTTCTTTGCATTTGTTGTGGCATATATTATCCGTACGTTTCAATTAGAGCCTTATAAAATACCAACAAGTAGTATGGAAGACAGTATGATGGTTGGCGATTTTTTATTTGTAAGTAAAATGAATTATGGTCCTCGTTTTCCAATAACGCCAATTGCATTTCCTTTGGTTCATCAAGAGTTTGTAAAAGGTGTTCAGGCTTACTCAGAAGCTATAAAATTACCATACATGCGCCTGCCAGGTTTTCAAAATGTAAAACAAAATGACCCCATTGTATTTAATGTACCAGTAGATTATTTTGACCCAACAGAACGCCCAGTAGATAAAATGCAAAATTACGTTAAACGATGTGTAGGTATTCCTGGCGATAAATTAGAAGTAAAAAATGGAGAATTGTATATCAATGATATTTTAGCTTACAAATCGGCAGGATTACAACATTTTTATTACATTAAGTTTAATGGTGTAATGCCTACTGAAGATGAACTGACTAAAACTTACGATATATATGATTATAAAATAATAAATGAAAGTGTGATAAAAATGGCTGTAGATAATGCTACTTTAGCCAAACTAAAAGAAGATTATAAAATTGAACAAATAAAACAAGACAATGCTCCAAAGGGTACAAATTATTTTCAATTTAGTGAATCTTCGGGCAGTAATTTAATGCTTTATTTTAGAGATAATAATACTTTTAAAGGTAATATTCCAGTAGATTTATCAAAAATTATAGACATGATAAATCAACCATACAACGCACTTTTAACCACTAAAAATGGAGAAATATTAGCCGCAAATGATATGAAGCAATTGGGCATTTTATACAATTTGCCGCTTAGCACTAGTTTGGATAGTTTTTATGTAATGATAGATGAAAACAGTATGAAAGAAGAAATTTATAGCAAGATTCCTAAAATTAAAGCAATTAAATATATTGCAAATACACCCAATTTTTTTCCTTACAATAATGAAGTATATCCATTTAATAAAGATAATTATGGTCCAATATACTTACCTAAAAGAGGCGAAAAAATAAGAATAGATGAAAAGAATTTTTACATATACCAACAAGCTATTAAAGCTTATGAAGGTAACGAAAGCTTTGAATTGAACGGCAGTACACCTTATCTTAATGGTAATCCAATTTCAGAATACACTTTTAAATACGATTACTATTGGATGATGGGCGACAACAGAGATAACTCAAGTGATTCAAGAGTGTTTGGTTATGTTCCAGAAACCCATATTGTAGGCAAGCCATTGTTTGTATTCTTTAGCATTCAATACAAAGATGTTTTGAATGAAAAAACAGGACAAAGCAACCAAGAATTTGTAAAAATACGTTGGAATAGATTGTTTAAAGGGATTAATTAAAATTACCTCGTAAGCACAATATATTCAGATATAATTTTATTTAAAAACTGAATTTTATTGTTTGGTATAGTTTCTATACCCAATACTTCGGCTACTTTATTTGCTAAATCAACAACAGCATCATTATGCGCATTATTTTTATATTGTTTTTGGCGGTACAATAAATTTTTTATCAGTATCACATCTTTTTCATTCAATTGGTAAGCATTTGGATATTCAAATGTATAATCTTCTTTTTTCTTTTTATTCAAATTCAAAATATCATTCAATTGAAAACCATAATTACTTTTCTTTTTTATTACCGTAGTTCCTGCTATAATATCGCCAGTGCGTTGCCCATTTTTATTGCTCGAAATAAGCAACATAGCAAACACACCAATAGAAAAATAAATATCAATTAAACGCATACTCCAACGGGTAAAGTAATCGTAAAACGCCATTTCATCGCCATTTAGTTTTACCACTTTTATGCCCAATGCACGCTTGCCAATTGTTTGTCCATTGCCAATAATTTCGTTAACCAAGGTGTAAAAAAACATCCAACAAATCATCAATGTATTTAAAAAATAATACAAGAAATCTTTATCGCTTTCTATTAGCCCCGAAGCCAATATAAGAAGCACAATAATGATTAAAACAAAATCTATAATAAAGGCAAATACCCGCTGCCCAACGCCAGCCAATTGGTATTCTATTTTCACATTTTGTGCGGTATTTATTTCAATATTTGCCAATATGCAATTATAATTAATAATTTTTAATTAAGAATGAATAATTTTTTGGCAAAAAATGTTTAAAAGAATTTTAAATAAACCCAATATTAACTTTTTGATAACTTTATAAAACCTTATTTTGCAATACAATATGAAAAAGTATTTATTGGGCATTTTATTGTTAATATTTATATGTGCTTTTGTATGCAAAAAAAAGCCAATGGCAAATGCTAAATCTTACAGTATTGCTTTTTATAATATTGATAATTTGTATGATATTGTAAACGATGTAAACCACGATGACGATGAGTTTACAGCCAATGGCAACTATAAATGGACAAAAAAAAGATACCAAAACAAGTTGCAAAATATGGCTAAAGCAATAAGCCAAATAGCCAATGGCAATGCGCCCGATGTATTGGGTGTATGCGAACTTGAAAGTGCCACTGCTCTTAAAGATTTATTAAAAGAAGAACAGCTCAAAAACAGATATAATTTTGCCCATTTTGACAGCCCAGATGAGAGAGGTGTAGATGTAGCTTTGATATTTAACCAACAAAAATTTACATTAGTAACAAGCAAACCTTTGGCTGTTTCGCTTTCAAAAGATAGTACAGATAGAACAAGAGATATACTGTATGTAAAACTTTTTGCTAAAGAGGCCAATGATACTCTGCATTTTTTAGTTTGCCATTTTCCCTCTCGTAGAGAAGGCAAATACCAAAGCGAACAAAACAGAATAGATGCAGCCAAAGTGATGAAAAATTTTATTACAAATAACATCAAAACTTCTGCTCAAAATTTAATCATTATGGGCGATTTTAACGATGAGCCTTGGGATAAAAGTGTTTACAGAACGCTTAATGCTCAAAATTATACAAAAACCAAAGATTCTGCTTTGCTTAATTTAATGTGGCAATTTCAATACGAAAAAAGAGGTTCTTACAAATACAAAAATGAAATGAATATGCTGGACCAAATAATTATAAGCAAAGCTTTAGCCAACAATACAGGCTTGGAATATGAAAATGGAAGTGTGAATATATTTGACAAAGATTGGCTAAAACAAAAAGGAAAATACGAAGGTTTTCCACTCCGTACTTTTGGTGGCAATACTTGGCTAAATGGCTATAGCGACCATTTTGCAGTATATATGAATTTAAAATATTAAAAAGAAAAATGGCAAAGAAAAAAATAACCGTTATAAATAGAGAGATAAGTTGGCTTTCATTTAATGATAGAGTGCTTCAAGAAGCAATGGACGAAACCGTGCCTTTACTTGAACGCCTAAAATTTTTAGGTATTTTTTCTTCCAATTTAGATGAATTTTTTAGGGTGCGAGTAGCCACATTAAGAAGAATGTTGGGCTTAAAAAAAACAAATATTAGCTCCATTAATAAAAAAGAAATACTAAAACTTCTGCACGACATAAGAGATAAAGTAATTATTCAACAAGCCAAGTTTAATAGTATTTACAACCACTTATTGGAGCAACTAAAAACCCAAAATATTTATTTTATCAACGAAAAACAACTAACTATTCAGCAAACACTTGATGTTAGAAAATATTTTAAAGAAGAAATATTGAATGTTATTTTCCCTTTGATATTGGACAATGCACGCCCATTTCCTTTTTTAAGAGATAATACTGTGTACCTTGCATGTAAGCTTAGCAATAGCCACAATAAACAAAAACTTTTTGCGCTAATCCCCTTACCTACAAAGGTAAAAAAACGTTTTTTTCAATTGCCAAAACAAGATGGCAATACGTATATGATGTTTGTGGACGATGTTATAAGAGTAAATTTAGATGTTATATTTAGTAGTTTTGAATACAATCAATTGGAAGCCTATACTATAAAGCTAACACGCGATGCTGAGTTGGATTTAGAAAACGATATTTCGCAAAATATATTGGATAAACTAAAAAGCCAGCTAATGGAGCGCAAAAAAGGGCAACCTGTACGTTTTATATACGATAGCGAAATGCCTGCTGATTTTTTGAAATTTATAAGCAACAAACTTAAAATAGGCAAAGAAGAACTAATACCTGGTCAACGTTACCATAATTTTAAAGATTTTATTGGTTTTCCTGATATTAAAAAACAAGATTTAAAATATACAGCCCTGCCGCCTATTTACAATCCGCAATTGGATAAAGCCAAAAGCTTTATAGATGCTATAAAGCAACAAGATTTTTTATTGAGCCACCCCTATCAGCCTTTCGATTATATTGTAAAACTACTGCGTGAGGCAGCAATAGACCCTGCGGTGTATGCCATAAAAATAACTTTATACCGTGTGGCAGAAAATAGCAATGTTGTAAATGCCCTTATAAATGCTGCAAAAAATGGCAAAAAAGTATTTGTGGTTATGGAGCTAAAAGCACGATTTGACGAAGAACACAACATATTTTGGAGCAATAAATTGAAAGAAGAAGGTGCAACCGTAATGTTTGGTATTCCTAAACTTAAAATACATACCAAAATGTGTTTAATTTATAGAAAAGAAGCCAATGGTTTGAACCTATATGCACATCTTGGTACGGGCAACTACAATGGAGAAACAGCTAAATTATACTGCGACCACTCGCTTTTTACAGCCAATAAAAAATTGACAACAGATATTAGCAAACTCTTTAATTTGATAGAAAATTTTAAACTAAAAACCATTAAGTTTACCAATATTTTAGTAGCACCTATCAATTTAAAAACAACATTTTTAGCCCTTATAGACAATGAAATAAAAAATGCCAAAGCTAAAAAAACTGCTTACATTACCATGAAAATGAATAGCTTGGTAGATACAGATATTATAAACAAACTATATGCCGCAAGCAATGCAGGGGTAAAAGTGCAATTGATAGTGCGGGGTATGTGTTGTCTTGTGCCAGGGGTAAAAGGACAAAGCGAAAATATAACAGCCATAAGCATTATAGATAGATATTTGGAGCATGCCCGTATTTATGTATTTGCCAATGGGGGCAAAGAAAAAATGTATCTTGGCTCGGCAGATATGATGACACGAAATCTTGAAAATAGAATTGAAGTATGTTTTCCAATATTGGATAGCAAAGTAAAAGAAGAATTAGATGCCATACTTAAAATACAATTAACAGACAATACCAAAGCACGCATAATTGATACCTATTATGTAAATGATTATAAGCCAAAACAAATGCCTAAAATAAGGGCGCAAGTAGAGTTTTATAATTATTTAAAACAAAGGTATGTGTTGTAATTTTAGATAAGCTCAATGAACTAACAAAAACATTAACTTTGCCCTAATGATTTTAATAGCCGATAGTGGAAGTAGCAAGTGTGATTGGGTTTTAGCCAATAAAGAAGGTATTGTTCAATCTATACAAACTATGGGCTTTAACCCTTGGCACCATGCTGCGCAACTGATAACAGATAAAACTAAAGAGGCTTTTGAAACTATTGAAGTTGAAAAAATTACAGAAGTGTATTTTTATGGTTCTGGTAGCAGCACGTCCGAAAAAAAAACAGTAGTAGCCGATGCCTTAAAACCAATTTTTTTAAATGCTGAAATACATATTTCTCACGATTTAGATGCCTGCGCTATAGCTGCTTGTGGCAGCAAGGAAGGTATTGCCTGTATTTTAGGAACTGGTAGCAATATTTGCTACTGGAATGGTGCAGAAATAGTACCGCAAACTGCCTTTTATGGTTTGGGCTATGTGCTTGGCGATGAGGGAAGTGGTTGCTATTTAGGCAAGCAATTGATTAAAGATTTTTTGTATGAAAATATGCCTACTGAAATAAGCCAAAAACTAAAAACCAATGGCTTAAGTAAAGATGAAATTATCAATAAAGTGTATAACAAAGAGGGAGGAGGCAATGTGTATTTGGCATCGTTTACCCATTTTATTGCAGAAAATAGAGAAAATGATTACATCAAAAACTTACTGTTCAATTGCTTTGATGAATTTTTTAGCACCCATATTTTAAAATTTGAAAAACACAGGCAAGTGCCTGTAAACTTTGTAGGTTCTATAGCTTATTTGTTTCAAAATGAAATAAAATTGATAGCAAAAAAATATGCAGTTAGCATTGAAACCATTATAAAACAACCCATAGAAAATTTAGTGGCATACCATTTGAATAAACTATAAATATGAAATATAATATCATTTTTTTATTCGCAATTTTAAGTATTGGTGCTTGTAAAAGTAGGAAACAGAAAAGTGTAAATACAGAACCAGACAAAACCACAAGTATTGAAAACACCGAATACAAAGACCCTAAATGGGTAGATAGCAGTAATATTTTTCTAGTAGAAATTAATGAAGACGTATTAACTTATTTAAATAATAATTTGATTAAAATTAAAGATGATGGTTTCCATGTAATCGCTTTAAATGATGTTTTCTATGGAATTTCAACTCAAAATGACTCTTTAAATCCTTTCAATAACTACGATAAAATTAATCCAAAATTTTCAACAGAGGAACAATTTTTAACATTATCTAACAAAGTTAGAGATTTAAACTTAAAACTAATTGTAAGATTAGAATCCAAATTTTTAAAAAAATTAAACCCAAATAACAAAACAGATAAAAATCAGTTAATTAAATTAGTTAAATGTTTAAATTATATGGTAAAAACATATAATATAAGTGGGTTTTACAGCAGTAATTCAATAACTGAAGATTGTAGAAAATATTTATTTGAAAAATTAGAAAACAAAAATTTGCTTATTAATAATGAATACTTCGGTGTTATAGTTAAAGAAGAAGAATTTAAAATATTAAATGGAAATAGATATTCTGAATTTCCATTAATTCCTTATATTAAGAATTCATTTTCAAGTAACGAAATTTCACGTCCAATTAAATTTCATAATTATTATAATGAAGAAAAAAATGAATTTAATTTCATTTTAACAACTTGTATAATGCCCAATGTTAAAGTTTCAGACTTATCTCATACAACTAATACTAAATTACTAAATAATTTAATAACCAACAACTCTTGCTTATGGACAGGCGAAAAAGCTGGGAAATATCAAAAGCTCAACAACATTGTTTCCAACCAAGAAAACGTAATTTGTTACAAGCGTTTCAATGAAAGCAACGAGGTAATTTTTATTATCAACCTTAGCAATAAACCTGCCGAGGCTGGCTTTGTAGATTTGGAAAATTATACCAATTTAACCGAGTATTTTAGCGGCAAAAAGTATGACGACTTATTGAGCATAGACCTAAAACCAATGGAATATTTGGTGTTTGTAAAAAAATAATTGTTTCAATACTAAAATCGTTGTAATTTCGTTATTTATTTTTATGAAGAATTTTCTTGTTTGTGTTTCTGTGTTTTTAGCCATTCAGTGTATTGGGCAAGGTGTAATAGTTACGCCATTAAAAAGCAATGTTGCCGTTGCCAACCATACGGATAAGCAAGGTTCTAAACGTGCTTTGGGCGATACTTTGGTGCTGCCTTTTTTTGATGATTTTACCACTACACAAGTATTTCCAGATAAAAAAAATTGGGCAGATAAATTGGTGTATGTCAATTCACATTTTGCACTTTCACCACCAAGTTATGGTGTGGCTACTTTCGATAATTTGAACGCTAAAGGCGTGCCATACAATCCTTTGAGTGGCAATACACATGGCGCAAGCGACTCATTAACATCTAAACCAATCAATCTTCAAAATTATAAAGTTGGCATCAATACCATTAGCTATACATTGGCAGATTCCATTTTTTTAAGTTTCTTTTACCAAGCCCAAGGTTTTGGCGATATTTTAGATAATTCAGACTCATTGGTACTTAAATTTAAAACCAATACTGGCGACTGGCAAACCGTTTGGAAAACTACAGGCACAGGCGTAAAACCCTTCAAACAAATATTGATAGGCATTAAATCTGCCAACTATTTATTCAACAATTTTCAATTTAGATTTATCAATTTTACCAAAAATACTGGCAATATGAACCAATGGCATTTGGATTATATCCGTATGCGCAGAGGCAGAAATATGAAAGATACTGCAATACAAGATGTGGCAATAAATGCCATACCAATAGGTCCTTTAAAATGGTATAACACCATGCCTTACAGCCATTATTTAGCCAATATTTCTTCTAATCAATTAGATAACCATGTATTGCAAATTAGAAACAATTTTAGCACAGCTATAAATACCCAATATGGTTTTCAAGCAAGAAATAGAAGCAATACCGTAATCAATAATTTGCCCATAGGTTTTAGCAGCAGAAATATAGATAAATTTAGTGATTCAACAGAGCAATTTCCGAAGTTTGCGCTCGATTCTTTTACCACTTTTAAATACAATATCAATCCATTGGCAAACGATTTTACACCTTCGGATTACAACAGCTTTGGCAACAACAATGAATTGAGCAAAACTTTGAATATGCGCAATTATTTTGCCTACGATGATGGCACAGCCGAAGGCGGTTTTGGTTTAGATTATGGCGCATTGCCCAACGGACCAGGCTATATAGCTATGAAATTTCAAGCTGAAAAAAATGATACTTTAAGAGGACTGTCTATATTTTTCAACCGCTCTGTTGCAGATGTTCAATTCAAATCATTTCAACTATTGGTATGGCAAAATTTAAGCGAACCACCTGCTGCAAATACAAACAATGATGTTATTTCAAAACGTATGTTGATTGGTTCTGCAATTTACAAAGATACTATCAATGGTTTTGTAGATATTATGTTTGATACCGCCATAGCTATTAACCAAGGCAAATTTTACATTGGCTGGCAGCAAAATATAGCTTATATTTTAAATGTTGGATATGATAAAAACTACCAATATGCACAACAAAAAGATTTTAGAAACCCCAATGTGTTTTTTAATTTGAATGGCTATTGGGAAAAAGTGAGTGCAGATATTACAGGCACACCTATGATGCGCCCAATTGTTGGTCCTGCAATAAAAAACCCAGCGTCTATTTCTAATATCAAGTTAAATAGCATTAAAATATACCCAAACCCAAGCAATAGTAACAATTATATACATTTAGAAAACAAACAAATAATTACCAATGTTTCAATTTATAATTTACAAGGGAAATTAGTTTTAGAAATGAATGAAAATAGTATTCAACAAATTAATATTTCTGAATTAAACAGTGGCTTATACACCATAATTTGCAAAGATGAAAAAGGCAATTTTTATACTCAAAAATATATTAAAACTCAAGAATAATAAGATGCAAGATATTACAGCAGAAGAACTCAAAACACGCATAGCCAATGGCGAGAAATTAAACATTATTGATGTTAGAGAACAATGGGAATTTGATGAATACAATATTGGTGCTACATTGATACCTTTGGGCGATTTACAAGGTAAAATTGATGATTTAGACCATTTGAAAAACGAAGAAATAATAGTGCATTGCAAAAGTGGTATGCGTAGTGCTGCAGCCAAAGGCTTTTTTGTGCAAAATGGCTTTACCAATGTTAAAAATTTACTTGGTGGCGCAATGGCTTATCAGGCTTTAGGCTAAAAATATTTAACATTAGAATAATTGAAAATTAAACTACTACTTGCCAGTATTTTCATTCTCATTATTTGTGTTTTTTCTGTTTGCAAACAAGCTGATAAAAAAACCACTCAGCAAACAGTAGAAAGTTTATATCTTAACCATCACGATTCGGTAAAATATTTAGGCATACAAGCCTGTGTGCCTTGCCATGCAGATAAATGCGAAAGCTTTTTGGAAACAGGAATGGGCGTGAGTTTTGATACTGCCTCTTTGCTTAAAACTGCTGGAAATTTTAAAAACAATAAACCCATTTATGATGCCTATTTAGATTTGTATTATCTCCCCTATTTTGAAAACAATACGATGTTTTTGATGGAATATCGCATGCAGGGAAAAGATACAGTGCATAAACGTATAGAAAAAATTAGTTATATTATTGGTTCTGGTCATCATACAAATTCTCATTTTACACAAGAAAACGGCTATACTTTTCAAGCACCAATTACCTTTTATACCCAATTGGGCAAATGGGATTTACCACCAGGATTTGAAAATGGACAAAATACCCGCTTTAGCCGAAAAATAGGCTTGGAATGTATGAGTTGCCACAATGCCATACCAAGCTTGCAGCAAGAAACGGATAATCAATACACCAACTTACCACACGGTATTACCTGCGAACGCTGTCATGGGGCAGGCGAAATACATGTGCAACAAAAGCTTAAAGGCAATATTGTAGATACCAGTAAATACATAGATTACAGTATTGTAAACCCTAAAAGATTAAGTTGGCAAAGGCAGATAGATGTATGCCAACGCTGCCATTTGCAAGGCAATGCAGTGCTAAAACTAAATAAACAATTTACAGATTTTAAAGCAGGAATGGTTCTTTCAGAAACTTTCGACCAGTTTTCGCCAGAATATACAGAGGGCGATAATTTTGTAATGGCTGCCCATGCAGAGCGTTTTCAAAAAAGCAAATGTTTTATCAAATCTGCTAAAGGCGATTTGAATTCTGAAAAAGCAAAAGTAGGTTTTACCTGTATTAGCTGCCATAATCCGCATGTAAGTGTACGCAAAACCAATGTGGAAAATTTTAACCAAACCTGTAAAAATTGCCATACCCAAACACCACAAAAACTATGTAGCGACAATATAAAAAATATAAAATTAGCCAATAATAATTGCGTAAAATGCCATATGCCAAGTAGCGGCACTGCAGATATTCCGCATGTAAGCGTACACGACCATTATATTAGAAAACCTAATAAGCTCACTTCGACAAGCTCAATGAGCGAAAAGGCAAAAACCATTAAAGGCTTGCGCTGTATTACCAATAAAAACCCTGATATTAATACAACAACAGAGGCTTATATTTCTTACTACGAAAAGTTTGATGCTAATGCCATTTACTTAAACCATGCAAAAGACAGTGCTAAAAAACTGGACGAAAACAATATTGAAAACCTAAAAACTTTGATTCATTTGCATTATGTAACACAAAACTACAATGCCATTATCAAGCTTTCTGCAAATAAAGAAAAGGCTTTTAATGATGCTTGGACAAATTATAGAATAGCCAAAGCGTATGAAAATACCAACCTGTTGGAAAAAGCCAAAACTTGGTTCAGCTATACCTTAGAAATTCAACCAAAAAACCTTGATTTTTTATTGCAATATGGCGCATTGTTAATTAAAAATAATCAACCTAAAAATGCTGAGGAAGTATTTAATAAATTGAATAAACTTTACAGTAAAAACGCTGAAAGTTGGGCATATTTGGGTATTATTTATTTAAAACAATCTGACTATACCAAAGCAAAACTGTATTTTGAAAAAGCCCTTGCCCTTAACCCTGATTTGCTTTTGGCATTACAAAATTTAAAATTGATGTACAATACTTTAGGTAAAACAGAGGAAAGTAAAGAAATAGAAAAAAGGATAAAAATTATAGAGGCTCGGAAATAAAAAATGCTCCTAATATTTATTAAGAGCATTTATATAATTTAACGTGAGTTAGGGATAAGTAACGATGCGGTCTTTCTGTAAATTTTGGCTTCGCAAAATTATACAGAATCTGAAATAACACCAGATTCTGAATCTTTTTTCAGAGCAAAAAAGTTCAGAATGACGTTTTTGCCAGAACTTTTTTTTAAACTCGAACTCAAGTTTTTTAGTTTAAAATACTATCCAAAAATACCATCTAAAATAATACCCGCATCATTGCTGCCAATACACATTACAGGCACTTTGCTGCTATTGTTTACAATTTGCTGCGCATAGCTGCCTAATAAAAACTCTTTAAAGCCTTTTTCTTGTTGGCTCATTATCATGATTAAGTCTGCATCTACCTCGGCAGCGTAAGCCAAAGTATCTTCTGCAAAACTATCAGGATATTTATCTTCATCTAAAGCACGTACAATATAGTTTGCTCCTTTTTCATCTAAAATATTTTGCGCTTGGTTTACTACAGCATGTATTTTGTTTCTAAATTCTTCTCTCGTAGTATTTTCGTAAATAACATGAATGGTGCTGTTAAATTTTTTAGCTACATGTACCGCCCAAGTAATTTTTTGACGGCTTTCTCTTGTTAAATCTATAGGCAATACAATGTTTTTGTAGCCATTGCCAATTGGTTTTTCTTTTACAACTACAACAGGTACATTGGCATAATTTATAACTCTGCTGGCATTGCTTCCTGTTATTTGCTGTAAACCACTAGCGCCATTTGTACCCATAATTATACTATCATAATGTCCTATTTCTGCTACTTCGGCTATTACTTTGTATATTTTACCTTGCTCTATTAGTTTATTAATTTTAATTTTTGGATAAAGTACGTTGGCATCAGCAATTACTTTATCCAAGCGTGTGTTTAAAGCCTCTTTTACCAATTCATTTTTATCATTATTGCCACTAAAAATTGAACCTAATATGCCGCCATCGTCTATAATGGTTAAAAGTGTAATTTCATTTTTGTATAAATCTGCTACTTTTAATGCGTGTCCTAAAGCATTTTGTGCTACTTCCGAAAAATCTGTTGGTACTAAAATTGTGTTGTTATTGCTCATTTTGTTGGGGGTTGTGGGGTTTTGAAGTTGTGGGGTTATGGAGTTTAAATATTTGAAGTTTGGAGTTACGGTGTTTTGATGTTGGATGTTAAGGTGTTTTGGAGTTGGGAGTTTTTGGGGTTTGGGTGGTTTTATTCCCTTCATAGGATACTGAGATTGGCTGCTGAGCCTGTCGAAGCATGTCGAAGTATAGAGGGGTTTGGGGTGGTTTATTTAATAGAACTTTTGTTTTTAAATTCCCTAAATCCTAATCCCTATTTCCTTTCCCCTATATATTACTATAAACATTTTGTACATCTTCATCATCTTCAAGGCGCTCTATAAGAGCCTCTACAGCTGTGCGTTCTTCATCTGTAATATTATCTACTATGCTGGTAGGCATTCTCTGTAACTCTGCGCTTACAATGGTTATTCCTTTTGTTTCTAATGTTTTTTGCATAGCGCCAAAGTTCTCGAACGAAGTGGTAACCACCATTTCATCGCCTTCTATTTCTATTTCTTCTAAGCCTGCATCTATCAGTTCAAATTCCAATTCTTCTGTATTAATGCCTTCTGTTTTTATTACGAAAATACTTTTGCGCACAAAAGCAAAATCAAGACTGCCTGATTTTTGAAGTTCGCCACCTCCACGGTTTAAGTGCATACGAATATTGGCTACAGTTCTTGTTGGATTATCGGTTGCGGTTTCAATAAATAAGCCTACGCCTTTCATACATTTTGCCTCGTAGTTTACCTCATCATAATTGCTAGTATCTTTACCTGCTGCTCTTTTTATGGCTGCTTCTATTCTATCTTTAGGCATATTTGCGCTTTTAGCATTGGCTATTATTACACGCAATTTTGAGTTAGAGTCAGGGTCTATACCCCCTGCTTTTACAGCTATAGATATTTCTTTGCCATATTTGGTAAACGTTTTCGACATTTTATCGAAACGGGCAAACATTGTATGTTTTCTTTTTTCAAAAACTCTTCCCATATTTTATATCATTTATTTAAAAAAGCACCGCAAAAATACAAAGATTATACAGAATTTAGAATTTTGTTTTAGATAAAAACCCGATAAATTTAGCCATAGTAAGGCGATATCATAAAATAGACAACAACACCTGTTACTGATACATAAAACCACAATGGCCATACCCAACGGGTTAGTTTTTTATGTTTGGCATATTCGCCTGTTAAGCCTCTATAAGTAGCAAATAAAATAAAAGGTAAAATTATACCTGCTAAAAATATATGCGTCAATAAAATAATGTAGTAAATAGTTTTTGCAATGCCTTCGCCACCATATTTGGTTTCTTCTGTACTTAAATGATAAAGTATATAACTTACCAAAAACAATACTGAAAATACCACTGCTGAAAGCATAACTTTGCGATGAAAATTGTATTTTTTTTGCTTAACAGCCATTAAACCTATTAACAAAAGCAGCGCAACTATACTATTTAGTGTGGCACTAATAGCAGGGAAAATGTAGGTATCTATACCTGTAAATAATTCGGGAAATTTATACTTACGCATAAGCGTTACAGCAGAAAAAACTACCGCAGAAAGTAAAATGATTATGGTATATGCTAATTTATCGTTTTTAACAATGGTTTTCATTTTTGGTATTCTAATTTAAGCGCCCTTACAGCATCAATAATTAATTTTTCAGGCATTTCTTTGCCTTCTTTGGTTACATTTTCAGTATCAAAAACGCCTCTAATGCGCAATTCCTTATCTACCAATACCAATTTATTGCTATGAAATAAACCTTGGTGTTCATCTTCCGCCCCTGGAATTTTAAAACTATTCAATGCTAAATCATAAATTTTAGTTTTACTGCCTGTTAAAAATTGCCATTGCGGAAATTTAGCTTCATACTTGTTGGCATAAGCTAACAGTGCTTTAGCAGAATCGCTTTCAGGATCTACAGATAGACTTAAAAAACGAATAGTAGTATCTTTTTCGAACTCTTTATAAATATTGTGTTTAATAAAATAAGTAAGCTTTGGGCATACAGTTTCGCAATTGGCAAAGAAGAAATTTACAAGCAATAATTTGCCTTTATAATTGGCTAATGTAACGCTATCACCATTTTGATTTACCAATTTAAAATTATCTACTGTATGGTAAATGGTATCACCGTTGGCAGCTATTTCTTTTTCAAAAAGAATGGGTAATTTGGCAGAGTAATGTTGCCCAGTTTTATTGATTAATATCCATACAATAGGACCTCCAATTAATAAAAATAAAATGCCCAACGTTTTAAAGGTTGGGCTTTTTTTAGTTTGTTTTTCCATTTAGTAGTTTACCAATTACGCAACCATTTATCAAAATTAACAAAGCTGCCTTCTAATAAAAGCAACCATGCAAGGTAACTTAAAAATATGGCTGCTGGTAATATAATCATCCAGCGTAAAAATTTTGCTTCATCGTTTAAGTGCATAAATGTACCTACAATAAATACTGCTTTTACAATACCTATCAATACAAAAGTTACATTTCTTCCCACACCAGCAGGGGCAACAAAATAGATGATAAAATCTAAGATAGTAATAAATGTTAAAATCCAAAAAGTTTTCCAAAGTTTTTTAGTGCCATGGCTTTCTGTATGTGGTACGTAAGTTTCCGGAATGTATTCGCCTGTGTTATGTTCGTTTTGTGCGTGTTCGTTGTTCATAAAAATATTTTTATTTTAAAATTAAATTAAATAGTAGAAAGTAAATACAAATACCCAAACCAAATCTACAAAGTGCCAGTATAGGCCTACTTTTTCTACCATCTCATAATGACCTCGTTTTTCGTAAGTACCACGTATTACGTTTAGCCAAATTATAATATTAATAACAACTCCGCTTAAAACGTGGAAGCCATGAAAACCTGTTACAATAAAGAATAATGAAGCAAATGGTACAGGTCCTGCAGCTTTATCTGCTAACGTCCAATGTACGTGGTTGCCAAATTTCAAGGCATCTGCTTTTGCTTGCGCTGCATCTGTAAAGCCAAATAAGTTAGAATCTAACCTACCGCCTCCATCAATAAATTGAGTCCATTCCCAAGCTTGGCAACTTAAAAAAGCTATACCACCAATAATGGTGTATATCATATATTTAGAAACCTCTGCTTTGTTTCTTCTGTGCCCTGCCTCAACAGCTAATACCATAGTTACAGAAGAGAATATAAGGATAAAGGTCATTAAACTAACAAACAATAATGGTAAATGAATGCCATGTGCAAAAGGAAAATGGTTGAAAACCGTTGCTGGATCGGGCCAAGGTGTAGGCGAATCGTTATAACTAAAACGGATAGCACCATAGCCTACCAAAAGAGATGAAAATGTAAAGGCATCTGATAAAAGGAAAACCCACATCATAAGTTTACCATAACTTACGTCAAATGGCGAGCGTCCGCCTTCCCAAGTTTTGCGTGTTGATATTGTAGCTGTATTAGACATTCAATTTTATATTGTTTTGAAAAACTATGCGAAATAAAGAAATATTATTAAATAAACCCAAAGAATACCTAAAAAATGCCAATAAGTTTTGCAAATATTTATAAACACTAAGTTTTTTTTATGGATTAAAAGTCTGTTAGCCCTTACGATAGCTACTATTAACAAGGTAATACCGCCAATAATATGAAGAAAATGTGCGCCTGCTATAACATATAAAAATGAAGCTGAAATTTCGCCAGGTTCTTTGTTGGAAAAATACAGCCCTTGGCTATACATATCTTTAGCTGCCAAATATTGCGATACACAAAAGAAAATACCCAATACCAAAGTAATGGTAAGCAATGCAGGCACTTTTTGTATATCATCATTTTTTGCCGATTTATAAGCCAATTGCATAAATACACTCGATACGATAATTACAATTGTACTTATCCAAAATTGTAGCGGTAATTTAAAAATTAACCAAGCGTTATTGCTCAAGCCATCTGTTTTATGCACCCAATAAGCACTGCTAAAGGCGGCAAATAGCATTACACTTGCCACCATTAACAATATGATTAAAAAATATTTTTCGTTTACTGCATAATTTTTTTTGGGTGTTGTCATATTTGAGTTTAAAGTATTGTTCATTTAAAAAAAGGTTTATAAAAAATAACTGATAAGTACCAAAGGCATATAAAACAAAGAAGCAAACATTAATTTTTTAGCACTTTCTATGGTCATTTCTTGGTATAGTTTAAAGGCTCTGTAAAGTAAATATCCACCAGCAGGCACAATTAAAAATAAGCCATTTAGGGTTGCAAAATTATCAAGTGTTAAAAGGTAAATACTTATAACGATTAACATACCGCTGTACCAAACTGTTTGCAAAGCATTGCGTTTTGTTCTTCCTTCGTAAGAAGGTAAAAGTGTGTAACCTGCTTTTCTATAATCGTCTTCCAATATCCAGGCTATTGCCCAAAAATGCGGAAACTGCCAAAAAAATTGAACTACAAACAATAAAATTGCAATATCATCTATATTACCAACAACAGCTACCCAGCCTATTGCAGGAGGCAATGCCCCAGGAATAGCACCTACAAATACTGCCATTGGGGTTTCCTTTTTTAAAGGCGTATAAGCCAAAGCATAAGTAAATAAACTCAATAAACTTAACAAAGCGCAACGCCCATTTACCGCATAAGCCAATAAAAACAAGCCTAAAGCTGCACATACACTGCTAAAAACCAAAGCATCGTTTACACTCATTCTGCCATTTGCCACAGGTCTATCTTGTGTGCGAGTCATCATTTTATCCAAATCTTTTTCCCATATTTGATTAAAACCATTGGCTGCCGCTGTTACCAACATTCCGCCCAATGTTAAACCAAATACTACACTCCAATTAAAAGATATTCCTGTTTTTTGTAATCCTAAAAAATAACAAATTAAAGTTGTGCCAACTACGGTAGTACTTAATCTGAATTTACTTAATAAAAAATAATCTTTAAAAAACTGTTTGCTTAATGGTTCAGGGGCTTGAGTAATATGTTTATCTGTGTTTTCCAATATTGTATTTACTTTTTAGTAGTTGAAAAAATAGCTGTGCAAATATACAATGAAAGCCCGAATACTACACCTGCTAAAAACACATGCCCTACTTGGGCTATTACAGGAAATTTAAGTTGTAAATTTACCAAGCCTGTAATGTATTGCAATATAAAAGTTGTAGGAATTGCCAACAATACCAAAGTCCATTTTTTATCTAATTTTCCTTTTAAACTAAACAATGGCACTATGCAAAACAAAATTAAAATTATAGCTAAAATGCGGTGTATAGAAAATATTGAGCCTAAAGCTGTTAAATTTAAAGTGTTATTGGCATACAATGCGCCTGTTTTTATTGAATAATCTGTAACTTGACGCAATTGTGTACCATAATAAATTTGTACCAATGACAATAAAAGTAAGAAAACATAAAACCATTTGAATTTAGATAATCCAAAGTTTTGTCCATTAATAGTGCTATTTGAAATACTGATTATAAAAAAAGCCAAAGCTGCATAAGCGGCTAAATAATGTATTGTTACTAAAAAAGGAAATAAATTGGTGGCTACTACAATACTTCCGAGCCAACCGTTAAACAACATCATTATAAAACCTAAAACACCAAACCAAAATTTAGTTTTATTGGTTTTGAAACGTGCTTTAATTAAAGTAAGCATAAAACCCAAAGCAAAAATACCTGAAAGAACGCCTACCAAACGGTTCAAATACTCTGTCCAAGCTTTGCGTGTATTAAATTCTTCAGGTATGTAAAGTTCGGGGTCGTTTAAAATGGCTTGCGCTTGTTTTTCATAACCCATTTTAGTTAATAAATTTGCAAATTTTTGTGCTTTTTTTAAGCGTTTAGCCAATTGAATTTCTTTATAATCCGTTGGCAATTGGTTTAATTTTGTAGGAGGAATATAGCGGTCGTAGCATTTAGGCCAATCGGGGCAACCCATTCCGCTGCCAGTACTTCGCACAATGCCGCCAGCCAATAGCAATAAAAAAACCGAAAAAATGGTTAAAATTCCAAATTTTCGGTTTAAGTTAGTAAAATTCATTTTTTATATTAGAATGTAATTTATTGCAATTACATTTTGTTATTTATGCTCTTTTAAATGAAAACAAGTAAGCAAACGAAGAGAAAAACACTTTTGATGCTGAATCTTTTCTTTCAATCGTTGTATTTTCTGCTACAATTGGTGCTTCATAATGCGCTGGTTCGCCATTGCCAATTTCATATTGAGGAAAATAATCCAATTCTCTATCAGGGCGACTATACTCATGCGGACCTCTGTAAACAGTAGGTATTGCACCAGGCCAGTTGCCGTGAAGATGTTCTACTGGTGTGCTCCACTCCAAAGTATTGCTTTCCCAAGGATTTTGAGTAGCTTTTTTACCTTTTACCATGCTGCTAAAGAAATTGTACAAGAATATTAATTGTGCAACACCGCCCATAATAGCTGATAAGGTAATAAATATGTTAACATTTACCCATATACCAAATTCAGGAATTAATGTAAATTGATAATATCTTCTTGGAACGCCAGCTAAACCCATAAAGTGCATTGGAAAAAATACCATATAAGCAGATGCAAATGTTAACCAAAAATGTATGCTACCCAAAGTAGAGTTCATCATTCTGCCAAACATTTTAGGATACCAATGGTAAATACCTGCCAACATACCAAATATAGCTGCACTACCCATAACTAAATGGAAATGTGCTACAACAAAATAGCTATCGTGCATTTGAATATCTAAAGCTGAATTACCTAAATAAATACCTGTTAATCCACCAGAAATAAAGAAAGATACCAAACCAATGGCAAACAACATGGCAGGTGTAAAACGAATATTACCTTTCCATAATGTAGCTAAATAATTGAATGTTTTTACGGCAGAAGGTACAGCAATTACCAATGTTACATACATAAATACTGTTCCCAAAAATGGATTCATACCAGTAATAAACATGTGATGCCCCCAAACAATAAATGACAATACAGAAATACCTATTAAAGAAATAACCATTGCTGTATAACCAAAAATAGGTTTGCGTGCATTTGTAGCTATTACCTCTGATGTAATACCCAAAGCTGGCATTAAGATGATGTAAACCTCTGGGTGTCCTAAAAACCAAAATAAATGCTGATACATTACAGGGCTACCACCGCTATTGGTTAATGCACCAATGCCGCTTAAATAAATATCGCTCAAGTAAAAACTTGTACCAAAACTTCTATCAAAAATTAAGAATAAACCAGCACCTAAAAGTACAGGGAAAGACAATAAACCCAAAATAGCAGTTAATAAAAATGCCCATATTGTAAGTGGCATTCTATTCATACTCATACCTTTTGTACGCATATTTAAAACAGTAACAATATAATTTATACCACCCAATAATGCTGACACGATAAATAAAATAATAGCTACCAACCAAAGGGTTGTACCCAATCCAGAACCAGGCATAGCTTTAGGCAATGCACTTAATGGTGGATATACCGTCCATCCGCTTGACGCAGGACCTGTTTCTACAAAAAATGAAGACATTAATACAACTGATGACATAAAGAAAAACCAGTAGGATAACATATTCATAAATGGCGAAGCCATATCGCGAGCACCTACTTGAAGGGGAATTAATAAATTACTAAATGTACCACTTAAACCAGCAGTTAACACATAAAACACCATAATAGTGCCATGTATTGTAACCAATGCCATGTAATAGTTAGGGTCTAACTTGCCGTCTTTTCCCCATTTGCCCAAAAGAGTTTCAAAAATTGGAAAAGTTTCATCGGGCCAAGCCAATTGCAAACGGAACAGTAAAGACATTAACATGCCCAAACATCCCATAATAATACCTGTAATTAAAAATTGCTTAGATATCATTTTATGGTCGGTACTAAAAATGTACTTTCTTATAAATGATGGCTCATGATGATGGTGGTCATCGTGGTGGTCTTGGTGTACGCTTGCGTGAGTATCGGTTAATGTTGCTGTGTTCATTGCTTACTAACTTTTATATTTTTTTAACAGTTAAAAATAGATTTTGATTTATTTGATAGCAATTCTTTTGCTAAGTACTTTATTTTGAGTCATTTTTTTTATAGTATCAACTGTATTATTAGTTGTATCTATTGTAGAAACTGGCACTGCAATTGGTTTGGGTAATTCTTTAAATGCTGGCTTTTGTTTTGCAAGCCAAGCATCTACGGCTTCTTGGTTCTCTTCTATTACCACTTTCATTTTCATATTGTAGTGAGATGTTCCGCATATTTTATTGCAAAACAAGTAATATTCAAAGTCTTTGCCATTTTCATTTTTTGCCTCGGCAGTTGTTTTTGTAGGTATAAATGTAAATTTGGTAGGCATACCTGGCACTACGTTCATTTGCACTCTAAAATGTGGCAACCAAGCACTGTGTATAATATCGCGAGAGCGGAATAAGAATGTAACGGTTTTGCCTTTTGCCAAATGAACTTCTTGCGATATTACATCATCTTCAGCTGCATTGGTAAATGTAGAAGCATATATTTTTTGACTGCTAATAATGGTTTTTATTCTTTCTATTTGCTTTGTTTTTCTGTTGATAGAGGCTTCTAATTCCTCTTTGGTATCGCCATTGCAAATCATTTCTATTTGTTTTTCAGTGCTTTCAATGGCTTTAGAATCTTGTAAATCTGTAGCTGCTTTTAAATCATTTTTTAATCCTTCTAATGTTTGAGGTAAATTTAAAAGTGCTGCTTGGTCTTGTTTTATTTTACCTACCAATTCCACCAATAACGAATCTACTTGTGGGCGATAAGCCAATCCTAATTTGTTTGTTCCAGAAATAAATTTATAATCTACTTCGCCTAATACATTATCTGCACCAGCATAACGTGCTGTCCAAGCAAATTGCTCTGCAAATATTTCTATTTTTGTAATTTTTTCTTTGGTGTATTCTTCAGCATATACAATGCTTCTCCAAGTTTGATGTCCACGCAATACCAAAATAGTTAATACTATGGCAGGAATTATTGTCCAAAACAATTCTAATCTATTGTTATGGGCAAAATACAAGGCTTTTCTGCCCTCTTTATGCGCATATTTAAAAGGAAACCAAAACAATAAAATTTGAGTAGCAACAAAAACAATAGTCGTTAAAATTAAGGTAATTCTAAACATGCTGTCATAAGTTTCGCCATGCGCACTACTTGCATTGCCTAATAATATCAATTTACCATGTACTTGGTATTCCCAAGCTACACATACAAGCCCAACTATCATAAACAACAGCATAATCCATTTATTTACGTTATTGCCATTAATAGATTCTCTGCCTGTAATACGGGTAGTTAAAGCGCTAATATCAAAAGCATTTGCCAATACAAGTACCAATAAAATAGAGAATATTAAAATACTCCATTTAATTCTTGAAGCTAAAATATCTTCTTCTGTTTCTACTTTTACAGGCTCGTATTTGTATTCATCTGCACCAAAAGCAGGTTTATCTGCTGTAATACGTTGGGTAGATACTTTGCTAATATTAGCCGATTTGTAAATAATAGTGCTTGTAAACAAAAGTAAAAGTGCTACTACACCTAATTTGAAACTGTTTTTTAATATTGTATTCATTTAGTTATTTAAACTTTGGAAAGGTACTTTTTTAATTGTGCGCAAATTTATTGTTATTTTTAATAAATTTTACAAAAAAATGACTGATTTATCTACAAAGATATTATTTAGAATAATTTTAAATAAGGCAATTTTTAATTACCTTAATCTATCGGCAGAAGATAATAAATTGATATCTTTTTTAATGGCTAGAAAAGCTAGAAAATTAAATACTAAATAGAAAATTGGAATAAATATTACCAACAAGTAATTTGTATTATCTCCACTTTTTAAAAAATTTATAACGAAATAATTCAATAGAAATGAAATGATAAAAATTAAAATCCAAAAGAAATTAAATTTGGTTAAAAACAGTTGCTTTTCTAATAACTTTAATTGTGGAACTTTAAATAAATGAACAACAGCATACAAAGAAGAAACACCAATTAAAGATAAACAAATTAAATTAGCATAGTTGTAATCTTCATAGTTATCCCAAATTGTTAGATATTCCTTTCCTACAATTATAAATGGATTGACAATTAAAACAAATAATGTAAATATTGCTAAAATTATGAAATAAAAAGTTTGTATCCTAAAAAACATTTGGTAAAAATAATTTTATTTTTTCAATTATTACCCCATACCAAACTAATTACCTTAATCTATCGGCTGAAGATAATAAATTGATGTCTTTTTTGATGCCTTTTAGGGCTATAAAATGGCATAAAATTAAAATTAAACTAAGCGCGTTTGTTTTTAAGTAATCAGCAAAAGTAGGGCTTTGCAAATGGGCTTGTATTTTATATTGGTGTGAAGTAATAAAGCAAAAAACAAAATAAATTAAAAGCAACAAAAAATTTAATTGAACTATTTTTTTTTGCATACTTAATTTTTTAAATTGAAAAATGGCTACAACAGCTAAAATAAATATTACAAAAAACAAACTAATTTCTATATAAAAATTAATGCCGACTTTCCTAAAATCAATAATTGCTTGGCTTCTTAAATAAAAGCTTACCAACATAAGCACAATAGTTATTGCTAAAAAAAGGTTTTGAATGCGTTGTATCATGATGGCAAAAATAATAACAATGCTTGAATTATCTTTTAATATTAAAATATTTTAAACTGTATATCCGTAAACATTCATAAATTAAAAAAAGTTATTATATTTGCAG